>JAKAXL010000074.1 GCA_021816585.1 Pseudomonadota bacterium | reverse complement strand
TGGTCAATCAACATTGCTTCGCGGGAAGCTCCTGCTCACGCCCCGGCGGCTTCGCCCGACGCGTCGTACTCCGAACTCCCGAAGCGCGCGTAGCGCAGCGCCAGCGTGGGCAGCACCAGCAAGCTCAGCGCGGTCGAGCTGAGCAGCCCGCCGAGGATCACGATGGCCATCGGACCCTCGATCTCCTGGCCCGGCCGATGCGCACCCAGCGCCAGCGGCAGCAGGCCCAGCGCGGTGACCAGCGCGGTCATCAGGATCGGCGCCAGCCGGTGCATCGCGCCGGCGCGCGCCGTCTCCCAGGTCCATGGCAGCCCCTCGTCGACCACCAGCGACCGGTAGTGCGCCAGCAGCATGATCGCGTTGCGCAGCGTGATCCCGAACACCGTGACGAACCCCACCGCGGCGCCCAGCGAGACGGGCAGCCCGGCGACCCAGATGGCGGCGATCCCGCCGAGCAGCGCGAACGGCAGGTTGGCCACCAGCAGCGCGACGCTGCGCCCTTCGCGCAGCGCGACCACCAGCAGGCCCAGCACCGCCGCCAGCGCCAGCGCCGAGTCGATGGCCAGCTGCAGGCGCGCCCTGCCCGACGCCGTCGCGGTGCCGCCGACCCGCAGGAAGTCGCCGGGGTTCAGCGCGAGCGTGCCCAGGCGCCGACGCGCCCGCGCCACGAATCGCGATGCGCTGCCGTCGACGTTGGCGGTGACCAGTTGCACGCGTTGCGCGCCGCGATGCAGGATCAGCGAGTCGCCCGAGCGCTCGCGGATGCTCGCCAGCGCGCCCAGGCGCACGATGCCGCCGGAGGCGTCGACCAGCGGCACCGCGGCGATCGCGTCCGGGTCGGTGCGCAGCGCCGGCGGCAGCACGACGACGATCGGCAGCGAGGCGCCCGCGGTGTAGACACGGCCGACGGTGCGTCCGCGGTAGCAGGTCTGGATCGCGCGCAGCACCTGCGCCGAGCTCAGCCCGTAGCGCAGCAGCGCCGCGCGATCGACGCGGATCGACAGCTCCGGGGTCCCCGGCGGGGCTTCGATGCGCACCCCGGCGGCCCCCGGCACCTCGCGCAGCGCCGCCGCGACCCGGCGCGCGTCGCCGTTCAGCGCGTGCAGGCTGCGGCCGTAGATGGTCACCACGACGGGCGCCGTCACCCCCGACAGGGTTTCGTGGATGCGCTCGGTGAGGAAGGTGTTGGCCCACCAGCGCACCCCCGGTGCCCCGCGCACCGCGTCGAGGATGCGCTGCTTGGTCGCCTGGCCGTCGACCCGCCCGCGCGCGCTGAGCCCGATGTCGATCTCCGCCTTGTCGGTCGGCGCGGCGCCGTTGGACAGGTGCGCACGCCCGTAGTGCGCGACCACGTGCGCGACCTGGGGCATGCGCTCGAGGATCCCCACCGCCCGCTCGGCGATGCGCCCGGTCGTCGCCAGCGAAGTGCCGGGGGCCGTCTGGAAGTGCAGGATCAGGTCGTTCTCGTTGAAGTGCGGCAGAAAGCTCGTGCGCAGCAGCGGCACGCTGGCCAGCCCGGCGACGACCATCAGCGCCACCGCCGCGATGACGGCGCCCGCACGCGCATGCACGGCGCCCAGCAGGCGCGCGTAGGCGCGCTTGGCCAGCGCCACCGGCGGCGGGTCGGCGGGGTCGAGCCGGCTGCTGCCCAGCAGCAGCATGGCCAGCGCCGGCGTGACCGTCAGCGCCACCACCAGCGAGGCCAGGATGGCGAACATGTACGCCAGCGCCAGCGGCGTGAACAGGCGCCCTGCCACCCCGCCCAGGCGCAGCACCGGCAGGAACACGACCACCACCGCGAAGGTCGCGTAGATCACCGCCTTGCGCACCTCCAGCGTGGCCCGGAGCATGACCTCGTGCACCGGTCGCGGCTGCGCCAGCGCGCGGTTCTCGCGCAGCCGGCGGTGAATGTTCTCGACCCCGACCACGGCGTCGTCGACGACCTCGCCCAGCGCGATCGCCAGCCCGCCCAGCGACAGCGTGTTCAGGCTCTGGCCGAAGTGCACCAGCACCGTCGCCGCGGCCAGCAGCGACAGCGGGATCGCCGCGAAGGACACCGCCGCGGTACGCCAGTTGCGCAGCGCCAGGTACAGCACGATGGCGATCAGCACGCCGCCGATGGCCAGCGAGTCGCGCACGTCGCGCAGCGCGGAGTCGATGAACGAGGCCGGGCGCAGACCGTCGGGCAGCACCTGCACGCCGTCGTGCCGGAACACCGGTGCCAGCGAGGCCAGCACATGGTCGAGCCCGCGGGTCACGGCCAGCGTGTTCGCCCCGTATTGCGTGCCCACCACCAGCAGCAGCCCCGGCTGCGTGCCGAGCAAGGCACCGCCGATCGGCGGCGGCGGCGCCGCCACGACCCGCGCGACCTCGCCCAGGCTGAGGCTGCGATGGTCGCGGCGCAGCAGCACGCTGTCGGCCAGCTGCGCCGGCGTCGTCGCCTGGCCGTGGCTCATCAGGAACAGCTGCTGGTTCGGCGTGTTCACGACCCCCGCGCCGAGCACCCCGCTGGACGCCGCGGCCGCGGCGCTCAACTGGTTCAGTCCGATGTGCAGCGCGGCCAGCCTGGCCGGGTCGAACTGCGCCTGCAACTGCTCCGGCCGCGCGCCGAAGATCACCACCTTGGACACGCCCGGAACCGCCAGCAGCGCGGGCCGGAGGGTCCAGCGCGCGAGTTCGGTCAGGCGCATCAGCGACATGCGCTTCGAGGCCAGGCCGATCGACAGCGCGACCCCGGTCGACGATTGCAGCGGCGCGATCACCGGGGTCGCGTGCGGCGGCAGCGACGCCGGGAGCGCCGCGATGCGCTGCGCCACCAGTTGCTGGTCGCGGTACACGTCGCTGCTCCCGGCAAACACCGCGCTCACCATGGACAGCCCTTCCATCGACTTCGAGCGCAGGGTCGACAGGCCGGGAATTCCGTTGATCGCATCCTCCACCGGAGTGGTCACCAGCGCCTCGATCTGGCGCGGCGCGAGCCCGGCGACGTTCGTCTCCACGGTGACCGTGGGTTGCCCGAATTCGGGAAACACGTCGTACGGGGCATGGATCACCGCGACGACCCCGAGCAGGCTCAGGCCCAGCGCCGCCACCAGCACCAGGCGGCGAAAGCGCAGGCAGAAGGCGATGATCGCAGCCATCGGCGGCCCCTTCAGCGCGCGCCGTGCGCGGCGGCGGGCCGCGCCGAGCGCGACGCCGAATACAGCAGCTCCGCGCCGCCGACGACGATGCGCCCCCCGGGGCGCAAGCCCTGCGCGGCATCCTGCGGCACGAAATACCCCCCGCGCGCGCGCACCGGCGCCGGGATCGCGACCGCCGCGAACGACGCCGCGCCCCGCTGCAGATACACCCGTGCGCGCCCGCCGTGCCACACCACGGCCGCGGCCGGCACCAGCACCCCGGCCTGGCTGTGCAGACCGCGCAGCTGCAGCGTCAGCGGCGTGCCGATCGGCGCCGCGGCCTCGGCGGGCATCACCCCGTACACCCCGGGGCCGCTGATCGACGCCGCCGCGCGCGGCGCCGGGCCCACGACCCGCACCCTCGCCTGCGTGCCGTCCGGAAGCCGCGCGACGGGCGGCGCCAGCGCGGCCGGCAGCGAGGCGCCGAGCGCGACGCTGGCCTCGACGAGGCGCAGCGAGCCCCGCTCCAGCTGCGGCAGCGGCGCGGCCCCGTCGGCGGCGGCCGCCGCCAGGCGCGCACCCCAGTCGGCACGCCCGCGCGCGACGACCTCGAGGCGCCGCGCGCGGGCCTCGGACTGCGCGGCCTCGGCCACGCGCAGCCGCGCCCGCGCATCCTGGTAGCGCGCCTCGGAGATGTTGCGCCCGGAACGGTACAGCGCGGACGCGCGCGCCGCCTCGCTGCGCGCCAGCGCGAGCCTGGCGCCGGCCACGGCGAGGCGGCTGCGCGCGGCGGCGATGTCCGCGGCCAGGCGGATCAGCGGACCGGGGTCGAGCACCACGCCGTAGGCCTCGACCCGCGGTGCCCACTCGAGCGCCTGCAAGGGCACGGTGCGGATCCGTCCCGCCGCCACGGCCTTCGCGTCGAGCCGGATGGCGCCTGGCGACGCCGCGCAGGCGCTGCCCGCGAAGACGATTGCGGCCAGCGCCGGGAAGGCGCATGCGAGGACGGTTCGGCGCATCATCGGCTCCGTGGGGCGACGAGAAAGGGGTGGTACAGCGCCGACTCGAGCGCTCCCAGCGCCCGGCGCTGGTGCAGCGAGGCCGCCAGCGTGAACTGACGCGCCTGCACGAAGGCCTGCTCGGCGCCGAGCAGGCGCAGCCGCCCGATGCCGCCGGCGGCGAAGCGCTCGCGCTGCCGGCTCAGCTGGCTCGCGGCGGCAGCGCGCACCCGGCGCGCACGCTGCAGCTCCGACTCGCTGGCGTGCCAGTCGGCGCGCGCGCGGTCGATCCCGGCCAGCGCCCTCGCCTGCACCGCGAGGAACTGCTCGGCCGCCAGGCGACGCGCCGCACGCGCCTGCGCGATCGGCCCCTGGTTGCGGTTCAGCAGCGGCAGCGGCAGCGAGATCGACACGATGAACTTGTTGTCCCCCTGGTCGTAGTGGTAGCCGGGGCCGATCTCGAACCACGGGTACTGCTGCGCCACCGCGAGTCGCAACGCGTCCTGCGCCGCCTGGTAATGCGCCAGGGCCTGCAGCACGTCGGGGCGCGACACCAGCGCCGCGCGCACGAGTCCGCGCAGCCGGCCGGGGGGCCGCGGATGCGCGATGTCGCGCAGGTCGACGCGGACGCCCTCGAGCGCGGAGTCGGGCACGGCCAGCGCCGCGGCCAGCGCGGCGCTGGCCAGGCGCGCACGACGTCGGTCCTCGGCGAGGCGCAGCTCGGCCCGCTGCCAGGCCAGCGTGGCCGCCGACACGGCCGATGCCGAGGCCATTCCGGCGCGCAGGCGCTCGGCCAGCGCGTCGCGGTAGTGCGCCGCGAGCGTCACCCGCTGCCCGGCCAGGCGCAGCGCCGCGCGCGACGACCACAGCTCGATCAGCGCGCCGCGAACGCGTGCCCGCAGCCCCCACGCGGTGATCGCGATGCGCTGCCGCGCCTCGTCGATGCGGGCTTGCGCGCGCGCCATGCGCGCCGGGCGCGCGCCGTAGGGGCCGAGCAGGAAATCGATCAGCGGGCCCGCCTTCCAGCCGTGGCTGGTGGCGTCGTAGGTCGGCGCGATGGACAGCGTCGGGTTCGGCAGCTCGGACGCCGTGAGCTCGCCGGCACGCGCCTCGCCCAGGCGCGCCCGGGCGATGGGCATGTCCGGTCTCTCGTAGACGGCGACCAGGCTCAGCGTGGCCAGGTCCCAGCGCGGCGGGTCGCTGCGATGCTGCTCGAGCGCGAGAAAGCGCAGCAGCCGAGGATCGGACAGGCTGCGCCGGCGCAATGCGCTGGCGCTGCGACGCGGGTGCAGCGGACGCGGCGTGTAGCTGGCGCAGCCGGCGAGCAGCGCGCAGGCGAGCACGGCGAGGCCCAGGACCCGCTTCATCGGCATGGCGGCCGCAGCTCCTGCGGCTGCATCGGCGCGGCGCGGCGCGGCAATCGGCAATTGTTACGACGTTTGTCGTAGTACGGCCGCGAATTGCCGCCCCGCATCAGACGGACCTCGTCCAGGCCAGGAACGGATGCACCAGCGCGTGGCCGTACACCACCCCGAGCGCCAGCGACACCGCCAGCACGACCGCGGCGATGCCGAGCAGCGCGGGATCGCCGAGGTGTCGCGCGACCTGCGGCGTGCCGGCCTGCGGCGCCGGCGCGAGCAGGCGCGCCACGCGCAGCTGCAGCAGCGCCGGGTCATCGAGCAGCGCCACCAGCGCCTGCGCGCCGCGGCCTGGCCGCGCCCGCCGCGGCGTCGAAGGCAGCCGCCTGGCGGTCGCCACGATGGCGGCGGCCAGGTCGACGCCGCTGGCGCCGGACTCGCGGGCCTCGTCGTCGCGCGCGCACTCGAGGATGCGCAGCCAGCGCTGCAGGCGCCGGGGCGCCTCGGGCCACGGCCACTGCAGGTCGGTGGCGATCTGCGCGAGCCAGATGCGCAGCGGATCAAAGTGGCGCGCGTGCGCCTGTTCGTGGGCCCAGGCGGCGCGGATCTGCTCCTCGTCCAGCGCACGCGCGAGGAACGGCGAGAACAGGATGCGCGGGCGCAGCAGTCCGACGGTGCAGATCGGCAGGTCGGCCGGATCGGGCAGCAGCAGCACCCAGGCCGCGCGCAGCGCCGCGCGCAGCGCGATCCACGCGAAGGGCAGGCTGGCCGCGATCACCACGCCGTGGTCGAAGCGCGCATGCACCGGGTCGGGTTCGCGCAGCGCCCAGCCGCACAGCCACGCCGCGGCCAGCATGGTCGGCACGACCGGCAGCCACAACGCGATCCAGGCCCGGCGCTCGGCGATGCGCGGCGCCTCGTCCGGCGGCGGCCTGCGCGGCAGCAGGGACAGCGGCTGCGCGGCGAGTCCGCCGAACAGCAGCAGCAGCAGCGTCAGCAGCGTCTCACGCCCCATGGCCGGAGCTCCTCTTGCTGCGGATGGCGCGCTCGAGTTCCTGCAGCAGGTCCGGGTCGATCTCGTCCACCGCCTCGACCAGCGCCGCGACGGCCGCGCGCGGCCGCGTGCCGAGCAGGCGATCCACCATGTGGCGCGCGCGTGCCGACTCGACCGTCTCGCGCTGCACCGCCGGCGTGTAGACGAAAGCGGCGCCGGACCGGCTGCGCTCGACCAGGCCCTTGTCGCGCAGCCGGTCGACCACCTTGGCGATGGTCGTGTAGACCAGCCCCGCCGGCGCGCCGACCTGCTCGTACAGATCGCGCACGGAGCCGACGCCGCGCTCCCACAGTGCGCTCAGCACCGCGTACTCGAGGTCGTCCGCAGGAAGACGGAAATCCGGCATGCGCACAGATTACGACGCACGTCGTACGGCGACAAGCCCCGGCGTGCGCGATCGGCGGCTCGCGGCGGGGCTTCCCCCCTGCGCCGCGAGATCCGGTAACAACTGTTTCCCCCGGCGACGACCGGGAGGCGGGGACGGCGGCGCCGCCCGCAGGCGGCGGGCGCGGTCCCCGGCGGCGTCACTGCATCACGAAGCCCGAGAAGTACACCCCGTTGATCGGCGGGGTCTTCGAGGTGTTGTCGAAGCCGCTGCGCAGGATCTGGTTGACCTGCGCCAGGATGGTCGCGCGCAGCTTGTCGCGCGTGGCCTCCTGGGTCACGGTCGCGGCCTGCTGCGCCGCCAGGATGTTGAGGATCGCGCTGCGGATTTCCGGCATCAGCTGCTTGACCTGCTCGTCGGTCTTCGGGTCCTCGGTCTTCAGGTCGATCGTGACCTGCAGGTAATGCACCTGGCCGTCGGTGCTCTGCACGTTGGTCACGAAAGGCTGAAGACTGATGAAATGGGCGGGCTTGGCCGCCACGGCGACAGGCTTCGCCGCTCCCTTGGGCTCCTTCTTGTGGATCAGGAACCACCACGCGGCACCGCCGCCGGCTGCCAGCAGCAGCAGCACCACGACGATGATCACGATCAGTTTTCCCATGCCCGACTTCTTCTTCGGCGGGGCCTCTTCCTTGGTCTTGGTTGCCATGTCGACTCGTGGAGTGCTTGAACGAAAGGAACGGGTGAATCAGAAGGGATGAAACGGGGCCCGGGGTCGCACCGGTCGCCTTCAGCCGGTCGCGGGCTCGGCGCGCTGCGCCACTTCGACGCGGTCGCGCCCCGCGGCCTTCGCCTGCAGCAGGGCCTTGTCGACCCGCGCATAGATCTCCTCGAACTGCTCGCCGGGGCTCCAGCACCCGACCCCGCCGCTGAAGCGTGCGACGATGCCGGCCGGCTGCTGCGGATGGGTGAAGCGGCGCGCGCCGAAGATGCGCTGCACGCGCTGCAGCACCTGCAGACCGCCCTGCTCGTCCTCGCCCGGCAGCAGCAGCAGGAATTCCTCGCCGCCCATGCGCGCGACCACGTCGGTGGGGCGAAGCTCCGCGCGCAGCACCTGCACCAGCTCGCGCAGCACGGCGTCGCCGGTGTCGTGCCCGTACTGGTCGTTGATGCGCTTGAAGAAATCCAGATCGACCATCGCCATGCACAGCGGCTCGCCGCTGCGCGACGAGCGCGCGGCCTCGCGCCGGAACGACAGTTCCAGCCCGCGTCGGTTCAGCGCCCCGGTCAGCGGGTCCTGCTGGATCAGTTCGCTGATCTGCTCGAGCTCGGACTCCAGCGTGCGCGCCCGGCTGCGCGCCTGCTGCAGCTGCTCCTGCGCCTCGGCGAAGGACACGCGAAGCTTGCGCGTGTCCTCCAGCATCTGCTGGCTGTGCGCGAGGATGCCCTGCACCACCGACTTGGCGCGCAGCCAGTCGCCGGATTCGTCGAGTTCGTGCATTCCCGCGCGAAGCCGCTCCCCATAGTCCTCGGTGCTCTGCACGTAGGTGCCGAGGCTGCGCACCACCATGTCGATGAGTTCGCGCGCCAGCGCGCGCGCATCGTCGCCGGCCTTTTGCAGCACCCCCTGGTGCACCAGCAGATCCTTCAGCGCCTGCACCGCCTGTTGCAGGCGGCGGGCGTCCAGCGGCTCGTGCAGCACGCCGTGCAGCGCGGCGATCTGGCCCTGGATCCAGTGCTGCGGCGCGAACAGTTCGGCCACGTTGTCGAGCAGCAGGCGGACCGCCTCCAGCATGGCTGCGCGCGTGCTGGAATTGCCGGCCTGCCAGTGTTCGCAGGCATCCCAGAGCGCCTGCGCCTGCGTCGCCAGCGCAGCGCCGATCTGCTCCATCTCGCCGGCATCGGCCAGCAGCGCGCGTGCCTGCTGCTGGATCTGCGGCTGTTCGGCGTAGGCCTGCTCGGCCATGCGCACGGCGTCCAGCCACAGGCGCTTCCAGCTGCCGCCCCGCCGCGGCGCCGGCGCCTCGGGGGTCGGCTGCGCAGCTGCGCGCTCGCGCAAGGCCGCCCAGCGATCGCTGGTGGCGCGCACGAGCTGCAGCGCCTGCGCCGCATCGTCGACGACTTCGATGTCGCGCAGCGCCTGCAGCTTCTGCAGCCGCGACAGGCCGGCCTGCGAACGTTCCCATTCGCGCACGAAGCGCGCCAGCGCCTGGCCCACTCCGCTGGCGGCCGCGGGATCGAACGGAGTCTCCAGACGGTCCCACAGCAGGCGCAGCGCCGCCTCCCAGTCGCCTTCGCCCAGCGCGGCACGCAGCTTCGGCGCGACATCGAGCAGACTCAGCGACGAGCGGTCCAGGCGGTCCAGCAAGGCGCGCGCGGGCGCCGGCACGCTGCCCTGCGGCGACGCCGCCATGTAGGCGCGACGGTACTGTTCCGGCGTCGGCTCGAGGCCCTGCTCGGCGAGGCGGCGCAACGCGGCGCGGGCGATCGAGGCGGCAGAGGCTGCGGGGGCGGCGGGGGCGGACGGCGGCTGGGGCATCGGGAGGCAATTGCGCTGCGACGCGCATCGGCGCGCCGCGAGCAGATTATTTCAGGTCCGGTGCGCGCGCAGTGCGTCGGCGGCCCCGGAAGTCACAAAACATGGCCTCGGGATGCCGCACGCATCGAAACGTACAATGGCGAATTTTGGCCGATACGGCCCCTGCCGCGGCCCGCCGCCGGCGAAGCGTACACAATTCGTGCGCAGGGGGGTTCAACTTCGCGCGAACGTGTCGTTGTCCATCTCCGATTGGGACGACGCGACACGGCTCCGATATGCTTGCGCGACACGAACGGACAAGGTGCTGGGTTGAAATTCCTGGTTGTCGACGATTTTCCGACCATGCGCCGCATCGTGCGCGGGCTGCTGATGCAGACCGGGCACGTGACGGGCACGATCGACGAGGCCGAGGACGGGGTGCAGGCGCTCAAGCGCATCCAGGCCGGGG
>JAKAXL010000073.1 GCA_021816585.1 Pseudomonadota bacterium | reverse complement strand
CGCGGGCCGCGGGCCACGCGTTCGAGCAGTTCGAACAGCATCATGCGCTCGCCGGCGGACAGCGCGCGCAGCACTTCGGACTCCATGTCGCGCGAGGCCTGCAGCGAGGTCTCGGCGAGCGCCTGGCCGGCGTCGCTCAGCAGCACGAACACCGAGCGCTTGTCGTGCAGGTTGCGCTCGCGGCGCAGCAGGCCGCGGGTTTCCAGGCGATCGAGCAGCACGGTCATTCCCGGCGCGGTGACGGCCAGCGCGCGCGCCAGCTGCTTTTGCGTGGCGCGGCGGTTGTGGCGCAGCAGCTGCAGGATGGTGAACTCCACCGGACGCAACTGCAGCGGTTCGCCGATCGAGCGCTGGAAGGCGCTGCGGGTCTGGATGGACGCGCGCGCCAGCTGGTAGCCCAGCACATGCGACAGGGCCGAATGCTCGAGGCCCGTGGAGGCGGCGCCGCTGCGCCGTGCGTGGGGGAGGGGGGCGGCGGAATCGCTGGTCATCGCTCATGCCTGGCTGGGTGCGCTGGCACTGTAGCAGGGGGCCGAAGGCCCCACGACGCGGCGCGCCGCGGGGCCGGGACCGACTTCGCGGGCAGGTCGCTCAGGCCGCCTGCGGCGCCTGCGCCTGCTCGGCAGCGATCATGCGTTCGATGATCTTGCGCGACTGCACGCCGCCGGCATCGATGTTCAGGCTCAGCAGCGCGCGTTGCGGCTGCGCGCTGATGTTGCGCTGCTGGCGCTCGAGCATCTGCCGGTCCTCGGAGAAGATGCGGCCCTGACCGGCGCGGATGCTGGCCGTCAGTTCGGCGTCACCGGGCTTGAAGTTGCGCGCCATGCCCCAGAAGTACCAGTGCGTGGTGGCGGTCTCGGGGGTCATGAAGTCGACGACGATGGCCGAGGCCTTGTAGCGCGGGTCGGCCTCGTAGCCGCCGTGCCCGGCGTGCGCCACGCCGACCTCGATCATGACGTGGCTGGGCGGCGTGAAACGGCAGATCTGCCAGCGGTCGCAGGGTACGTCGTCGGCCAGGTCGTTGGCCCGCAACGCGGCGGCCCAGAAGGGCGGCGCCTGGATGCCCTGCATGTGGCGGCTGGTGATCACGCTGTCGCCTTCGACGCGGGTGGCCGGGACCGACTCCTCGATCTCGCGCTGCCCGATGCTGGTGGCGTGCACGTAGGTCTCGTGGGTCAGGTCCATCAGGTTGTCGATCATCAGGCGGTAGTCGCAATCGATGTGATAGATCCCGCCGCCGAAAGTCCAGTCCGGGCTCTGCAGCCAGTCGAAGCGCGGAATCTCCGCCTCGTCGGCCTGTTCGGGCCGGCCCGGCCAGATCCAGATGAAGCCGTAGCGCTCGACCACCGGGAAGCTGCGGATCGCCGGGAAGCCCCGCACGCGCTGACAGGGCATCGCGCATACGCGACCGTCGGCGCCCATCTCGAGCCCGTGATAGCCGCACACCAGGCGCCCGTCGCGCACGAAGCCCAGCGACAGCGGCGCGCCGCGATGCGGGCAGAAGTCCTCGACCGCGGCGACGCGACCCTGCGCGTCGCGAAACAGCGCCACCGCGTGGCCGCAGATCGTGCGTCCCAGGGGCTTGCCGTCGATCTCATCGGGCGTGCACGCGACGTACCAGGCGTTTTGCACGAACATGTCCAGTTCCTCCGTGGAAACCCCGAGCCGGATCAGGCGCGGGAAGCTTGGTGATTGGATCCAAAGTCGACCATAATTCGACCGGAACGTCAAAAGGGAAACCACTTGACCGTGTAATTGGATCCAATTCTCCGATGCCGGCTCGCGACGCCGGAGCCAGCCGCCAACTTCCTTCCAACCTGCCGCCGACCCCGTGAGCCACGATTCCATCCACGTCGTCACGACGCTGCGCAAGCTGATCTCGGAGGGGCGCTACGCGCCCGGCGAACGCATGGCCGAGATCCCGGTGGCGCAGCAGCTCGGCGTGTCGCGCACTCCGGTGCGCCTGGCCTTTCGTACCCTCGAGCAGGAGGGGCTGCTGGAACGCGCCGGGGCGCGCGGTTACGTGGTGCGGCGCTTTTCCGAGCAGGACGTGCTGTGCGGACTCGAGGTGCGCGGCGTGCTCGAGGGCCTGGCCGCGCGCCGCGCCGGCGAGCGCGGACTCGGCGCGGCGACGACGCGGGTGCTGCGCGAATGCGTGGCGCAGGGCGCCGAGCTGCTGGCCGCGGGATCGCTGGACGCGGCGTCGATCGCCGGCTGGAGCGCGATCAACGCGCGCTTTCACCGCAGCATCATCGACGCCAGCGCCAGCCGGGCCATCGCCGACGCCATCGCGCGCAACAACCATCTGCCCTTCGCGTCGTCCGACTCGATCATCATCGACACCACGCGGCTGCCCCAGGAATACGAGAAGCTGCGCGTCGCGCAGCTGCAGCACACGCTGGTGCTCGACGCGCTGCAGGCCGGCGAGGCGGCGCGTGCCGAGATGCTGATGCGCGAGCACGCCTACGTCGGTGTGCGTTACGCGCAGTTGCTGTAGCGCTGTAGCGCGGCCGAGTCCGCTCCGATGTCCGACTTCCGATTCCGATTCCGATTCCGATGAGCCAGCCCGTTCCCGAACTCAGCTTGCGCGTGAGCGCCAAGACCTCCGCCGCCCAGGACATCTGCGCCCTCGAGCTGCGCAGCCCCGACGGCGCCGCGCTGCCGCGCTTCGAAGCCGGCGCGCACATCGACCTGCACCTCGGCTGCGGCCTGGTGCGCCAGTATTCGCTGGCCGGCGACCCGGCCGACACCTCGCGCTACCTGCTGGGCGTGCTGCTCGAACCCGAGTCGCGCGGCGGCTCGACGGCGGTGCACCGGCAGGTGAACGTGGGCGACCTGCTGGGCGCCAGCCTGCCGCGCAACCACTTCCCGCTGCACCCGGATGCGCCGTACAGCCTGCTGCTGGCCGGCGGAATCGGCATCACCCCGCTGCTCGCGATGGCCGAGCAGCTGCAGCGCGAGGGCCGCGACTTCGCGTTGCACTACTGCACCCGCTCGGCGGCGCGCACGGCCTTCGCCGAGCGCCTGCGCGACAGTGCGTGGGCGGCGCGCGTGTCGGTGCACCACGACGACGCCGAGCCGCAGCAGCGCCTGCAGCTGGCGCGGGTGCTGGCCGACGCGCCGCCGGGCAGCCACCTGTACGTGTGCGGGCCGCGCGGCTACATCGACTGGGTGCTGCAGGGCGCGCAGGGCGCCGGCTGGGAAGCGCACAGGCTGCACCGCGAGTACTTCGGCGCCGACGCGCCGGCGCGGGCGAGCGCCGACCAGGGCTTCGAGGTGGAGCTGGCGCGCAGCGCGCGGGTGCTGCGCGTGGAGCCCGGGCAGACCATCGTGCAGGCGCTGGCCGCGGCGGGCGTGGACCTGCCGACCTCGTGCGAGCAGGGCGTGTGCGGAACCTGCCTGACGCGCGTGCTGTCGGGCGTTCCGGATCACCGCGACTCCTACCTCACCGACGAGGAGCGCGCGGCCAACGACCAGATGCTGCCGTGCTGCTCGCGCTCGCTCAGTCCGCGGCTGGTGCTGGAGCTGTGAGCCCGAGCAGGCGCATCGCGTTGGTCTTCAGGATCGGCTCGCGCACCTCGGGGCGGAAGCCCGCCTGCTCGAAGTCCTTCATCCAGCGTTCCGGGGTGATCAGCGGAAAGTCGGAGCCGAACAGCACGCGGTCCTTCAACAGAGTGTTGGCGTACTGCACCAGCTGCTGCGGGAAGTAGCGCGGACTCCAGCCCGACAGGTCGAGCCAGACGTTGGGCTTGTGCATGGCCACCGACAGCGCCTCGTCCTGCCACGGCCACGACGGGTGCGCGATGACGATCTGCATGTCGGGGAAGTCGATGGCCACGTCGTCCAGGTGCATCGGGTTGGAGTACTCCAGGCGCAGCCCGCCGCCGCAGCGCATGCCGCTGCCGATTCCCGAGTGCCCGCTGTGGAAGATCGCCGGCAGGCGATGCTCGGCGATGACCTCGTACAGCGGCCAGGCCATGCGGTCGTAGGGGTGGAAGCCCTGCACCGTGGGGTGGAACTTGAAGCCCTTCACCCCATGCTCCTCGATCAGGCGCCGGGCCTCGCGCGCGCCCATGCGCCCCTTGTGCGGGTCGATGCTGGCGAAGGCGATCAGGATGTCCGGGTTGTCGCGGGCGGCCTCGGCGATCTCCTCGTTGGGAATGCGGCGCCGGCCGATCTGGCTCTCCGAGTCGACGGTGAACATCACCAGCCCGATGCGCTGCTCGCGGTAGTAGGCGATGGTCTCGGCGATGGTCGGGCGGCGCGACGAGCGGAAGTACTTGTCGGCGGCACGGTCGTACTCTTCGCCATAGTTGTCGAAGGGGTTCCAGCACGACACCTCGGCGTGGGTGTGCACATCGATGGCGATCAGGGACTCGGTGTTCATCGGGGGCTCGCGGGCCGCGGTGGCGGCGTGTACGGGGGAGAATTCTGCAGCGAGGCAGAAAGTTCAGCTTTGCAAATAATAGACCGGAAAAAGGGCCTCATCCTCTGGTTCGGGACACGTCATTTTAGGGTTTTCCCCAGAAATCGCCTCGAGAAATAGTTACTAAGATGAAGTTTTCTGGAAGTCCAGGATCCTCTCATGTCGACCGCTGAAGCCTTGTTGCGCATCTCCTATCCCGAGCCGGCGATCGCCCACCTCGAACTCGACCGCGCGTCCAAGCGCAACGCCATCAGCGACGAACTGATCGCGGCGCTGCACCAGGCCTTCGCCGGACTTCCCGCGCAGGTGCGCGCGATCGTGCTGTCGGCGCGGGGGGAGCATTTCTGCGCCGGGCTCGACCTGTCGGAGCTGACCGAGCGCAGCGTCGCCGAGGGCATCGTGCATTCGCGCTCGTGGCACGCGGCCTTCGAGCAGGTGCAGTTCGGGCGCGCGCCGGTGGTCGCGGTGCTGCACGGCGCGGTGGTCGGCGGCGGGCTGGAGCTGGCGGCGGCCTCGCACATCCGCGTGGCCGAGAAGGGCGCCATCTTCGGCCTGCCGGAGGGGCAGCGCGGGCTGTTCGTCGGCGGTGGCGGCTCGTCGCGCATCCCGCAACTCATCGGCCATGCGCGCATGACCGACATGATGCTGACCGGGCGCGTGCTCGATGCCGACGAGGCGCATGCGGCGGGGCTGGTGCAGTACCTGGTCGGCGCCGGCGAGGGCCTGGCCAAGGGCCTGGAACTGGCGCGGCGCATCGCCGCCAACGCGCCGCTGTCGAATTTCGCGGTGCAGCACGCGCTGCCGCGCATCGCGCGCATGCCGCAGGCGGAGGGCCTGTTCGTCGAGTCCCTGATGGCGGCGATCGCGCAGGGCGACGACGCGGCCAAGCAGCGCCTGCAGGACTTCCTCGCCGGTCGTGCGGCGAAGGTGCGCAAGGAGGATTGAGCATGCCGCGCGATGTCATGCAAGCACGCGGGCGCGCCCCGGCGCGCGCCTGCAAGGTCGACGGCTGCCTGCGCTGCGAGCTCGAGCGGCGCCCCGGGGGAGAGCTGGTGCTGCGCTCGCCGCAGCCGCTGCAGGACTACCCGCAGCGTCTCACCGATCGGCTCGAGCACTGGGCGCGGGTGGCGCCGCAGCGCGTGTTCGCGGCGCGTCGCGGCGCCGACGGCCAGTGGGTGCGCATCGACTACGCGCAGATGCTGGAGCGCGCCCGGCGCATCGCGCAGGCGCTGCTGGCGCGTGGGCTCGACGCCGAGCGGCCGGTGCTGGTGCTGAGCGAGAACAGCCTGGAGCACCTGCAACTGGCGCTGGGCGCGATGCTCGCCGGAATCCCGCATGCCCCGGTGTCGCCGGCCTATGCGCTGGTGTCGAAGGACTACGCGAAGCTGCGCCACGTGGTGCAGACCCTGACGCCGGGCATGGTGTACGCCAGCGACCCCGCCTACGAGCCGGCGCTGCGCGCGGTGGTGGCACCCGACGTGGAAGTCGTGCTGGCGCGCGGCGCGCTGGGCGCGCGCACGAGCACGCCGTTCGACGCGCTGCTCGAGTCCCTGCCGCTGGCGCTGGAGTACACGCATGCGCACGTGGGCCCCGACACCATCGCCAAGTTCCTGTTCACGTCGGGCTCGACGCGCAGCCCGAAGGGCGTGATCAACACGCAGCGCATGCTGTGTTCGAACCAGCAGATGATCCTGCAGTCGATGGCCTTTCTCGGCGAGCAGCCGCCGGTGCTGGTCGACTGGCTTCCGTGGAACCATACCTTCGGCGGAAACCACAACGTCGGCATCGCGCTGTACAACGGCGGCACGCTGTACATCGACGACGGCAAGCCGACCCCGCAGGGCATCGCCGAGACCCTGCGCAACCTGCGGGAGATCGCGCCGACCGTGTACTTCAACGTGCCCAAGGGTTTCGAGGAGATCGCCTCCGCGATGCGCGACGACACGCTGCTGCGCGAGCGGCTGTTCTCCAGGGTGCAGGCCTTCTTCTTCGCCGGCGCCGGGCTGTCGCAGGCGGTGTGGGACGAACTCGACCACCTCGGCGAGCAGCAGGTGGGCGAGCGCATCTGCATGCTCAGCGGGCTGGGCATGACCGAGACCGCGCCGTCGTCGATGTTCGCCCTCGGGCCCGACGTGGAGTCGGGGCACATCGGGCTTCCGGTGCCCGGGGTCGAGCTCAAGCTGGTGCCGCAGGACGGCAAGCTCGAGGTGCGCTTTCGCGGCCCCAACGTGATGCCGGGCTACTGGCGCGCGCCGCAGCAGACCGCCGAGGCCTTCGACGAGGAAGGCTACTACCGCACCGGCGACGCCGCGCGCTTCATCGATCCCGACGACGTGCAGCGCGGACTTCGCTTCGACGGGCGCATCGCCGAGGACTTCAAGCTGTCCAGCGGCACCTTCGTCAGCTGCGGGCCGCTGCGCGCGCGCATCGTGCAGCTCGGCGCGCCCTGCGTGCACGACGCGGTGCTGACGGCCCCCGACCGCGACGAGCTCGGAGCCCTGATCGTGCCCAGGCTGGACGAGTGCCGCGCGCTGGCGGGGCTGCCGGCGCATGCGACGACGCAGCAGGTGCTCGAGCATGCGCGGGTGCGCGCCTTCTTCCAGGATCTGGTCGACGCGCTGTGGCGGCAGGGCACCGGCAGCGCCAACCGCGTGGCCCGCGCCTGCGTGCTGGCCGAGGCGCCGTCGCTGGACCGCGGCGAGATCACCGACAAGGGCTCGATCAACCAGCGCGCGGTGCTGCAGCACCGCGCCGACCTCGTCGAGCAGCTCTACCAGGGCAGCGCCCCGGGTCTGCTGCTGCCGCGCACGGGAGCCTGAGCCCGTCCCGGCTCAGACCAGCGGCCGCAGCTCGTGCGCGGCCTCCTGCAGCAGCGGCAGCAGCTCGCGCTGCAGGATCGCCGCCGGCAGGCGCTGCGGCGAGCTGACCACGTTGAGCGCCGCCACCGTGGCGCCGCCGGCGTTGCGCACCGGAACCGCCAGCGCGTGCACGCCGAGTTCGTGCTCCTCGCTGGCCAGGCACCAGTCCTGTCGCCGCACCTGCTCCAGGGTCTGGCGCAGCGCGCGGGGCTCGGTGCGGGTCAGCGGGGTCAGTCGGGTCAGCGTGCGGCCCTTCATCCACTGCGCCAGCTGCGCGCGGCTCAGCGCGGCCAGCAGCACGCGCCCGGTGGAGGTGGCGTGCGCCGGCAGGCGCGCGCCCAGGTGCACGCCGTAGGCGATCACGCGTTCGGCGCTGGAGGTCGCGGTGCCGCGTTCGCCGCCGCTGCGCGCCACGATCACCACCTCGTCGCCGTCGAGCACCACCGCCGAGAAGGCCTCGCGCGTCTGCACCGCGAGCCGGTTCAGCGTCGGCTGGATGGCGCGCGGCAGGCGCGCCGACGCGAGGTAGCTGCCGGAAAAGCGCAGCACCTTGCTGGCCAGCCAGAAGTGGCTGCCGTCCGTCTCCAGGTAGCCGAGGTGCGCGAGGGTCAGCAGGTGGCGCCGCGCCGCCGCGCGGGTGATTCCCGCGCGCTCGGCGGTGAGCGTGGCGTTCAGGCGCTGGCGCTCGGTGTCGAAGCTTTCCAGCACCGCCAGGCCTTTGGCGAGGCCCTCGATGAAATCGGCGCGCGACAGCGCGGGGCCGGGGGACGCAGTGCGGGAATGAGCGGGCATCGGCTTGGGAAATTTGCGCGGTGATCGCGCAAATTGTGCACCCATCGCGCAAAGACCGGCTGGCGGCGCTTCGAAGCGGGGCCCCTGGCATCTAGAGTTTCGACATCTGTGGATATTCGAATAGGGAGACTCGTCATGCGCACCCAGGTGGTCATCGTCGGCGCCGGCCCGTCCGGGCTGCTGCTCGGGCAGTTGCTGCACAAGGCAGGGGTCGATGCCGTGATCGTCGAGCGCCAGAGCGCCGGGCACGTGCTGTCGCGCATCCGTGCCGGGATCCTCGAGCAGGTCACGGCGGATCTGCTCGACGAGGCCGGAGTCGGCGAGCGCATGCACCGCGAGGGACTGGTGCACAACGGTTTCGACCTGCTGTGGCACGACCGGCGCAACCGCATCGACCTGGAGGGGCTGACCGGCGGCAAGAAGGTGGTGTGCTACGGGCAGACCGAGATGACCCGCGACCTGATGGACGCGCGCCGCGCCGCGGGGCTGCCCAGCTACTACTCGGCGGCGAATGTCGCGGTGCACGATTTCGACACCGCGCATCCGCACGTGACTTTCGAGCATGAAGGCGCCCTGCTACGCATCGACTGCGACTTCATCGCCGGCTGCGACGGCTTCCACGGGGTGTGCCGTGCCAGCGCGCCGCGCGAGGCGATCCGCGAGTTCGAGCGGGTCTACCCCTTCGGCTGGCTCGGTCTGCTGTCGGACACCCCGCCGGTGCACCACGAACTCATCTACGTCAACAGCCCGCGCGGCTTCGCGCTGTGCTCGCAGCGCTCGCTGACCCGCAGTCGCTACTACCTGCAGGTTCCGCTGAGCGACAAGGTGGAGAACTGGAGCGACCAGGCCTTCTGGGACGAGCTTCGGCTGCGCCTGGACCAGCCGGCGCGCGAGGCGCTGGTGACCGGGCCGTCGCTGGAGAAGAGCATCGCGCCGCTGCGCAGCTTCGTCACCGAGCCGCTGCGCTTCGGGCGCATGTTCCTTGCCGGGGACGCGGGACACATCGTCCCGCCCACCGGTGCGAAGGGGTTGAACCTGGCGGCCAGCGACGTGAAGTACCTGGCGGGCGCGCTGATCGAGTATTACGCCGAACGCAGCGAGGCAGGGATCGACAGCTACTCCGAACGCTGCCTCAAGCGCATCTGGCGCGGCGAGCGGTTCTCCTGGTGGTTCACGCAACTGATGCACCAGTTCCCCGAGCAGGGCGAGATCCACGCCAAGTTCCAGCAGGCCGAACTCGAATACCTGCTGCATTCGGAAGCCGGCAAGCGAACCATCGCCGAGAACTACGTCGGCCTGCCGCTGGATTTCGGCGACTGACGCGTTGCGCGCGCGGTGCGACAATTCGCCGCATGTCGCGCCTGCCCTTCACCCGATTCGCCGCTGCCGCGGCGTTGGTGCTGCTGGGCGCCGGCGCGACGCCGGCGCGGGCGGCGCTGGGCGGACCGCCGGACTGCGTGCGCTTCGGGCTCATCGCATCGAAGCTGCAGGCGGACTTCCTGGCTGGGCGCAGCTTCGCACAGGCGCGGCAGGACGGCCTGGCGCTGCTCGGGCCCGAGCACCCGTACCAGGCGCAGCTGCTGCAGCGCATCGCGCGCGCCATCTACAGTGCCCCCGACAGCCGCGGCTTCAGCCCGCAGGCGCGCGCCGCGCAGGTGCAGGGCGAGTGCCTGCAGGCGCGCGCGCAGATGCAGCGCCAGCCGCAGCGCTGAGCACGCCGGCCGCGCACCGACTCAACGAGCGGCGGCCGGCGGCGCCGCGACGCCGGTTTCCAGCAG
>JAKAXL010000072.1 GCA_021816585.1 Pseudomonadota bacterium | reverse complement strand
GCGGCGATCGGGCCGGTGGCATCCAGGATCTGGAAGCCCGGGAAGATGAGAACGGCGATCCGTCGCATGGCGGAAAAAGTGGGAACCTTGTCCTTTGCGTCAAACCATTATGCGCGCAACATGGAGCGCGTCCAAGCCGAGGAGTCCATCATGTCCGATCCCTTTCCGGTCGTCTTCGCCGTCTATCCGGGCGTTACCCAGCTCGACTTCACGGGCCCGCACGAGGTGCTGTCCAGGCTGCCGGGAGCGCGCTGCATCGTGGCCTCGACCCTGGGGGGGAGCATCACCACCGAGGGCGGATTGAGCTTCGGCGACATCCAGCGACTCGAACAGGTGAGCGACTGCGCGCTGCTTTGCGTCCCCGGCGGCCAGGGCACCGTCGAGGCGATGGGTGACGCCGTGTTCCTGCAGCAGCTGCGGCGCCTGGCGGGGTCGGCTCGCTACGTCAGCTCGGTGTGCACCGGGTCGCTGCTGCTGGGTGCCGCCGGTCTGCTGCGGGGGCGACGGGCCGCCTGCCATTGGGCCTGGCGGGACGCCCTGAAGGAGTTCGGTGCGCTGCCGGATGCGGCGCGCGTGGTGCGCGACGGCAACGTGTTCACCGGAGGGGGCGTGACCGCCGGCATCGACATGGCCCTGACCCTGATGGCCGAGGTCGCCGGCGAGGACCATGCGAAGCAGGTGCAGCTCGCCCTCGAATACGCGCCGCAGCCTCCGTTCGACTGCGGTCGTCCGGAGCATGCCGAGGCGGCCGTGCTGGCCGCCGTGCGCGCGCGCTTCGACAAGTCGCGCCCGGCAAGGCAGGCCGCCATCCGCGCGGCGGCCGCGCGGATGGTCGAGCCGACTTGAGTCCGCGGGCGGTGCGGCGCGAGCCCGCTCAGAGCAGGTCGGCGAAGTTGCGCCTGGCCGCTTCCAGCTCGGGCAGCAGTTGCTCGATGGTCTGCTGGCGGGTCAGGCGCGACGTGGCGACCGACAGGCTCATCGCCGCGATCAGTTCGCCGCGGCCGTTGCGGATCGGCACCGCGATCGAGCGCAGCCCGATCTCCAGTTCCTCGTCGGAAATCGAATAGCCGACGCGCAGCGCCTGGTCGATCTCGCGCAGGATGTCCTGCACCGCCGTCTGCGTGTGCGGGGTCAGCGCCGGGCGCGCCATGCGGTTGAGCATGAACGTGACATGCTCGCGCGGCTGCGCGCCCAGCAGCACGCGCCCGGTCGCGCTGCAGTACGCGGGCAGGCGCGAGCCGATCCCGAGTCCGCCCGACAGGCTGCGCCGCGGCGCCGATCGCGCGATGAACACCGCGTCCTGCGAGTCGAGCACGGCGATCGATGCCGATTCGCGGGTGCGTTCGCTGGCCATTTCCAGGAAGGGCTGCGCGACCCGCGCCAGCGGCTCCGATGCGACGAAGGCCTGGCCGAGTCGCAGCACACGCGGCGCCAGCCGGTACTGGCGTCCGTCCTGCACGGCGTAGCCGAGCCGGCACAGCGTGAGCAGGCAGCGACGCACCGAGGCCTTGGTGTGGCCGGTGATCTCGGCCGCCTGCGTCAGGCTCAGCGAGCCGCGGCGCAGGCCGAAAGCCTCGATGATCGCCAGGCCCTTTTCCAGGCCCATCACGTATTCGCGTTCCAGGGGCTCCATGGCCTCTCCCGTGTGCGCACGGCTTCGCCGCGCAATGAATTTCGAACATCACGTTCGCTATTCGAATCGTAAGTCGCAAATCGTTGACCTGGGTCAACACGGTTCCTAGACTTTTGAGCCAGCACCACCCGCTTCGCGCGACACCTCGCGCGGTCGCGAACGTCTCCAAGGAAACCCCCGCATGCCCAGTCGCAACGTGACCTGGATGTCGCCGCTCAACACCCGGATTCCCTACGCCGTCTACGGCGACGGGGCGACCCACGACGACGAGCAGCGCAGGATCTTCCAGGGTCCGACCTGGAACTACCTGTGCCTGGATTGCGAGATCCCCGAGTCCGGCGATTACCGCACCACGCATGTCGGCGAGACCCCGGTGGTCGTCGCGCGAGGCCAGGACGGCGAGATCTACGCCTTCGAGAATCGCTGCAGCCACCGCGGCGCGCTGATCTGCCTGGAGCGCTCGGGCAAGGCCGCGCAGGACTTCCAGTGCGTCTACCACGCCTGGAGCTACGACCTGCAGGGCAACCTCAAGGGTGTGGCCTTCGAGCAGGGCGTCAACGGCGGCGGCATGCCGCCGGGCTTCTGCAAGGAGCAGCACCATCCGCGCAAGCTGCGGGTCGCGGTGTTCTGCGGGCTGGTGTTCGGCAGCTTCAGCGACGACGTGGACCCCATCGAGGACTACCTCGGCGACGAGATCTGCGAGCGCATCGAGCGCGTGCTCGGGCGCCCGGTGGAGGTCATCGGACGTTTCACCCAGGCGCTGCCGAACAACTGGAAGCTGTATGTCGAGAACGTGAAGGACAGCTACCACGCCAGCCTGCTGCACCTGTTCTTCACCACCTTCCGGCTCAACCGTCTGTCGCAGGCCGGAGGCATCATCGTCAGCGACAGCGGAGGCCACCACGTCAGCTACTCGAAGGTCGACGATTCGAGCTTCGAGGGCTATCGGGAGCAGGGCCTGCGCGCCGAGCAGAGCGGCTACAGCCTCGAGGATCCGAGCCTGCTGCAGGGCTTCAAGGACCACGACGACGGAATCACCCTGCAGATCCTGTCGGTGTTCCCGGGCTTCGTGCTGCAGCAGATCCAGAACTCGATCGCGGTGCGCCAGGTGCTGCCGCGCGGGGTCGGCGACACCGACCTGAACTGGACCTACCTCGGTTACCGCTCGGACACCCCCGAACAGCGCGAGGTACGCCTGAAGCAGGCCAACCTGATCGGCGCCGCCGGCTTCATCTCGATGGAGGACGGCGCGGTGGGCAACTTCGTGCAGCGCGGAATCGCCGGCGCCCCCGACGCGCAGTCGGTGGTCGAGATGGGGGGCGACTCCACCGCGTCGAGCACGTCGCGAGCCACCGAGACCTCGGTGCGCGGATTCTGGAAGCACTACCGCGCGCTGATGGGCGTTTGAAACCTGGACCCAGCATGCCATCCGACACGCTACGCGAGCAACTGCTCGACTTTCACGCCGGCTACAGCCGGTGCATCGCCGCCGACGAGCTCGAGGCCTGGCCCGAGATGTTCACCGCCGAGTGCCACTATCGCGTCACCACCGCGGAGAACGAGCGCGAGGGCCACGCCGCCGGATTGATCTACGCCAACTCGCGCGCCATGCTGCGCGACCGCATCTCGGCGCTGCGCCACGCCAACATCTACGAGCGCCAACGCTACCGCCACCTCACCGGAAGCCCCTACCTGCTGGGCAGCGACGCCGGGTCGGCGCGCTGCGAGACGCCGTTCCTGGTGCTGCGCATCGTGCAGGACGACGCGACCAGCCTGTACGCCAGCGGCGTGTACCGGGACGAGTTCGCGCGTGACGGTGAACGCCTGCTGCTGAAGAGCCGGGTCGTGGTCTGCGACAGCCGACGCGTCGACACCCTGATGGCGATTCCGCTGTGAGTGCCGGCGCGCCGCGGCGCATCGTGCTGGCCGCGGGCGACCCGAACGGGATCGGCCCGGAAATCGCGCTGCGTACCCTGGCCGCCTACCGCGGCCGCGACGAGCTCGAGCTGGGCCTGGTCGGACCTCGCAATGCGCTGCAGCACTGCGCCGAATCCCTCGGCATGCACCACTTGCTGGAGTCGGCCCGCGTGCATGCCGTCGACGACCTGCCGCCAGGCGACCTGCGCCCGGGAGACATCGTCGCGTCGGCGGGCGCGGCCGCGGTGGCCGCGGCGCGGCGGGCCATCGCGCTGGCCCGCGACGGGCACTACGACGCGGTGGTCGCCGCCCCGCACCACGAGACGGCGATCGCCCGCGCCGGAATCGAATTCAGCGGCTACCCCTCGCTGGTCGCGAGCTGCTGCGGACTGCGCGCCGAACAGGTGTTCCTGCTGCTGATCGGAGGCGGCCTGCGCATCGTCCACGCCACCCTGCATGAAAGCGTCGCGCATGCGCTGCGGCGACTGAGCCCGGAGCTCGTCGCCGGCGCCGCGCGCGCCGGCGTGGCGGCGCTGCGTCGCATGGGCATCGAGTCGCCGCGCATCGCGCTGATGGGGATCAACCCGCACGCAGGCGAGGGCGGTCTGTTCGGCGACGAGGACCAGCGCATCACCGTGCCGGCCGCGCGCGAGTTGCGCGCGCAGGGCCTGCGGGTGGACGACCCGGCGGGCGCCGACGTGCTGCTGGCGGCGCGCGACCACGACTTGTACGTGGCGATGCTGCACGACCAGGGGCACATTCCCATCAAGCTGCTGAGCCCGCGCCGCGCCACCGCGGTGTCGGTGGGCGCCGACGTGGTGTTCTCCAGCGTCGGCCATGGCAGCGCGATGGACATCGCGGGCCAGGGCGTCGCGTCGCCGCAGGCGATGATCGACACCGTCGCGCTGCTCGGCGCGGTCGCGGCAACACCGGCGAGCCACCCATGAGCTGGCGCATCCGCATCGACGGCAGCGACGTCGAGTTCGTCGCGCAGCCCGGCCACAGCGTGCTCGACGCGGCGCTGGCGGCCGGGATCGAGCTCCCCTATTCGTGCCGCAAGGGCGTGTGCGGCAACTGCCTCGGCCGCGTGCTCGACGGGCCGGTGACCGGCGGCCTCGGCACGGGTTGCGAGGGCGCGCGCGACGGCGAGCTTCTGCTGTGCCGCACGCAGGCGCTGGGCGACCTGCTGATCGCGCCACGCAGCTGGCGCCGCAGCGAACCCGATGCCCGCGTGGTGCTCGACGCGCAGGTGCTGAGCAACCGGCGCGCCGCCGAGGACGTCTCGGTGCTGCAGCTGCGTTTCGCCGCCGGCGTGCGCGCGCGCTTCGCCGCCGGCCAGTATCTGGAGGTGCTGCTGCCGGACGGCCGCAGACGCGCGTTCTCGATGGCCAACGCGCCCCACGACAACGACGGCGTGCTGCTGCACGTGCGCCACGTGCCGGGCGGCGAGTTCACGTCGCGCGTGGTGCCCGCGCTGCAGCGTGGCGACCGGCTGCGCGTCGAACTGGCCCACGGCGACTTCCGGCTGCGCGAGGACGACGATCGCCCGCTGCTGTTCGTCGCCGGGGGAACCGGCTTCGCGCCCATCAAGTCGATCCTCGACGACATGCTGCGCCGCGGCGTGCAGCGCGACATCACGCTGTACTGGGGTGCGCGCAACCCGGGCGGACTGTATGCGGCCGACGCCGTGGCGCGCTGGCAGCGCCGGCGTCCGCAACTGCGCTTCGTCCCCGTGATCAGCGAGCCCGTCGATGCGGCGCAGTGGGACGGGCGCCGCGGACTGGTGCACGAGGCGCTGCGGCAGGACCTCGAGTCGGCCGCGCGCTTCGACGTCTACGCCTGCGGCGCGCCTGCCATGGTGCGCGCGGTGCGTGGCGTGGTGCTCGAGCGGGGCCTGCCCGCCGAGCGTTTTTTCAGCGATTCCTTTGTCAGCGGGGCGGACGATGCAGCTGCCTGAAACGTCCCCCCGCCGATCCCGCTTCCCGAACCCCTGAGGAGACCGAGATGTTGCATACCATCAAGCGAGGCGCCGCGCTCGCGCTGGCGGGCGCGCTGGGACTGGCGAACTGCGCCCTGGCGGCCACGCCGTTGCGCATCGGGCTGGAGATCCCGATGTCGGGCCCGTTCGCCGATTTCGGCAAGCAGATCGACCACGGCGTGCAGCTGTACCTGGCGCAGCACCACGGCATGATCGACGGCCGTCAGGTGCAGATCGTGCTGAAGGACGACGCCCCCGGAACCGCGGGGGACATCGCGCGCCGCATCGCGCAGGAACTGGTGATCAAGGACAAGGTCGACATCCTGGCGGGATTCGCGATGACCCCGGCCGCCTTCGCGGTGGCGCCGATCGCCACGCAGGCGAAGATCCCGATGGTGGTGATGAACGCCGCCACCTCGTCGATCACCACGAAGTCGCCCTACATCGTGCGCACCTCGATGACCCTGTCGGAGAACGCGGCGATCATGGGTCGCTGGGCGGCCGGGCACGGCATGCACCGCGCCTACGTGATGGTGGCGAACTTCGGCCCCGGCTACGACGCCGAGGCCCACTTCATCGCGGCCTACAAGGCTGCCGGCGGAACCATCGTCGGCGACACGCGCGCGCCGCTGAACAGCCCCGACTACGCGCCGTACCTGCAGCGCATCGAGGCGACGCATCCGGACGCCGTGTTCCTGTTCATGCCGGGAGAGGGCTCGCTGGCCTTCATCCGTGAATTCCACCGCGCCGGCCTGCAAAAGCACATCCAGCTGATCGGATCGGGCGACCTCACCGACGAGGACACGCTGAACAACCTCGGCAAGGACGGCGTGGGCATCATCACCGCGATGCAGTACTCGGAGGACCACGACTCGGCGCTGAACCACGCCTATGTGCAGGCCTACTACAAGGCCTACCCGAAGGACCGCCCGAACTTCATGTCGGTGGGCGGCTACGACGGCATGCACCTGATCGACCTGGCGCTGGCGAAGGACCACGGCAACACCTCCGGGCCGGCTTTCATCGCCGCCGCCAAGGGCCTGCACTGGATGAGTCCGCGCGGACCGATCAGCATCGACCCCTTGACCCGCGACATCGTGCAGACCATTTATATTCGCAAAGTGGAATGGGTGAAGGGCAAGCTGCAGAACGTCGAGATCGACAAGTTCGCCGACGTGCACGATCCGGGCAAGAAGGGCTGATGCCGCACCCCACCGGGAAGACGACGCCGTGAACATCCTGATCGACGGGCTCGCCACGGGCATGCTGCTGTTCCTGCTCAGCGTGGGCCTGTCGGTGACGCTCGGGTTGATGAATTTCGTCAATCTCGCGCATTGCGCCTTCGCGATGTTCGGCGGCTATGTCTGCGTGGCGCTGCTGCGCCACGTCGGCCTGCCGTGGGTGGCCGCGCTGCTGCTGGCGGTGGCGGCCAGCGCGCTGCTCGGCGGCGTGCTCGAGCGGCTGCTGTACCGCCGGCTGTACCGCGCGTCGCACCTCGACCAGGTGCTGATGACCATCGGCCTGGCCTTCGTCGCCGTGGCCTCGGCGACCTACCTGTACGGGGACCAGCAGCAGTCGCTGCCGCTGCCGCCGGCGCTCGACGCGCGCTGGAGCTTCGCCGGCGCGCATTTCAGCGCCTACCGCGTGCTGCTGATCGTGCTCGGGCTGCTGGTCGCGGCGGCGCTGCATGCGCTGGTCGCGCACACGCGCTTCGGCGCGCGGCTGCGCGCCGCGGTGGACAATCCGCGCGCGGCGCGCGGGTTGGGAATCGACGTCGACCGCGTGTTCACGCTCAGCTTCATGCTGGGGTCGGCGCTGGCCGGTCTCGGCGGCGCGCTCGGCATCCCGATGCTGGGGCTCAGCCCCGAGTATCCGCTGCAGTACATCGTCTACGTGCTGATCGTCGTCGCCATGGGCGGCAGCGGGAGCATCGCCGGTTCGCTTTTCGGTTCGCTGCTGCTCGGCCTGGCCGACGCCGCCGGCCAGTACTACCTGCCGCAACTGGCGGCCTTCGTGATCTACGCGGTGATGGTCATCACCCTCGTGCTGCGTCCCCAGGGCCTGTTCGGCCGGCTGTCGTCCCGATGAGTTCCGTTCTTTCCGATCGCATGTCCGCCGCGCCGGGCTTCGACCCGCTGGCGCTGCGCCGCGCCGCGCGCTGGCGTGCCGCCGAGGTGGTGTTCTGGGTGCTGCCGGTGCTGGCCTATTTCGCCTTCCCGGACGACCTGGCGCTGCTGTCGCAGATCGCCATCACCGCGCTGCTGGCGATCTCGCTCGACCTGATCCTGGGGTTCGCCGGCGTCATCTCGCTCGGCCAGGCTGCCTTCTTCGGCATCGGGGCCTACGTCGCCGCGCTGCTCGCCCAGCACGGCTGGGGCGACCCGCTGCTCGGGCTGGCCGCGGCGGCCGCGCTGAGCGCGCTGGCCGGCTTCGTCAGCAGCTTCCTGGTGCTGCGCGGCAGCGATCTGACGCGCCTGCTGGTGACGCTGGGGATCGGGCTCATGCTGTTCGTCGCCGCCAACCAGATGACCTCGATCACCGGCGGACTCGACGGCCTGCAGGGCCTGGCCATCGGCCCGCTGCTCGGGCACTTCGCCTTCGGCCTGTACGGGCGCGTCGCCTACATCTACAGCGTGCTCGTGCTGTTCGCGCTGTTCTGGCTGGCGCGGCGCCTGATGCACTCGCCCTTCGGGCTGTCGCTGCGCGCGCTGCGCCAGAACCCGCAGCGCATGCCGGCGCTGGGCGTGGCCGTGCACGCGCGGCTGATCGCCGTGTACACGCTGGGAGCGCTGTACGCCGGGGTGGCCGGCGCGCTGCTGACCCAGACCACGCAGTTCGTATCGGTCGACGTGTTCAGCTTCACACGCTCGGCCGAGTTGCTGCTGATGCTCGTGTTCGGCGGCGCGGCGACTCTGTACGGCGCCATGCTGGGAGCCATCGTTTTCATGCTGGTGCACAACCTGCTGTCCGGGATGAACCCGCAGTACTGGCAGTTCTGGATGGGGCTGGCGCTGATCGCGGTCGTGCTGTTCGCGCGCGGCGGACTGATGGGCGGCCTGCGCGCGATCGCCGCGCGCCTGCGCCTGCGAGGCTAGGGCCATGAGTTCCTCCCCCGCCCTCAGCACGCGCGCGCTGGTGCGCCGCTTCGGCGCGCTGCTCGCCACCGACTCCGTCGACCTGGACGTCGCCGCCGGAGCGCGCCATGCGCTGATCGGCCCGAACGGCGCCGGCAAGACCACGCTGATCAACCTGCTCAGCGGCTTCCTGCGCCCCAGCAGCGGCAGCGTGCTGCTCGACGGGCAGGACATCACGTCGCTGGCGCAGCACCTGCGGGTGCGCCGCGGCCTGGTTCGCACCTTCCAGATCAACCGCCTGTTCGCCGATCTCGGCCCGCTCGAGTCGGTGGCGCTGGCCATCGCCCAGCGCAGCGGGATCGGCGCGCGCTGGTGGCGCCCGCTGGGCGCGCATCACGCGTGCATCGACGAGGCCGCCGAGCTGCTGCGGCGCCTGCACCTGCTGGAGCTGGCGCATCGCCCGGCACGCGAACTCGCCTACGGCAAGCAGCGCCTGCTGGAAATCGCGCTGGCGCTGGCCATGCGCCCGCGCGTGCTGCTGCTCGACGAGCCGGCCGCCGGCGTCCCGACCGCGGAAAGCCGCGAACTCTTCGACATCCTCGCGGAACTTCCGAGGAGCATCACCATCGTGCTGATCGAACACGACATGGACCTGGTCTTTCGCTTCGCCGAGCGCATCTCGGTGCTGGTGGGCGGCGCGCTGCTGGCCGACGGCGCGCCGCGCGACATCGCCGCCGACCGGCAGGTGCGGCGGGTGTATCTCGGGGAGCTCGCCGGTGCCTGAGTCCCCCCGCGACAGCGGCGGCGCGCTGCTGCGCGTCGAGCAGCTCAGCGCCGGCTGGGGCGACTCGACGGTGATCGAGGACATCGACTTCACGCTCGAGCCCGGTTCGGGCCTGGCCCTGCTCGGACGCAACGGCGTCGGCAAGAGCAGCCTGCTGGCCACGCTGATGGGGCTGACGCGGCGACATCGCGGCAGCATCCGCCTGCTCGGGCGCGAGATCCAGGGCCTGCCGGCGCATGCGCGCGCGCAGGCCGGGCTGGGCTGGGTGCCGCAGGAACGCGACATCTTCGCGTCGCTGACGGTGGAAGAGAACCTGCGCGTGGTGGCGCGGCCGGGTGCGTGGGACCTGGCGCGGGTGTGGCGCAGTTTTCCGCGGCTGCACGAACGTCGCCGCAACCTGGGCAACCAGCTCTCCGGCGGCGAACAGCAGATGCTCGCGCTGGCGCGCGCGCTGATGCTCAACCCGCGACTGCTGCTGCTCGACGAGCCGCTCGAGGGGCTGGCGCCGCTGATCGCGCAGGAACTGCTGGCCAGCATCGCCGACATGCGCTGCGAATCCGGCATCGCGGTGATCCTGGTCGAGCAGCACGCGCGACAGATCCTGCCGCTGACCGACCGCGCGCTGGTGCTGGAGCGCGGGCGGGTCGTGCACCACGGTGCCAGCGCGGAGCTCGCCGCCGACGATGCGCTGCTGGAGCGGCTGCTGGGGGTCGGCGCGCACTGAGCCGGCGTCGGCCCGC
>JAKAXL010000071.1 GCA_021816585.1 Pseudomonadota bacterium | reverse complement strand
ATCTTCCGGCGCCGGCGAACATGTCGTGCAATTGCGGCAATGCGCTTTGCACCGCCTCGCGCACCGCCTGGTGCGGCGATGCGAACTGGGCGCTGACCTGGCCCGCCTGCATCTGCAGGTGCACTTCCAGCGGGCCGAGTTGCGGCGGATTCAGGTGCAGCGTGGCCGTCTGCAGCTTGCCGTCGACCGCGAGCAGCATCTGCTGCCCCAGTTCCTGCCCCCACGGCGCGCTGCCCACTGGGGACGGCAGGGCCGCGCTGTAGGTGGCCGCGGGTTCCGCGCCGGCACCGGCCACGGGCAGCGCGGTCCCCGGGCTGGCCGCGGGGGCCAGCGCGGCCAGCGGCACCGCCGCCTGCGGCGCGGCGCCCTGCGAGGCGACGTTCGCCTGCGCCGACGGCGTCCCCGCGCCGGCCGTGACGACCTGCGTCAGCGCGGCCGACAAGGCGGCCGCACCGGACTGTGCGGTGCCCGCGGCCGCCAGCGCCTCGCCGACCAGCTGCGGGAAATGCCCGGGCGCCGCCGCGGCGTCGCCGGCGCGGGCCTGCGCCGCGTCGGCACTGGCCTTCAGCGCCTGCACGGCGGATTCGCCGCCGGCATCCCCGGCCTGCGCGAGTTGCGCCAGTTGCAACGCTGCCAGGTCCGACCCGGGGCGCGTCGCGCCCGCCTGCTGCGGCAAGGTCTTGCCGCTTTCGGCACCGCTCGCCTTGCCGCCCTGGCCGGCCGGCATGGCGCCCTGGCCCGCCAGGGCCATCCATTGCGCCAGCACCGCCTGCGCCGCCGCCTGCGCCGCGGTGCCGCCCTGCGCCTGCGCTGCCGCGGCATCGTGCGTGTCACGCTGCTGCGCCTTGGCCGACGACGGTCCTTGCGCCCCCGCCGCGCCGCCCTGGCCCTGCGTGGCGCTTCCCGGGCCCTGCGCGGACGCGGCGCCGCGGCTCTGCGCCGAGGCGGTCTGCCCGGCGCCCTGCGGATTCGGGCTCGCCGCGGAGCCGGCATGCGTGTGCGCCGTCGACTGCGCGGGCTGCGTGCCCTGGGCGGACGGCGCGTCCTGCGGCGGCGCCGCCGACGCGCCGGTCGCGGTGCTGGAGGCGGTCGGCTGCGCCTGCGCCTGCGCCTGCGCCTGCGGTTGCGCCTGCGGTTGCGGTTGCGATTGCGCCTGCGGCTGCGCCGGTGCAGCGTCGAGCATCCCGGCGAGCGCTGGCGTTTCGCCCTGCGCCAGCGACAACACGCTGGCGAAGGCCGCCGCGGCGGGCAGGTCTGCGGCACCCGCGGCTGGACCGGCGGAGGAATTTGCGAGCAGGGTGTTGAGGGACGCGATGTGGGTCATGGCAGGCGCGCCGGCGGCAAGGGGACCGGCTGAGCTTCCCCTCTGAAGCAAGACTCGCGCCAGCTGTCCCGGCGGCGCCCGACGTCGAAAATCCGTCGCCGCGGGGCGAGTTCAGCGGCGACCCGTCCCCGGGTTGCCGAAGCGCGAATTCTGGCTGTCGGTGAAACTGTCGGCGAAGCCGCTCTGGCGGTTCAGCGCCCATTCCTGCAGATCCGACTGCTGGCGCTGGCGCAGCACGGCCTGCGCCAGTCCATGCTCCTGCGCCAGCAACACCTCGAAGGCCTTTTCCTTCTGGCGCGCCGCCGTCCAGGCGCGCAGATGTTCTTCGCAGCGGGTGCGGGTGTTCATGATCTCGTCGCGCTGCGCGGCCTGCGCCGCGCCGAGGCGGTCGATGAAGGCGCGCAGGTCGCGCACCGCTCCCCAGCTGCCTCCGCGCTGTTCGAGTTCGGCGAGCTGGCTGCGGTACTGGCGTTCGAACTGCTGCAGGCTGTGCAGCTTGCCCTCGGCCTGCGTCTGCTCGGCCTGTGCACGCTTGAGACGGATCGCGCTGTGCTGCGCGGCCTGCTGCGCCTGCTCGTACAGGTTGCGCAGCGCCTGCGCGCGCTGCGGATTGGGCTTGGACTGCGACATGGACCTCGGGCTCGAGCCGGAACGTCGGGCCCCGGCAGCGCATCCCAGTGTAGGCCCAACACGCCCCCGATGGGGGCCGCATCGACCCCCACGGACCACGTGCTCAGGCAACCGGCGCCTGCGGCAGGTACTGGCCCATCAACTGCGCCAGCAGCGAACGGCTGGTGGCCAGGTCCACCGCCTCGTGCATGCCCTGGCGCAGGAAGCCGCCGATCGCCGTGTGCGCGTGCACGGCCTGGTCCAGCGCGGGGTCGGCGCCGGGCGTGTAGGCGCCGACGGCGATCAGGTCCTGCTGCGAGGCGTAGCGCGACTCCAGTTCCTTGAGCCGGTAGACCCGGCGCAGCTGCTCGGCATCGGCCAGCGCCGGCATGACCCGGCTGATCGAGGCCTGCAGGTCGATGGCCGGGAAATGCCCCTGCTCGGCCAGCCGGCGGTTGAGCACGATGTGTCCGTCCAGGATGGCGCGCGTGTTGTCGGCCACCGGGTCCTGCTGGTCGTCGCCCTCCATCAGGATGGTGTAGAAGGCGGTGACGCTGCCGCCGCCGTCGCGCCCGTTGCCGGCACGCTCGACCAGCGCCGGCAGGCGCGCGAACACGGAGGGCGGGAAGCCGCGCGCGGCCGGCGGCTCGCCGGCGGCCAGCGCGACCTCGCGCAGCGCCAGCGCGTAGCGGGTCAGCGAGTCCATCAGCAGCAGTACGTGCAGACCCTGGTCGCGGAAGTACTCGGCCAGCGCCGTGGCCAGGCGCGCGCCGCGGATGCGCGAAAGCGCCGGCGCGTCGGCGGGCACCGCGACGACGACGGCACGGCGCAGTCCCTGCGGACCCAGGATGTCCTCGATGAACTCCTTCACCTCGCGTCCGCGCTCGCCGATCAGGCCGACCACGATGACGTCGGCATTGGTGTTGCGCGCCATCATCCCGAGCAGCACGCTCTTGCCCACCCCGCTGCCGGCGAACAGCCCCATGCGGGCGCCGCGCCCGACCGTGAACAACGCATTGATGGCGCGCACGCCGACATCCAGCGGCTGGCGCACGAGGGCGCGCTCCAGCGGGTTGATCGGCGGGCTGCCGAGGCTGGTGAAGTCGCTGGGCAGCAACGGGCCGAGGCGGTCGAGGGGGCGCGCGTCGGCGTCGAGCACCCGCCCGCACAGCTCCATTCCGGCCGGAATGCGCAGGTCGCCCGGCACCGGCATGACCCGGGCGCCGGGCGCCAGGCCCTGCATGTCCCCGCTGGCCATCAGCTGCACGTTGTCGCCGTGGAAGCCGACGACCTCGGCGCTGATGCGGCGGTTGCCGTCGGCGCGGATCAGGCAGCGCGCCCCCAGGCTGAGATCGAGACCCTGCGCCTCCAGGATCAGTCCGCGCACGCGCACGAGGCTGCCGCTGGGCTGCAGCGACAGGTCCCCGGCCGCGCGCAAGCGCCGCTGCAAGGTGTTGAGCATGGCGAGCGCCTGCGGCGCGCTGATCCCGGCGTTGCTCATGCTGCTTCCCGGCACGACGTCGCGCGGCCGTGCGCCCCCGCGGCCGTGCGGGCCGAGCACCTCACAGCGATCCCTCCTCGAACAGGCGCGCCATGACCTGGCGCCAGCGTTCCTCCAGGCGCAGGTCGAGTTCGGCCTGCGCGTCGCGCACGCGCCAGCGCCGCTCCGGGTGCGCGCGCGCGGCGTCGCTGCCGGCACCGAGCACCAGGTCGCCGCGCTGCAGCGCGGCGTCGGGCAGCAGGCCGAGGCCGCTCTCCTCGAGTTCCGGCGCGAGCTCGCGCAGCAGCGCGGCATCGTCCGGGTGCAGGCGAACCCACGGCACGCCGGCGCGCGCCGGGAAGGCCGCGAGGGCCTTCTGCAGCACATCGAGGACCTGCTGCGGCTGCGTGCGCAACTCGTGGATCAGCACCTGGCGGGCCAGCTCCAGCGCCAGCGCGACCAGCGAGGACTCGAGTTCGGCGTCGAGCGCGTCGGCGCGCGTGCCCAGGCGCTGCAGCAGCCCGCGCAGCGCCTCGAGTTCGGTCTGCGCCTGCTGGCGCCCCGCCTGCAGCCCCGCCGCCCGGCCTTCCTGGAATCCCTGCTCGAAGCCTTCGCGACGACCCTGCTCGCGCGCCGCCTCGAACACCGTCTCGAGGTCGCGCGCGGTGGGCATCGGAATCGTCGGGGATGCCGCCACACCCGCCACGCGCGGACCCCCGCGCGGCGCGCCGCCGCCCAGTTCGGGCGCGGCCCAGGCGCGCGCCTGCTCCGCCGATTCCTTCGGGATGATCATGCCGCGCCACCCCCGCGCGCGCCGCGTCGCGTGCGATGATTCATGCCGGCATCATCCCACCATCGCCTCGGCCCCGCCACCGCCGAGCTGGATCTGCCCGGCGGACTCGAGCCGGGTGGCCACCTGCAGGATCTCCTTCTGCGCCGCCTCCACCTCGGTCAGGCGCACCGGACCCTTGGCCTCCATGTCGTCGCGCAGCATCTCCGCGGCGCGCTTGGACATGTTGCCCAGGAACTTGTCGCGCAGCGCCGCATTGGCACCCTTGAGGGCCACGATCAGGGTTTCCGACGAGATCTCCCGCAGCATGGTCTGCATGCTGCGGTCGTCGACGTTGATCAGGTCGTCGAACACGAACATCTGCTCCTGCACGCGCCCGGCCAGCGCTTCATCCTGCGAGCGCATGTGATCCATGATCGAGTTCGACAGCGAGGTGTCGAGCCGGTTGAGCACTTCGGCGGCGATCTTCGGCCCCCCCATCGCGCTGACCTGCACGCTTTGCGAATCCCCCGACAGCAGCTCGTCGAGCGCGTCGTTGAGTTCACGCAGCGCGCTGGGCTGCAGGCCGTCGAGGTTGGCCAGCCGCAGCATGGCCTCGCTGGCCAGCCTGTCGGGCAGGAAGTTCAGCACCTCGGCGGCCTGGTCGGGGTCGATGTAGGACAACACCAGCGCCACCACCTGCGGATGCTCGAGCTTGATCAGCTCGGCCACCGCGCGCGGCTCCAGCCATTTGAGGTTTTCCAGGCCGGTGGACTCGCCGCCGTGCAGGATGCGCTCGATCAGCGAATTCGCACGGTCTCCGCCCAGCGCCTTGGTCAGCGCGGCACGCAGGAACTGGTCGGCGCCGAGCCCCAGCGAGGTCTGGCGCTCGAGCTTGTCGCGGAACTCGCGCATCACCGAATGCGCCTGGTCGGTGCTGACGCGCCCCAGGCGCGACATCGCCACGCCCAGGCGCTGCACCTCGCGCGGCGCCAGGTGCTTCATGACCTCCGCCGCCTGATCCTCGCCCAGACTCAGCAGCAGCACCGCGGCGCGATCGAGGCCCTTGAGCTCCTCTTCGTCACTGGCCATCGGCAAGCCACTCCTTGACCACCTGCGCCGCGCGCCGCGGGTCCTGCTTGACGAGGTCCCGCGAGGCCGCCGCGTCGTTCTCGAAGGTGTTGCTGAGCTTGACCACGTCGGGGGCCAGCTCGCCGCCGCCCGCGCCGCCCGCGCCTGCCGCGGCCTCGCCCGCGCGCGCCTCGCGCTCCTCCTCGGCGGCCTCGCTCGCCGCGGCGCCCAGGCGGCGCACCGCGCGGTAGATCAACAGTCCGAACACCAGCGCCAGCAGGTAGGGCACACCCTCACGCACGGCGCCCCACAGCACCGGCGAGCGCCACCACGGCAAGGCCTGCTGCGCGACCTCGCCGGCATGGCCGAAGGGCATGCTGACCACCGACACCTGGTCGCCGCGCTTGGCGTCGAAACCGATCGCATCTTCCACCAGCTGGCGCAACTGCGCAAGCTGCTGCGCGCTCATCGGGTGCGGCTTGGCCTTCGGGCCGGCATCGGCGGGCAGGTCGTTGACCAGCACCGCGACCGAGATGCGGCGGATCGAGCCGACCGGCTGCTGGGTGTGGCTGACCGTCTGGTCGACGTCGTAGTTGGTGGTGGCGGAACTGGCGGTCGCCGTCGGCGCCAGGGTCTTGAGCGCCGGCACGATCTGCGTGAACTGCTGCGGCGTCAGCGGCTGCGACGCCGACCCCAGCGTGAACGGAGCCAGCGCGCCCCCCGGCGGCTGGTTGGTCAGCGCGCCCGGCACGCCTTCCGGCAGTCCGGCGCTTCCGGTGCTGCTGTGGGTCTGCGCCTGGCGACTCAGCAGGTGACCCTGGCCGTAGATCACCGAGCTGGTCTCGGTCTTGCCGAAGTCGAGGTCGGCGGAGACGGCCACGCGCACGCCGTTGCTGCCGACCAGCGGGCTGAGAATGCTTTCGATCTGGCGCCGGTACTGCTGCTCGATGGCATTGCGGTAGGCCAGCTGGCCGGGATCGATGCCGCTGGAGGCCTGGCTGGACGAGGTCAGCAGGTTGCCGTCCTGGTCGACCACGTTGACGGCCTTGTCGCTCAGTCCGGCGACGCTGGAGGCCACCAGGTGCACGACCCCGGCGACCTGCGCGGCGCCGAGTTCACGCCCCGGATACAGCTTGAGCAGCACCGAGGCCGAGGGCTTGCTCTGCTCGTCGAGGAACACCGAGGGCTTGGGAATCGCCAGGTGCACGGTGGCCGACTGCACCGCCGACATCGATTCGATGGTGCGGGCCAGCGACCCCTCCAGCGCGCGCTGGTAGTTGACGCGTTCGACGAACTGGCTGGTGCCCATGGGCTCGTGGTCGAGCAGCTCGAAGCCCACGCCGGCGCCCTTGGGCAGGCCCTGCGCGGCCAGCTTCATGCGCGTGGCGTAGACCTGGTCCGACGCCACCTCGATGACGTTGCCGGCGTCGGTGATGCGGTAGGGCACGTTGAGCTTCTGCAGCTCGGCGATGACGGCGCCGCCGTCGGCCTGCGACAGGTTGGTGTAGAGCACCTGGTAGCTCTGCACCCGCCCCCACATCAGGCTCACCACCAGCAGCGCGACCAGCGCGGCCAGGCCGGCCAGCAGGCCCATGCGCTGGTTCATGCTCAGGCGCCGCCACAGTGCCAGCGGGGTCTGCAGCGGGTTCGGCGCGGCGGTGTCGGAGAGCGTGGCCATCGGGTCGGGGCTTGGGGGATCGGGCGCGTCGGATCAGGCAGGCTCAAGCCTGGATGTTCATGATGTCCTGGTACGCCGACACCAGCTTGTTGCGCACCTGCAGCGCTGCCTGGAAGGACAGCGTGGCCTTCTGCGTGGCCAGCATGACGTCGCTCAGGCTGACGTTGCTGTTGCCGCCGGCGAAGCCGGCCTGCAGCTTGTCGGCCTGCAGGATCTGGTTGTTCACCTCGCCCAGCGCGGACTTCAGCGCGCTGCCGAAATCGGCCGCGCCCGTCTGCGCCGTCGCGGCGCCTGCCGAGCTGCCCGGCAACTGCGGCGCGGCTGCCGCCTGCGCGGCCAATGCGCGCATCTGCAGGACCAGTTGCTGCATGCGGTCGACGTTCATCGGGAATTCTCCAGGCTGGGGGCGTTACGACGAAAGCATGACGTCGGGCTTCCAATAAGCAAGACGCGTTCCAGGAAGCGGGCGTCCGCGCACCCGGACGATCAGGCCCCGGTGTCGTCGATCGACGGCAGCTCGATCCCCGCCTCGCGCAGGCGCTGCAGCTTGTGGCGCAGCGTGCGCGGGCTGATTCCCAGGCGCTGCGCGGCGAGCTTGCGGGACCCGGCACTGTCGCGCAGCGCGTCGGCGATCAGGCGCCGCTCGTTGTCGGCCAGTTCGGCGCCCAGGGCCCTGCCCGCGTCGTCGGCGGCGGCCGCCGCCAGCCCGGCCGAGGCCCCGGCCTGGGCCACGGGCGCGGACGGCACGGCGAATGCCGCCGCGCGTGCACCGGGAAGCGGGGTCGCCCCCGGCTGCAGCAGCAGGTCGGCGGCGGTGATGCGAGCGCCCTGGCACAGGATGGCGGCGCGCTGCATCACGTTTTCCAGCTCGCGCACGTTGCCGGGCCAGGCGTGGCGCATCAGCGCGTCGCGCGCCCCGGCGTCGATCCGGGGCACCTCGGCGAGCCCGTACTGCTCGGCGAAGCGCTGCAGCAGCGCCTCGGCCAGCGCGACGATGTCGTCGGGGCGCTCGCGCAGCGCCGGAACCCGCAGCGGAAACACGCTGAGGCGGTAGAACAGGTCCTCGCGCAGCACGCCCTGGCCCACCGCCTGCTGCAGGTCGCGATTGCTGGTGGCGACGATGCGCAGGTCCAGCGAGATGCGCCGGCGTCCGCCGAGGCGTTCGATCTCGCGCTCCTGCAGCACCCGCAGCAGCTTGGCCTGCAGCGCAGGCGCCATCTCGGTGACCTCGTCGAGCAGCAGCGTGCCTCCCTGCGCCTGCTCGAACTTGCCCGGCGCCGATTGCGCGGCCCCGGTGAAGGCCCCCTTGTCGAAACCGAACAGCGTGGCCTCCAGCAGACTCTCGGGAATCGCCGCGCAGTTGATGGCGACGAAAGGCCCCGCGGCGCGCGGCGAGACCCGGTGCACATAGCGCGCCAGCACCTCCTTGCCGACCCCGCTCTCGCCCAGCAGCATGATGCTGACGTCGGTCTGCGCGGCGCGGCGCGCCATCTCCAGCGCCTGCAGCATGGCCGCCGAGCGCGCGACCAGCCCCGCGGCGGGCGCACCGGCGGCAGAACGGGTTTCGGGAAGACGTGCGGCGAAGGACATCGGTACCTTGATCGGATTGCGCGTGCGGGCGTCGGCGCGCTCGCCCATGGCTGGCATGCTACGCGATGCGCCGGGGCCCGGGCCCTTGGACGACGGCGAGCGTCAAAGTCTTGACGACGCCGGCAGGGACAGCCCGAAACTTGACACCGGCTCAGGCACCGCCCGCTTGCGCCGAAGCCTGCGCCGAAGCCTGCGACGAGGTCTCGGCGCCGTCGCGCAGGTTGTACTTGCGGATCTTCTCGACCAGCGTGGTGCGGCGCAACCCGAGCCGCGCCGCGGCGTGCGCGATCACATGGTCGCTGGCGCGCAGCGCCTGCTCGATCAGCGAACGCTCGATGCGCTCCAGGTAGGCACGCAGGTCGATGCCCTGCGCCGGCAGCAGGGGGTCGCCCGGCTCGGCGACCAGTTGCATCAGTTCGTGCAGCGCGCCGTCGGCGCCGTCCGCATCGGCGGACTCGGCTGTCGGCAGGCTCGGCGGCAAGGCCTGCGCGTCGAGCATCTTGGCCGGCAGGTCGCGCAGCTGCACGGTGCCGCCGGCATGCATGATGACCAGGCGCTCCATCAGGTTGTGCAGCTCGCGCACGTTGCCCGGCCAGGCATAGGCGAGCAGCGCCGCGGCCACGCCCTCGCCCAGGCGCACGCGCCCCAGTCCTGCGGCCTCCAGCCCGCGCAGCGCGTGCTCGGCCAGCAGCAGGATGTCGTCGCCGCGCTCGCGCAGCGCCGGAATCTGGATCGGCACCACGTGCAAGCGGTAGTACAGGTCCTCGCGGAAGCGGCCGAGCTCGATCTGGTGCTCCAGGTCGCGGTGGGTGGCGGCGACGATGCGGGCCGCGGCCGGCAGCATTTCACTGCCGCCCACGCGCTCGAAGCAGCGCTCCTGCAGCACGCGCAGCAGCTTGACCTGCAGCGGCGGACTCATCTCGGCGATCTCGTCCAGGAACAGCGTGCCGCGCCCGGCCAGCTCGAAGCGTCCCTTGCGCGCGGCCTGCGCCCCGGTGAAGGCGCCGCGCTCGTGGCCGAACAGCTCGCTTTCCATCAGCTCGCCCGGGATCGCACCGCAATTGACCGCGACGAAGGGTCTGCCGACGCGCTGCGACCACGCATGCAGCAGGCGTGCCACGAGCTCCTTGCCGGTGCCCGACTCGCCGTGGATCAGCACCGTGCTGTCGGTGCCGGCGACGCGGCGCACCAGCGCGCGCAACGCGTGCATCGGCGCGCTGTCGCCGAGCAGCATGGGCTCGGCCGTGGTTTGCTCCAGCTGGATGGTCGTACTCATGGCGTGTTAACGCGCATTCTCGCACCGGCCGCGACGAGCACCGCCAATCGCAGCGCAGCGTGTTGCGCGCGCAACGCCGTCACAGCCCCCAGGGCCTCGAGCGCAGTGAGCGGGGGCCCCCTTGCCGCAGTGAGCGGGGCCCCCCCTTGCCGCAGTGAGCGGGGCCCTCTTCAGGCTTTGCCGTGCACCAGGTGGCGCAGGTAGCTGGCCTTGCGCAGCGAGGGCTTGAGCCGGGAGCGCATGTGCTCGGCCTCGGCGCGGGTGGCGTAGGGGCCGATCAGCAGCACGTGCAGGCCGCGCGGGCTGCGCGGACTGCGGCAATGCGGTATGCCGAAGTGCTGCAGGCGCGCACTCAGGTGATCGAAACTGGAGGCCTCGGAGAAGGCGCCGACCTGCACGTA
>JAKAXL010000002.1 GCA_021816585.1 Pseudomonadota bacterium | reverse complement strand
CGATCTGCCGGTCGCCGGCGCGTCGGGCGCCGACGCCGCGGCGGCGGCGCCCGACGCGCCACGGGCGGCCGCGGCGGCGCCGCCGCCCTCCGTCGGCGACGACGACGTGGCGCGCCTTGCCGCCTACCTCGATGCCGTCGAGCGCGACACCCTGCTGCGTGCGCTGCACGACAGCGGACGCGACCTGCAGGCGGCCGCGCGCAGCCTGGGCCTGCAGCCGCGACAGCTGCAATGGCGCCTGCGGCGCCTGCACCTGGATGACGCTGCCTGAGGCGCCGCGGCGCCCGCCGCCGCACGACGGCCCGCTGTTCGAGCAGGGCTGGTACCGCCATGCGCTGCGCCGCGACAGCCCGCACTTCGATGCGCGACCGCCGCAGTCGGCGGTCGAACTGGTGGTGCTGCACGGCATCTCGCTGCCCGCGGGGACGTTCGGGACCGCGCATGTCGATGCGCTGTTCATGGGCTGCCTCGACGTCGCCGCGCACGCCGAATTCGCGCCCCTGCGCGGGCTGCGGGTGTCGTCGCACTTCCTGATCCGGCGCGGCGGCGAGCTGCTGCAGTACGTGTCGTGCGAGCACCGAGCCTGGCACGCCGGGGCCTCGCGCTTCGGCGCACGCGAGCGCTGCAACGATTTCAGCGTGGGCATCGAGCTCGAGGGTTGCGACACCCTGCCCTACGCGCCGCCGCAATACGAAAGCCTGGGCGCGCTGCTCGGCGCGCTGCTCGAGGCCTACCCGGTGCGTGCGATCGCCGGGCACAGCGACATCGCGCCGGGGCGCAAGACCGATCCCGGCCCGCATTTCGACTGGGAGTTCGTGCGCCGCGCCAGCGCGCTCGCACCCGGGGCGTTGCCGCCCTTCGCCTGAGCGGCGGCCGCCGCGTGCCGCGTGCGCAACACCGCGGCGACAGCGCCCGCGCGCGCGTCAGCCGGGCTGCACGCAAGCATGGCGGCGCGCTCGCGCCAAAGCGCGCTGTGGAAAACCCTGTGCACAAGGCGTTGGCCCGCTGTGCATGGCCTGTGCGCTAGCTATAGGGTATTGCGCATGCGGGCGACGCTAGATATAGTGGCCTCACACCACCTCGCAGCACCGCGGGCATGTGCTGCGACGGTCGACTCCGCATCGCCGCGGCGCTCCCACGAAGAACGCTCGCGATGCCGCCCGCCCCCGCGGACGCACACGCGCGAACGACTGCGAGGCCACAGCATTCCGTGCCGCGCGCCCTCTCGAACACGAGGCCGCACGGCCCGCTTTTCAGGAGACCCTGCGTGAATCTGAGCACCACCCCCTCCCAGACCCCGGCCGCGATGCCCGCGCCGCAGATGCCCGGCGACGACGCCGCGCTGCAGGGCTACGGCGACTTCAAGGTCATCCGGCGCAACGGCGCCGTGGTCGGCTTCGAGCCGGCGAAGATCCAGGTCGCGCTGACCAAGGCCTTTCTTGCCGTGCAGGGCGGCTCGAGCGCGGCCTCGGCCAGCATGCGTCAGCAGGTGGACGAACTGACCCAGTCGGTGCTGCGCGCGCTGCTGCGCAGTCGCCCGGGAGGCGGCACCTTCCATATCGAGGACATCCAGGACCACGCCGAGCTGGCGCTGATGCGCGGCGGGCACCACGAAGTGGCGCGCGCCTACGTGCTGTACCGCGAGCGCCGCGCGCAGGAGCGCGCACGCAACCGCCAGGAGTCGGCGCCGCAACAGCAGGCGCTGCACGTCACCGACGACGGCGTGCGCCGCCCGCTCGACCTGGACGCGCTGCAGGAACTGATCCGCTCGGCCTGCGCCGACCTCGGCGCCGACGTGCGCCCGGACCCGATCCTGGCGGAGACCCAGCGCAACCTGTACGACGGCGTGCCGATCGACGAGGTCTACAAGGCCGCGATCCTGGCCGCGCGCACGCTGATCGAGAGCGACCCCGGCTACAGCACGGCCACCGCGCGACTGCTGCTGCACACCATCCGCAAGGACGTGCTCGGCGAGGAGGCTACGCAGGCGCAGATGGCGCAGCGCTACGCCGACTATTTCCCCCAGTTCGTGCGCGAGGGCATCGAGCTGGAACTGCTCGACGAGCGCCTGGCGCAGTTCGACCTGGCGCGCCTGGGGGCGGCGCTCAGGCCCGAACGCGACCTGCAGTTCGACTACCTCGGACTGCAGACCCTGTACGACCGCTACTTCCTGACCAACCGCGCCGACACCCGCCACAACAAGGACGGGCGCCGCATCGAGCTGCCGCAGGCCTTCTTCATGCGCGTGGCGATGGGCCTGTCGCTCAACGAGATCGACCGCGAGGCGCGCGCCATCGAGTTCTACGAGGTGCTCTCGCGCTTCGACTTCATGGCCAGCACGCCGACGCTGTTCAATTCCGGCACCCGCCGCTCGCAGCTGTCGAGCTGCTACCTGACCACGGTGGCCGACGATCTGGACGGCATCTACGAGGCCATCAAGGAAAACGCGCTGCTGTCGAAGTTCGCCGGCGGCCTGGGCAACGACTGGACCCGCGTGCGCGCGCTGGGCAGCCACATCAAGGGCACCAACGGCAAGTCGCAGGGCGTGGTGCCGTTCCTGAAGGTGGTCAACGACACCGCGGTGGCGGTCAACCAGGGCGGCAAGCGCAAGGGCGCGGTGTGCGCGTACCTGGAGGCCTGGCACCTGGACATCGAGGAATTCCTCGAGCTGCGCAAGAACACCGGGGACGACCGGCGGCGCACCCACGACATGAACACCGCCAACTGGATCCCGGACCTGTTCATGAAGCGGGTCATGGAAGGCGGCAACTGGACCCTGTTCTCGCCGTCCGACGTTCCCGACCTGCACGACCGCTTCGGCCAGGACTTCGAACAGGCCTACCTGCGCTACGAGCAGCGCGTCGCCAGCGGCGAGCTCAAGCTGCACAAGACGATCCCGGCGACCCAGCTGTGGCGCAAGATGCTGAGCATGCTGTTCGAGACCGGGCATCCGTGGATCACCTTCAAGGACGCCTGCAACGTGCGCAGCCCGCAGCAGCACGTGGGCGTGGTGCACTCGAGCAACCTGTGCACCGAGATCACGCTCAACACCAGCGGCAGCGAGATCGCGGTGTGCAACCTCGGCTCGGTGAACCTGGTGGCCCACCTGCGCCAGGACGAGCAGGGCGCCTGGGGCCTGGACCACGCCAAGCTCAAGCGCACCGTGTCGACCGCGATGCGCATGCTCGACAACGTCATCGACATCAATTACTACGCCGTCGGCAAGGCGCGCAATTCCAACCTGCGCCATCGCCCGGTAGGCCTGGGCATCATGGGATTCCAGGACTGCCTGCACCTGGCGCGCATCCCCTATGCGTCGCAGCAGGCGGTGGAGTTCGCCGACCGCTCGATGGAGGCGGTGTGCTACCAGGCCTACTGGGCCTCGACCGAGCTGGCCGCCGAGCGCGGGCGCTACAGCAGCTACACCGGCTCGCTGTGGGATCGCGGCGTGATGCCGCACGACACGCTGCGGCTGCTGGCCGAGCAGCGCGGCGGCTACGTCGAGGTCGACGACTCGACCAGCCTGGACTGGGACGCGCTGCGCCAGCGCGTGCGCGAGCACGGCATGCGCAACTCCAACTGCGTGGCCATCGCGCCCACCGCGACCATCTCCAACATCATCGGCGTGGACGCCTGCATCGAGCCGACCTTCCAGAACCTGTACGTCAAGTCGAATCTGTCGGGCGAGTTCACGGTGGTCAACCAGTACCTGGTGCGCGACCTGAAGGCGCGCGGGCTGTGGGACCAGGTGATGGTGGCCGACCTGAAGTACTTCGACGGCAGCGTGCAGCCGATCGACCGCATCCCCGACGAACTCAAGGCGCTGTACGCGACCGCCTTCGAGATCGATCCGCAATGGGTCATCGAGGCGGCGGCGCGGCGCAGCAAGTGGATCGACCAGGCGCAGTCGCTGAACATCTACATGGCCGGCGCCTCGGGCAAGAAGCTCGACGAGACCTACAAGCTGGCGTGGCTGCGCGGGCTCAAGACCACGTACTACCTGCGCACCACCAGCGCCACGCACGCGGAGAAGTCCACCGTGCGCACCGGTCGCCTGAACGCGGTGCCCCAGGCCGACGCGCCGGCGGCGCAGGCCGCGGCGACGAGCGCGCACGACGCGCCGCTTCCGCCCAGCGCCGGCAGCGACATCAAGTTCTGCGCCATCGACGACCCGACCTGCGAGGCCTGCCAGTGAATGCGCGCGCGCATCGTCGTGCATCGCGGCGTGCGCCGCATGCACACCGCGATCACGCGGTGCGCCGCTCGTCGTTGGATTTTGGCATCAAAGTATTGTGTGCAATCGATTGGTTTGGATTGCATGACGCCCGATCGTGTTGATGCTTTGTCATGAACACCTGATAATTGAACGAAGGGAAAGACATGCTCCATTGGGACGACACCACCGCAACCCCGAGCGGGCCAGCCACCGGCCGCATGCCGGACGTTTCGCCCTCCGCTTTGCCCTCGATGTCGCCGTCGCTGCAAGCGGCGGCTGCCGAAGCCTCCCCCGCGATCCCCTCGAAGCCCGACGCGCAGTCCGCCGATGCGTACAGCCAGCGCGCCGCGTCGAACGCGCGGGTCAGCGCCGACGACAAGCGCATCATCAACTGCCGCGCCGACGTCAACCAGCTCGTGCCCTTCAAGTACAAGTGGGCATGGGACAAGTACCTGTCCTCCTGCGCCAACCACTGGATGCCGCAGGAGGTCAACATGTCGCGCGACATCGCGCTGTGGAAGGACCCGCACGGGCTGAGCGAGGACGAGCGCCGCATCGTCAGGCGCAACCTGGGCTTCTTCGTCACCGCGGATTCGCTGGCGGCGAACAATATCGTCCTTGGGACGTATCGCCACATCACCAACCCCGAGTGCCGCCAGTTCCTGCTGCGCCAGGCCTTCGAGGAGGCGATCCATACCCACGCCTACCAGTACATCGTCGAGTCGCTGGGGCTGGATGAAGGCGAGATCTTCAACGCCTACCACGAGGTCTCGTCGATCCGCGACAAGGACGAGTTCCTGATCCCGTTCATCGACACGCTGACCAACCCGGAGTTCCGCACCTCGATGTTCGGGGGCACCGAGCGCAACGACCAGGAACTGCTGCGTTCGATCATCGTGTTCGCCTGCCTGATGGAAGGCCTGTTCTTCTACGTCGGATTCACGCAGATCCTGGCGATGGGCCGGCAGAACAAGATGACCGGCGCCGCCGAGCAGTACCAGTACATCCTGCGCGACGAGTCGATGCACTGCAATTTCGGCATCGACCTGGTCAACCAGATCAAGCTCGAGAACCCGCATCTGTGGACGCGCGAGTTCAAGGAAGAGATCACCGCGCTGTTCCGCCGCGCGGTGGAACTGGAGTACGCCTACGCCGAGGACACGATGCCTCGCGGGGTGCTGGGTCTGAACGCATCGATGTTCAAGGGCTACCTGCGCTTCATCGCCAATCGGCGCGCGCAGCAGATCGGACTCGATCCGATGTTCCCCAACGAGGAGAACCCCTTCCCGTGGATGAGTGAAATGATCGACCTGAAGAAGGAACGCAACTTCTTCGAGACCCGGGTCATCGAGTACCAATCGGGCGGAGCCCTGTCCTGGGAATGAAGCGTACGGCGCCCTTCCCAGCCCGCGCTGCCGCCGTGGCCGTGTGGTTGCCGGCCCGCGTCTGTTTAGCAGGATCACCTCGTTGAAGTTTCGCTGCCCGTCCCGCCATGCATCGCCCTGCCCGCCCGGCCGCGCCCCAGCGCGCCGCCGTCCGGGGCGCGGCGCTGCCGGCGCGACGCCGCGGCGAGTCGTCTGCCTGGTCGCTCGCCCCTCGGGCGTGGCTGCGGGCAGTCATCCGAGATTCGCAGCCCGGGCCCGAAGGCCCGGTGCGAATGGCCCTGGACGCGCTGGCGCGACCGGGGTTTTGCCCGTTGGCGCATCTGCAAATGTCCCGTATCGGAGACCGCCGGGAGGCGGGGCCATGAGGAGCTTTGGATGTGACCGACGAGGTTGGACCTCTAAAACACGTGAATAGGAGAATCAACATGGCAACTGCAACCAAGAAGCCGGCCGCGAAGAAAGCTGCCGCGAAGAAGGCCCCGGCGAAGAAGGCCGCGGTGAAGAAGGCCGCTCCGGCGAAGAAGGCCGTCGCGAAGAAGGCCGCTCCGGCGAAGAAGGCCGTCGCGAAGAAGGCGCCGGCGAAGAAGGTCGTCGCCAAGAAGGCCGCCGCGAAGAAGGCGCCGGCGAAGAAGGCCGTCGCGAAGAAGGCCCCGGCGAAGAAGGTCGTCGCCAAGAAGGCCGTCGCCAAGAAGGCCCCGGCGAAGAAGGCCGTCGCCAAGAAGGCGGTCGCGAAGAAGGCCGTCGCCAAGAAGGCCCCGGCGAAGAAGGCTCCGGCCAAGAAGGCTCCGGCGAAGAAAGCCGCCGCCAAGAAGCCTGCCCCCGCGCCGAAGGAACCCGCGCCTGCCGCGAAGACCGCGCTGAGCCCGGCCGCCGCATGGCCGTTCCCGACCGGCGACCGGCCCTGAAGGCTGAGAGCCTGTGATCAAGCCTGGGCCTTCGGGCCCAGGCTTTTTTGTGCATGGCGTCCGACGAACAACCCGCCTGGCTGATGCGACACGGCGACGGCAGCGTGCTGCTGGTGGCCGTGCAGCCGGGCGCCAGGCGCAGCGAGCTGACCGGCCTGCACGATGGAGCCTTGCGCGTGCGCGTGGCGGCGCCGCCGATCGAGGGCCGCGCCAACGACGCGCTGTGCGAATGGCTCGCTCGGCAGCTGCATTGCGCGCGCAGGCAGGTGCGCGTGCTGCGCGGCGACACCTCGCGGCGCAAGCAGGTCGCCGTGGACCTGCCCCCACCGCAGGTCCGTCCATGCATCGACGCGCTGCTCGAACAGGCACAATCGCCCCCAGCAAGATCCGGCGCGGCAGGCGCGCCACCAACGCGAAGCCCATCATGAGCATCAAATCCGACCGCTGGATCCGGCGCATGGCGCGGGAGCACGGCATGATCGAACCCTTCGAGCCGGAGCAGGTGCGCCAGGCCGCCGACGGCCATCGCATCGTCAGCTACGGCACCAGCAGCTACGGCTACGACATCCGCTGCGCCGGAGAGTTCAAGGTGTTCACCAACGTGCACAGCACGGTGGTGGACCCGAAGAACTTCGATCCGCGCAGCTTCGTCGACATCCAGGCCGACGTGTGCATCATCCCGCCGAACAGCTTCGCGCTGGCGCGCACCGTCGAGTACTTCCGCATTCCGCGCAACGTGCTGACCATCTGCCTGGGCAAGAGCACCTATGCGCGTTGCGGGATCATCGTCAACGTCACCCCCTTCGAACCCGAATGGGAGGGCTACGTGACCCTGGAGTTCAGCAACACCACGCCGCTGCCGGCGAAGATCTACGCCGGCGAGGGCTGCGCACAGGTGCTGTTCTTCGAAAGCGACGAAGTCTGCGAGACCAGCTACCGCGATCGTGGCGGCAAGTACCAGGGGCAGCGCGGCGTCACGCTGCCCAAGACCTGAGCTGCGGCGCCCCTCAGGCGCCGAGTTCGGCGCGCACCCGGCGCACCTGCTCGAGCACCTGGCGCGGCGCCGTGCCGCCGACCAGGTCGCGCGACGCCGCCGAGCCGGCCAGTCCCAGCACCTCGGTGACGTCGGGTTGCACCGCCGGGTGCAGACGCTGCAGCTCGGCGGGGGTCAGGTCGGACAGGTCGCGCCCGCTTTGCGCGCATTCGCGCACGGCCAGCGCCACCGCCTCGTGGGCGTCGCGGAACGGCAGGCCCTTCTTCACCAGGTAGTCGGCCAGGTCGGTGGCCGTGGCGTGGCCCTTCAGCGCGCTGCGGCGCATCGCCTGCGCGTCGACCTCGACGCCGGCCATCATGTCGGCGAACAGGGTCAGCGTGTCGAGCAGCGTGTCGGCGGCATCGAACAGCGGCTCCTTGTCTTCCTGGTTGTCCTTGTTGTAGGCCAGCGGCTGGCCTTTCATCAGCACCAGCAGCGCGCTCAGGTGCCCGATGACGCGCGCCGACTTGCCGCGCGCCAGCTCGGGAACGTCGGGGTTCTTCTTCTGCGGCATGATGCTCGATCCGGTGCAGTAGCGATCCGGCAGGCGGATGAAGCCGAAGGCCTGGCTCATCCACAGCACCAGCTCCTCGCTCAGGCGCGACACGTGCACCATGGCCAGGCTGGCGGCGGCGCAGAACTCGATGGCGAAATCGCGGTCGCTGACCGCGTCCAGCGAGTTCTGGCTCAGCGCCTCGAAGCCGAGTTCGCGCGCCACCATCGCGCGGTCCAGCGGGTAGCTGGTGCCGGCCAGCGCCGCCGCCCCCAGCGGCAGCCGGTTGATGCGCCGGCGCGCATCGGCCAGGCGCTCGGCGTCGCGCCCGAACATCTCCACATAGGCCATCAGGTGGTGGCCGAAGGTCACCGGCTGCGCCACCTGCAGGTGGGTGAAGCCGGGCATCAGGGTGTCGGCGTGGCGCTCGGCCAGATCGACCAGCGCCAGGCGCAGCGCGCGCAGCGCCGCCTGGATGCGGTCCACCGCGTCGCGCAGCCACAGGCGGATGTCGGTGGCCACCTGGTCGTTGCGGCTGCGCCCGGTGTGCAGGCGCTTGCCGGCGTCGCCGACCAGCTGGGTCAGCCGCGCCTCGATGTTCAGGTGCACATCCTCGAGCTCGAGCTTCCATTCGAAGCGTCCCTGCTCGATTTCCTCGCGCAGCTGCGCCATGCCGCGCTCGATGTCGGCCAGATCCTGCGCGCCGATGATCCCGCGCGCCGCCAGCATGCGCGCGTGCGCCAGCGAGCCCTGGATGTCGAACAGGGCCAGGCGCTTGTCAAAACCGACCGAGGCCGTGTAGCGTTGCACCAGCGCGTCGACCGGCTCGGAAAAAAGCGCCGACCAGGCCTGGCTCTTGCGGTCGAGGGAAGAACTCATGGGAGCACGATGAAGGGAAATCGGGGGATCGGAGCCTGCTCGGCAGGCGGCACCAGCGGGAGATTGTATTGATCGCCCCCGCGCGGCGTGTCGCGCGCGCGACGCTCGACCTTTGCAGCCCCGGAGCGGCGCTGCGCGCACTGCTGCTGGCCAACCTGGCGGCGCTGCTGCCGGGGCTCGGCGGCGCCGCGACGGCCGCGGCGTGGGCGCCGCTGCTGCTGCACGACCTGGCGGTGGCGCAGCCGGCCGTGGCGCTGTGGCTGATCGTCATGTGCGGCGGCTCGCGGCTGTGGCGCGACGCACGGCTGCAGACGGCCGCCGCGCTGCCGGCCGGCGCGCTGGCGGTGTGGCTGTCGCAGGCCGCGGTGGCGTGGCTGCTCACCGGCCCGCGGCCGGCCTTGCCCGACTGGCGCGGCGCGGCGCTGGGCGCGGTGCTGGCGGCGCTGCTGCTGCAGCATCAGCGCCTGCGCGCGCAGGCGCTGGACCCGGCCCACGTGCGAGCCAGGCTGGACGAACTGCAATCGCGCATCCGACCGCATTTCCTGTACAACGCGCTGAACGCGGCCAGCGCGCTGGTGCACGAACAGCCACAGCGCGCCGAGCAGGTGCTGGAGGACCTGGCCGCGCTGTTCCGGGCCAGCGTCGGCAGCAGCGGTCACATCGGCAGCGTGCGCGATGAACTGGAACTGGCGCGGCGCTACCTCGACATCGAGGACGTGCGCTTCGGCGCGCGCATGCGCGTGCACTGGGAGGTGGACGAGGCCTGCCTGGACCTGCGCATGCCGGCGCTGACCCTGCAACCCCTGCTGGAAAATGCGGTGCGCCACGGCGTGGAGTCGAGTTCGCGCCCCTGCGCGATCGACGTGGCCATCCGCCGACGCGGCTCCCACCTGCAGATCGACGTCAGCAACGACTACGTCGAGCGCAGCGAGACGCCGCGTCACAGCGGCACCGGGGTGGCGCTGGCCAACATCGGGCAGCGCCTGCGCCTGCTGTACGACCTGGACGCGGACATCCGCCACGGCCCGACGCGCGACGAGCGCGGCACGCGCTGGCGGGTGCGCCTGCGGCTTCCGCTATGAACATCCTGCTGGTCGACGATGAAGCCCTGGCGCGCCGGCGCCTGCGCCGGCTGCTGGCGGAAATCGAGCCGGGGCGGCACGCGCAGGTGGACGAGGCCGGCGACGCCGCCGCCGCGCGCGCGCTGCTGCGCGCCAAGGTCTACGACCTCGTGCTGCTCGATATCCAGATGCCCGACGAAAGCGGCCTGAGCCTGGCCGCCGAGATCGCATGCGCTGCGCCGGCTCCCGCGGTGGTGTTCGTCACCGCGCACGAGGAGCACGCGCTGGAAGCCTTCGAGCACGGCGCCCACGACTACCTGACCAAGCCGGTGCGTGCGCAGCGACTGCAACAGGCCTTGCTGCGCGTGCAGCAACGGCGTGCCGCGGCAGCCACGCAAGCTGCTGCGGCGGCGCCGGCGCTGGCCATCGTCGAGCGCGGCGCGCTGCTGCGGGTTGCGCTGACCGAGGTGTTGTACTTTCGCGCGCAGGACAAGTACACGCTGGTGTGCACGGCCGCCCGCAGCTACCTGTCGGAGCATTCGCTGGGCGAGCTCGAGCAGCGATTCGGGCAGCACTTCGTGCGCACGCACCGCAGCGCGCTGGTCGCGCGCCACGCCATCGCCCGCCTCGAGCGCGCCGACGGTGCGCCGCCTGCACCGCAGGCGGGGGACGCCGCCGACAGTTCCGACTGGGTGTTGCGCCTGCGCGGCGTCCCCGAGACGCTGCCGGTGAGCCGGCGCCAGCTGCCTGTGCTGCGCGCCCTGCTGCGCGCGGATCCCTGAGCTCCCCCGCGCTCAGTGAGGCAGCAGCAAGGCGATCACCCCCGCCGCGATGCAGTACAGCCCGAAGGGACGCAGCGCGCGGATCTCGTGGCCGCGGAACCAGCGCATCAGGAACCAGGTGGACAGCCACGCGCACACGCCCGACAGCAGGCCCGCCAGCAGCACCAGTTCCAGCAGGCCCGGCGGCAGGCTCGCGCGCAGCAGCTTGGGCACCTCGAGCAGGCCGGCGGCGGCGATGATCGGCGTGGCCAGCAGGAAGGACAGGCGCGCCGCCGCCTCGTACTCGAGCCCGACCCCCAGCCCCGCCACCAGGGTCGCGCCGGAGCGCGAGAAACCGGGAATCAGCGCCAGTGCCTGCGCCGCGCCGACGATGAACGCACGCCCGAAGCTCAGGCGCGCCAGGCTGCCGCTGGCGCTGCGGTTCTTCAGGCGGTCGCCCGCGATCAGCAGCACGCCGTTGAGCGCCAGCGCCACCGCGGCGAACGCGAAACCGCCGAACAGGTCGCGGATGCGGTGCGCCAGCAGCAGCCCCAGCACGCCGGCCGGGATGCTGCCCACGACCAGCAGCCACAGGGTGCGCGCCTGCTCGTTGCCGGCGCCGCCGCGCGCGCGCAGCCAGCCGCCGATCAGGCCGATCCAGTCGCGGCGGAAATACAGCAGCAGCGCAGCCGCGGTCCCCAGGTGCAGCACGACGACGAAGGGCAGGAACCACTCGGCCTCGCGATCGATGGGCCAGTGCGCCAGCGCGGGCACGAGAATGCTGTGTCCCAGGCTGGAAATGGGGAAAAGCTCGGTCACGCCCTGCAGTGCCGCCATGGCCAGCAGGTACAGGTTCGAATGCATGCGGACTCCAGGGTTGGGGCGCGGGTCCGGCCCACGCCGGAGCGCTTCGCGCACCGCGCATTCTTGCAGCTTTGGCGCGCCGGGCCGCGGCCGGGGTATGGGACCGGCGGATTGCGCGTCACGGCGCGTCGACGCGGGCGCATCGCTGCGAGATGTCAAAATGCGAAGCGAAGTCGCGTGACGGGAACCGTCCGCCCGCCCGACCGGGGCGATCGCATCCCTATAATCAGCACGCTTTGGTTGCCGCAGTGCGCCGTGGGCCGGATCCGTCCGGGCCCGCGGGCCCGTCCGGGTCCGCGGGCGATGGCCAGGCCGCGCTGCGTTTGCCTGAGGGACCTTGCGGGCCGGGGGACACGGCCCGAAGTGCGCTTTCGGGGCACCCGTTCCGTCCATCCATTACCGAGACAAGCCCGCGATGAAAAAGCTGATCTTTGCCTTCACGCTCCTGCTTGCTGCCGGTGCCCAAGCCCAGACCATCCAGGGAAATGCGGCAACCGGAAAGCAGGACGTGTTCATGTGTGAGGGTTGCCACAACTCCACCGGCTACCGTGTAGCGTTCCCCGAGGTGTACGAGGTCCCGATGCTCAACGGGCAGAACGCCGGCTACATCGAGCAGGCGCTGAAGGAATACCGCGACGGCCAGCGAAACAACCAGACGATGCGCGCGATCGCCAGTTCGCTGACCAACCAGGAAATCGCCGACATCGCGGCCTACTATTCCCGCCCCCGCCCGGGCAGCGCCCAGTGAGGAACCACGCCATGAATTCCACGTTCGCACGTCTGTCCCTGCTCGGCGTCGCCGCGGCCATCGCCGGATTGGGCAGCGCGCATGCCGCCGACCTGAAGAAGGGTGAGGAGCTGGTCAAGCAGGGCGGCTGCATCGCCTGCCACGGCGCCGGCCTCGACAAGCCGGTCTCGCCGACCTACCCGATCATCGCCGGCCAGCCGGAGTCGTACCTGTTCCACGCGCTGCAGCAGTACCAGGCCAAGCACCAGACCCCGCTGTACGGTCGGAACAATCCCATCATGGCCGGAATGGTCGCGCGCTTCGACGCGAAGGACCTGCACGACATCGCGGCCTACGTGTCCAGCCTGAAGACCCCGCTGTACGAGCCGGACAAGGCACGCGATCCGCGCCCCTGAGCGACGCGACCGCGTCGCCTCGAAAGCCGCCCGCGGGCGGCTTTGTGCTTTCTGTTTTGCGCACTGCCGTCGATAATCGGGCACGGGCGCCGTCGGCGAAGGGCGTCGCCCATCCGACGTCAAGCATCGCACACCCCAGCAAGGAGCCGATCGAATGCCTTCCATCCGCGTCGACATGTTCGAGGGACGCAGCCCGGAGCAGAAGAAGCAACTGGTCGAGGCCATCACGCAGGCCGTCGTCGACACGCTGAAGTGTTCCCCGGATGCGGTGGACATCCTGCTCAACGAGGTCTCGCGCGCGAACTGGGCCACCGGGGGGACATTATGGAGCGAACGCTGAGGGGCACCGGCGGCGCCCTGGCCGCGCTGCTGGCGCTGGCGCTGGCCTGCGGCGGGGTTGCCGCGGCAAGCGCGGCGCAGCCGCTGTCGGTGGCGGTGCGCCGCCTGAGCCTGGACACCGCGCTGCAGGCCGCGCAGGCCGCGCTGGCCAGCTGCCGCGCCAAGGGGCTGCAGGTGGCGGTCACGGTGGTGGACCGCGACGGCTTGCCGCAGGTCATGCTGCGCGACGTGCTGGCCCCCGAACTGAGCCTTCGGGTGAGCCGCCTCAAGGCCTACACGGCAGCCTCCTTCGACAGTCCGACCTCGAGCCTGCAGGCACGCGCGGCCAGCGGCCTGGCGCATGTGCCCGGACTGCTGTTCGAGGCCGGCGCGGTGCCGATCCACGCGGCCGGGATGCTGTATGGTGCGATCGGGGTCAGTGGAGCGCCCTCGGGGCTGACCGACGAAGCCTGCGCGCGCGCCGGCGCCGACGCCGTGCAGGATCCACTGGAGATGCAACAACCCTGATTGCCGGGAATCCGCGCCTCGGCTTCGGGTGGAGAATGCGTGGGCAATCGCGGGGTTGCACGGGATTTCTTGCGTTCCTGCTACATAATCTGAGGATTCCTCCCGCGCTGGGAGCAGCCGGATTTACAAGCCGCCCGCCACACAGCATCATTCGAGGGTCCCCAGCACCCTGCCATGTCCACTGTCCTGCAAGCTACGCCCGCCAGCAGCCGCTCGCCCGTGCAACTTTCGGGCTTGGCCAATGCATTGGTGCAATCCGGCCACTTGGCGCGCGCCAATGCCGAACAGATTCAGAAGCGTGCGAGTGAAAACCGCACGAGCTTCATCGGCGAACTGGTCGGCGGCGGCGCCATGGGGGCCTCGGACCTGGCGCACTGGATCAGCCGCACCTTCGCACTGCCGCTGCTCGACCTCGACGCCTTCGACGCCGCGCGCATCCCCGCCGGACTGATCGACCCGCAGATCATCAAGTCCTACAAAGTGCTGCCCCTGATCAAGCGGGGCAACAAGCTGATCGTGGCGACCGCCGACCCGGCGGACCACGAGGCCGAGGACAAGATCAAGTTCCAGTCGCAGTCGCCGGTCGACCTGGTGGTGGTCGAGTACGACAAGCTGCAGCGCTGGATCGACCAGAACACGCAGACCGCCAATGCGCAGCTGAGCGCGCTGGCCGGCGACGACTTCGACCTCGCCGACCTCGACGACGGCACCGGCGAGTCGGCGGCCGAGAAGGACGCCGGCGCAGATGTCGACGACGCACCGGTCGTTCGCTTCCTGCAGAAGATGCTGGTGGACGCTGTCAACATGCGCGCGTCCGACCTGCACTTCGAGCCCTACGAGAATTTCTACCGGATCCGCTTCCGCGTCGACGGCGAATTGCGCGAGATCGCGCAGCCCCCGGTGGCGATCAAGGAAAAGCTGGCGTCGCGCATCAAGGTGATCTCGCGCCTGGACATCGCCGAGCGCCGCGTGCCGCAGGACGGGCGCATGAAGCTGCGCTTCGGCCCGGAACGCGCGATCGATTTCCGGGTCAGCACGCTGCCGACGCTGCACGGCGAGAAGATCGTGATCCGGATCCTGGACTCGTCGCTGGCCAAGATGGGCATCGACAGCCTCGGCTACGAACCGGACGAGAAGGACCGCGTGCTGCACGCCATCCGCCGCCCCTACGGCATGGTGCTGGTGACCGGCCCGACCGGCAGCGGCAAGACGGTGTCGCTGTACTCGTACCTGAACCTGCTGAACCAGCCCGGCGTGAACATCGCCACCGCGGAGGATCCGGCGGAAATCAACCTCGCCGGGATCAACCAGGTCAACGTGAACGAGAAGGCGGGGCTGAATTTCGCCACCGCGCTGCGCGCCTTCCTGCGCCAGGACCCGGACATCATCATGGTCGGCGAGATCCGCGACCTGGAGACCGCCGACATCGCGATCAAGGCCGCGCAGACCGGCCACATGGTGTTTTCCACGCTGCACACGAACGACGCGCCGACCACGCTGACCCGGCTGATGAACATGGGGGTGCCGGCCTTCAACATCGCGTCCAGCGTGATCCTGATCACCGCGCAGCGCCTGGCGCGCAAGCTGTGCCAGCAGTGCAAGACGCCGCTCGACATCCCGGCCGCGGCGTTGCTGGAGGCGGGTTTCGCCGAGTCCGAGCTGGACGGCAGCTGGAAGCCCTACAAGCCCGGCAAGTGCAGTGCCTGCGGCGGCACCGGCTACAAGGGCCGCCTCGGGATCTACCAGGCCATGCCGATCAGCGAGGAGATCCAGCGCATCATCCTGGACCACGGCACCGCGCTGGACATCGCGGCGCAGGCGCGGCGCGAGGGCGTGCGCACCTTGCGCGAGTCCGGGCTGGTGAAGGTGCGCCAGGGCCTGACCTCCCTCGAGGAGGTGCTGGCGGTGACCAATGAATAAGGCCCCGCGGCGGGCGCATCGAGGGGAGCGACCATGACCACGGCTGCGGTGCGTAGCGCGAAGGAATTCCTGTACGTCTGGGAGGGCAAGGACCGCCAGGGCCGCGTGCAGCGCGGCGAGATGCGGGCCGGCAGCGAGAACATCGTCAACGCCTCGCTGCGCCGCCAGGGCATCCTGGTGACCAAGCTGAAGAAGCGCAAGATCGGCGGCACGCGCTCGATCCGCTCGAAGGACCTGACGACCTTCACGCGCCAGATGGCGACCATGCTGCGCGCCGGGGTGCCGCTGCTGCAGTCCTTCGACATCGTCTCGCGCAGCCACCCGAACGCGTCGATGGCGCGCCTGATCGTCGACATCCGCAACGACGTCGAGACCGGCACCAGCCTGTCGGCGGCGTTTCGCAAGTACCCGAAGTATTTCGACCACCTGTACTGCAACCTGGTGGAGGCCGGCGAGGAGGCCGGCATGCTGGAACTGATCCTCGACCGCCTGGCCACCTACCAGGAAAAGACCCTGGCGATCAAGGGAAAGATCAAGTCCGCGCTGACCTACCCGATCGCCGTGATGATCGTCGCGATGATCGTGGTCACGATCATCATGCTGTTCGTCGTGCCGACCTTCAAGGGCGTGTTCGCGCAATTCGGCGCGCAGCTTCCCGGGCCGACCCTGGTGGTGATCGCGATCTCGGACTTCTTCGTGCATTACTGGTACGTGCTGTTCGGCGTGCTGATCCTCGGCGGCTATTTCGCCTTCCAGAGCTGGAAGCGCTCGGACCGGGTGAAGGAACTGCTGGACCGCGCGCTGCTGCGCCTGCCGGTGTTCGGCCAGCTGGTGCAGAAGGGGGCACTGGCGCGCTGGACCCGCACGCTGTCCACCATGTTCGGCGCCGGCGTACCGCTGGTCGAGGCGCTGGACTCGGTGGCGGGTTCGGCGGGCAACATCGTCTACCAGCGTGCCACCGAGAAGATCCAGCAGGAGGTTTCCACCGGCACCAGCCTGACCTTGTCGATGCAGAGCAGCCAGGTGTTTCCGCCGCTGGTGCTGCAGATGGCCTCGATCGGCGAGGAGTCGGGCTCGCTGGACTCGATGCTCGGCAAGGTGGCCGACATCTACGAGGAAGAGGTCGATGAGCTGGTCAAGGCGCTGTCGAGCCTGCTCGAGCCGATCATCATCGTCGTGCTGGGCATCCTGATCGGCGGCCTGGTGATCGCGATGTACCTGCCGATCTTCAACCTCGGCAAGGTGGTGGGTTGAGCGGCGGCACACTGGTGCAGGCAATGCCGGCGGATTTCGCGGTGTTCGCCGCGGCGCTGTTCGGGCTGCTCGTCGGCTCCTTCCTCAATGTGCTGATCCTGCGCCTGCCGGTGATGCTCGAGCGCGGCTGGCGCAGCGAGGCGCTGGCCACGCTGGAACTGCCGGACGAACCCGCCGAGGCCTTCGACCTGCTGCGCCCGCGTTCGCGCTGCGGCGCCTGCGGCCACGCCATCGCGTGGTGGGAGAACATCCCGGTGCTGAGCTGGCTGCTGCTGCGCGGGCGCTGCTCGGCCTGCGGCACGCGCATCTCGCTGCGCTACCCGCTGGTGGAAATCGCCAGCGCGGCGATCGCCGCGGCGCTGGTGTGGCAGCACGGGATGTCGGCATGGACCGCCGGCACCGTGGTGCTGGCATGGGGCCTGCTGGCGCTGGGGCTGATCGACCTGGACACCACGTTGCTGCCCGACGGCGTCACGCTGCCTCTGCTGTGGCTGGGCCTGCTGCTGCACGCCTGGCTCGACCCCGCCTTCCTGCCGCAGGCCGTGTTCGGCGCGGCCATCGGCTACGCCAGCCTGTGGAGCGTCTACCAGGTGTTCCGGCTGCTGACCGGCAAGGAGGGCATGGGCTTCGGCGACTTCAAGCTGTTCGCCGTCTTCGGCGCCTGGTTCGGACCGCTGGCGCTGCTGCCGATCATCCTGCTGTCGGCCATCTGCGGCGCGGTGCTCGGCATCGCGCTGCAGCGCAGCGGCGCGCTCAAGCCGGGACACCCGATCCCCTTCGGCCCCTTCCTCGCCGCGGCCGGACTGCTGAGTCTGTACCTCGGGCCGCAGCGCCTGGTGGCGTGGCTGCTGGGCGGCGGTGCCTGAATCGACGCGGGCGGCACGCGCGCGCGCGCGCATCGGCCTGACCGGCGGCATCGGCTCGGGCAAGTCGGCGCTGGCGGCCATGCTGCAGGAGCTCGGTGCGGCGGTGATCGACGCCGATGCCATCGCGCATGAACTCACCGCCGCCGGCGGCGAGGCCATCGCGCCGATCCGCGAAGCCTTCGGCGAGCAGGCCATCGACGCCGGCGGCGCGCTCGACCGCGCGCGCATGCGCGAACTGGCCTTCGCCGACGCGCGCCAGCGGGCGCGCCTGGAAGCCATCCTGCACCCGCTGATCGGCGCGCGCCTGCAGCAGCTGGCCGAGACCCTGCCCGGGCCCTACGTGGTGCTGGTGGTGCCGCTGCTGGTCGAATCGCTGGCGCGCTGGCGTGGGCGCGTCGAGCGCATCGTGGTCGTCGACTGCCCTGCCGAGCAGCAGATACGGCGCGTCATGCAACGATCGGGGCTTTCGCGCGAGCAGGTGCAACGCATCCTCGACGCGCAAGCCACCCGTGAACAACGACTGGCTGCGGCCGACTGGGTGATCGACAATTCCGCGGACCTCGCCCGCTTGCGCGAACAGGCGCTGCGCCTGCACCGCAGCCTGCTGCCCCCGCAGGGCATTTGAATTCCCGCCGCACATGCGTGACAATGGCCGGCAGCCTGCCTGGACGGCGGCCTGCCAGCGCTTGGGCCCAGGGTCGCAGGCCGCGCGAGCAGGGCGCGGACCCGGTGGAACCATGCATTATTCTCAGGCATGCCGCGGCGGCACCCCGCCCCGGCCTCTACGCCGCGCCCCAACCCGCACCGGCCCGTGATCCTGTACGAATATCCGCTGAACGAGCGTGTTCGCACCCTGCTCAGGCTCGAATACCTGTTTCGCCGCAACTCGTTCCTGATGCAGCGGGGGCACCCGTTCGACCATCACCACGCGCTGCTGTCGATGTTCGAGATCATGGACGTGAGCTCGCGCCAGGATCTGAAGGGCGAGATGCTCAAGGACCTGGAACGCCAGCGCCAGCAGTACCTCGGCTACCGCGGCAACCCGGCGGTGTCGGAGGCCACGCTCGAGGAAGTGCTGGCGGAGATCGACGCCGCCTTCCAGGGCCTGAGCCAGCAGATGGGCAAGCCCGGACAGTCGCTGGCCGACAACGAATGGCTGATGTCGATCCGCAGCCGTGCCGGGATTCCCGGCGGAACCTGCGAATTCGACCTGCCCGCGTACTACGCGTGGCAGCATCTGCCGGAGGAGCAGCGGCGCGAGGACCTGACCCGCTGGATGGAGGCCTTCGGCCCGCTGGCCATGAGCGTCGAGCTGCTGCTGCGCCTGCTGCGCGATGCCGGCATGCCGCACAAGAGCGTGGCACAGGCCGGCACCTACCAGCAGAACCTGGGCGGTCGCAACTACCAGCTGATGCGCCTGCGGGTCGACGGGACCCTCGGCGTGATTCCCGAGATCACCGGGCACCGCCTGATGGTCTCGGTGCGCTACATGCGCCCGGACTCCGACTGGAAGCTCAAGCCGGTGTCCAGCGACGTGCAATTCGAGCTCGCGCTATGCCCGTGACCGGCAAGCCGCGCATCGTCGCCTGCCCGGGGTGCGGCGCGCCGAGCGTGTATTCGGCCGACAACCCCTGGCGCCCCTTCTGCTCCGAACGCTGCAAGAACGGCGACCTCGGCGCCTGGTCCAGCGAGAGCTATCGCGTGGCCGCCAAGCCCGAGGAAGCCGACGACGACCTGCCCGAGGCGCCCCTGGCGCCGGCGGCGCGCGGCGGCGTGCCGCGCCACTGAGACCGTCGCGGCCCGCCCCGCCGGGCGGCGGCCCGCGCCGCGCGGCGCAAGACCCGGCGGGCTCAGTCCGGCCGGTGCGTCGGACCCTTGTGGCCGCGCTCCTCGGCCAGCCAGCGCAACACCGGGATGGTCCCCGGCAACACCGGATGCACCTGTACCGGCAGTTGCTGCCAGGCCAGGCTCTGCCCCTCGCAGGGATGCGGTTCGCCCTGCCAGTCGCGCACCTTGCAGAACTGCAGATCGACCAGCGCATGCGGGTAGTCCACCCGACAGGAGCGCCAGAATTCGGCCTGTTCGATCTCGATCGCGAGTTCCTCGCGCAATTCGCGGCGCAGCGCCTGTTGCACCGTCTCGCCGGCTTCGATCTTGCCGCCCGGAAATTCCCAGTAACCGGCCCAGGGCTTGCCGTCGGGACGGCTGGCCAGCAGGAACGACCCGTCGTCGCGCAGCAGCACCCCCACCGCCACGGCCACCGGCTCGCGCTGCGGCGCGTTCATGGGACGACCCTCCTCGCTACGCTCGACACGCCGCTCATCGCCGCTTGCGGCCGCAATAATCCCGCGCGAACTGCCAGGCGATGCGCCCCGAGCGCGAGCCGCGTTCGAGCGCCCACAGCAGCGCCTCGGCATGCGCCGCGCGCGCCTGCTGCTCGCTCAGCCCGAAGGCCTGCAGCCAATGCTCGGCGATGCGCAGGTAATGGTCCTGGTCGAAGGGGTAGAAGCTCAGCCACAGCCCGAAACGGTCCGACAGCGAGACCTTCTCCTCGGTGCCCTCGCCCGGATGCACCTCGCCGCTTTCGTCGTGCGTGGCCTCCAGGTTCTCGCGCATGTACTCGGGCAGCAGGTGGCGGCGGTTCGACGTGGCGTAGATCAGCAGGTTGTCGGCGGTGCCGGCGACCGATCCGTCCAGCACCGACTTCAGGGCCTTGTAGCCCGGCTCCCCCTGGTCGAAGGACAGGTCGTCGGAGAACACGATGAAGCGCTCGCGTCGGCCCCGCACCAGCTCGACCAGTTCGGGCAGGTCGACGAGGTCGGCCTTGTCCATCTCCACCAGTCGCAGCCCCTTCGACGCGAAGGCCTGCAGGCAGGCCTTCACCAGCGAACTCTTGCCGGTGCCGCGCGCGCCGGTCAGCAGCACGTTGTTGGCCGGGCGCCCGCCCACGAACTGGCGCGTGTTGCGCTCCAGGCGAGCCTTCTGCTCGTCGACTCCATGCAGGTCGGAAAAGCGGATCACCGCCGGCTGCGCCACCGGCTGCAACCAGGCCTGCGTGCCGCGGCGGCGCCAGCGAAACGCCACGGCCGCATCCCAGTCGGGCTGCGGCACGCCGGGACTGAGCAGTTGCTCCAGGCGCCCGAGCACGCGCTCGGCCTGCTCGAGCAGCGCGGCCACGCGCTCGACCGGCGCGAGTGCAGCCGCCCCGGCCGCGGAGGAGGATCGGCCCGGCATGCTCAGCTCCGGTAATCGGCGTTGATCGACACGTAGTCGTGCGACAGGTCGCAGGTCCACACGGTGGCTTGCCGCGCGCCGCGACCGAGCACGATGCGCACCCCGATTTCCGGCTTGGCCATCACGCGCTGGCCGTCGGCCTCGCGATAGTCGGGGTGGCGTCCGCCGCGCGTGGCCACGTGCACGTCGTCGAGGTACAGCTCGACCCCGCCGACGTCGAGGTCGTCGATACCGGCGTACCCGACCGCGGCCAGGATGCGTCCGAGGTTGGGGTCGCTGGCGAAGAATGCCGTCTTCACCAGCGGCGAATGCGCCACCGCATAGCCGACCAGCCGGGCCTCGGCGACGCTGCGCGCGCCCTGCACGTCGATGGTGATGAACTTGGTCGCGCCCTCGCCGTCGCGCACGATGGCCTGCGCCAGGCGCTGCGCCACGCGCAGCAGGGCGTCGCGCAGCGCGCGCGCCTGTGCGCTCGCGGCGTCGGCGATCGGCTCCAGCCCGCAGGCTCCGGTGGCCGCGATGACCAGCGAGTCGTTGGTCGAGGTGTCGCCGTCGACGGTGATGCAATTGAAGGAAGCGTCGGCCACCTCGCGCACGAGTTGCGCCAGCAGGCCCGGCTCGACCGCGGCATCGGTGGCGATGAAACCCAGCATCGTCGCCATGTCGGGGCGGATCATTCCCGCCCCCTTCGCGATTCCCGTCACGTGCACCGCCACGCCGTCGATCAGCACGCGCTCGCTGGCCGCCTTCGGCACCGTGTCGGTGGTCATGATGGCGGCCGCGGCGTCGGCCCAGGCGTCGTCGCGCAGCGCGGCGACGGCGCGCGGCAGCCCGTCGCGCAGCCGGTCCAGCGGCAGCGGCTCGAGGATCACGCCGGTGGAAAACGGCAGCACCTGCCGTGGCGGCACGCCGAGCAGCGCGCCCAGCGCGTCGCAGCTCGCGCGCGCCGCGGCCAGCCCGGGCTCGCCGGTCCCGGCGTTGGCGCAGCCGGTGTTGACCACCATCGCGCGCACCGGGGCGCAGCGCGACTCGCCGAGATGTTCTCGACAAACCTGCACCGGAGCCGCGCAGAAGCGGTTGCGCGTGAACACGCCGGCAACCCGCGTGCCGGGGTCGAAGCCGAACACGGTCAGGTCGCGCCGACCCGCCTTGCGCATGCCGGCCTCGGCGATACCGATGCGCACGCCGCCTACCGGGTGCAGCGCCGAAGCGTCGGGGGCCTGGAGATTCACGGCCATGAGAGGAACTCCCTGCTGGAAAGGCCTGCCGGCGCCGCGGTGTCGCTCAGGACAGCCGGCCGTGGCAGTGCTTGTATTTCTTGCCGCTGCCGCAGGGGCAGGGATCGTTGCGTCCGACCTTGGGCTGCGCGTTCACCAGCGGCTGCAGCACCACCGGCGCCGCCGCCGCGGCGATCGCCGCCTGCGCCTCCTGCTGCGCCTGCGCCTCCTCGGGCGACTGCATCGCGTTGTAGGCCTCGGGGTGCTGGAACGCCAGGTTGTGCAGGCTCTGGGCGCGCTGCTCGAGGCTCTCGGCGGCGCTTTGCGCCTGCTCCTGGGTCTGCACCTGCACGGTCATCAGCGTGCGCGTGACGTCGTTCTTCACCGCGTCGAGCATCTGCCCGAACAGCTCGAAGGCTTCGCGCTTGTACTCCTGCTTGGGCTGCTTCTGCGCGTAGCCGCGCAGGTGGATCCCCTGGCGCAGGTAGTCCAGCGCCGCCAGGTGCTCGCGCCAGTGCTGGTCCAGCGACTGCAGCAGCACCATGCGTTCGAAACCGGCGAAATTGGCCGCGCCGACCAGCTCGACCTTGGCCTGGTAGCGCGCGTTGACCTGCGCCAGCACGTGCTCGAGCACGTGCTCGTCGGTCACCGACTGGTCGGCGTCGATCCAGGCCTTCAGCGGCAGCTCGATCTGCAGGTCGTCGCGCAGCGCGCGCTCCAGCCCGGGCACATCCCACTGCTCCTCCATGCTCTGCTCGGGAACGTGGGTGTGCACGAGGTCGGCGACGCTGCCGGCGCGCAGGTCGGCGACCTGCTGGCCGACGTCCTGGCTGTCGAGGATCGCGTTGCGCTGCTGATAGAGGATCTTGCGCTGCTCGTTGGCGACGTCGTCGTATTCGAGCAGCTGCTTGCGGATGTCGAAGTTGCGCGCCTCGACCTTGCGCTGCGCCGACTCGATGGCCCGCGTGACCATGCCCGCCTCGATGGCCTCGCCCTCGGGCATCTTCAGGCGTTCCATGATGCCGCGCACGCGGTCGCCCGCGAAAATGCGCATCAGCGGGTCGTCCAGCGACAGGTAAAAGCGCGACGAGCCGGGGTCGCCCTGGCGCCCCGAACGCCCGCGCAGCTGGTTGTCGACCCGGCGCGACTCGCTGCGCTCGGTGCCGACGATGTGCAGCCCCCCCTGCGCGATCGCGTGGTCGTGCAGCGACTGCCATTCGCTGCGCAGCGAGGTGACGCGGCGCTGCTTCTCCTCGTCGTCGAGATTGGCGTCGGCGGCGATGAATTCGCACTGCTTCTCGACGTTGCCGCCGAGCACGATGTCGGTGCCGCGCCCCGCCATGTTGGTGGCGATGGTGATCATGCCCGGGCGCCCGGCCTGCGCGACGATCTCGGCCTCGCGCGCGTGCTGCTTGGCATTGAGCACCTGGTGCTCGAGCTTCTCGCGGTTGAGCAGTTGCGACAGATGCTCGCTGGCCTCGATGGACCCGGTTCCCACGAGCACCGGCTGGCCGCGCGAATAGCAGTCCTTGATGTCCTCCACCACCGCGCGGTCGCGCTCGGCGGCGCTCTTGTAGACCTTGTCCTGGTGGTCCTTGCGCTGGTTCGGGCGGTTGGTCGGGATGACCACGGTCTCCAGGTTGTAGATCTCCTGGAACTCGTAGGCCTCGGTGTCGGCGGTGCCGGTCATCCCCGCCAGCTTTCCGTACATGCGGAAGTAGTTCTGGAAGGTGATCGACGCCAGCGTCTGGTTCTCGCTCTGCACGGCGACGCCTTCCTTGGCCTCCACCGCCTGGTGCAGGCCCTCGGACCAGCGCCGCCCGGCCATGATGCGGCCGGTGAACTCGTCGACGATCACCACCTCGCCGTTCTGCACCACGTAGTGCTGGTCGCGGTGGTACAGGTGGTGCGCGCGCAGCGCCGCGTACAGGTGGTGCACCAGCGCGATGTTGGCCGCGTCGTACAGCGTGCTGCCGGGCGGGATCAGGCCCATTGCGGCCAGCATGCTCTCGGCCTTCTCGTGGCCCGACTCGGTCAGGTAGACCTGATGGCTCTTCTCGTCCACCGTGAAGTCGCCGGGCTTCTCGACCCCGCGACCGGTGACCGGGTCCTCCTCGCCGATCTGCCGCTCCAGCATCGGCACGACGCCGTTGAGCTTGACGTACAGCTCGGTGTTGTCGTCGGCCTGTCCGGAAATGATCAGCGGCGTGCGCGCCTCGTCGATCAGGATCGAGTCGACCTCGTCGATCAGCGCGTAATGCAGGCCGCGCTGCACGCGCTCCTGCGGCTCGAACACCATGTTGTCGCGCAGGTAGTCGAAGCCGTATTCGTTGTTCGTGCCGTAGGTGACGTCGGAGGCGTAGGCCGCCTGCTTCTCCTCGCGCGACATCGTGGGCAGGTTGATGCCCACGCTCAGCCCGAGGAAGTTGTAGAGCCGGCTCATCCACTCGGCGTCGCGCTGCGCCAGGTAGTCGTTGACCGTGACCACGTGCACGCCCTTGCCGGCCAGCGCGTTCAGGTACACCGCCAGCGTGCCCACGAGGGTCTTGCCCTCGCCGGTGCGCATCTCGGCGATCTTGCCGGCGTGCAGCGCCATGCCGCCCATCAGCTGCACGTCGAAATGACGCATCTTCAACGTGCGCTTGCCGCCTTCGCGCACCACCGCGAAGGCTTCGCAGAGAATGTCGTCGAGACTGGTCCCGGCCGCGACGCGTTCGCGCAGCTCCACCGTCTTCGCGCGCAATTGCTCGTCGCTGTACTTCTCGAACTGCGGCTCCAGCGCGTTGATGCGCTGCACGTTGCGCCGGAACTGGCGCAGCAGGCGCTCGTTGCGGCTGCCGAACATGCGGGTCAGGAAGGAGGCGGGCATGGATCTGGTGGGTTGCGGCCGCGCAAGGCGGCGACCGCCTGGCACACGGGGCACCGGCCCCGGTCGTGTTCGCGCAAAAGTGCCATTCTAGTCACCATGCCGACGCCGGCGCCGTCGTCGGGGCGGGCTCGACGCGCGGGCCGCGCCGGCCTGGGAGACAATGGGAGCCGGGGCGCCGCCGTGGCGCCCCCCGAGCCCTGCCACCGCGCCATGTCCCCCGTCTGCGCCCCAGCCACCGGCGACGCTTCGAACACCGCCGGACCGGCGCGCCCGAAGCGCCGGCGCGGCATGGCCGCCGGCGGCGCGCCGGCCGCCAGCCTGCACCAGTGGATGCAGCGCACGCCGACGCTGCTGGGCCTGAAGCAGCAGGCCCTGGACTCCCGGCGCATGGGCGCGGAGCTGTCGCGCCTGCTCGGCGCCACGCTGGCCGGCGCAGTGCTGCCCGGCCGCTTCGCCGACGCGACCTGGACCCTGCATGCGAGTTCCCCCGCGGTGGCGGCCAAGCTCAAGCTGCACGTGCCGATGCTGCTGCTGCGCCTGCAGGGCGCCGGCTGGCCGCTGGCGCGCATCCAGGTCCGCGTGCTGATGCCGCAGGGCGCCGGCGGCGGCGCCGCCCCGCCCGCCGCACGGCCGCAGGCCAGCGCCGCGCCGCCCGAGGTGCGCGAACGCCTGCGCAGCATGCGCGCGGCGCGTCGCGCCGGCTGAGCCGCGGCGACGCGGCGCGCAGCCGGGTCAGTACAGGCTGCGCAGCGGCGCGCGAAATCCCGCCGGGGCCGCCGTCTCGTCGTCGAACACGACCATCTCGAAGGCCTCGGGATCGCTGCTCAGCGCGCGCAGCAGCGCGTTGTTCACCGCGTGGCCGCTGCGGTAGGCGCTGTAGGCGCCGAGGATCGGGTGGCCGATCACGTACAGGTCGCCGATCGCGTCGAGCATCTTGTGCTTGACGAACTCGGCATCGAAGCGCAGGCCGTCCTGGTTCAGGATGCGCGATTCGTCCATGACAATGGCGTTTTCCAGGCTTCCGCCCTGGGCGAGCCCGATCTCGCGCAGCGCGTCGACGTCGCGCATGAAGCCGAAGGTCCGCGCGCGGGCGATCTCCCGCACGTACTCGGGCATCGAGAACTCGAAGCGGAAGTCCTGCGCGGTACGGTCGATCGCCGGGTGCGCGAACTCGATCGCGAAATCCAGCCGGAATCCATCGTAGGGCTCCAGGCGCGCCCATTTGTCTCCGTCGCGCTCCTGCACGCGCACCTCGACCGGCTTGCGCACGCGCACGAAGCGCCGCGGCGCCGCCTGTTCCTCGAGTCCGGCGGACTGCAGCAGGTAGACGAAGGACGACGCCGAGCCGTCCAGGATCGGGATCTCCTCGGCATCCACCTCGACCACCAGGTTGTCCACGCCCAGACCGCAGCAGGCCGACAGCAGGTGCTCGACGGTGTGGATCTTCGCGTCGCCGCTGCCCAGCGTGGTGGCCATGCGCGTGTCCACCACGGCCTTCGGACTCAGCGCGATGCTGACCGGTTGCGGCAGGTCCACGCGGCGCAGCACGATGCCGCTGTCGGCGGGCGCGGGCAGCAGGCTGAGTTCGACCCGCTCGCTGCTATGCAGCCCCACGCCCACGGCGCGGGTGGCGGAACGGATGGAGCGCTGCGCGAGCATCGACGGGCCTCGGAACTCTGGTTTTCTCAATCGCAACCTGCCTGTTCATTGTTATCTTCAATTCTAATCGGGATCGCGCGACCGCGTGCTCGGCGCGGCGGACGGCGACGCCCCCGCTGCGCGCGCGCCGGAGGCAGGGCGCGCGCGCCGGGGGGCGACGGGCGCGGTGCGTAGCGTTGCGACAGGACCCCGGGGAAAGGTCCTGCCCTACGCGACCGCGCCGCGACGCAGGTGCGCTCAGGCTGGCTTCAGTCCGCCTGCTTGCGCAGGAAGGCCGGGATTTCCATTTCCTCCATGCCGCCCTGCATCAGCGCGCTGACATGCGCCGACGGCGCGCCGCCGCGGGGATTGCGCCAGATCGCCGGGATCTGGCTGGCCTCCACGCTGGCTCCGCCGAGCGCCGCGCCCATGCTCAGCGGCGCCGCGTCGGTGCCGGTGCGCAGCACGGTCAGGGTCGGCGCCGCCTTCGATGCCGCCTTCGCGCGCGACAGCCCGGTGGCCAGCACGGTCACGCGCAGCGAGTCGCCCATCGACGGATCGTTGACGGTGCCGAAGATGATGTGCGCATCGGGCGACGCATAGGCGCGGATCGCGTTCATCGCCTCGCGGGTCTCGCTCAGCTTGAGCGAATCGTCGGCGGTGATGTTGACCAGCACCCCCTTCGCACCCGACAGGTCCACGCCGTCGAGCAGCGGGCACACCACCGCCTGCTCGGCCGCCAGGCGGGCGCGGTCGGCGCCGCTGGCCACCGCGGTGCCCATCATCGCCTTGCCGGGCTCGCCCATCACCGTCTTCACGTCCTCGAAGTCGGCGTTGATCATGCCCGGCACGTTGATGATCTCGGCGATGCCGCCGGTGGCGTTCTTCAGCACGTCGTTGGCCTTCGCGAAGGCCTCCTTCTGCGAGATGTCGTCGCCGTAGACCTCGAGCAGCTTCTCGTTGAGCACCACGATCAGCGAATCGACGTTCTTCTCCAGCTCCTCCAGCCCCGACTCGGCGTTGCCCAGGCGCTTGGTGCCCTCGAACTCGAAGGGCTTGGTCACCACGGCCACCGTCAGGATGCCCATCTCGCGCGCGATGCGCGCCACCACCGGCGCCGCGCCCGTGCCGGTGCCGCCGCCCATGCCCGCGGTGATGAACAGCATGTGCGCGCCCGTCAGGGTCTCGCGGATCTGCGCCTGCGCCTGCTCGGCCGAGTCGCGCCCGACCTGCGGCTTGCCGCCGGCTCCCAGCCCGGTGCGCCCGAGCTGGATGAAGCGGTGCGAGCTCGAGCTCTTGAGCGCCTGCGCATCGGTATTGGCGCAGATGAACTCCACGCCCTTCACGCCGCTGGCGATCATGTGCTCGACCGCGTTGCCGCCGCCGCCACCGACCCCGATGACCTTGATGTTGGTCCCGTTGTTGAACGCTCCGTCGTTCGCGTCCTCGATCATGTCAAACGCCATGTTGCACCTCCGTCCTGGAACTAGAAATGGACCTGCCTACCTGCTTCGACCTGCCCGCCGCGGACGACGGGCCCCCGTGAAAAACCACGAATCAGAAATTGCCCGCGAACCAGTCGCGTACGCGGGTCAGAAGCCCCCCTGCGCTGCCCGACTTGCTTCCTCCCGCGCGGGCGCCTCGCTGGCGCTGCGTCAGCGCCTCCAGCAACAGGCCCATCGCGGTGGAATTGCGCGGACTGCGCACCATGTCCGCCAGCGGCCCGCTGTACTGCGGCAGGCCCAGGCGAACCGGCTTGAGAAAGATGTCCTCGCCCAGCTCGACCATGCCGGGCATCAGCGACGCGCCTCCGGTCAGCACCACGCCGGAGGACAGCACCTCCTCGTAGCCCGACTCGCGCACCACCTGCTGCACGAGGGAGAAGATCTCCTCCACGCGCGGCTCGATCACGCCGGCCAGCGCCTGGCGCGACAGCATGCGCGGGCCGCGGTCGCCCAGGCCCGGAACCTCCAGGCGCTCGTCGACCCCGGCCAGCAGCTGCTTGGCCACGCCATGCTCGATCTTGATGTCCTCGGCGTCCTTGGTCGGCGTGCGCAGCGCCATCGCGATGTCGCTGGTGATCAGCTCGCCGGCGATCGGGATGATCGCGGTGTGGCGGATCGAGCCGCCGGTGTAGATCGCCACGTCGGTGACGCCGGCGCCGACGTCCACCAGCACCACGCCGAGCTCCTTCTCGTCGGGCGTGAGCACCGAGTGGCTGGACGCCAGCGGGTGCAGCACCAGCGCGTCGACCTCCAGCCCGCAGCGGCGCACGCACTTGACCACGTTCTCGGCCGCGGTCTGCGCGCCGGTGACGATGTGCACCTTGGTCTCCAGGCGGATCCCGCTCATGCCCACCGGCTGGCGCACCTCCTGGCCGTCGATGATGAACTCCTGCGGCTCCACCAGCAGCAGTCGCTGGTCGGCCGGGATGTTCACCGCCTTGGCCGTCTCGATCACGCGCATCACGTCGTTGGGCGCGACCTCGCGATCCTTGATCGCCACCATGCCCTCGGAGTTCTGGCCGCGGATGTGGCTGCCGGTGATGCCGGTGATCACGCGCGTGATGCGGCAGTCGGCCATCAGCTCGGCCTCCTTGAGCGCCGACTGGATCGACTGCACGAGGGCCTCGATGTCCACCACCACGCCGCGGCGCATGCCGGCGGTGCCGGCCTGCCCCATGCCGACGATCTTCAGCGTGCCGGCGGCCTGCTCCTGCCCCGGCAGGATCTCGCCGACCATGGCCGACACCTTGGACGTGCCGATGTCCAGGCCGACCACCAGGTCCTTGTACTCCTTCGCCATTTACCGAGCTCCCCTCGAGGTGTTCCTGCTGCGTGTACCGCGCGATGCACCGGCGGCCTTGTTCTGGTCGGGATTCGCGAAAGCCACCGCGAAGCCGTTCGGATAGCGCAGGTCGGCCGAAGCGACCGTGCGCCCGTAGTGCGCGGCGACGTCCGGCTCCAGGCGCAGGAAGCGCTGCAGCCGCGCCGCGAAGGCCGGCGCGTCGGAATCGGCCCCGAGGTCGATGCGCGGCCCGCCGGCGACCTGCACCTGCCAGTCGCCCTGCGTGCCCAGGCCGAGCTCGGCGATGCGCCAGTGCAGCGGCGCGAAGCGCTGCTGCAGCTGGCGGTACATCGCCGTCACGCGGGCCTGGCTGCCCGGCGGGCCGAAGAACCGCGGCAGCCCCATGTCCTGCACCTCGCCCAGGTTGGCCTCGAAGTTGTCGCCCTGCACGTCGACCAGTCCGATGGCGCTGCCGGTGGCGTCCACCCACAGCGCCAGCGGCTGCTGCTCCTGCAGCTGCACCAGCAACGACAGCGGCCACACCCGCTGCACCACGGCCTTGCGCACCCACGGCACCTGCTCGAAGGCCTGCTGCACCGTCGACAGGCTGACGGTGAACCAGTTGCCCTGCACCCGCGGCAAGGCCTCGCTGCGCAGTGCAGTGGCGCTGACATGCTGCAGCCGGCCCTCGACCCGCACGCTGCGGATCGCCCACCACGGGCGATGCAGCAGCCAGTTGGCACCGGCGCCCAGCGCGCCGGCGATGAACAGCCACACCAGCGCGCGGCTGGTGAAGTTCATCAACCGGATGTCCAGCGGCAACTCGTTGCGCAGCGTGCCGTTCATGCCGATCCCCCGGGCCCGCGCGACGGGTTGTCCAGACGCGCGTCGGCCAGCAGCTGCAGGCACAGCTGCTCGTAGTCGATACCCGCGGCGCGCGCCGCCATCGGCACCAGCGAATGCCCGGTCATCCCCGGACTGGTGTTCATCTCGAGCAGGAAGGGCCTGCGGTCGGTGGCGCGGATCATCACGTCGGCGCGCGCCCAGCCGCGGCAGCCCAGCGCGCGATAGCTGGCCAGCACCAGCTCGGCGATCGCCGGCTCCTCGCCGGGCGGCAGCTGCGCGGGACACAGGTAGCGCGTGTCGTCGCTGTAGTACTTGTGCTCGAAGTCGTAGTTGCCGCCCGGCGCCTGGATGCGCACCAGCGGCAGCGCGCGCGCTCCGGCACCCTCGCCCAGCACCGCGCAGGTGACCTCGTCGCCGGCGATGAACTGCTCGGCCAGCACCATGCTGTCGAAGCGCGCCGCCTCCGCCCACGCGGCCTCGACCTGCTGCGGCGTGTCGGCGCGCGCCAGTCCCAACGTCGAGCCTTCATGGCTGGCCTTGAAGATCAGCGGCAGTCCGAGCTGCTCGGCCGCCTCGCGCGCCTGCGCGGCGTCGCCGACGACGCGCCAGGCCGGAGTCGACAGGCCCTCGCAGTGCCACAGCTTCTTGGTCATGTGCTTGTCGATGGCCAGCGCCGAGGCCAGCACGCCGGAGCCGGTGTAGGGCAGGCCCAGCAGCTCGAGCGCGCCCTGCACGGTGCCGTCCTCGCCGAAGCGCCCGTGCAGCGCGATGAACACGCGCTGCGCGCCGAGTTCGGGCAGGCGCTGCAACGGCTGTTCGGCGGGGTCGAAGCCGAAGGCGTCGACCCCGCGCGCCAGCAGCGCCTGCAGCACGCCGCGGCCCGACATCAGCGACACCTCGCGTTCCGTGGAGTGGCCGCCGAACAGCACGGCCACGCGGCCGAAGGCGCGCGCATCCGCGAACGAAGCCGGGCCGCTCATGCCGCACTCTCCTCGCGCTGCGCGGCCAGGCGCGCGGCCACCGTGCCGATGGAACCGGCGCCCATGCACAGCACCACATCGCCGTCGCGCGCGAATTCGGTGATCGCCCGCGGCAACTGCTGCACGTCCTCGACGAACAGCGGCTCGATGCGCCCGGCCACGCGCAGCGCGCGCGCCAGGCTGCGTCCGTCGGCGGCGACGATCGGCGCCTCGCCGGCCGCGTACACCTCGGTCAGCAGCACCGCGTCGGCCTTGCCCAGCACCGCGACGAAGTCCTCGAACAGGTCGCGCGTGCGGGTGTAGCGATGCGGCTGGAAGGCCAGCACGATGCGCCGCCCGGGGTAGGCGCCGCGCGCCGCCTCCAGCGTCGCCGCCATCTCCACCGGGTGGTGGCCGTAGTCGTCGATCAGCGTGAAACTGCCGCCACCGGCCGCGGCGATCTCGCCCCAGCGCTGGAAGCGCCGTCCGACGCCGCGGAACTCGGCCAGCGCCTTGCGCACGGCGGCGTCGTCGACGCCGAGTTCGGCGGCCACCGCGATCGCCGCCAGCGCGTTGCGCACGTTGTGCAGCCCGGGCAGGTTCAGACGCACCTGCAACGGCGGCAGCACCACGCCGTTGCGCCGCAGCACGGTGAACTCCATGCCGCCGCCGGCCGCGCGCACGTCGACCGCGCGCACCTGCGCATCCTCGCCCAGCCCGTACGGAGTCACCGGCTTGGACACGAAGGGCAGGATCGCACGTACGCCGGGGTCGTCGATGCACAGGATCGCCGCGCCGTAGAACGGCAGCCGGCCGAGGAACTCGACGAAGGTCTGGCGCAGCCGCGCCATGTCATGGCCGTAGGTGTCCATGTGGTCGGCGTCGATGTTCGTCACCACCGCCATCACCGGCAGCAGGTTCAGGAACGACGCGTCCGACTCGTCGGCCTCGACCACGATGTATTCGCCGCCGCCCAGCTTGGCATGCGTGCCGGCACTGTTGAGGCGCCCGCCGATGACGAAGGTCGGGTCCAGCCCGCCTTCGGCCAGCACGCTGGCCACCAGGCTGGTGGTGGTGGTCTTGCCGTGCGTGCCGGCGATGGCGATGCCGCGGCGCAGGCGCATCAGCTCGGCCAGCATCACCGCGCGCGGCACCACCGGGATGTGGCGCGCGCGCGCCGCCCGCACCTCCGGGTTGTCCGAGCCCACCGCGGTGGACACGACCACCGCGTCGGCGCCCGCGACATTCGACTCGTCGTGCCCGACATGCACGCGCGCACCGATGGCGCGCAGATGCTGCACGGCGGCGTTGTCGCCGAGGTCGCTGCCGCTGACGCCGTAGCCCAGATTGAGCAGCACCTCGGCGATGCCGCTCATCCCGGCGCCGCCGATGCCGACGAAGTGGATGTGACGGATGGCGTGTTTCATGTCGGGGAGTCCAGCGCTTCGCAGACGGCGACGATGCGCTCGACGGCATCGCTGCGCGCCAGCTCGCGCGCCTTGCAGGCCATCTCGCACAGGGACTCGCGCCGCAGCCCGCGCAGGCGGTCGGCGAGCCCGGGCGCATCCAGCTCGGATTGCTGCACCAGCAGCGCGGCGCCGGGAGTCGCGAGATAGCGGGCGTTCGCGCTCTGGTGGTCGTCGACCGCGTAGGGAAAGGGAACGAACAGCGCGGCCACTCCGGCGCACGCCACTTCGGTGACGGTGGAGGCGCCGGCGCGGCACACCACCAGGTCGGCCTGCGCGTAGGCGCCGGCCATGTCGTCGATGAATTCGCGGCAGTCCGCCTCGACCGCGACCGCGGCGTAGGCCTCGCGCAGCGCCTGCAGCTGCCCGCGCCCGCTCTGGTGCACGACACGCGGGCGCAGCGGCGGCTCGATCAGCGCCAGCGCGCGCGGCAGCATCTCGTTGAGGGCGCGAGCGCCCAGGCTGCCGCCGACCACCAGCAGCTGCAGCGGCCCGCTGCGCGACGCATAGCGCTGGCGCGGGTCGGCGAGCTCGCGGATCGCCCGCCGCACCGGGTTGCCGACCCATTGCGCGCCGGGCAGCGCGCCGGGAAAGGCGCACAGCACGCGCGACGCCAGTCGTGCCAGGAAGCGGTTGCTCATGCCCGCCACCGCGTTCTGCTCGTGCAGCACCAGGCGCGCACCGTACAGGCGCGCCAGCAGGCCGCCCGGCACCGTGATGTAGCCGCCCATGCCGAGCACGACCCGCGGCCGCTCGTCGCGCAACGCGCGTGCCGCCTGCAGCAGTGCCCGCAGCAGTTGCGGCGGCAGGCGCAGCAGTCGCGCCACCCCCTTGCCGCGCACGCCGCCGAAGTCGACCCAGCGCATGCGATAGCCCTGCGGCGGCACCAGGCGCGACTCCATGCCGCCGGGCGCGCCCATCCAGGCCACGTCCCAGCCGGCGGCGCGCAGGCCCTCGCCCACCGCCAGCCCGGGAAAGATGTGTCCGCCGGTGCCGCCGGCCATGATCAGCGCGCGCCGGGCATGCTGGCTCATACATGCCCCCCGCGCATCAGCACCCGGTTCTCGTAGTCCACGCGCAGCAGCAGCGCCAGCTCGATCAGCGAGACCAGCGTGGCCGAGCCGCCGTAGCTCAGCAGCGGCAGCGTCAGGCCCTTGGTCGGCAGCAGGCCGAGGTTGACGCCGATGTTGATGAAGGCCTGCCCGCCGATCAGCACGCCGATGGCCTGCGCCACCAGCGCCGAGAACATGCGGTCGGCCGCCAGCGCCTGGCGCCCGATGTCGAAGGCGCGCTTGGTCAGCCACGCGAACACCAGGATCAGCGCGATGACCCCGGCGAAGCCCAGCTCCTCGCCGATGATGGCCAGCAGGAAGTCGGTCTGCGGCTCGGGCAGGTAGTGCAGCTTTTCCACGCTGCCGCCAAGGCCCACGCCGAACCAGTGGCCGCGTCCGACGGCGATCAGCGCGTGCGCGAGCTGGTAGGCGCTGCCTTCGGCATTCGCCTGCGCCCACGGGTTCAGGTACGCGAAGATGCGGTCGCGCCTCCAGGGCGACAGCACGATCATCAACACGAATGCGCCGATCACGACCACCGACAGGGCCATGAACATGCGCCCGTTGACCCCGCCGAGATACAGGATGACCATGGCCACCGACGCGATCACCAGGAAGGCGCCCATGTCGGGTTCGGCCAGCAGCAGCAGGCCGATGAAGGCCAGCGCCGCGGCCATCGGCGCGAAGGCCTTGGCGAAACTCTGCTTGACCTGCTGCTTGCGCACCATGAAGTCCGCGGCATAGAGCACGATGGTCAGCTTGACCAGTTCGGAGGGCTGGAAGTTCAGCACGCCGAGCGGGATCCAGCGCCGCGAACCGTTGACCCCCTTGCCGACAAAGGGAAGCAGCACGGCGCTCAGCAGGACCAGCGAGGCGATGAACAGGTACGGCGCCCAGCGCTGCCAGAAGCTCATCGGGAACTGGAAGGCCACCCAGCCGGCGCCCAGCCCCAGCGCGACGGCCACGAGGTCGCGCCAGAAGAAGTGGAACTGGCTCCAGTGCGCGTAGTACGGATCCTCGGGGATCGCGATGGTCGCCGAATAGACCATCACCAGCCCGAAGGCCAGCAGCAGCACGATCACCCACAGCAGGTTCTGGTCGAAGTCGAGCATGCGCGAGGCGCGCGGGCCGACGTAGCCGACGCGCACCGGCATCGGCATGTCCGGCGAGCCCGGGCGCGCTTCGCGCTGCATGGGCCACTTCATGCCGCTGCCTCCCCGCCGGCGTCCAGCAGGACCCCGCGCGCGGCGGCGAGTTCGGCGACTTCGCGCGCGAACACCTCGGCGCGCTGCTTGTAGTCGCGGAACATGTCCAGACTGGCGCAGGCTGGCGACAGCAGCACGACCTCGCCGGCGCGCGCCAGCTGCGCCGCGCGCCGCACCGCCTCGCCGAGGTCGGCGCAGCGCTCACGCTCGCAGCAGCCGTCCAGCGCCTGCTCCAGCGCCGCGGCATCGCGACCGATCAGCAGCGCGCAGCGCACGCGTCCCCGCGCCGCGAGCGCCAGCGGCGAGAAATCCTGTCCCTTGCCGTCGCCACCGGCGATCAGCAGCACCGCACGATCCATGCCCGCCAGCGCAGCGACGGTGGCGCCGACGTTCGTGCCCTTGCTGTCCTCGATCCACTCGACGCCGTCGAGCACGCCCAGCGACTGCATGCGGTGGGGCTCGCCGCGGTATTCGCGCAGGCCATGCAGCATCGGCGCCAGCGCCGCGCCGGTGGAAGCGGCCAGCGCCAGCGCCGCCAGTGCATTGGCCTGGTTGTGGCGTCCGCGGATGCGCAGCGCGTCGGCCGGCATCAGGTGCTGCGGCCGCGGCGCCTGCGCTTCGTCGGACTCGACACGGCGCGCCCGCCGCGACGGCTTCGGCGTCTCGTCGTCGGCGGCCGGCGTGCGCGCCAGCCAGTCCATGCCGTGCTCGCGCACCACGCCCCATTCGCCGGGGCGACGCGGCGCGTCCAGCCCGAAGCTCTGCATGCGGCGCCCGTCGCGGCGCATCGCCATGACCCGCGGATCGTCGCGGTTCAACAGCATCAGCCCGGGCGCTCCCGGCAAGGTCCACGGCAGCGGTCCGAAGACGCGTGCCTTGTCGTCGGCGTAGGCCTGCATGCTGCCGTGCCAGTCGAGGTGGTCCTGCGTGACGTTGAGCACGCAGGCCGCGGTGGCCGCGAAATCGTCCACGCCGTGCAACTGGAAACTCGACAATTCCAGCACCCAGGCCTGCGGCAGGCGCTGCTCGCGCAGGCGCCCGGCCAGCACGTCGAGCATCGCCGGCCCGATGTTGCCGGCCGCCACCGCATCGAGCCCGGCGGCCTGCAGCAGCCGCGCGGTCAGCGCGGTCACGGTGGTCTTGCCGTTGGTCCCGGTGACGCCGATCAGCGCCGGGGCGTAGCCCTGCGCGTCGTGCAGGCCGCGCAGCGCGCCCGCGAACAGCGACAGCTCGCCGATCACGTCGATTCCGCGCGCGCGCGCCTGGCGCAGCCATTCGCCGAAGGCGGCGTCGGACGGGGCGATGCCCGGGCTCACGCACACCAGGTCGACGCCGTCGGGCAGCCCGGCGCCGGGAGCTCCCAGCTGCACCTCCACCTGCGGCAGCTCTTCGCGCAGCGCCGCCAGCCCCGGCGGCTCGGCGCGGCTGTCGGCGGCACGCACGCGCGCGCCCTGCAGCGCGCACCAGCGCAGCATCGCCAGCCCGGAGATGCCCAGCCCCAGCACCAGCACGCCCCTGTCGCGCAACATGTCGGCTCTCATGACGCGGCGCTCATCGCAGCTTCAGGCTGGCCAGCCCGGCCAGGCACAGCATCATGCTGACGATCCAGAAGCGGATCACCACCTGCGACTCCTTCACGCCGAGTTGCTCGAAGTGGTGATGCAGCGGCGCCATCTTGAAGATGCGCCGGCCCTGGCCGTACTTCTTCTTCGTGTACTTGAAATAGCCGACCTGGATCATCACCGACACGGTCTCGGCGACGAACACCCCGCCCATGATGAACAGCACGATCTCCTGGCGCACGATCACCGCGATGGTGCCCAGCGCGGCGCCCAGCGCCAGCGCGCCGACGTCGCCCATGAACACCTGTGCCGGGTAGGCGTTGAACCACAGGAAGGCGAGCCCGGCACCGACCATCGAGCCGATGAAGATCAGCAACTCGCCGCTGCCGGCGATGTAGGGGAACAGCAAGTAGTGCGAGAACACGGAGTTGCCGCTGACATAGGCGAACACGCCCAGCGACCCCCCGACCATCACGGTGGGCATGATGGCCAGTCCGTCGGCGCCGTCGGTCAGGTTCACCGCGTTGCTCGAGCCGACGATCACGAAATAGGTCAGCACGATGAAGCCGGTGATGCCCAGCGGGTAGCTGACGGTCTTGAAGAAGGGGACGATGAGGTCGGCCGCCGGCGGCAGCGGCATGCTCAGGCCGCTGCGCAGCCAGGCCACGAACAGGTGCCAGACCTGCGCGTTGCCGTTGCCCGACACCGCGAACGCCAGGTAGAAGGCGGCGACGACCCCGATCAGCGACTGCCAGAAGTACTTCTCGCGCGAGCGCATGCCGTTGGGATCGCGATGCACCACCTTGCGGTAGTCGTCGACCCAGCCGATGGCCCCGAATCCCAGCGTGACCAGCAGCACCAGCCAGACGAAGCGGTTCGACAGATCCATCCACAGCAGGGTCGACGCGGTGATCGCCAGCAGGATCAGCACCCCGCCCATGGTCGGCGTGCCGGTCTTGATCAGATGGGTCTGCGGCCCGTCGGTGCGCACCGCCTGCCCGACCTTCATCGCGGTGAGCTTGCGGATCAGCGCCGGGCCCGCCGCCAGCCCGATCAGCAGCGAGGTCAGCGTGCTCATCACCGCACGGAAGGTGATGTAGTTGAACACCCGGAAGAAACGTAGTTCCGGCGACACCTGCACCAACCACAGAGCCAGGCTATGCAGCATGTTCGGACTCCCCGGCGCCTGTGCCGCCGCAGCGCGCGCGCAATGCGGCGACCACGCGCTCCATGCGCATGAACCGCGAACCCTTCACCAGCATCGCGTCGGCCGGATCCGCGGCGAGCGCGTCCAGGTCGAGCTGCTCGAAACTGTCGGCATGACGCGCAGCCAGCCCGGCGGCGCCGGCCGCGTCGGCCGTGGCGCGTGCCGCGCTGCCGACGGTCCACAGGCCCTGCAATCCGTGTTCGGCCGCCGCGCGCCCGGCCTCCGCGTGGAACTGCGGGCCCTGGTCGCCGACCTCGCCCATGTCCCCCAGCACCAGCACGCGCCGGCCGGGCAGCGCGCCCAGCACGTCGATGGCGGCGCGCACCGAATCGGGATTGGCGTTGTAGGTGTCGTCGATCAGCAGGCATTCGCGGCCGTCGGCGCGGCGCAGCGTGAAGCGCTGCATGCGCCCGCCGACCGGCTCGAAGTCCTCCAGCCCGCGCACCACGGCGTCCAGCGGTGCGCCGGCGGCCAGCGCCGCGGCGGCGGCGGCCAGCGCGTTGTGCGCGTTGTGGCGCCCGAGCAGGCGCAGCGCCACCTGCGCGCCCACGCCGCTGCCGCGCAGGCGCAGTTGCAGGCGCATCGCGGCGTCGCCGGCGGGCGCCAGCACCCACCCCTCGAGCTCGGCCGGCGGCTGCTGCGCCTGCGCCTCGCCGTCGCGCAGCGCGAAGCGCAGCAGCCGGCGCGGCGCCGCCAGTCCGGCCCACAGGCCGGCGAAGGCGTCGGTGGCCGGGAACACGGCCACGCCCTGCGGCGGCAGCGCCTGCAGCACCTGCGCGTTCTCGCGCGCCACCGCCTCCACGCTGTGCATGAATTCCAGGTGCTCGCGCTGGGCGTTGTTGACCAGCGCGACGTCGGGCGCGGCGATCTCGGCCAGCCGGGCGATCTCGCCGGGATGGTTCATGCCCATCTCGACCACCGCGGCCTGATGCTGCGGGCGCAGGCGCAGCAGGGTCAGCGGGACGCCGATGTCGTTGTTGAAGTTGCCCTGCGTGGCCAGGCGGCCCTGCTCGCCATGCCATGCCGCGAGGATGCTCGACAGCATCTGCGTGACCGTGGTCTTGCCGTTGCTGCCGGTCACCGCGATCAGCGGCATCGCCGGCTGCTGCGCGCGCCACGCGCGTGCCAGTTCGCCCAGCGCGCGACGGCTGTCGTCGACCTGCACGCCCGGCAGCCCGAGGCGCTCCACACCCTGCTCGGCAAGCACCGCGCAAGCGCCCGCGGCGGCCACCTGCGGCAGGAAGTCATGCGCGTCGTGGCGCTCGCCGCGCAATGCCACGAACAGGTCGCCGGCGCCGATGCGCCGGCTGTCGGTGGCGACCCCGGCGATCGCGCAGGCCGCATCCCCGAAGCACTCGCCGCCGGTCCATTGCGCCAGTTCACGCAGGTTGAACCAGCCGCCGCCGCGCGCCGCCAGCGCTGCACGCGCGTGCAGCGCGTCGCTGAACGCGATGCGGCGGCCGCGCAGCTCCTGCGTCGCCTCGTGGCCCTTGCCCGCCAGCAGCACGACGTCGCGTGCATCGGCATGCGCGACGGTCTGCGCGATGGCCTGCGCGCGTTCGCCCAGCACCAGCATCCGCGCCGGCGCCACGGCGCCTGCCAGCAGCTGGTCGAGGATGTCCTGCGGCGCCTCGCTGCGCGGGTTGTCGCTGGTCAGCACGACGCGATCGGCACAGGCTTCCGCGGCGGCGCTCATCGGCGCGCGCTTCGTGCGATCGCGGTCGCCGCCGGCGCCGAACACGCACCACAGGCTGCCCGCGCGGCGACGCGCGACCCCGCGCAGCGCCTGCAGCGCCTGCGCCAGCGCGTCCGGCGTGTGGGCGTAGTCGACCACCACCAGCGGCGCCGCCTTGCCGCCCAGCGGCTGCATGCGTCCGGGCACCGGCTGGATGGCGCGCAGCGCCGCCATCACCTCGTCCCAGCGCAGCCCGCACGATTCCAGCAGCGCGCACACCAGCAGCACGTTGGAGGCATTGAATTCGCCCAGCAGCGGCAGCTCGATGCTGCCGTCGTGCGCGCCGCGGCGCAGCCGCAGCAGCATGCCGGCGTCGCGGTCCTGCGGCGCCTCGGCCAGCCATTCGGCGGCGTCCGCCCGCGCGCGCATCGCCACGCGCAGGGTGGCGATGGCGCGGCGCCGGCACTGCGCCGCCAGCTCGACGCCGAAGGGATCGTCGACGTTGACCGCCACCGCCTGCAGCTGCGGCCACTCGAACAGGCGCAGCTTGGCCGCCGCGTAGGCCTGCATCGTGCCGTGGTAGTCGAGGTGGTCCTGCGTCAGGTTGCTGAACGCGGCGGCATGGATGCGCAGCCCCGCCAGGCGCTGCTCGACGATGCCGATGGACGAGGCTTCGATCGCGCAGTGAAGGATTCCGCGCTGCAGCATGCGCGCCAGCTCGGCATGCAGGCGCACCGGATCCGGGGTGGTCAGGCCGGTGGAGCGCAGCGCCCCGGGCACGCCGGCTCCGAGGGTGCCGATGACCCCGCAGCGCCGGCCCGCCGCCTGCAGCGCCTGCGCGGTCCACAACGCGGTGGAGGTCTTGCCGTTGGTGCCGGTGATCGCCAGCACGCGCATCGAGCGCGACGGATGGCCGTGCCAGGCATCGGCGATCTCCCCCGCCAGCGCCTGCAGACCGCGTACGCGCAGCGCCCGCGGCGGCAGCGAGAAGGCCTCGGCGCCGTCGTGCTCGACCAACGCCGCGCAGGCCCCGCGCGCGAGCGCGTCGGCCACATGACGCCGCGCGTCGGCGGCGGCGCCGGGCCAGGCGACGAACACGTCGCCGGCGCCGACCTCGCGCGAATCGGTGCACAGCGCGGCCTGCGGCGAAGCGAGCGCGCGCAGCGCATGCAGCACGCTGCCCGGGGAGTCGAGCACGGCGCTCATCCGGCGGCTCCCGCCTGCAGCTGGCCGGCCGGAGCGACGTCGGGCGTCACCGGCAGGTCCGGCGGCACGCCGAGAATGCGCAGCGCCTGCGCCATCACCTGCGAGAACACCGGGGCGGCGATCTGCCCGCCGAAGTGCCGGGCGCCCTGCGGCTGATCCACCGACACGGCCATCACCAGCCGCGGGTGGTTGATCGGCACCATGCCGGCGAACTGGGCACGGAAATCATGGTGGTCGTAAGCGTTGCCCTTCCAGATATAGGCGGTGCCGGTCTTGCCGCCGGTGGCGTAGCCCGGGACCTGCGCGCGCGGCGCGGTGCCGGTGGGCGTGGTCACCAGCGCGAGCATCGAGCGGATGTCGGCGGCGACCTCGGGGGAGACCAGGCGCACCGCCGGCGTCGGCGGCGCATTCTCCAGCAGCGTGGCCGCCGGCAGCTTGCCGTCGTCGGCGAACAGCAGGTAGGCGTGCGCCAGCTGGAAGGTCGACACCGCCAGGCCGTAGCCGAAGCCCTGGGTCACCGCGTCGATCGGGCGCCAGGACTTCCACGGCCGCAGCCGCCCGCTGGACGAGCCGGGGAACGGCACCTGCGGGCGCTGGCCGAAGCCGACCGCGGTGTACATGTCCCACTGCTCCTGCGGCTTCATGCGCATGACGATCTGCCCGGTCGCGACGTTGCTCGAGTACTCGATCACCTGCGGCAGTCCGATGGTGCCGTTGTTCGAGTCGTCGCAGATCCGGTTGCCGTACATCATCATGCAGCCCGGTGCCGTGTGGAAGATGCTGTGCATCGTGATCACGTGGTCCTGCAGCGCCGCGGCGATGGTGAAGGGCTTCATCACCGAGCCGGGCTCGTAGATGTCGGTCAACGCGTAATTGCGCATGTCGGCGTTGGTGTAGCCGCTGCGCTTGTTGGGGTCGAAACTGGGGTAGTTGGCCATCGCCAGCACCTGCCCGTTGGCCGCCATGACCACGGCGCTGCCGTTTTTCGCATGGCTGTCCTGCACCGCCTGCTTGAGCGCCTGGTAGGCCAGGTCCTGGATCTTGCTGTCGATGGTCAGCTGCACGTCGGCACCGTTGACCGGCGGCGTGCCGCCCTCCACGTCCTCGATCACGTTGCCCAGGCGGTCCTGCATGACCTTGCGGGTCCCGGGATGTCCGGCCAGCATGTGCTGGAACTGCAGCTCCAGTCCGCCGCGCCCCTGGTTCTCGATGTCCGTGAAGCCCAGCAGCTGCGCCGCCGCCGCGCCCTCGGGGTAGTAGCGACGGTAGCTGGGCGACAGGTACACGCCCTTGATGTGCAGCGCCTCGACCTTGCGCGCGACGTCGACCTCGACCTGGCGCTTGACGTACACGAACTGGCGGTCCAGCGCGAAACGCTGCTGCAGCTGCCGCGGGTCGAGCTGGAGGATCGAGGCCAGTTCGTCGACCTGGCGCGGGTCGGCATGCAGCGTCTGCGGGTCGGCCCAGATGGTCTTCACCGGAATGCTCGAGGCCAGGATGTTGCCGTTGCGGTCGAGGATGCGTCCGCGCAGCGCCGGCAGCTCGATGGTGCGCACGAAGCGCAGGTCGCCCTGGCGCTGGTAGAAGCCGGTCGTGATGCCCTGGATCCACAGCGCGCGCAGGCCCAGCGCGGCGAAGGCGAGGAACATGAGTCCCTTGATCACCCACGCCCGCCCCGGCGGCAGGCGCAGGTGCAGCAGGTGGCTGTTGCGACGCTGCGCGGGAATGGCGAAGGGGCGCGAGGCGAGTTTCATGGTCCCGTGCTCAGCGCGTCGGAATGTTCACGGCGATTCCCGGAGCGCGCGCCGCGCTGACGTAGTCGGTGCGCGCCGGGGTGATCGGCACCATGCCCAGCTCGCCGCGTGCCTGCGTCTCGATGCGCACGGGCACGGAAAGCGCGCGCAGCTCGACCTGCAGGCGGTCGTGGTCGAGTTCGAGCCGCATCGCGCGCTGCTGCGCGGCGTCGAGCGCAGCAAAGGCGCGCCGCGCCTCGTATTGCGAGCGCACCAGGCTCATCGCACAGACCACGTCGATGGCCAGCAGCAGCAGGTTCAGGCGGGTCACGCGGCCTCCCCCGGGGCGGCAGGGGCCAGCCGCTCGGCCACGCGCATCACGGCCGAGCGACTGCGCGGGTTGTCGCGCTGCTCGGCCGCGTCGGCGCGCACGCGCGCCAGCAGGCGCAGCCCCGGCACGAAGGGCTGCGGCGCCAGCGGCAGGCGGCGCTGCTGCGGAGTGAGCGCGGGTGCCCGCGCATGCCCCTGCATGAACTGCTTGACGATGCGGTCCTCGAGGGAGTGGAAGCTGATGACCACGAGTCGCCCTCCCGCAGCCAGGCGCTGCATCACCTGCGCGAGCGCCGCCTCGAGTTCGGCGAGTTCGGCATTGACGTGAATCCGAAGAGCCTGAAAGGTGCGCGTTGCGGGGTCCTGCCCCGGTTCGCGACTGCGCACCGCTTGCGCAACGAGGGCGGCAAGCTCGGCGGTACGGGTGACGGGCTGGCCCCGTTCGCGGCCAGCCACAATCGCCTTTGCAATCGCGAAAGCAGCCCGTTCGTCGCCATAGTCCCGCAGTACCCTGGTGATTTCATGGATGTCGGCCTCGCTGAGGAATTGCGCCGCGGTGATCCCGCGTGTGGTGTCCATGCGCATGTCGAGCCGGGCGTCGGCGCGGAAGCTGAAACCGCGCTGCGGGTCGTCGAGTTGCGGCGACGACACCCCCAGGTCCAGCAACAGTCCCTGCACGCGGCCGATTCCCAGCCCGTCCAGGACTTCGCCCCATTGCGAGAACGCCGCGTGCACCAGTTGCAGGCGCGAATCGGCGCGCGCCAGTTCCTGGCCGGCCTCGATGGCCTGCGGGTCGCGGTCCAGCGCCACCACGCGCGCCCCCGGACCGAGCCGCGAGAGCAGTTCGCGCGTGTGTCCGCCACGACCGAAGGTGCCGTCCACGTACACGCCCTGCGGATCGCCGAGCAGCCAGTCGACGGCCTGCCGAAGCAACACGGTGCGATGCTGCAGCGGGGCCGCAGCGTGGGGGGAGGATTGCGGCATCGCCGGACACCTTCACACCACGATGTCGCGCACGGCGTCGGGCATTCCCGCCTCGATCACCGCGGCCTCGCGCGCCTGGTGGGTCGCGCGGTCCCAGACCTCGAAATGCGAACCCATGCCGATGAGGTCGATCTCCCGCTCGATCTGCGCGGCCTTGCGCAGTTCCGGGGGAATCAGCACGCGGCCGCTGGCGTCGATCTCGGTCTCGGTGGCGTGCCCCAGGTAGATGCGCTTCCAGCCCTGCGCCGACATCGGCAACGCCGCGATCTTGGCGTGGAATTCCTGCCATTGCTGCTCACCGAACAGCAGCAGGCAGCCCTCCGGGCTCTTGGTCAGGGTCAGGCGACCGGCGGCCTGGGCCAGCAGCACGTCGCGGTGACGCGCAGGCACGGTCATGCGACCCTTGCCGTCCAGCGTCAATGCCGATATGCCGATGAACACGCGCCTCTCCGATTCCGCCCGCCGCCGGGTGAAGTCGCTGCACTTTCACCCACTTTTCTGCACTTGGCTGCACTGTATGGGGCATTCCGTGCCCCGTCAATAGCACCACCCAAATTTCGCTTTTCAAACAATGACTTAGCGAGAATTTAGGCACTGTATGTCCACACAGTTTCAAGGCAAAAATATCACTTGAAATAAGGACTTGAAGCCCACGGTGCAAGTATTGGTTTGAGATGGGACGCTGCGAGACCGACCCCGGCGCAGGCGCAAGCAGGCAGCGCGCAGCCGCGCCGTGGCGACCGTCGCCGAGTTGCAAGTGGGGGATAAGCCGGTGGGAAAGAAGGCGAAGCAAACCTATAGGCCGGATTCTGTGCGCCGGTCTCCCGGCGTGGCAGCCATTCCTCTGGGCCGTACGTTACCGTGACGGCTCGATGCCACCTACCCGCAGGCTCGCGCGGGCCGCGCTCCCGGCGCCTTGCGGCGCCTTCGCCTGCCTATTTGGTGTTGCTCCGGGTGGAGGTTGCCGCGTTTCACCTCCGCGCGGCTCGCGCCGCGCATGCTCGTCTCTGTGGCCCTGTTCGTCGCGTCACCGCGCACGGTCGTTAGCCGTCACCCTGCCCTGTGGAGTCCGGACCTTCCTCACCGCCTGCGCGGCGCGGCTGCCCAGTCTGCTTCGCCAGTGCGGATTATGCCTGTTGCTGCGATGCAGCATCGCAAACGGCGCGCCAGCCCAGCTCGGTGCCGGCGTCCACCGGGACGATCCGCGTGTCCAGGTACGGCAGGCTGTCCGGCACGCTCCACGGCTGACGCCGCAGCTCGATGCTGTCGCGATTGCGCGGCAGCCCGTAGAAATCGGCGCCGAAATGGCTCGCGAAGGCCTCCAGGCGCGACAGGCAGCCGGCCTGCTCGAAGGCCTGCGCGTACAGTTCGAGCGCATGCATCGCGCTGAAGCAGCCGGCGCAGCCGCAGTCGGCTTCCTTCGCGCCGCGCGCATGGGGCGCCGAATCGGTGCCGAGGAAAAAGCGCGGGTCGCCGCTGCAGGCGGCGTCGAGCAGGCGCCGGCGATGGCTTTCGCGCTTGAGCACCGGCAGGCAGTAGTAGTGCGGGCGCAGTCCGCCGCGGAACATCGCGTTGCGGCTGTGCAGCAAGTGGTGCGCCGTGAGGGTGGCGCCCAGAAGCGGCGCGCCGCGCGCATCGCGCGCGTCGTGGGCCAGCACGAAATCCACCGCGTGCGACGTGGTGATGTGCTCCAGCACGATCTTCAGCGCCGGGAAATCGCGCCGGATGGACTGCAGGTGGCGCTCGATGAACACCGCCTCGCGGTCGAACACGTCGACCTCGGGATCGGTGACTTCGCCGTGCACCAGCAGCGGCATGCCTTCGCGCTGCATGGCTTCCAGCACCGGGCGCACGAGGCGCAGGTCGGTCACCCCGCTGTCGGAGTTCGTGGTGGCGCCCGCCGGGTACAGCTTGACGCCGTGCACCGCGCCGCTGGCGCGTGCGCGCGCGATTTCCTGCGCCGCGGTGCGATCGGTCAGGTACAGGGTCATCAGCGGCTCGAAGTCCGAACCCGGCGGACGCGCGGCCAGCACCCTGTCGCGGTAGGCCAGCGCCTGCGCGGTGTCGACCACCGGCGGCTTCAGATTGGGCATGACGATGGCGCGCGCGAACTGCGCGGCGCTCCACGGCACCGTCCAGCGCAGCGCGTCGCCGTCGCGCAGGTGCAGGTGCCAGTCGTCGGGCCGGGTGATGCGAAGGCTGTGCTCGGGTGCTTGCATGGAGATCTCGATTGCGCGCCGCGCGGCGGCGGCCCCGTAGGGAAGCGATGGTAGGACTCAGGCCACCTTCGGCCATCCCGGCTCGGACTGCGCGGGCGCCGTGTCGCCCTGCTGCTGCAGCTCCCACATGCGCGCGTACAGGCCGCCGGCGGCGAGCAGCTCGGCATGCGTGCCGCGCTCCTGGATGTTCCCGTCCGCGAGCACCAGGATCTGGTGCGCGTCGACCACGGTGGACAGCCGGTGGGCGATGATCAGGGTCGTGCGGTCGCGCGCGGCATCGCGGATCTCGGACTGGATGGCGCGCTCGTTGGCGGAGTCGAGCTGCGACGTGGCTTCGTCGAAGATCAGCACCGGCGGGTTCTTCAGCAACGCGCGCGCGATGGCCACCCGCTGCTTCTCGCCGCCGGACAGCTTGAGCCCGCGCTCGCCGACCTGGGTCTCGTAGCCGGCCGGCTGGCGCACGATGAAATCGTGGATCTGCGCCGCGCGCGCGACTTCCTCGACGCTCTCGCGGCTGGCACCGGGACGCCCGTAGGCGATGTTGTAGGCGATGGTGTCGTTGAACAGCACGGTGTCCTGCGGCACCAGCCCGAGCGCTGCGCGCAGGCTGGACTGGGTCGCCCCGCGGATGTCCTGGCCGTCGATCAGGATGCGGCCGGACTGCGGGTCGTAGAACCGGAACAGCAGGCGCGACAGCGTGGACTTGCCGGCGCCCGAGGGCCCCACCACGGCCACCGTGGTGCCGCCGGGAATCTCGAAGCTCAGCCCCTTGAGCACCTCGTGCCCGGGCAGGTAGGCGAAGTGAACGTCCTCGAAGCGCACGCTGCCGGCGCCGACCTGCAGCTCGAAGGCCTGCGGCGAGTCGGCCACCTCCCGCTCCTGGTGCAGGATCGTGAACATGCGCTCGATGTCGGTCAGCGACTGGCGCAGCTCGCGGTAGATCACGCCCAGGAAGCCCAGCGGCGCATACAGCTGGATCATGAAGGCGTTGACCAGCACCAGGTCGCCCAGGCTCATGGTGCCGGCGACCACGCCGACGGTGGCGCGCCACACCAGCAGCGTGACGGCCAGCGCGATGATCACGTTCTGCCCCAGGTTCAGCACCGACAGCGAGTTCTGCGACAGCACCGCCGCATGCATCCAGCGCTTCATGTTGTCGTCGTAGCGCCGCGCCTCCCAGCTCTCGTTGCCGAAGATCTTCACCGTCTCGTAGTTCAGCAGCGCGTCCACCGCGCGCTGGTTGGCGCGCGAGTCCTGCTCGTTCATGGTTCGGCGCAACCCGGTGCGCCATTCGGTGACGCCGATCGTGAACCCCACGTACAGCACCAGCGCACCGAGCGCGATGGCGGCGAACCAGATGTCGTAGCGCGCCACCAGGATGCCGATGACCAGCCCGATCTCCACCAGGGTCGGCAGGATGCTGTAGAGGGTGAACGAGACCAGGCTGGAGATGCTGCGGGTGCCGCGTTCGATGTCCCGCGACATGCCCCCGGTCTGGCGCTGCAGGTGGTAGCGCAGCGACAGCGAGAACAGGTGCTCGAACACCTGCAGCGCGATGCGCCGCACGGCGCCCTGCGTGACCCGCGAGAACACCACCTCGCGCAATTCGGTGAACAGCGACACGCCGATGCGCAGCGCGCCGTAGGCGAGCAGCAGCGCCACCGGCACGACCAGCACCGCGCGCGGATCCCCGGGCTTGAGCTGCAGGTCGTCGACGATGTGCTTGAGCACGATCGGCACACCGACGTTGGCGACCTTCGCGGTCACCAGCATGACCAGCGCGAGCACCACGCGCACGCGGTATTGCCACAGGTACGGGGCCAGATGGCGCAGCGCCGCCCAGCGCGCGCCCGGCGCCGACGGGGGGCCGGACTCCGACGGCGACGGGGAACGGGAATGGTCTCGCATGCGCGGGGGCTCAGGCAGGCACGGCCGCGCGCGCGGCCGCCGAATGATGCATTATTGAGCCTTGCCCTGCTTTGCGCACGGGAGCCCCATTCCCATCACCGCCGTGGAATCCACCCAGAGTCTTCCGACCCAGCCCGAACCCATCCTGCGCATCCAGCCGATGCCGTCCGACGTGAACATGCACGGAGACATCTTCGGCGGCTGGATCATGGCGCAGGTCGACATCGCCGGCGGCATCGCCGCCGCGCGCCGCGCCAAGGGCCGCGTGGCCACGGTGGCGGTGAACCAGTTCGTGTTCAAGCATCCGGTGATGGTCGGCGACCTGCTGTCGCTGTATGCGAAGGTGGTGCGGGTGGGCCGCACCTCGATCACCATCGAGGTCGAGGTATACGCCGAGCGCGGCATCCCCGACACCCAGGTGTTCCGCGTCACGGAAGCCACGCTGACCTACGTCGCGGTCGGCACGGACCGGCGCCCGCGCCCGGTGCCGGCCGAATAGCCGCAAGCGCGGCACGGGCCGCGCAGCAGTGCAAACGCCGCCCGAAGGCGGCGTTGCGGCTGCATGCAGCCCGACCCGGACCGGGCGGGCGCTCAGGACGCGGCGGGCGCCGCCGGCGCGGCGCCTTCGGCACCCGCCTCCGCGGCTTCGCCGGCGGACTCGCCGCCCTTGCTCAGCACGGTGGCGATCACCGGGTTCTCCGCACCGTGGGTGACCACGGTCAGGGTGGCCGGCAGCTTCAGGTCGTTGACGTGCAGCGAGTGGCCCTTGTGCAGGCCGCTGAGGTCGACCTCGAGGAACTCGGGCAGGTCGGCCGGCAGGCACGACACCTCGAGCTCGCTGATCACGTGGCTGATCATCGCGCCCTCGAGCTTGACCGCCGGGGACTCCTCGGCGCCCTTGAAGTGCAGCGGAACCTTCATCGAGATCCTGCGGTCGGCGGCGACGCGCATGAAGTCCACGTGCAGCACCAGGGGCTTGAACGGGTGCGCCTGGAAGGACTTCAGCAGCACCTTGGTCTGCTGCTCGCCCACCGTCAGGTCCAGCACCGACGAATGGAACTGCTCCTTCTTCAGCGCGTGATACAGCGCGTTGTGATCGAGCTCGATCAGCTGCGGCTTGAGATCACCGCCATAGACGATGCCGGGGACCTTGCCGGCCTTGCGCATGCGGCGGCTCGCACCGGTACCTTGCGCCTGACGTTCGAAAGCGACGACTTTCATGTCGACTCCTGAGTAGGGACCCGCGGGTCCCGGGATGTAGGCGCCGTGTTCGCGACCAACACGGCGTCCGGGAAGCCGCGGCCACGACGGCCGCGGCGGCAAAAAGGCTTCAGAACAGGGTTTCCTGGTCGTTGAACAGCTGCAGCACCGAGCCGCCCTGCGCGATGCGCATCATGGTCTGCGCGATCAGCTGCGCCGCCGACAGCTGGCGCACCTTCGCGCTGCCCAGCGCGGCCTCGCGCAGCGGGATGGTGTTGGTCACCACCACCTCGTCGAGGTCGCTGGCGTTGATGCGCTCGATCGCCGGCCCCGAGAACACGGGGTGCGTGCAATAGGCCACGACGCGCCGCGCGCCGCGCTCCTTGAGCACCTCGGCGGCCTTGGTCAGCGTGCCGGCGGTGTCCACCATGTCGTCCATGATGATGCAGTTGCGACCGTCGATCTCGCCGATCACGTTCATCACCTCGGACACGTTGGGCTTGGGCCGGCGCTTGTCGATGATCGCCAGGTCGCAGTCCATCAGCTTGGCCAGCGCGCGCGCGCGCACCACGCCGCCGATGTCCGGCGAGACCACGATGAGGTCGGAGTAGTTCTTCGCGCGCAGGTCGCCGAGCAGGATCGGCGACGCGTAGATGTTGTCGACCGGGATGTCGAAGAATCCCTGGATCTGGTCGGCATGCAGGTCCATGGTCACCACGCGCGCGATGCCCACCGCCTGCAGCATGTTGGCCACCACCTTCGCGGTGATCGGCACGCGGGTCGAGCGCGGACGACGGTCCTGGCGCGCATAGCCGAAATACGGGATCACCGCGGTGATGCGCTCGGCCGAGGCCCGCTTCAGCGCGTCGGCCATCACCAGCAGTTCCATCAGGCTGTCGTTGGTCGGCGCGCAGGTCGACTGCAGGATGAAGACCTCGCGCGCGCGCACGTTCTGCTGGATCTCGACGGTCACCTCGCCGTCGGAGAAACGCCCGACATAGGCTTGGCCGAGCCCGATTCCCAGCTGGTCCACCACCTGCTGCGCCAGCGCCGGATTGGCGTTACCGGTGAATACGACGAAATCGGCCGCGTGGGAGTTCATGGTGGGTACTGCACTTGCGCTGCGAGGGCTTCGAGTCCGCGGGCACCTGCCGGCTGCCGACAGCGGCAGCGAACGCCGCTGCGGACCGGGACCGCCCTCAGGGGGGGCTGGGGAGGAAGGATTCGAACCCTCGAATGCCGGAATCAAAATCCGGTGCCTTAACCAACTTGGCGACTCCCCAACATCTCGACTCGCTCCCGGGCAACCATGCCCCGGAGCTCCGAGCAAACCGGGTCGATCGCGCGGGCTCGTAACCCGCAAGACCTCCGGTGACTCTCGAATTCTACGCAATCCTGCGTCGTTGACGACCCATCGCAGGCAGCAGCGTGGCTGTGAACCCTGTACCGCGCGAGCAGCTCAATCGCCGGCCCAGTGCTGCAGCGGATGCCCCTGCAGCGCCCGGCACAGCCGCACCTTCCAGCCGGCGGGCACCTCGCCCGCGAATCGCCCTTCGCCACGATCCATCGGATCGAAGGGCTCCGGCCACGGCACGAACATCGCCGAACCCGAACCGCTCATGCGCACCGCGCCTCGGCGACCGCCTTCGCCACCGCCTTCGCCATCAACTCGCCGCGCCAGCCAGTCCTGCAGCTCGCGCAACCGCGGCAGCAACCCGAGGGCAGCCGCCTGGAGGTCGTTGGCACCGAAATCGTTGTAGCCGAAATCGTTGTAGCCGAAATCGAGGTGCTCGCAAAAGCCCTCCATTGTGCAGGCGGGGGTGCTTCTTGTCAATAATGGGCTCGCGAACACCTGCGCCGTCGACAGCCCCTCGCCGGGCCAGGCGACCAGCGCGTTCCAGCTCGGCAGACGCAGTTCGCGCAGCCGCGCGCCGACGCCCTCGGCGAAGGCATTGCGCCCGAACACGAATACCGGCACGTCGGCGCCCAGCTGCGCGGCCAGCTCCAGCAGTTCGCCGCGACGCAGCCCCAGGTCCCACAGCCGGTTCAGCGCCAGCAGCACCGTCGCGGCGTCGGAACTGCCGCCGCCCAGGCCGGCCTGCGCCGGGATCGACTTGCGCAGGCGCATGTGCACGCCCAGGCGGCAGTCCGTGCTGCGCTGCAGCAGGCGCGCCGCGCGCACGCACAGGTCCTCGTCGGGGAGTCCATCGCCGCCTTCACGTGTCAGCTCGGGGGTCTCGCGCAGTTCGAAATCCAGTTCGTCGCACCAGTCGATGAACTGGAACACCGTCTGCAGCTCGTGCATGCCGTCGGCGCGCCGCCCCAGCACGTGCAGGAACCAGTTGAGCTTGGCCGGCGCCGGCACGCCGAGCAGCGCGCGCAACGGCCGACTCATGCCCCGCCGGCCGCGCTGCCGGCCGCCTCGGCCCCGCATCCGGCACCCAGCCGGCGCGCGCTGTCGATGACCAGCGCCAGCTGCTCGGCAGCGTCGCCGCTGCCCCGCGCCAGGCGCAGCACATGCGGCCGCGCGTCACGCCGCAGCACGGTGACGCGCCAGCCGAGCTGCTCGAATCCATCGGGCAGCGCGTGCCACGGCAGCGCGGCGGCAGGCAGGCCGCGCACCCAGTCGCGCAGCGCCGCGCGCGGCAGGCGCAGTCCCAGCGTGGCCTGGGTCATGTCCTCGAAGGACTCGAACTCGCGCACGCCGTGGCCGTCGTCGACACGCGCCGAGGCCGCCCCCCAGCTCGCGCGCGCCAGCACCTGGCCGAGCGGCGTCGCCAGCTCCAGCCAGCCGCTGTCGGCATCCAGGCGCAACTCGAAGGAACCATACAGGTTGTTCACCCCCGGCCGGTGCTGCACCACCGAGATGCGTCCGGCGTAGTCCCGTGCGCAGCGCGGCTGCGCCTGGCGCCACGCCGGCTGGCTCGCGCAGGCTCCCAGCAGCGCCAGCGCCGCCGCGGCCGCGCCGGCCCGCAGCACGCGCGCCTGCGCCCCGGGCAATTTGCCGCGCCGCATCAGAACTTCAGCCCCAGCCGCCGCATCACCCGCTGCACGGTGGCGTCGTGCGGCGCCGCACGCCACGCCTGGCGCAGCAGCGTCCTGGCGCGCGCGGGCGCTCCGCGACGCCATTCGACCTCCGCCAGGTGCGCGGCGATTCCGGGGTCGTCGCGCCCCTGCAAGGCCTGCTCGAGCAGCGTGCGCGCGCGCGCCAGGTGCCCGAGGCGGAACTCGACCCAGCCCAGGCTGTCCATCACGAAAGGATTGCCCGGGCTCAGGCGCAATGCGCGCTCAATCAGCGCGCGCGCCTGCTGCAACTCGATGCCGCGATCGGCCAGCGTGTAGCCCAGCGCGTTCAGCCCCGGCTGGTAGCGCGGATGCGCGCGCACGATGCCGCGCAGCAGCGCCAGCGCTCGCGAGACCTTGCCCGCCTGCTGCGCCGCCATCGCCGTCTCGTAGGCGTAGTCGGCGTCGCGCCCCCAGCTGCGCATCCCCGACTCCAGCACCGCGTAGGCGCGCGCCGGCTGCCGCATGGCCTGCAACAGCTCGGACAACGCCAGCAGGCGCTGGCGCCGTTGCGTGGCGCCTGCGCGCGGCAGCGCCTGCACCAGATCCACCGCGTCGCGCCCGCGCCCCTGCGCGGCCAGCAGCTTGGCCCGCTGCAGCGTGACGGCCACATCGGAGCCGGAGCCCGCGATGCGCTGCAGCCAGCGCGCGGAGCCGGCGGTGTCACCCTGCTGCAGCGCCAGCTCGGACAACGCGAGGTATACGCGCTGCAGGTCCTCCTGCGGCACGGCCTGCGCCGGCTCCTGCGCCGCCGACGCCGCCGCGACGGGCGCCTGCGGCGCCGTGGCGGCCGGCTCGACCAGCTGCAGCACGCGCAGCAGCGAGGTCTCGGCGGCGTGCGCCTGGCCGAGCTGCTGCTGCAGCGAACCCAGCATCAGCCACACCTGCGCGAACCCGGCCCGGCGCTGCGCCAGCACGCGGCACTGCGCCAGCGCGACGGTGTCGCGCTGCTGCTGCGCGGCCGACTCGACCCACGCCAGGCGCAACGCGTCATCGGAGGGATTGCTGTCGAAGTACCGCGCCAGCAGGCGGTCGGCACGCACCGGATCGACCGTGTAGTGCTGCAGCAGCAGCGCCGCCGCCTGGCGCAGCGAGGGGTCGGCCTGCAGCGCGCGCGCCGCCAGCGCCACCCCGCCCGAGACCTGGCCGGCCTGCACCTGCAGCGTGGCGATGACCAGCTGCGCCTGCGGCATCGACGGGTATGCGGCCAGGCTGCGGCGCGCCAGCACCAGCGCACGCGCCGGGTCGTGCAGGCCCTGCAGCATCTCGCCCAGCGCGACCACGGTCTGCTCGCGCTGCTGCTGCGGCGTCATGGCGAGCAGGCGCGCGCTCGCCGCCACCGCGTCGTCGTCGCGCTTGAGGCCGAGCAGCAGGTGCACGCGCCAGGCCTGCGCGCGCAGCGATCGCGGCTGCATGTCGCGCCAGATGTCCACCGCGGTCAAGGCCTCGTGGGGGTGCCCGGCGCCCAGGGCCACGGCCACCGCGCGCTCGAACAGGTCGTCCGAGTCCATGTCCCGCGCCGCGCGCAGCAGCTCGGCGTAGGCCACCTCGGGATGTCCGGTGCGCGACGCGATCTCGCCGGTGAGCGTGGAATAGAACCAGCGCGCCTGCTGCTCGGCGTCGTCGCGCACGCGCTGCATCGGCGCCGCATGGGTCGCGGCCGGGAGGGCCGGCGCGGCCTCCGCGGCGGCCGGCCGGATCGCGCAGACGAGCGCGAGCGCGGCCAACGACAAGGCGGCGGAAACGGCTGGGCGCATGGGTGAATCGAGGAAACGGTTCGGCTCGGAACTCCAGTGTAGTGTGCCGCGGGCGCCTGCCGTGCGCCGCGCGCCGGTGTGACGGACAATGCCGCGCATGCCCGAGCTCCCGGAGGTCGAAGTCACGCGACGTGCGCTGCTGCAGCCGCTGCGCGGCAGCCGCATTCGCGGCGCCGAACTCGGCAAGCCGCTGCGCTGGCCCCTGCAGTGCGAGCCGCGCAGCCTGGCCGGCCAGCGCATCGAGGACGTCGGCAGGCGCGGCAAGTACCTGCTGCTCGAACTGCCGTCGGGGCGGCTGATCGTGCATCTGGGAATGTCCGGTTCGCTGCGCTGGCATGGGGACTGCGGCGCGGCCCTGCCGCCGCCCGGCCCGCACGAGCATTTCCGGCTGCTGACCGACCGCGGCGAACTGCGCCTGAACGACCCGCGGCGCTTCGGCGCGGTCGTCTGGCATGCGCAACCCGGACCGCCGCATCCGCTGCTCGGCCACCTCGGCCCCGAGCCCCTGCAGGAGGAATTCGACGGCGACATGCTGTGGCGCGCCGTGCACGCACGCCGCGCCGCCGTCAAATTGCTGCTGCTGGACCAGTCGGTGGTTGCCGGGGTCGGCAACATCTACGCCTGCGAGGCCCTGTTCCGCGCCGGCATCGACCCCCGCACGCCGGGCTCTCGTCTGTCGCGACGGCGTTGCGCACGCCTGGCCGGGGAGTTGCGCACGACCCTGGAACAAGCGGTGCGCGCCGGCGGCAGCACGCTGCGCGATTTCTGCTCCAGCGACGGCACGCAAGGGCACTTCCAGCTCGAGGCCCTGGTGTACGCCCGCGCCGGGCAGGCCTGCCGGGTCTGCACGCAGCCGCTGGCGCATCTGGTGCAGGGCCAGCGCAGCACCTACTACTGCCGGCACTGTCAACGGCGCTGAGCGCCGCCGCGCGCAATCGCATGGGATTTCGTGCGAAACCGTGCGAAACCGTGCAAAACCGCACCGACTCGCGCCTGCCCGGCTTCGCGCGCGCGTACGAAACGGTTACGCTATGCAGCCAGCAGCCTCGCGAACCCCTGCCCGCGCCCAGCCGCCCGCCGATGAACGAACCGCCCCGCCCCGCCGTCCAGCCCGACACCTGGAGCCGCTTCGGCGCCTGGCGCGACCAGCGCCTGGCGCGCCTGGCCGCGCTGGCCGGCTGGCTCGGCGACAGTACGCTGGACCCGTCGCTGTGGCAGGAACCGATGGCCGAACTCGAGCGCCGCCTGCAGCGCGATCAGGTGCAGCTGGCCTTCGTCGCCGAACTCTCGCGCGGCAAGTCCGAGCTGATCAATGCGCTGTTCTTCGGCAGCAGCGGCCAGCGCGTGCTGCCGGCCGGCGTCGGCCGCACGACCATGTGCCCGGTGGAGATCTTCAGCGACCGCGAGCAAGCCGTGTCGCTGCGCCTGCTGCCGATCGAGACCCGCGCCGAGTCGCGCCTGCTCAGCGACTGGAAGGCGCGCCCGCAGCAGTGGCAGGAACACGCCTTCGCCGCCGGCGACGCGGTGGCCATGAGCCGCGCGTTGCAGCGCCTTTGCGACACCATGCGCGTACCGCTGTCGCAGGCGCGCGAACTGGGGTTCTACCTCGACGAGCAGGATGCCCCGACCGAGGCCGCGCCGGACGCCGATGAACTGGTGGAGATCCCGCGCTGGCGTCACGCGCTGCTCAACATCGAGCACCCGCTGCTCGCGCAGGGCATCAGCGTGCTCGACACGCCGGGGCTGAACGCGCTGGGAGCCGAGCCCGAGCTGACGCTTTCGCTGATTCCGTCGGCCGCCGCGGTGGTGTTCCTGCTCGCCGCCGACGCCGGGGTCACGCGCAGCGACCTGCAGCTGTGGACCGAGCATGTGGGCGCCGCCGGCCGCGAGCGCAGCTTCGTCGTGCTCAACAAGGTGGATGCGCTGTGGGACCCGCTGCGCAGCAGCGCCGAGGTGCAGTCGCAGATCCGCAAGCAATGCGAGTCGGTGGCGCAGGTGCTGCAGGTGGCGCCGTCGCGGGTGTTCGCGCTCAGCGCCCACAAGGGCCTGCTGGCGCGCATCCAGGGCGACGACACGCTGCTGCAACGCTCGGGCCTGCCGCAACTGGAGACCGCGCTGGGCGTGTGCGCCGACCGCGAGCGCCGCGACTGGCTCGAGGGCAGCTGGCGCGCGACCCTGCTGGACACGCGCCAGCGCCTGGAGCGCGACCTCGACGCGCGACTTCGCCAGCACGACGAGCAACGCATGGAACTGGAGTCGCTGCAGGGCAAGAGCAAGCAGACGGTGGCGGCGCTGCTGCAGCGCGCGCAGTCCGAGCGCAGCGACATCGACGCCGCACTCGGGCTGGTGCAGGCGGTGCAGTCGGTCAACGCGCGCCAGCTGGCGCGGGTGGAGGAACTGCTGGCGGTGGGTCCCGCGCTGCAACGCCTGGAGAACCTGCGTCGCCAGCTTCGCTCGGCCCTGCTGAAGACCGGCCTGCGCGCGGCCCTGGCCGACGCCTGCGAGGAACTCGGACTCAGCATGAACCGCGCCGAATCGGTGCTGGAGGAGAACCAGTCGATGCTGGCCGCGGCCTGCATGCGCCTGAACAACGAATTCGCCTTCTCGGTGCCGCCGCCCAAGGCGCTGCGCCTGGACGGCGCACGCCTGGACCTGGAGGCGATGCGCGCCGACTACCTGCGTTTCGCCGGCGCCGTGCAATGGCTGCGCCTGCAGAGCAGCTCCTACGTCGACCGCGTGCTGCTGTCGGCGCAGGCGCGCCTGCGCAACATCCAGGAACGCGGGGTGGCCGACGCGCAGCACTGGAACCGCGCGGCGATGGCCAGCCTGCAGGCGCAGGCGCGCGAGCGCCGGCGCTCGCTGCACCGGCGCCTGAGCAACCTGCAGCAGGTGGCGCAGACCGACGACGAACTGGCACGCCGCATCGAGCAGCTGCGCAAGCGTGCCGACGAACTGCGCGAACTGCGCCAGCAGATGCGCAACCGCTTCGAGCTCGCGCTGCCCGGCGCCGAGGCGCTGCCGGCAGCCGCCTGATGCCGACGCAGCACGACGCCGCGCGGCGTATCGAGCCCGCGGAGTTCGCGCCGCGCCTGGTGGCCTGGCAACGCGTGCACGGGCGCCACGACCTGCCGTGGCAGCGCAGCCGCGACCCGTACCGCGTGTGGGTGTCGGAGATCATGCTGCAGCAGACCCGGGTCGACACCGTGCTGCGCTACTACGAGGCCTTCCTGCAGCGCTTCCCCGACCTGCGCGCGCTGGCCGCGGCGCCGCTGGACGAGGTGCTGGCGCAGTGGAGCGGCCTGGGCTACTACCGGCGCGCCCGCAACCTGCACGCCTGCGCGCGCCAGCTCGTCGAGCGGCATGGCGGCGAGTTCCCGCGCAGCCGCGAGCAGCTGCAGGCCCTGGCGGGCATCGGCCGCTCGACGGCGGCGGCGATCGCCGCGTTCTGCTTCGGCGGGCGCGAGGCCATTCTGGACGCCAACGTGCAGCGCGTGCTGGGACGCGCCTTCGCGCTGCCGCGTCCGGCCGATGCCGCGTCGCTGCGCGCGATGTGGGAGCTCGCGCAGTCCCTGCTGCCGCCGCAGGACATCGAGGCCTACACCCAGGGATTGATGGACCTCGGCGCCACGCTGTGCGCGCCGACGCAGCCCGACTGCGCGGGCTGCCCCTTCACCGCCGACTGTCCGCGCGGCGGCGATGCGCGGGCGGCGCAGGCGGTGACGGCGCGCGCCCCGCGCGCGGCGCGGCGCACGCGCAGCCTGGTGCTGCTGTGGGCGCGCAGCGAGGAGGCCGGCGCCACCCGCGTCTGGCTGCAGCGCCGCGACGCCCACGGCATCTGGCCCGGCCTGTGGTGCCTGCCCGGCCACGACGACGCGGCCGGCGCGCTGCAGCAGGCGCGCGAGCTGGGCGAGGTGGTGGCGCAGCACGAGGGCGCGCCGCTGCGCCATGTGCTGACCCACATGGACCTGCTGCTGCAACCGCTGCAGGTGCTGGTGCGCGCGCATGGGCTGGCACGCGAAGACGGCGAGCCGGGCGGCTGGTATGCGCTCGACGAAGCGCTGCGCCTGGGGCTTCCGGCACCGGTGCGCCGGCTGCTGCGCGAGACCTCGCCGGACTGATCAGTCCGCGCCGCCGGCGGCGTCGAGCTCGCGGTGGCGCACCAGCACGCTGTGGCGCTGCGCGAAGTGGCGCCCCAGCTCCTCGGCCAGGAACACCGAGCGGTGCTGCCCGCCGGTGCAGCCGATGGCCACCACCACGTAGCTGCGCTGGTCCTGCGCCATCTCCGGCAGCCATTGCTCGAGAAAGTCCCGCAGGTTCGCCAGCATGCGCATGACCGTCGGCTGCGCGCGCAGGAACTCGGCCACCGGGGCGTCGCGTCCGTTGAGCGGGCGCAGCTGCGGGTCGTAATGCGGGTTGGGCAGCATGCGCACGTCGAACACGAAGTCCGCGTCCAGCGCCACCCCGTGCTTGAACGCGAAGGACTCGAACAGCAGGGTCAGGCGCGAGGCCTCCAGCTGCACGACCTGGCGCACCCACGCGCGCAGCTGGGCCGGGCGCAGGCCGCTGGTGTCGATGTGCAGCCCGAGCCGGGCCACCGGGGCGAGCAGCTCGCGCTCGAGTTCGATGGCCTCGACCAACGCCGGCGCCGATGCCGGCGAAGGCCGCCCCGGCGTGCTGCGCGCCAGCTCGCCGCGACGCGCCGTCAGCGGGTGCGCGCGCCGTGTCTCGGAAAAACGCTGCACCAGCGTGTCGGTGCCGCAGTCCAGGTAGATGAAATGCAGGTCGCATTGCGCGCGCAGGCGCTGCACCAGCTCGGGCAGCAGGCCCAGGCCCTCGGCGCCGCGCGCATCCATGGCGATGGCCAGGCGCCGGTAGCCGGCCTGCATCGCCACCGCCAGCAATTCGTCGACCAGTTGCGCCGGCAGGTTGTCGACACAGTAGTAGCCGGCGTCCTCCAGCGAGTTCAGCGCGATGGTCTTGCCCGAGCCGGACACCCCGGACAGCAACACCACGCGCAGCGCCCGCGCGTCGTGCGGCGCCGCCGTCGGGGTGTGCCGCGGATCCGCCGGGTCGGACGGGCCGGGTGGATTCGTCGTCTGCGATGGCATCGGCTGGCTCCCCTTCTCGGTTGCGCGGCGTTCAGGCCGCGCCACGCCTGCGCCGCCCGCGCGGCGCCGCGGCCGCCTGCAGCATTTCACGCGCATGCGCCAGCGCGACCTCGGACGACGCGTCGCCGCCCAGCATGCGCGCGATCTCGCGCACCCGCGCCGGCTCGTCCAGTTCGCCGACGCGGCTGAAACTGCGGCCGTCGCGGCTGCGCTTGTCGACCTGCAGGTGGCGCGACGCGCCGGCGGCCACCTGCGCCAGGTGGGTCACCGCCAGCACCTGGCGGTCGGCGCCCAGGCCGGCCAGCAGCCGCCCCACGGTGTGCGCGACGGCGCCGCCGATGCCGGCGTCGACCTCGTCGAACATCAGCGTGCCCAGCGGCTGCTGCGCGGCGGTGGTGGCGGCCAGCGCCAGCGCGATGCGCGACAGCTCGCCGCCCGAGGCCACGCGCGCCAGCGGGCGCAGCTCGGCGCCGGCGTGCCCGGCCACCAGCAGTTCCACCGACTCGGCGCCCGCGGCCTGCGGCTGCGGCAGCTCGCGCAGCGCCACCTCGAAGTCTCCGCCCTTCATGCCGAGTTCCTGCATCAGCTGGCGCACGCCGGCGGCCAGCCGGGTCGCCGCGCCGGCGCGGCGCTCGCTCAGGCGCGCCGCGACCTCGCGCAGCGCCGCCTGCGCCGCGCGCTCGCGCGCGGCCAGCGCGTCGAGGTCGGCGCCCTGCTCCAGCTGCTCGCGGCGCGCGCGCAAGCGCTGCCAGTGCGCCGGCAGCTCATCGGCGCCGACGCGCTGCCGGCGCGCCTGCGCCAGCCACGCGGAAATGCGCGCGTCGACCTCGGCCAGGCGTTGCGGGTCGACGTCGGCCTGGCGCAGCCGCGCCGCCACCTCATGCCCGAGTTCGGCGCCCAGCGTGCCCATCTGCTCCATCTGCTCGAGCAGCGGCTGCAGCCCGGCGTCGATCCCGGCGGCCGACTGCAGCGCCTGCTGCGCGCGCGCCAGCATGCGCAGCGCACCGGTCTCGTCGTCGTCCAGCCAGGCCGAGGCCGCCTGCAGCTGCTCGATCAGCTCGGCCGCGTGCGCCAGGCGCCGGTGCTCGGCGTTCAGCGGCTCCCATTCACCTTCCTGCGGCGCCAGGCGTTCCAGCTCGGCCAGTTCGAGCTGCAGCGCCTCGCGCTCGCGCTGCAGCTGGCCGGCGTCGTCGCGCGCCGCGCGCAGGCGCTCGTCGGCGTCGCGCCAGTCGCGCCAGGCCTGTGCGCAGGCCTGGCGCTCGGCACCCGCGCCGGCGTAGGCGTCGAGCAGGTCGCGCGCGCAGTCGCTGCGCGCCAGGCTCTGCCAGGCATGCTGGCCGTGGATGTCGACCAGCGCCTCGCCGGCCCGGCGCAACTGCGCCAGGGTCGCCGGGCTGCCGTTGAGAAAACCCCGCGAGCGCCCCTGTGCGTCGATGACCCGCCGCAGCAGCAAGGTGGCGTCGTGCTCGAAGCCCTGCTCGTCCAGCCACGGCGCGAGTTCCGGCGGGGTGTCGAACTCGGCGCTGATCTCGGCGCGCGCGGCTCCCGGCTGCAGCACCGAGGCGTCGCCGCGCTCGCCCAGCGCCAGCTTCAGCGCATCGATCAGGATCGACTTGCCGGCGCCGGTCTCGCCGGTCAGCGCGGTGAAGCCGGCGCCGAACTCCAGCTCGAGTTCGTCCACCAGCACGAAGTCACGGATATGCAGTCGGCGCAGCATGGTTCGGGATCCGGCGGGCTGGTTCGGGGCTTCAGTCCTCGACCCCGAGGATCTCGTGCCAGTGCAGCTTCTTGCGCAGGGTCGAGAAGTAGCTCCACCCGGGCGGGTGCAGGAACACCGCGCGGTACGGCGCGATGCGCAGGCGGATGCGGTCGCCGCCGAGCAGGTCGGCGAAATGCTGCATGTCGAAGTTCACCCCGACGTCGCTGCGCGACGCCACCTCGATCTCGATGTGCACCTGCTCGGGCAGCACGATCGGGCGATTCGACAGCGTGTGCGCGGCGATCGGCACCAGCACCAGCCCGGGCAGGCTGGGGTGCAGGATCGGCCCGCCGGCCGACATCGCGTAGGCGGTGGAGCCGGTCGGCGTGGCCACGATCAGCCCGTCGGCGCGCTGCGCGTACATCGCGCGGCCGTCGACCTCCACGCGCAACTCCACCAGCCCGGTGGCGCCGCTGCGGTTGACCACCACGTCGTTGATGGCGATGCCGCTGTAGATCGTCTCGCCGTCGCGCAGCACCTGGCCGGCCAGCACCGCGCGCTGCTCGCGCTCGAAATGCCCGGCCAGCATCGCGCCCAGCGCCTGCGGCCACTGCGCCTCGGCGATGTCGGTGATGAAGCCCAGGCGCCCCGAGTTGATGCCCATCAGCGGCACCCCCGAAGGCGCCAGCTGGCGCGCCGCGCCCAGCATCGTGCCGTCGCCGCCGACGACGATGGCGACCCAGTCGCCGGACGCGCCGTGCCCGACTTCCTGCAGCGTGGCACTGGGGTAGCCCGGCAGTTCGCACTGCAGCGAGGTCTGTTCCTCGATCACCGGCTCGACCCCCTGCACCGTCAGCCACGACGCGATCTCGCCGAGGGTGCGCGAGACTCCGCCGGCCTGGTGCTTGCCGATCAGGACTGCGTGCTGGAAAACGGGAGTGGACATGGGCTCGATGCGGTGAACACGCTCGGATGGGCACGCACCGCTCGCGCGCCGCGGGCGCGCGCCGGGAATGCACGGAATTACAGCACAGGCGGCGCCAGGCGGGCGCCGCCGGAGCCGGCCGCCGCGGGCCGCCCCCACACCTGCCGCCGGGGATTTTAAAATCCCCCCATGGATGAACGAGCCCGAGTCCTGCTCAAGACCCTGATCGAGCGCTACATCGCCGACGGCCAGCCGGTCGGCTCGCGCACGCTTTCGCGGGCCTCGGGGCTGGAATTGTCCGCGGCCACCATCCGCAACGTGATGGCCGACCTCGAGGAGCTCGGGCTGATCGCCAGCCCCCACACCTCGGCCGGACGCGTGCCGACCGCGCGCGGCTACCGGCTGTTCGTCGACACCATGCTCACCGCGCACCCGCTGGGCGAGGCCGGCGAGCTCGAGCAGCGCTTCCGCTCCGAGCTGTCCGGCGTGGAGCCGCAGAAGGTGATCGTCAATGCCGCGCGACTGCTGTCGAACCTGTCGCACTTCGTCGGCGTGGTGATGAGCCCGCGGCGCGACGCCGCGTTCCGCCACATCGAATTCCTGCGCCTGTCGGCGCAGCGCATCCTGGTGATCCTGGTGGATGCCACCGGCGACGTGCAGAACCGCATCATCACCTCCACCCACCCGTACACGCAGTCGCAGCTGACCGAGGCGGCCAACTACCTGAACGCGCATTGCAGCGGCCTGAGTTTCGAGCAGATGGCCGCGCAGTTGCGCGGCGAGGTGGAGAACCTGCGCGGCGAGATCGTCGGGCTGATGCAGGCCGCGGTGGCCGCCGCCAGCCAGGCCGCCGCCGAGCAGCAGGAACAGGTGGTGGTGTCCGGGCAGCAGCAACTGCTGCGCGTCGACGACCTGTCGGGCGACCTCGCCAGCCTGCGCCGGCTGTTCGACCTGTTCGAGCAGAAGTCCCTGCTGCTGCGCCTGCTGGAAAGCTCCGACCGCTCCGAGGGGGTGCGCATCTACATCGGCGGCGAGAACGAGGTGGTCCCCTTCGAGGAACTGTCGGTGATCACGTCCCCGTACGAGGTCGACGGACGGGTGGTCGGAACCCTCGGCGTGATCGGCCCCACCCGCATGCCCTACGAGCGCATGATCCGCATCGTCGACATCACCGCGAAGCTGGTCGGCAATGCGTTGAGCCAGCGTTAGCGCAATCGAGCACCGCCTCGCGCAGGCGCCCGCCGGACGACATCACCAGTTCGCGCCCGGCCACGCGCGCCGGGCCGTCCCCCGCGGGGCACACCTGCCAGCGCCCCATCAGCAGCGCCCCGCCGGGCTGGCGCGGCCAGCCGGCGGCATCGAAGCGCGCGCCGCGCGCCAGCACCGGGTCGGAGTCGATGCGCACGCCCGGCCGCGGCGCGCCGACGGCCAGCACACGCGCGGGGCCCTCGTCGGCCAGCGCCACCCAGCCCTGCTCCCAGCGAGCCCCCGGCTCGCAGGCCAGGCCAGCGGAACTCGGGCACAGGCGCACCGGTAGCCCCAGGCGCAAGGCCTCCAGCCGCGCCAGGCGCAAGGCGTCGAGCAGTTCCGACGAGGCCGCGCGCACCCGTTGCGCACGCAGCGCGTCGACCAGCGAAGGCAGCGCCACGCACAGGCACACCGCCATCACCGCGACCACCACCATCGCCTCCAGCAGCGTGACCCCGCGCGCGCTTCGCCCCATCGCGCGCATTGTGGGCCGCCCGCCGCGGCGCCGCGCCCACCCGCCGCGAAGCCCGCGACCCCACCGGTAGAATCCCCGCTTCCCCTGGAGGCGCCGCCGCCGCGCCCCCCGCGGGCCCTTAGCTCAATGGTCAGAGCAGCGGACTCATAATCCGTTGGTTGCGGGTTCGAGCCCCGCAGGGCCCACCAAGCAAAATAGCGGCTCCCGGGGCGATTCCGCCCGAACCACATAGCTCCAGACCGGCGCCATGTAATGGCAGTGGAAGGGTTGGAGCGAAATGCCTGCCCTCCCGTGGTCATGGAGCTCGCGCAGGGAAATGTCGGACCCAGCCGCCCATGTCGCCGGCATGATTCCAGCGCCCGGCGCCCCAGATCGATGACGCGCAGCCACCCATGATGCTGCCGGGCGGTGTGCCCCTCGGCTGCCAGCACTTGGACGTCCAGGACGGCCTCACGACCGCGCGGCAAGACGTCACGGACCGCCATCGCCGGCACCTCCGAACCCAGGTTCGGACGCCGCCGAGGCGCTGCACCTCGAGCGCCACGGGGCGGCGCCGGTGGCGAATTGCCTACACCGATAATGCACATTATCGTGTGCTGGATCTCGGTAGTTCGGACCGAACCGCGGCCCCTCGCTCGAGCGGAAAAGCCGCGGCGCACCGAACCCTATCCAAACCCCCTCCTCCGCGGCGTCAGGACGCCGGAAAACTGCAGTTGAGGTGGTTCCCGAGGCGTTCGGCAGGGTTCGAGCAGGGCGGCGCCAGCACGGCCTGAATCGCCTGGAACACCCTCCGAACCCTCCCAGTCCTACCGCGCGCCGCCGGCGCCGGTCATGGCCTGCTGCACCAGCACGCGGGAGACAATTGGCACGCCGTCACGCCGCAGGAAGGGAATGCCCAGCGCCTGCAGCACCCTGCACTGCGCGGCCGCGCGCTGCTTGCCGGTGAGCGTGGCGACCTCCTCGTGGGTGAGGTACTCGCCCACGCCGGCGCCCGGCGCAACGGGTGCTGCTGGCTGCTCGCCTGGCGCTGGCGCTGCACCCCCTTCGGCAGCCCAGTGGATCGGGCCGCGCATGCGGTTTTGGCGCAGGTTGGCTGCGGACCGTGCCTTGCCCTCCGGTGTCCTCGGGCCCCGGCTGGCGCCACCATGGAGCGCGCAGCGGTGGCCGGCACCATCACCCGGCTGGATGCACACGAAGTCGAAATCCTTCCGCGCCATGCACAGGTGAACCTTTGATGTGCGGGCGAGGCTCAGGGCCCACTTGCCGTAGTCGGTGGTGAGGCTGACGCCGCTCGCGCGCAGGCGCGCCTCGTTCGCGGCACCGACAGGGTTGCCGGCGGGTGTGGTGCTGATGCTCATGGTCGCTGTTCCTCGGGAACTCAATGCGAGGAACAGTCGACCGGGACGGTTCAAAGCGGAACCCTCGGCCAAGCGCGCACGCGAGCCACGAAAAACCGCCCGAAGGCGGCCGAGCGGGGAGAGGAGGTTAGTAGCCGCCCGGATCGAACCGGCAGTGGCTGAGCATGGGCGAGCCGAGCATCATGCCGTCGCCGACGCATAGGAGGGTGACTTCGTTGCCCTTGCTGAGGGCTGCGGCCCGCTGATCCTGCGAGGTGAGGACGGTTGCTTGCACCACGCCGATCGGGTCGCCGTCACGCAGCCCGACCCACACCGAGCCGTCAAAGCTCTTGTTGATGCTCGACACCACGCCATTGACCATCAGCAGCCGGTGCTTGAACCGATCGTCCGCGGCGACCTCGTTGGCGTGGTAGGCCGCGTAGAGTTGGGGAGCAGCAATCGCAATGGGCGGCACATGGGAAGGCGCAGGTTCAGGCGTGCTCGACGCATTGAACGTGTAGAAGGCGATCGCGAGTACGCCGGCAAGCGTGATCCAGATGGCGCCGATGTAGCCGCTGTCGGGGACCACCCCGCGCTGCGCAAGGATGGCGGCCTTGTAGCGTCCGCGATAGAACAGGTAGAGCGGCAGCCCGACGATCCCGACAAAGAGGGTCAGCAGCGACCAGGTTACAGGGCTGGCGCGGCCCATGCCGGAAACGAGTCCGTTGCCCACACCAAGCTTCCTGGCATCCAGGTACACCAGGATCGCCAAGAGCACGACGAGAAGTAACGAAATCAAGGTTCCCCCCTACTCCGCCGATTGTTGTTCAGTGCAACGCGTGCCGTTGGACTCTTCCGCAGGTGCGACCGGAAGGGGTTGCCTCAAGCAGTCCCAGCATATGCTCGGACGCTCGCCGTCGCCACTGTCGTCTCGAAATGTTCATCCGGCATCGCGGCGAGTTGCAGGTAGCGGCTGGACTGATCGCGGGTCAGGCCGATGACGGCGAGGGACGAGGGAACCTCGGTCGAAGGGTTCGACCGAGCTCCGGTATTGCGCTCGGTGGCCCCGTCAAGTGGCCTTGGGTCCGACATGGGGCGTTCCTGGTAGGGCCGCCAGCTCGTCCACCTGAGCGATCGGAATGCGGCCGGCGCGGTTGAGCTTGAGCGCTCCGGACTGGATGAGCTTGCGGATGGTCGGCTCCGACATGCGCAGCATCGCCGCGGCTTCCTTCTGCGTGACGTGTGGCGGCCTGGGGTGCGTCTCAGCGTACAGCTGCACGGCGCGGACCGCGATCGCGAGGACTTCGCAGTCCGCGGCGCCGCCGGCACCCTGGCAGCCGTCGCTTCGGCGCTCAGCCGCGCCGCCCTGTGGCTGGCTAAGCATTGCGCTTGTGATCTGCTCGGCAATCGCCGCGGTCAGGGTTTGAACGGCCGTAGCAATGTCCTGGTTCGCCATGTTCCACCTCCTCAGTGCTTGGGCGCCGATCGAACGCCTGCAACATGCATGAAAAACCCGGCGCGCGGCCGGGTCGATCGTTGCCGGGCTGACGCCCTAGAAGTGTCCCAACGCCTCGTCGGCTTCTGTCTCGATCATGACCAGCAACTCGACGGCGCTGAGGCGATCGACGCCGGTGTCATCATGACTTGGCATTGCGTTCTCGACGATGCGGCGTACCGCGCGGGCCAGGGTCAGGGCGTGCAGGAGGGCGCGCTCTGCGGCGCCCACGTCTTCCTTGGTTGGATCAGCCAGGGCTCTTTCCCTCGACAGGGCCTCCGTAGGTCTTGGGCTGCAGCAGTTTGGACGTGGCGTAGTTGGTGATGTAACCCACAGCCGCGATGATGTCGACAGATTCTCTGATCGCGGCGAAAGCCGCTATCGCCCGAGTGCCTTGGAGAACACCGGAACTGATGCGGCCTTCGTCGGCATCCTGGGCGTCCTGCGCAATCAGGCAGCCCAGCCCCTCGGCCAAGTCCGCGAGGTTGGGCGCAAACTCTTCCGAATGGACATCGAACATGGCAACGGCCTCGAGCTGCTCACGGTTCATCTGATCGAGCGCCAGGTCGCCAATCTCGCGAATGAGATTTCCGATGCTGTTAGCCATGATGCACCTCCGTCGCTTTTTCTCCGAGGCCATCCAAGGCGAGCTCCAGTCGACCGTAGATGTCCGACAGAATGAATCGGTAGCCCTCGCTTTCGTAGCTCTGCGGTACATCATCGGGGAGCCCGACAGCCCGCAAGAATCGGAGGATGTGCCGCGCTTCGCTGATGGCGTCGACGGCGTCGAGGCGATCGCGCACCGTCGCCTCCGGTTGTGTCCCTCCCGCGGACACGCTCGACAGCGCGGCGCCCCAGGCGTCGGCGTAACTGTCGGCATGGGCCTCGGCAAGCTCTCGCTGATCGACGTCGCGCACCACGCGCCAGGCGAAGGCATGCTTCGTCGGCTCGGGCTGGCGCCACACGTAGACCGTGTGGCCTCGGAATGGGATCGACTGCAGATCCCGCTGCGTGGGCGTCGCGCCCACAGAACTACCATTGGCAGTAGCCATTTCTTGCACCTCCAGTGTGCACGTTGTGGTCAGGGCAGGCGTAGTGTTGGACCACCGCGCCTGCCCGCCTTCATCGCCGGCAACCGGCCGGCGGCGGTGGATCAGTCAATCTCGGCTCGTTCGTCCTCCGTCAGCAATCGGCACGGCCAGGTATTGGCCACATCGGCTGGCACCAGCCATTCGCGATAGGCGTCCTCGGGGCGCCCCTCCTCGATCAGTTCCCATTCGTCCTGGAGGGCTGCCGAGGGCATGACTTCCAGCGTGACCTCTGCGGACGCCGCGACGCCATCGAACGGAAGCAACGGGCGATCGGCGAAAAACACTCCGCGTGCGACACCCATGAAGGCCTCGTCGCGGAACCCATCCGCAAGGATCGCCTGAGCCCTACTTGCAGACGTCGAGTGATACAGCTTCATGGCTTCGGGGCTCCGTCGTCGTGCCTGCTCAGCCGCTCCAGCGCAGCCACGATGCCGCGCGACAGGCTGCCGCCGCCCAGAAGACGCAGCGCCGCGACGGCCCACGGCGGCAGCCGCACCTGGTGAACCTCGTTCTTGACCTCTGCCGGCGGCCGCCCAGATCCTGGACGCGCGCCACCAGAGTTGGGACGCGGGCCGCCGCGCCCTGACTTCTTCGGCTGATCGTCGCTCATGGTCAGGCCCGGGCGAAGATGGCGTCGAGGGTGCGCGACGCCTCCGCGTCAGCCTTGGCCTTCGCCATCACCTGCAGGGCCTCTCGGCGCGTGCGGGCGTCCTGGTCGGCGATCAGCGCCGCGGCCTCGCTCGGCCCGATCTTCTCCAGGCCACGATGTGGGACAAATTTGTAGGCCTGCGTGCCGGCTCCGTTCGTCAGGATGTAGGCATCCGGCGCGAAATCGCCGGGCGTGGCCACGGCGGCGCGCACCGTGAGCGTGAGAAAGCCGACGCGGACCTGCTGACCTGGGGTCCACTGCTGACTGCTGGTGCTGATCATGAGCCTTCTCCCTTGCTGTTTGCTGAATTATGCTTTGCATAAACCAGCAATGCAAGGGGCAACGTCGCCGGCCTGCGGCGAGATGTTCCAGCTGGCTGCGCGCCCTCGGCCCTTCCAGCGCCTCCGGAGGTGGCACTATGCTTCCTGGGCACACCGAACCCCGGGGAGACCGCACATGACCCACCGCATCGGCGTTCTTGGCGCGACGCTACTCTGCTTGGGCCTCGCCGGCCCGGCCGCGCACGCCGCCAGTTGCCTCCCAGTGACGGCCTACAAGGCTCGCTTCGCACGGGGGCTGGACGCCTACACGGAGGCTCGCACGGCCCTGATCCGAGAAATCCACTTGGCCGGCGCCATGAACTCGGCGCCAAGCTCCAAGGCCTACGCGCAGTGGGACTCTGCCGACGCCCAATCGGCGCGCGCCGAGGACGCCTATTCGAAGATGGTGCGCCTGCATGGCAGCTACGCCGATGCGCTGAGGTGCCACGACGCCGCGGACGCCAGGGCGCTGCAGCCCTTCCTTTACGGTCTGACGAACCTCGAAATCGCCGACAACCTGCTGTTCCAGGCGCGCGGCGACATGCTTACGACCTGCAACAGCGCCCTGTCGCCCTACATGCCGTACATCGACGCGGCGGATCAGGCCGTGGCCATGGCGAGGAAGGTTGTGGCCGGCGGCGTGAAGTCCCGCTTTCCTAGCGACCACATCGCCCAGGAACCCGATGCGCTGGCCAATATGCGGGAAATCCCGAATAGGTGCATCGGTTGACGCGATCAGTTCGAGTCCAACCGCCCCTCGCGGTCGATGCGTACGGCTAAGACTGTCTTCATGTCTGGTGCCATGTCGCACTCGTACACAACCGGGGTATAGGCGCCGAAGCCATTCTGAAATTCGGCCTTGTCGCCGATGAAAGTAATTCCACCGCCGACACTGTTGGTCCAGCGAAATCGACTGAATTTCATTCCCAGAAAGCCAACGGTCCACTTCACATCATGGGCCGCCAGACTTTCGATCGGTGCCTTGCAATAGACGCTGGCCGCTGCGACGCCGTTGTCCCCCCGACATTGCAGGTCATCTTGCTTGCAGGTTGAGCCGTCTGCTGCAGCAGATGCGCCGCCCTTTGGCGCCCCGCTGTCCGAGGTGCAGCTGTGCACGCCAAATGCGATCGCGCCGAGGATGACGATGATGCCCAAACACCCCATTGCCGCGCTCGGGTCGGACGGCTTCTTGATCGCAGGCTTCGGCGCGCCACAATGCGGGCAGGATGCTGCCTCGGTGCTGATTTCCTTACCGCATTCGCGGCACTTCGTGAGCGCCATCTCATCCCCTTGTCGATCGCAAGCCGCTCGGCGCCGGCTTCCGCTGCGTGGCAAAAGATCCGCTGGTGATCGGTATGTGACGTGAGGGATGCTATGACGACGCCGCGGGTTTGCGCTACCTGGATAACCGTGGCGCAGGGCCCGCGCTAGGCTTGCGAACCTGAGCACCCCTTACCATCTGCCGCCGGACCCCATGACAGAGGCGCGTAGCGGTCCCCGATGCGCCGCTGCAGCCCTCCTTCGCCGAGATAGCCGGAAATCCGGCTTTTTCGACCGCGACGGCAAAAGCCATTTCTGGCTCTAGCGTCCCATGTCTGGCGATTTGTCCAGTTCGGCGATCAATTCCTGCGCTGGAGCGCCGGAGTGGGGATGCCCTCGCCGGCGAAACCTCTACTTTTCCGCATAAGCAGCGCCGAACCCCATGACGCGCGGCCGATGGCGCGGTCGACCTGGGCGCTGCTACTCACTTCGGCCGGTTCTGCACCAGGTTGGCCATCGCGCGGGCGCGGCCTTCATCGGTCTTCGGCCCGATCGAAGCGCCGCCATGCAGCCTGCAGCGCCAGCCGTTGCCTGAGCCCAGTGCGATGCACAGTGTGCCGCGGCGGGTCCTGGCCAGGCACAGGTCGCCGGCGGTGCGCTCGATCTTCTCCAGCAGCTTGCGGCCGCGTCCTTCGGCGGGGTCGAAGCCAGCAGCGCGCACACGGTCGGCCGCCCAGGACTGCATGCGTTGCCGCTCATCGATCTCGGCCATGTGCTGCGCGAGGCGGCGCTGATATTCGGGATCGGCCTCGATCTCGGCCATCATCCGGTCGTAGCTGGAAAGTCGCGCCATGCTCAGGAGCCAATGTGGTTCGGGTTTTCAGATTGCCGCGCGTCATAGCCGCTTGAGCGCCTTCCGATGCTCGCGCAGTAGCTCATGGATGTGGCGCAGCGCCTCGCGGCTGCGGGCATCGAACATGCCATGCACCAGGGCGTTAGCCGACGATGCGGCCTTGCCCTCGGGCGTCCTCGGCCCGGTGGACTGCTCCCACGGCTTCCACCGCTGGATTGCCTCGCGCTGGCGCTGCCTTTGCTCCGGTGTCCAATGTGCTCCACTCATTCGGGGCCTCCAAGCGTGATTGTTCGTTTGCTGGCTTCGGCGATTCTTCCGAGCGCGCGTGCGAGACCGGGGCGCCGTTGTTCACCTGCTGCGGCCCGTTGCTGATATTGGCCTGTGCGGCCTTCACGAACGATACGGCCCGGGGAGCCTTGATCTCCGCCAGAGCCTCGACGGTCGCGCGGCTCTGAGCCTGGGCCTTGAGCGCCAGCCGCAGGTAGGTTTCCGTCACGTCCAGATGCGTGCCCATGTTCAGCGCGGCCCGTCGCGCCAGCTCAGTGAACATGATGTTCAGCGTCTGCGCCTGCCCGGCGAGCATGCGCTCCAGCGTCTCCAGATCGCCGGCTGCGGCGTCCTTCGCGGTGCCCATCATTCGGGCGTGCATCGCAGTCAGGTCCAGGTCCTGCCCCGAAAATCCGCGCGCGAACATGTCGGCGGCGAAGGCCAAGGGCAGCATTCCGTCCGCGGACAACTTCGAAAGCGTTTCGGCGCGTGATTCATTCGGGAGCGTGGCACGGACGGTCATAACCCTGTGGGGCCTGCGCTCCGGCTTTGGCTTGGCAGCGGTCCCGACGTGCGTCGGTGGCGCATCGGCGGAAGTCGGCAGCGTTGCCGGCGCGGAAGGAGGGGCAGCCTCAGGCTGCTCGGTCTTGCGTGGCTTTCCCATGGTCGGATGGTGGCGTGGTTGAATGTGGATGGATCTGCGCGGCGGGCGCGTGCTGCTCGAAATCCGGCCCGCTGGCGGCCTTTCGTGGTCTTCCCCTGCCCCTCCCCTTGGCAGCCTCGCGTTTGGCGCCTGCTGGCGCTGCTATGCAGGCCACAGCCCGGGCTGGGTCGATGCCGGAAACCTCACAGGCATCGGCGATGCGCCGATTCGTCTCAGCGTCGGTGCGGCCGCGCTGCACGTACACCACCTGGTCGACCAGTAGTGGGTGGGCGTACTGGCCGGCCGGCCGCCGCATGACGGGAACAGGACGGCTCATGGGCGGCGGTGCGCTCTGGGGTGGTAGCGGACGCCCGCGCGGAGCTTTTCCGCGTTTCGAATCGCCGCCTTGGAGTGCTTCGCGCGCCACCAGGCATACCGCCGTTGCCATGAGCGCCAGCCCTCGCGCAACCAGATCGATAGTCGGTCCATGATGGCCCTCACATTCCCGGGAAGTCATTCAGACTCGGCGACAGCGGCGAGTGCTGGGGGTTGACCGACTGCATCCCGGTGGCCGGGTGGACCTTGCCGAGGTGCCAGCTCACCGAGTGGGCGACCTTCTCGCCGTCTACGTGCACGTCGGTGTGCACATGGACGACCGGCGCGTGATGCAACCACGCTGCGGCTGCCCCGACGGCATAGGGGCCGATGGCGTAGGGTGCGCTGCCGCCGCCGGCCAGCCCCGCATGCCCGTGCAGGATGTGTCCCTGCATGCGCTCCAGCAGGGTGCGATGGTCAGCATGCGCCGGGTGGGTCAGGTCGTAGATCCAGCCCCCCAGGTTGGACTCTTTACCGCCGGAGAGCGACCGGATGGCCAGATCGATCGCGTCGTTGAGGACATGTCCGACCGCGTAGCCGAGCCCGGCCGCGACGGTAACCCCCAGGCTGGCGATCACCCCGGAGCCGGCGGCCAGGTAGGCAAGCGCGGTGCCGCCGATTTCCTCGCCGGTGATGCCTTCCGCAGCGCCGATCACCAGGCGCTCGGCCAGGCCGCCTGCGTCCTTCATGAGCAGCTTGGACATTCCCCACAGGCTCTTTCCCGCCAGCAGGGTGCCGAACAGGCCTGCGGCGCCGATGCCGGTCGCGGCCAAGGGGTGGATTTGCGCGAAGCCGGCCGACGCGGCGCTGGCAGGCCGGAGGGCCGACAACGCCGCGTTCACCGGCCCCATGAACGTGGCCGAGGCGTTGGTGATGGTGACCTGCGCGTTGGTGAGGACCTGGTGCGCCTTGGCCGCCGGATTGCCGTGCAGTGCCTGGGCTCGCGCGGCGGCGGGCGATTCCAGGGTCGCGGCCGCGGCGGCCAGGATCGGCAACATCGCCAGCACCTTGGGATCGGACAGCAGCGCGCCAGCTCGAGCACCCTGCGTGCCGAAAGCCTGCTTCAGGTCGGCCGCCCGTGCCGTGGGCGACAGATGGGACAGCCCGGTTGCGAGCTGCGAGACCAGCAGGATGGGGTCGAGCTTGCCGGCCCGGTTGAGGTACGTCAGGTGGTTGTGCGAGTCGAGCAGGCCCAGCGCGCGCAGCGCTCTCGCCTGCTTCGTGTTGTGAAACAGGCCGGCGCCGAGGTTGCCCGGTACCGCGTTCATGAACAGGTCAGCCAGCCAGGTGCCGCTCTTGCTGTTCTGGATGCCCGCGCGCTGCATCAGCGCCAGCAACGTGAACACCTCGGCGGGGTCAACCCCCAGGCCGGTGCGCAGGATCGGCACCGCGTAGCCGGCGGCGTTCTCGATGCGCTGCATGCTGGCGTTGGTCGCCATGCTGGTGTTGATGAGCGCCGGCAGGATGGCGGCGATGGACTGGGGGGTGTAGGCCCCGGCCATGTGCGCCGCGCCGATGAAGGCCGAGAGCGATTCCCGAAGGCTGATCTGCTTCAGGAAGGCTTCCTGGGCGGCGTACGGCAGGATGGTGTCGATGATGCCCATTCGCTCGCCGCTCGGCATGCCGCGCAGCAGACGGCTGGCGCTGAGGTAGGAGTCAGCGAAGTCCGCCAGGCCGTGGGAGGCGTAGCCGTACTGGCCCGCTTCGCGCATGATCCTGGCGCGGTAGGAGGAAATGGCCGTCGCCTGGCGCGCGATTGGCGTGCCGTCCGTCATGACCGCCCGGGTCAGGATGTCCGTGAGCTTGGCGTTCTCGTAGATCCCGTAGCCGATCATGCCCAGCGTGCCGATGGCCGCGCCGTGCGCCGCGCTGCCGGTGATGCTCGGATGGCGCCCCTCGGCGTAGCCTGCTCTCCCCGTAGACCGTCCGCCGGCCCCGCCGCCCACTGCGAGCCCACGCCCCTCGGCGCGTGCCGCGGCCATGTTGCGCGCCAGGTCCGCGCTGCTGGCCGCCATGGTGTCGAGCAGGTAGCTGGCTCGAGTAAGCGCGCCGGCAGAGTCGCCCAAGGCGGTCGCCGCTGCTGTTGCCTTGCTCAGACTGCTTCCCGCCCCGCGCGCTGCGGCGGACATGGCCCGCGCGGCATCGGCGAACTCCAGCATCAGGGCATTCGCCCGCGTCAGCGCGTCGATGATGCGCAGCAGATTTGGGGTTACCCCGTCCTCCAGCTTCGCGGCAACGCCGATTGCGAAATCTTCGATCATGTGCCACCTCCGGTGAGCGTCTTGCGAATGGCGCGCCCCAGCGCTTTGGCAATGGCTGGCGCCGTGGCCTTCAACGAGGGTGCGAGCACGGGTCGCGGCGGAATGCGCGAGGTGCCCAGCTCCTGATAGACCATGACGTCATCGACGCTGCCCACCACGAACCCGCGCTCGCTCGCCTCGGCCTTGATGCTGTCGCGCATCTCGCCCGTGCGCAGCAGCGGGTTGTCGTTTTCCTCGTCGGCGTAGCCGAGGCGGCGCTTTTCCGCCACGGTGGACTGCGCCAGGGGTCGCCATCCGTCTTGATAATGGCCGATCCGGGCCTTGGCTTCATCCTGCACGGCCTTGGCGCCAGCTTCCATGCTGGCGGCGTAGGTCGCGGGGAGTCGTTCGGCGGCGCGCTCCAGGGCGCGCGCCAGCGCACCGAAGGAACGATAGGTCTTGGTCATGCTTTGGGGTCCTTCCAGCGCATGAGGGTCCAGTCGAATCTGCCGCCTTCCAACTCGCCGACCACGACGCAATACCCGAGCAGCTCAGTCGGCGTGAGCCGAATGGCTACATCCCAGGGAACACCGCGGGTGGCCAGCATCAGGACTTGCCTCAGGCCTGGATCGGCAGCGACTTTCGGGCGGCGTCTGCATTCTGTTCGGACTCGGCCGCATGCTCGGCAACCGCGTCATGAAGCGCCTTCACGCCCTCACCGCCGAGCCGGGAAATCAGCGCCTCGACCTCTCGGTGGGTCCGTGGCTGGGGAACAACCTCGCCATCGATGGCCGTCAGGTGCATCAGCGGCAGCGTCATGGCCAGGTACACGCGGTTCTCGGCGAGGTCGCCGAGGGCGGCAACCAGGCGGTATTGCGCCAACACGTCGGGCCGTTGGATGGTCAGCTTCTTGCCGGTGCTCAGGGTGATATCGCGGGAATCGCTCACAGCGTGCTCCGATTAGCGAGGGGTTGCGGTTGATCGATGCGGTCGGGGCTGGAAAGCCAGGGCGCCCACCCGACGACCGGCGCTTGAGGCGGACGGACAGGGGAATTGAGGGCTCGCATGACCAGTGGGTGGAGCGCCAAGATGCGCTGTCCCAGAGGTATGGCTCGGCTGAGGTACGTCATGGGGTGACTTCCTTCATTGCTCGCGGCGCGCCTGCTGCGCATCTCGGTTGAGCTTCCAGGCCCACAGCGCCAGCAGGCGGCGCATCAAGGCGTTGGAGCGGGTCAGGTCGCGGCCGCGCGGATGCCGCCCGAGTTGGGCGAGTTGCGCACGGGCCTGCGACATCTCGGTCTCGATGGCGGTTGGCGTCATGTCAGTGCACCGCCGGATCGTCGCCGTACTGGCGCATGACGTGTGCCTGCGTCATGTGTCGCACGCGCTCCACCTCGTCCACTTGGCGCTCGGCGAACTCCCGCAGGAGGCGCTTGCACTCAGCCGACAGCAGCAGCCGCTGGAAAACTCGCTGTGGCACCCGGGTTTCGGTCGCGATCTGCGCCAGCAGCAGGTGCGCCATGCTGGACAGCTCCTCGGCCTTCGAATTGACGATGGCCTCGCGCAGTTCGGCTGCGTTCATGGCCTCAGGACTCTTGGTCAGTTTCATGCGTGGGCCTCCTGCGGTCGTGGTGCGAGGTACGGCCTGGCCATGGCGCCGGACGCATCGAGGAACTGCAGCGACGCCGGATCGAACCAGAGCAGGAACTTGCCCTCGAACTCGCCGTTGCGCTGCTTCTGGATGTCCAGCACCTGGCCCGGCGCGTCGAGGTGCTTCGTCGGGTCCGCCTCCTTCGCGCGGTTGCGCCAGAGGGTGACCACGTTGTGCGCCAGGTCGGTCACCGAGCTCGAGCCCTTGATGTCCCACTTCGATGGGATGCGCTCGACCGACTCCGCGGGCTTGCGGGTATGCACAACAATGTGCAGGTGCAGCCCGGTTTCCTTGGCTACCTCGGTCATGCGGTTGATGAAGTCCTTCTGGCCGTTGTAGTCGTCGTCGCCGTTGACCACCTTCATCATCGAGTCGATCAGGACGTGCTCGACGGCGAGCTTCTTGCGCGCCCAGCGCAGCACCGCGACCAGGCGATCCTGGCCCAGCGAGCCGACGTGATCGAAGATGAAGACCCGGTCGCGCATCACCGCCGCGGCGTGGTCGCAGTCGCGCGGACCAGGGCTGCCCTTCGCCGAGGCCTGGCGGAACATGCGCTCGAGCGTCTTGCGGGCCGACATCTCCAGGCTGATCGTCAGCGACTTGTACCCCTGCTGCGCCAGGTCCAGCATCACCTGGCCGCTGAGCATCGACTTGCGGCTACCGTTGGAGCCGGCCCACAGGGTCACCTCCTCCGGACGGAACTGGAGCAGGTTCTGCGCCTTGGGCCATGCCAGGGTGGCGTGGCGCTCGACGTTGCCGACGCCGGAGAAGGCGCGCTTGATCTCGTCCAGCAGGTCATCAGCCGTGCGGACGTGGGCGGAAAAATCGGGCTCGGCCATGTAGTCGGCGAGCTCGATATCGGTGGCATGCACGATCATCGTTGGATCTCCAGAAGGCCGAGCTGCCTCAGCAGCCAGCGCATGATGGTGGGGGAACAGCGGACGGGGAGCAGGTCGACCTCGTAGCCGTCGGCAATCTCGACGTCGTCGCCGTCGATGCTGACGCGCGGCCCGCGGTAGGCCTGGAACAGCTTGCGGACCTCCGGCAGCCAGACGAACAGGCCGACCTCTGACGCCGGCAGGCGATCGAAGGCGGCGCAGATCTGAGCTTCCAGGTCGACACCCCTGCGAGCAATGAGCGCTGCGGCCATCAGATGCCTCCCGCCCAGGGAACGTGCGCGCCGTTCTCTCCGCCAGAGCCGAGGTTGCCCAGGTAGCTCTCGAAGTTCGCCGCTCTGAACAGCGTGGAAGGCCGCAGGTACTCGGCCATGTCCGGCTTGTCCTTCCACGCCTGCACGCGATCGTCGATCACTGCCCGAATTTGCTCAGGGGTAGCGGACTTCAGCCTTGCCAGCACCAGACGCAGGTTGCTGTCCACCTTCCGAAATTGCTTACCGGTCTTCTCGTTCAGGTACTCCAGCAGTTCAGCAGCAGGGTCGGGCTTGCCCGACATAGTCTTTGAATCAGGAATCAGAGAATCAGGAATCAGAGCGATTGCCCTCGGGCTTGCCTCGGACTTATCCGGGATAAATCCAGGGCTTGCCTTGGGTCTGCCTCGGGCACGTTCGCCATTCGCCTCGAACATCTCCGGAGCAGGTAGGCGGCTCTCGCGCTCCTGGTGGTGCGGACTCTGGTGCTTCGCGAAGTTCGTGACCTGGATCAGGCGGTGCTCGCCGGTCGCGTAGCGCTGGATGAGCCCGCGGTCGTGCAAGGCTTGGAGCAGCGCGTCGACATCGCAGTCGTCGCAGGGCAGCAGCTCGATCTTGATGCGCTTGGGGCGATCCTCGAGGCGTCCGGCGCGGTCAGCCAGGCACCACAGGCCGATGAACAGCAGTCGTCCGAGCGGGTCGATCTCGGCCAGTTCCTCGTTCAGGAAGAACGCCGGCTTGATGTTGCGTGCACGGGCCATGGTCAGCACTCCCGCGCGATCTGTGCCGCTACCAGCGCGCGCAGGCGCAGGCGGCGATGCCACTCGATGCAGACGATGCAGCGGCCGGAGACTTGGCAGGAGCAAGCCGCATGCCAGAGGTTTCGCGCGAGGTGCATGCGCCCCAGGCGCAGCGGGATCACGACGGCTTTCGTTTGGGGAGCGTTCACAGCAGGACCCCCTGGCGCGGCTCGCTCACCAGCACGTAGAGCGCGACGCTGTGCGTGCGACCGGCGTCGGTTTCGCGCTGGACGCGATGGCTGACGATGTCGTAGCCCTGCTGGTGGCGCAACTCGAAGATCCTCGCCGCCGGCATCATCGTGTCCAGCTCGCGGCGAGCCGTCACGGTGTCGATGGAGCCGTGCTGCTGCAGGTAGGCCAGGAGCCGTTGCTGCTGTGCGCGGCGGCTATTACCATTCGAGTGCTGATTGTTTTTCTGATCGCCCGCCCCCGTGCGGGCTTTCTTTTTGTCGGGGTGGTCGGAGAGCCTCATCAGGCACCTCCGCTGACCAGTGCCAGCAGGTCACCGGCTTTCCAGGCGAGGCGGCCGCCGATCTTGATCGGCTTCACGCCGTAGGCGTGGCCTTGCTGGCAGTAGAGCTTGCGCAAGGTCTGACCGCTCTTGCCGAGGAAGGCCGCGGCGTCGCGGGTGGCCAGCACCGCGCTGGACGGCATCTCGGCCAAGTTCGGGATGTGTGCAGGGGCGTTCATCGGAATCGCTCCGAGAGTTTCGATACCCCGTCACAGTCGGACCAGGAAATTCCCCCGGCAAGCCAGCAACGCACGACCCTTCAAACACCCTGGAAGCCGCTTATTTCCTTGCTTTCAGCGCCATCAAGCGGCGCACCGGGGAATGCCGCCCCGCGATTTCCTGGATTTCCCGGATTTCCCGGCTCGCGATCACGCTTTCGGATGGCCCCCGTTCCACCAATGCTTGCCCTGCAGAGCCTCCCGTTTGATGTTCTCGGCTGTCAGCCACTCACCGCGTGCGCCCTTGATGCCGAGGCGTCGCAACTCAGTCTCGACATGTTCAGCGTAGTAGTTCAGCGTGCCTCGTGTTCCGCCATTGGGCGCCGCTAGGTCGAGTGCGAGCTTCGCCTTGGCGATCTTCAGGGCTTCCGCTTTCCAGTCGGACTCAGCCTGGGCTTCCCCTGCATGAGGTGTCACCTGCTTCGCCGACGCGGCTTGCGAATCGACTAGTAGCGCACTGCCCAGCAAGTCGGGCGCGTGGTCTGCGGCCCAGGCGCGAAGTTCCCTCTTTTCCATGTACAGCACCTCGCTCCACTTCGGCGGCAACGGCAGGCCCTTCGGCCACGGCAGGCCAGTCGGTACTTGACGTAGCGGTAACGTGGCCGCCTGTGCCTCGAATGCACGCATGATTTGCCCCTCTACAACCGTGCGCAGCGTGCATTTCTCGTGCTCCGCAAGCGACGGGTAGCCGGGGCCTGAGTTGCGCTCGACGTGCTCAACAGCAATCCAGTAGGCCCACAGCTCGGGCGGCGCTCCGAGGCTCGGCGTCGCGGCCAGTTCGGCCAACTCCTGCGAGTCTGTGCCTCGCACTTTCACGCTGAAGGCTTCCGGCTCCACTTTGTAGCCCCTGGCCTCACTGGCGATGCGTGCGGCCTCGCACATGGCAACCCAGTTCGTGAACCCGCCTGCGGCCTTGATGAGCTCGGCATTGCGGCGCTCCGCTTCAATCTGCGCCTCGGTCCAGCCCAGTTCGCGCATGGTTGCGACGGCCGCGGGTATCAGGGCGTCGCCTTGGTCGTCCGGAGTTTCTTGCTTTGTCATGTCCGCGCTCCTTCACGCGCTCGCCTTCGATTCGGGGCGCCAGGCAGGCGGGTGAAGGTTCCCGCTTTTCCCGCCGTCGCGGTAGCCTGGCACGAACTGTGAGCCATTGCAGCGCTACGCCGCGGCTCCGCGAATTGGTGTCACCTTGGCCGAGCGCTTCCTGTTGAGCAGGTCGAGCAGAGCCTGCAGCGCGGCGCGCTTCTCGGCGAGGTAGTCGTGGTCATCGTAGTGACGGTCCTGCACGCCGCCCAGGCCGTGGCTCTGCAGCTGGGCGCGGATCTCGCGGCCGACGCCGAGCGACGCCAGCGCCGTCTCGATGCCCGAACGCAGCCGCTTGGGCTCGAAGGCCTCGATCTTGTCGCCGATGGCCTCCGCCTCCAGCCGGGCGAGCACCGCGGGTGTGATCGCCTTGCCGTCCACAGTGAACACGTCGGGTGCGCCATTGAACGCCTTGAGCGCAGTCTTGGCGTCGGCCAGCAGCGGGACAACATGGCGCCGGGCCTCGCTCCTGCGTCCCTTCGGGTCGTGCAGCACGATGCGGTCGGCGTGCACGTCCTCGCGCTTGAGGCGCAGCAGCTGGGCGATGCGCTGCCCGCCGGTCAAGAGGTGCAGGCGCATCAGTGCGCCCGTGGTGCCCTCGGCCGCCTTGGCGATGGTCCAGAAGGTGCGCAGCTCGGCCACAGTCATGGGGCGCTTGTCCGCTCGCGCCGGCGTGGCGCGGATGGTGGCCAGCGGGTTGGCCGTGACGTGGAACGCCTCGAACTTCACCGGGATCTCCGGATCGGTCGCGGCGAGCATCGCGGTGCGGAAGGCCGCGTGCGCGTAGCTGCGCACCTTCCCGGGCTCGCGCACCTTGCCTCGCTCATGGAGCTTGCGCAGCCCGGTCACGAAATCCGCCGAGGTCGCCGCATGCGCCGGCTTGGCCGCCAGATCCTCATTCGCAGCCAGGAACCGCTGCAGCGTCGACTCGGCGTCGCGCGCGTCCAGCTTCTGGCGCTGCTTGAGCAGCTCGACGTAGGCCGTGAACAGGGCCTCCACGGTCTTGGCCTTCAGCGATTCGGTCACGGCCTTGCGGCGCACCTTCTCGGCGGCCTGCTCGCGGCGCTGCTCGGCCGGGTTCACGCCTCCATCCACCAGGGCCTTCAGCCTGGCGGCTTCCTGGCGGGCGCCGCGCTGCACCTCGACACGCTGGCCGGTGCCCCGGTCGGTCGTCCAGATCGTCTCCAACGGCCAGACGTCCGGGCTGCCGATGGTGACGCGCACGGAACCGCCATCGATCCAGCCCTGGAACACGTAGGCCCGGGCGCCCTTGGCCGTGACGCGCAGGCCGAGCCCGGGCTGCTTGCCGTCCCAGTAGATCGCCTGGTGCTTCCCGGCCGGGCAAACGAACTCGGCCACCCGGCCCGCGGTGAAGTTCTCGCGCTTGCCCACAGTGCCCTCCTCGACGTCATGTCATGGCCGTGTAATGGCATTGTAGGCACTTTGAGGAATACTTGGGAACAACAGGGGAGCGCTCGAAAGCCCTTCAATCCTTGCTTTCCGGGCGATCAATCGAAAAACGGGAACGCATGGCAACATCCAGGAATGGCGCCCATGGCGGACTCATAATCCGTTGGTTGCGGGTTCGAGCCCCGCAGGGCCCACCAGCATGCTCGCGGCTCGGCTGATGCAGTCCGTCAGGCTGCCCAACACGATCCGATCTGGCCGCCTCGGCCGGCGGCGCCGGGCGCTCAGGCCGCCCTTCGCAGGGGCTTGATGTTCGGAAGCCGCACCTTGCTGGCTTGCCACAGGTCGTAGTGAGCCTGCATGTTCACCCACATGTCGGGCGAGGTCCCCAGCCAGACGGCAAGCCGCCGCGCCATCACGGCGGATATGCCGGCTTGCCCGTTCAGCACCTTGGACAAGGTCACGCGTGCCACGTGCAACTCTTGCGCTGCCTGCGTCACCGTCATGCCCTCGGGCAGCCATTCGCGCAGAACCTCGCCCGGGTGCGCCGGGTCGTGCATGCTCATCTTCTTCCCCTAGTGGTAGTCCTGGTAGTCGACAAGTTCGGCGTCCGCGCCATTGAAGCGGAACGTCAAGCGCCAGTTGCCGTTCACCCACACCGACCAATGCCCGGCCAGCCGTCCGGACAGCGGGTGCAGACGCCACGCCGGTGCGCCCATGTCCTGCGCGCTCCTGGCAGCATCCAGGGCGGTCAGCAGCAGCCGCAATCTGGGCGCATGGTGCGGCTGGATGCCGGCTTTGCTGCCCGTGCGGTAGAAGGCCTCCAGACCCGCATGACGGAACGACCGGATCATGGGCGGATTGTAACGCGTCGCGTATCAGCTATCAGCTGTGCGGATTCGGCGTAGCCACTCGGATTGACCCGAGCCTACCGTGACGGATACGACAGACTCCTACGGACCGCAGCGGGCGAAGGCGAGCCTGAGTTCCCAGGAAATCCTGCCTGAATTCCGCTCATAATCCGTTGGTTGCGGGTTCGAGCCCCGCAGGGCCCACCAGCATCCTCGGGACTCCAAGCGCCCTCACTGCCTGTGATGGCTGCGAAAGCGGGACGTGAAACCTCACGCCGTGTCACGCTCCCGGACCGACCCGATCCGGGCCGCAGCCGCCAGCAGGTTCTCGGTTGCGAGCTTGGCATAGCGGTCCACCATCACCCGCGACTTCCAGCCGCCCAGGTCCTTCACCTCGTCGCAGGACGTTCCCGCCTGCCGCTGCCACGAGGCCCGGGGGAGGACGCACGATCGCTTCCTTGACCCCATGTAATCGATCGATTACATTTCGACCATGCCCTACACGGTGAAACTGCTCGGCGACTTCGCCGACTGGCTCAAGGGCCTGAAGGACGGGCCGACCCGGCAGCGCCTCAACAAGCGCCTGCGCAAGGCGCAACTGGGCAACCTGGGTGACGTCGAACCGGTAGGCGAAGGCGTGTTCGAGATGCGCGAGCACTTCGGGCCGGGTTGGCGCATGTACTGCGTCCAGCGTGGCGAAACGCTGATCGTGATGCTTGCCGGCGGTGACAAGTCCACACAGCAGGCCGACATTCGCCGAGCGATTGCACTGGCGAAGCTTTTGGAGGATTGACCATGACCCAAAGGATCAAGGTTTCCGAGCTTGCCGAGTTCGATGCTTCCGAATACCTGAACAGCCAGGAAGATATCGCGGCATACCTGACGACCGTTCTGGAAGAGAACGACCCCGCACTGCTGGCCGCAGCCCTGGGCGACATCGCTCGCGCACGGGGTATGTCACAGGTGGCGAAGGACTCCGGCATTGCACGCGAAGCCCTGTACAAGGCCCTTCGGCCCGGCAGTGAGCCGCGCTTCGAGACGATCATCCGCGTTTGCGCGGCTCTGGGGGTGCGCCTGGTCGCCCAACCGACGCACCCGACGCATTGAATCCGCAGTGTTGCGGCCAATGTATCGGCTGGGGCCCTTCCGTTGGCTGCGGGTTCGAGCCCCGCAGGGCCCACCATGACCGCTCCGGCCGCCCCGGCCAGCCGGCCAGCCAGCCAGCGGGTGCAACCGCCACAGCCGGCGCGCCCATGTCCTGCGCGCTGCTGGCAGCACCGCAACCTGGGAGCATGGTGCGGCTGGATGCCGGCTTTGCTGCCCGTGCGGTAGAAGGCTGCCAGGCCCGCATGACGGAATGACCGGATCATGGGCCAATTGTGCCGCGTCGCGTATCAGCTATCCGTTGTGCGGAATCGGCGAGAGCGCTCGGACCGACCCGAGCCTGCCGTGACGGATGCGGCGTACCCCACCAACTCCACGAGACCCCGATGGAATTGGCGGTTACGAGCCACCTGCCCTAAGATCTGCAGCGCTTGTGGACAAACCTGTGGAAAACCCTCCTGAGAGCGCCGCCATGGCTACCGCCTTCGATGTTGCCCAGTACATCCTGGAGAAGTGCGGGCCGATGTCGGCGATGAAGCTGCAAAAGCTCGTCTACTACGCTCAGGCTTGGTCACTTGTGTGGGATGATGCGCCGCTCTTTTCAAATCGCATCGAGGCTTGGGCGAACGGCCCCGTGGTCCGTGATCTCTATGCCACCCATCGGGGCCTGTTCATGGTGGATGCGAAGACGTTCGCTCCGCAAGCCGTCGGAACACTCTCGAACGATCAGAAGGAGACGATCGACGCAGTGTTGCAAGCCTACGGCGACAAGTCCCCGCAATGGTTGAGTGATCAAACGCATGCAGAAGGACCGTGGAGAACCGCTCGCGCTGGCCTTGCCGAGGGCGAGCGAGGGGAGCACGAGATCTCCCTCGCGTCGATGAGTGAGTACTACTCGGCGCTTTGATGGGCAAGAAGCGCAAGCACCTGCCCGCCGAAGCGACTCGGCGGCCAGACACGAAGCAGCCGCGGATCCGCGCGGTGGAGACAGGTGGCACGCCATCTTGGCGCTTCTCGACAGTGGATCAGAGCGGTCCGTTCAGATGGCCTTGCGGGGAGGAAACTGAACGAGAGATCGTGAATAGGCTTCGCCAATTCGATTCGATGAAGTGGCCCGAAATAGAAGGCCAAGATCATCACTCGATCTCGACAGACAAGCTCTCCAAGTCGGCCCAATCGCGCCTCGTCGAGATCGGACAGGACGACGTCTCTGAAGTTTTTTCTTTCCACTTCTCTGGAAAGCCGCGGATCATTGGCATCCGCGATCGCGACGTCGTGAAGCTGCTTTGGTGGGATCAGGACCATCAAGTCTGCCCCAGCCCCAAGAAGCACACGTGATGCAGTCCGTCAGGCTCCCCACCGCAGGCGGCCTACGATCCAGTCCCAAGACCGAGCTGCCCAGCGCTCAGGCTGCCTCCCCGCGCGGTAGAACGCCCATGGTCATGGGACCTGCCTGGACCCCATTCCCCCGGGATGCCCGCGGACCGAGGGCATCCCGCGTGCTGCCGGAGTCGCCGCATTCCATCGCCTGCGCGCGCGAGGCGCTATGCTGGTCGGGAAAGACCCCCACGAGGAGGAACTCGCGCATGGACAGTGCATCGGGCTGCACGATCTGCCGCGACGGAAACGACGCGCCGCTGGAATTCAGTTTCGCCTACCAGCCGATCGTCCACCTGGGATCACGCACCATCTACGCGCACGAGGCGCTGGTCCGCGGGCCGCAGGGGGAGTCGGCGGGCTCGGTGCTGCAGCGCATCGACGACGCCAATCGCTACCGCTTCGACCAGGCCTGCCGCGTGCGCGCCATCGAGGCGGCCTGCGAATCCGGGCTGCGCGAGCGCGACCACGAGCGGCTGTCGATCAACTTCCTGCCGCACGCGGTGTACCGCCCCGAGGTGTGCATCCAGACCACCCTGCGCACCGCGCGCGAGCACCGGCTCGACGTGCGCGACATCATCTTCGAGGTCACCGAGGGCGAGCGCATCGACGACGGGCCGTGGTTCGCCGAGATCCTGCGCGAATACCGGCGCCAGGGTTTCCTGACCGCGATCGACGATTTCGGCGCGGGCTTCGCCGGACTGCGCCTGCTGGCGGATTTCCAGCCCGACCTGATCAAGCTGGACATGGACCTGGTGCGCGGGGTCGACCGGCAGCCGGCGCGCCAGGCCATCGCGCGTTCGGTGATCCGCATGGCGCAGGAACTGGGCATCGCGCTGGTCGCCGAAGGCGTGGAAAGCGCCGGCGAGCGCGACTTCTTCCTGCACGAGGGGGTCGAGCTGTTCCAGGGCTACCTGTTCGCGCGGCCGCAGCTGCGCGCGCTGGCGCGCGCCGGCGACTGCACCTGATCCACGGCGTCCGCGTGCGCGGACCGGGCGGCCCTGCGGTGTCGCATTGTGCAAAGGCACGCACTTCCGGTGACCTTGCCGCACGTTTCGTTTCCGATCAGACATCATTTCTGTTCCCTGGAACTGCCCATTGCCGCAACAATGCGGCAAACAACATCGGGATCCGAACGCATGCACGGCGCCGAGACGGCCGTGCCCGCGCGACCCCGGACACCAGGAGACAGCACGTGCGCAGACTCGCCATCCCGCATCACCGCAGCCGCTTGCGATCCCCCGGCACACGCACAGCCACGGCCGCGGCCTTGGCACTGGCCGCGGCCGGAATCGCCCACGCCGGGCCGGCACCGGCCGCGGCGGCCTCGGCACCGGTCGTTTCGGTGGCTCCAGCCGCCCCCGCACCGGCGGTGGAGTTGCAGACGGTGGTCGTGCACGGCGGCGCCGTCGAGGGATTCCGCGCGCCGCCGCGTCACTCCTACGTGATTCCCGGGCAGATCCTGCGCGACGAGCCGGCCTCGCAGTTGCCGGACGCGATCGCGCGCAACCTGCCGGGGGCCGCGCTGACCCACGAGCAGGGCAACGACATGCAGCCGACGCTGCGCTTCAACGGCTTCGCCGCGTCGCCGCTGCTCGGCACCCCGCAGGGCCTGTCGGTGTTCCAGGACGGCGTGCGCGTCAACGAGCCCTTCGGCGACACCGTGAACTGGGACCTGATTCCGACCAACGCGATCCGTTCGATCTCGCTGGTGCCCTACGCCGACCCCGTGTTCGGGCTCAACACGCTGGGCGGCGCGGTGCTGCTGCGCACCCTCGACGGCAACAGCGCCCCCGGCGGCGAGGTCGGCATCGAGGCCGGCAGTTTCGGCAGGACCTCGGAAGAAGCGCGCTTCGGCGGCAGCCGCGGCGACTGGAGCTATTTCCTGGCGGCGCACAACCAGCACGAGAACGGCTTCGCGCCGTACAACCCGAGCAGCAACCGCACGCTGTTCGCGAAGGCCACGCGCAACGCGGGGGGCAACCGGCTGGACCTGAGCTACACCTTCGCCCAGAGCCGCCTGTCGGGTTCGCAGACGCTGCCGCAGGAGTGGATGAACACTCCGACGGACATCTACACGGTGCCCGACCACATCGACAACCAGCTCAACTTCTTCAACATCGGCGACACCCAGGTGCTGTCGAAGCACTGGCAGCTGACCGGTCGCGTGTACCTGCGCAACAGCGACCAGAGCGGGTTCAACAGCAACGTCAACAACAACTACGGCGGCGGCACGCCGACCCTGAGCAATCCGGTGGCCGACAACGTGATCAACGGGCTGCAGCAGCAGGCCCGCGGGATCACGCTGGCGGTCCGCAACGACGGCGCCGTGGCCGGCATGCCCAACGTGCTCACCGCCGGAGTCGACTACGACCACCAGACGGTGGACTTCACGCAGGCGCAGCAGGCGGCGACCTTCAACGCCCAGCGCTACACGCTGGGAATCGGGCCCTTCGACCAGGCGCTGGTCAACCTCGGCGTGCACAACATCTACCGCGGCTTTTACGTGACCGAGAAGCTGTCGCCGCGCCGCTGGATCGACGTGACGGCGGGAGGCCGCTACGAAGACGCCAGCGTCGAGATGAACGACCGCCTCGGCGGCGCTCTGGGCGGCAACCACTCCTACTCGCGCTTCAACCCCGAACTCGGCGTGGACCTGCATTTCACGCCGCGCACCTCGTATTTCCTGCGCTTCGCGCAAGGCATGCGGGTGCCGATGCCGGTGGAGCTGACCTGCGCCAGTCCGACCGCGCCGTGCACCCTGCCCAACGTGCTGGTGGCCGACCCGTCGCTGCAGCCGGAGATCGCGCACACCGCGCAGGCCGGCGCGGTGTGGCGCATGCCCGGGCTGCGGGTGCGGGCGATGTACACCCGCACCCAGCTCGACAACGCGCTGCAGTTCATCAGCCTGGCCAGCATGACCCAGGGCTACTTCACCAACATCCCGCAGGAGCTGTTCCGCACCGCGACCCTGGACCTGAGCGGCGGCAGCGAGCGCTGGCAATGGACGGCCTCGCTGAGCCACACCCTGGCCACCTACCAGTCGGCCTTCCTGGAGCAAAGCGCCAACAACTCGAGCGCAGACGCCAGCGGCAACATCCAGGTGCAGCCGGGCGACCACCTGCCCAACCTGCCGACCTGGAGCGCCACGGTGTCGGCGCAGTACACGCCGAGCGAGCGCTGGGCGCTGCGCGGCCAGGTCGTCGGCTACAGCGACCGCTACGCGCAGGGCGACGAGAACAACCAGGACGTGCACGGCACGGTGGGCGGCTTCGCCGTGGTCAACGTCGGCGCGCGCTACAAGATGGACCGCCACTGGCGCGTCGACCTGTCGGTGCACAACCTGTTCAACCGGGTCTACGCGGATTTCGGGCAACTCGGGCAGAACGAGTTCACCGGCCCGGATCGCAGCTTCAGCAGCAATCCGGCTTCGTGGCACAACACCCAGTTCGTCGCGCCGGGGGCGCCACGCGGGGTCTGGCTGGGCCTGAGCTACGCGTGGGATTGAGCCGGCGTGGGGGGTGACGCCCCCCCACGCTCAATGGCCTGCCGGCCCCGCGCGCCTCAGCGTCCCCACGGACCGTAGCTGCGCAACTGCTCGCGCTGCTGCGGGGTCAGCACGTCGCGGATCTGCTGCGCCGTCTCGAGCCGGTTGCGCATCATCTGCAGCCGCAGGTCGGACATCGCCTTGGCGGTCTTCATCACCGCGTCGATGTCGACCCTGGAACGGTCGAAGTCCTGCCAGTGCGACTGCATCAAGGCATGCATGTCGCTGATCAAGGCCCACTGCTTCTTCGACTGCGCCTGCTCGATGGCGTCGATCCTGTGCTGCTGGGCTTCGCTGAGCTGCAGGCGCCCGAGCCCGGAACCCCAGGGTCCGAAGCCCCCCATCATCCACGGACCCATGCCGGGACCCCAGCCGCCCATCATGCCGGGCCCCCACGCGCCGCCACCCTGCCAGCCCCCGCCGCCATGCCATCCGCCGGGGCCGTAACCGCCGCCCCAGCCGGGCCCGCCCATCATGCCGGGACCCATGCCATAGCCGCCGCCATGCCATCCGCCGGGGCCGTAACCGCCACCCCAGCCGGGCCCGCCCGCCATGCCGGGGCCCATGCCATAGCCGCCGCCATAGCCGCCGCCATAGCCGTAGCCACGGCCGTAGCCGGGCCCGCATCCCGCTCCCGGGCAGTTGCCCGGCGCGGCGGCCGCCGCCGCGGCACTCGCTGCCGGCGCGGCCTGCGCCGGCGATGCGGCCAGACCCAGCGCCAGCAACGGCGCGACGGCCAGCGCGCACAAGCCACGTGTGTTCGCGATGTTCATGATGCTCTCCTTCTCGGTGATTCGGGATGTGCCGCCGGACACGCCGCAGGCAGGCCCTCCTCCCGGAGGGCGGCCTGCGCAGGCCATCCGCGGCGCCTGTCAGCGCCGGCCCAGGTCGGCACGCCGGCGCTTGTACTCGTCGGCGTCGATCTCTCCGCGCGCGTAGCGTTCGTCGAGGATGTCCAGCGCGTCGCGCGAGCCGTGGCGGCGTCCGCGCCGGGAGCCGAAGGCGTCGCGCAGCGGGCCGATGGCGAACAGCACGACCACCACGAGCAGCAGCAGCATGAACAAGCCGCCGAATCCTCCGCCCATGCCATAGCCCATGCCGTAGCCCCAGCCGCCAGGATGTCCGTACCACATGGTTTCGAGCCTCCAGTTGCCCGTCTGTGCATACGGTAGTCCCGCGCGCGCCGCGCGCCCTTGATCTGCACCAACAACGCGCGCTGATGGCGCGAGCCCGGCGGGACGCGCGGGGGGGCCGCGCCGCGTCTATGCCGCGGCGGCCAGGCTGTGCAGCAGCTGCCCCGGCGACAGCGGCCGCGAATACCACCATCCCTGGCCGAGGTCGCAGCCGAGTTCGCGGCTGATGCGCGCCTGCGCCGGCACTTCGACCCCCTCGGCGACAACCTGCATGTGCAGGCGGTGCGCCATCGAGACCACGGCGTGGGCGATGGTGCGCGAGCGCTCGCAGGCGCCCAGTCCGCGCACCAGCGATGCGTCGAGCTTGAGACTGTGGGGGTGCAGCTGCGCCAGCATCGCCAGGTTCGAGTAGCCGGTGCCGAAGTCGTCGATCGAGATGCGCAGCCCGCTGGCCGCGAGTTGCGCGAGATGGCCGGCCACGAGTTCGGGCCATTGGCTCATCGTGCGCTCGGTGATCTCCAGGGTCATGGCCTCGCAGGGCAGGCCGATGTCCTGCAGATGCCGCACCCACAGCTGGGTGGTGGGTCGCGACGCCAGCTGCAACTGCGTCACGTTGACGGCGATCCGCACCTCGCGACCGCTGCTGCGGCGCAGGCGCAGGCACTCCGCGGCGGCCGCGCGGAACACCCAGTCGCCGATATCCAGGATCAGGCCGCTGCGCTCGGCCAGGCCGATGAAGCGCTGCGGCTCGATGCTGCCCAGAATCGGGTGCTCCCAGCGCAGCAAGGCCTCGAAGGACCGGGTCCGGCCGTCCTCCACGCTGCAGATCGGCTGGTACACGAGGTGGAACTGGCCGCTGGCGAGCGCGTGCCGCAGCTCATGCTGCAGCACGCGCGCGTGCGCGGCCCCACGGCGCGCCGCGCCGGGAATCCCGGGGCGGCGCGCCGGGCCGCGACCCGGCGCGGCGGGACCGCGCATCAGTGGTCGCCCGAGTGCGAGGACTGGTCGCCGCCCAGCGGGTTGCGGCTGGACTCCGACAGCTGCGACATGAAGTCGCCCTGGATGTTCAGCAGCGCGCTGCCGCCCGTGGAACCCAGGATCAGCGAACGGCTTCCCATCACGTAGTAGCCGGTTCCGCTCAGGCTGAACGGGGTCGGGCTGAGGGTCAGGGTCAGCGACGGCGCCTCCAGGATGAACGGCGCAGCCTGCGCACCGGTCGCCTCGCTCCAGGTGATCGTACTGTTGCCGCCTTGCTGCAGGGTCGCATTCGGCAACTGGAAGGAGTCGCCGCGACCGTCGTCGAAGCTGACCCCGCTCAGCACGGTCGGCGCGGTCATGCTCCAGGAGGTCGAGGTCGGAGCCACGCACATCGCCAGGCTGCCCAGCGAGTCGTCGCTGCGGTTGGACGCGGACAGCGCGCCGAGGTCGAAGCGCAGCGGGAAGTCCCCGGTCGGGCAGCCGGCGACGCCCTCGGTGTGCGAGGGCGGCGTATAGGCGTTCCACGCCGGGACCGCGCCGGCCGGCGCCAGCGCCGCGTTGAACTCGGTCAGCAAGCCGCTGCCGGTGTTGATGCCGCCACCCTGGATCGAGTAGGCCTGCTGGGTTGACAGACTCGTCGGCAGCGAGCCGATCTTGGCGCGGAACTGGTAGGTGTTGTGCGAGGCATCCTGCACGTCGAGCTTGAGCAGGTTGCCCACCAGGGTTCCGGACACCGCATGGTCGCTCGAGGTCACGTTGCCCGAGGCATCGACGTTGACCGCGGTGTCCACCAGCACCTCGGCCGGGTTGGGGGTCGGCGTCGCGCTGCCGGTTCCGGTTCCGGTATTGATCGCGACATCCACCGGGGTCTCGGCGATCACCGCCTGCAGCTCGTAGTTGCCGGGCACCACGCTTTGCACATTGGCGTCGAGCACGTCGCCGAAGTCCAGCTCGGGACCGAAGCGCGGATCCGCGAGGATGGCCGTCTGCAGCATCGGCAGCTGCGAGCAGGTGCCGCCGAGCTCGGCGGCGGCGGCCGCCAGCGTGGTCGACGCCGAATTGCCCGCGCTGAGGGTGGCGTTGGAGGCGATCAGCCCTGCCAGGTCGACCGTCGACGACACCGTCACCGACGGCGTGCAGTAGCCGTCGCCGACCGCCTTCACGGCGGCCGCGATGGCCAGGATGTCGTTGCGGTAGCTGGCCAGCGTGACCGCGTATCCCGCCGGGGTCAGGCCGCTGTAGCTGCCGCCGTGGGTCTGTGCGTAGACCGCCAGCGCGGCGGTGGTGACCGGGCTGATGTCCAGGTCCGGCAGGTTGGTGGTGCTCAGCGCGCCGACGGCGGCCAGCATGTCGGACTGGCCCAGGTAGCTGGTCAGCTCCAGCGAGGCGCCGCTGGAGGTGGCTTGCGGGTCGGCGGCATTGGCGAAGATCGGCACGCTGCCGCTGGGCAGGCTGACGCTGATGGTGAAACCGCCCTGCGCGTTGGCGGTGATGGTGCCGATGGTCGTGCCGCCGTCGGTCAGCGGTGCGCCGGAGGTGATGGTGACGGTCGCGCCGGCCATCGGCGCGTCGATCGCGGCGCCGCTGAACGAGGAGGTGCCGGGCACTCCGCCGCTGCCGCCACCGCCGCCGCCGCAGCCCGCGAGGGCCAGCGCGACGGCCGCGGCGGCCGGCAGCAACACGAAACGCAGTCGACGGGACTGGCCGGACTTCTGTCGGGGCTTGGACGGATGTTGCATCGTGGACTCCCTGATCGTTGGTGGTGTGGGCGGGGCGCGGCGTGGGTGTCGCGTCGACGCAATCTTAGATGGGAAATTTTCCCAGTCAAATTCTTTTTTCTGCTACATTCGTTTGCACCGACCCACCCGACGCGAACCACCTGCCACGATCATGGGGCGCCGCACCACGCCGCTGTCCGCCGCCGCACACCCGAAACTCGGGCCCGGCGCCGCGCAGGAAGCCCTGCGCGCGTGGGCGCGCGTGCAGGCGCCGCTGTGCCGCCTGCTGCTGGGAGCGGGAATCGATTTCGGACAGGCCGCCACGGAGTTGCGCGAGGTGTTCCTCGAGCAGGCGCATGCGCAACTGCGGCGAGGCGCGACACCGGACACCGATTCGGCGCTGAGCCTGTTGTCCGGTGTGCATCGCAAGGACGTGCGGCGCTGGCGCACCCAGGGGCAGCGGCCGACCGCGCGCGCCCCCATGTCCATCGGTGCGCAGGTGTTCGCGCGCTGGGCCACGCTGCCCGGCTACCGCGGGCGCGACCGCCGGCCCTTGCCGCTGCCGCGCACCGGCGCGCCGCCTTCGTTCGAGGCGCTGACGCGCCTGGTCACGCGCGACGTGCACCCCTTCACGGTGCTGCAGGAGATGGCCCGCAAGGGGCTGGTCGCCACCGAACTGCGCGACGGCGTCGAATATGTGTTGCCGCGACGCGACGGCGCGGTGCCGGCGGCCGACCTGCAGGAGCTGCTCGAGGTGCTGGCGATGAACCTTGCCGACCACGCCGCCGCCGCGGTCGCCAATCTCGACGGCCAGGCACCGCGACTGGAGCAGAGCGTGTTCGCCGACGGCCTCAGCGCACAATCCACGCAGCGACTGGCGCGCCTGGCGCGCAGGCTGTGGGAGCGCGACCGCACCGAGATGGTGGCGGAGGCGCTGAAGTGCCTGGAAGACGATCGTGGTGACGCGACGGCCGACCGTCGTATACGCTTCGGCGCCTACTACTGGAACACGCCCGGCGACGAGCCGGCCGACGCGGCACCGAGCCAAGCCCCGCAACGCAACGAATCCGAGGAGCCGACGTGAACGCCCACGACACAGCGCCGGGCCGGGCGCAGCCGGGCCCTGGTGGCCCCTTGCAGCGGCTGCACCGACTGCGCCGCGCGGCGCTGCTCGCCTGCCTGGCATGCAGCGCCATCGCGCTGGCCTCGTGCGGGGGCGGAGCCGCCGCGGTCGCGCTGGTCGGCGGCGTCGGCACCGGCGGCACCGGCATCACCTTCGGCACCGTGGTCGGTCTGGGCAGCGTGATCGTCGACGGGCGCAGCTACAGCAGTGCCACCCCCACCTACTACGACGCCTCCGGCACCACCGGGGACCAGGCGACGAATTCGCAGGCGGTCGAACTGGGAGCCCGCGTCGAGGTCCAGCTGGGCTCGGGGCAGCAGCCCAGCGGTCTGCTGATCCAGCCCGAGCTGCAGGGCGCGGCCACGCAGATCACGTCCGCGTCCATGCAGGTCGACGGCGTGCGCGTGCTGGTCAACACCAACCCGGCCGCCGGCCCGGTGACCTTCTACTCCGGGCTCACGGGCCTGACGACCGGTACCGCGCCGCTGAGCCGTTCCGCCTCGAACCAGGTCGAGGTCCATGGTGCCTACGGCGAGGACGCCTCGGGTCCCTACATCTTCGCCACGCTGGTCGAGCAGCTTCCGGCGTCGAACGCGCTCACCCGCGTCACCGGGGTCGTCAGCTCGGTCGGCTCGCAGTCGATCCGCGTGGCCGGGACCACGATTCCCCTCGGTCCCGGCACCACGGTGATCACCCCGCCGGGCGCCACCCTGGCGGCCGGCGAACTGGTGCATGCGTGGAACACCGCCGGCAACTGGGTGGTGCGTGTGCAGGCCCTGGGATCCTTCACCGGAGCGGTCCAGGTGGCCGGCGTGGCCTATGCCGTCGGCCCGTCCGGCTTCACGGTCTCGGGCATCCCGGTCGACACCTCGTCGATGAGCGCCGGCGCGCAGGCTCCGCAGCAGGGCGACTATGTCGTGGTCAGCGGCGTCGGCAACGGCCAGGGCACGCTGCTCGCGCAGTCGGTGACGGTGTTTTCCGCATCGAATCCGGCGCAAGTCGACATCAGGGGAACGATCACCGGCTTTGTCACCACCTCCAGCTTCCAGGTGCGCGGCGTGCCGATCGACGCGTCGGCCTTCTGCTCGAACAACACCGCGATCTGCGGCGGCAACCGGCTGGGCAACGGCGTCTACGTGGACATCCAGGGCCAGGTCGCGCAGCCGGACGGCAACGTGGTCCAGGCGAGCAGCGTGCAGGTCGCGCAGCTCGAAGGCCAGACCGTCGACCTGCAGGGAACGATCTCCAGCGTGGCCGGCAGCGGCCAGTTCACGCTGCAGTGGACGCCCGAACAGGACGGCGTCCAGACCACCTCCTACACGGAGGTGACGATCGCCGGCAACTGCGCCTTCGTCAACGGCTCGGCGAGCAACCTGACGGTCGGCGCGCCTGTGGAGGTCGAGGGCACCTACCAGAACGGCTCGCTCAGCGCCTACACGTTGAAGTTCCTCAAGGCCGGGGACGCCGAGAGCAGCGGCACGCAGGACATCTCCGGCCGGGTCTACGACTGGAACAGCGGCGCCTCCACCTTCATGCTCGAGGGCAACGCGCTGACCGTGCCGTCCGGAGTGAGCATTCCGCCCGGATTCGGCAACGGCTTGCAGGTCGAGGTCAGCTTCACGCCCTCGGGCTCGGGCGCCAGCGGCACCGTGAAGAGCATCTCGATCGACAACTGACCCCCCGTGAACTCCTCCGCGATGCGTACAGGCACCCCCGCTGCCGTCCGGGCCCAGGAAGCCGACCCCTGGGCCGACTGGCTGCTGCACGAACGCAATGCCGGCGACCCGGAGTACGAGATGCGCATCCAGGCGCGCGTGGCCGGCTATGTCGACCGCGCGCTGCAACGCTTGCCGCAGCCGGAGCCGGGCAGCCTGCTGGACTTCGGCTGCGGTGACGGCGCGGTCGGTTTGCGTGCGCTGCAGCTGTGGCCGTCGCTGCGCGTGGTGTTCGCCGACCCCTCGCTCGAATTGCTGCGGCGCGCCAGCGCGCGCGCCGAGGCGGCCGGCGTGCACGCGCACTGCAGCTTCGTGCAGCTGGGGCCTCGCGGCCTGGACGAACTCGCCGATGCGAGCTTCGACGCCGTGGTCACGCGTTCGGCGCTGGCCTACGTGCCCGACAAGCCGCGGCTGCTGGCGCAGTGGCACCGGCTGCTTCGCGCCGGCGGCGCGATCTCGCTGGCCGAGCCGATCTTCCGCGACGAGGCGGTGGCCGCGTGCGCGCAGCGCAGTGCGCTGGCACACGCGGCCGACGACGACGCGTCGCGCCTGTTGCGCCTGCTGCACCGCTGGCGCGCCCACCAGTTTCCCGACACCGAACAGGTGCTGGCCGACAGCTGCCACTGCAACTTCTCCGAGCGCGACCTGTTCGCCTGGGCGGCGCAGGCCGGCTTCGCGCAGTTGCACCTGGAGCTGCACATCGAATCGGGACCCAGCCTGGCGCCGGACTGGGACCGCTTCACGCGCCACACGCCGCACCCCTACGCGAAAAGCCTGCGCGACGTGCTCGACTGGGAGTGCGACGCCGGCGAGCGCGCGCTGCTCGAGGGCCTGCTGCGCCACAACTGGGAACAGGGTCGAATCATCTCGGTCGAGCGCATGGCCTACCTCAGCGCCCGGCGCCCCTGAGCATCCGGGAGCCTGGCAGACGCGGCTGGGCGGGCTTAAGCTTTCGGGTGGTGCGCGACCCGTCGCGTCGCGCCGCATCCCAGGGCTTGCGATGACCTCCACCCGCTATCTTTGGACCCCTCCCGAACCGGCCTCGGTGGCCGTGCAGGGCACCGACGCCCGCCTGCCGGTGCAACGCCTGTTCTTCGTCGGGCGCAACTACCACGCGCACGCCGTCGAGATGGGCCGCCCGGTGGATGCCAAGCGCGATCGCCCCTTCTATTTCACCAAGTCGCCGACCGCGCTGGTGGCCTCCGGGGCCAGCGTGCCCTTCCCGCAGTCCACCGCGAACTACCAGCACGAGATGGAACTGGTGCTCGCGCTGCGCTCCGGCGGCTGCGACATCGCGCCGGAGAACGCGCACGAGCTCGTCTACGGCTACGCCTGCGGGCTGGACATGACGCGACGCGACCTGCAGATGGCGGCGCGCGACCAGGGCAAGCCGTGGGATACCGCGAAGGACTGCGAGGACTCGGCGGTGATCTCGCCGATCGTGCCGATGCCCGGCACGGTGCTCGAGCGCGGGCGCATCGAACTGCGCGTGGACGGCGCCGCGCGGCAGGACTCGGACCTGTCCGACATGATCTGGGGAGTGCGCGAGCTGATCGCCGACCTGTCGCGCCTGTACCACTTGCGCGCCGGCGACCTGATCTACACCGGCACCCCCGAAGGTGTCGGGGCGGTGCGCGCGGGCCAGCGCATCGACGGCAGCATCGACGGAGTGGGTTCGATCTCCCTGCAGCTCGAGGAGGCCTCGGCGTGAAGCTGTACAGCTATTTCCGCAGCGGCACCTCGCACCGCCTGCGCATCGCGCTGGCCCTCAAGGGCCTGAAGCCGGACTACGTGCCGGTGGACCTGCTGCACGACCAGCAGGCCTCGCCGCAGTACCGTGCGGTGAACCCGCAGGGGCTGGTGCCGGCGCTGGAAGTCGACGGCGAGGTGCTGACCCAGTCGCCGGCGATCATCGAATGGCTGGACGAGCGCTACCCGGAGCCGCCGCTGCTTCCGCGCGACCCGCTGCAGCGCGCCCGCGTACGCGCGCTGGCCGCGGTGGTGGGCTGCGACATGCACCCGCTGAACAACCGGCGCGTCGTCAACTACCTCAAGCGCGAGCTCGGCTGCGACGACGCCGCGGTCGACGCGTGGTGCGGTACCTGGATGGGCGCCGGCTTCGATGCGCTGGACGCGCTGCTGGCGGCCGACCCCCGGCGCGGCCGCTTCAGCTTCGGCGATGCGCCGACGGTGGCCGACGTCTACCTGGTGCCGCAGCTGACCACGGCCCGACGCTTCCACGTCGACGTCGCGCGCTGGCCGCGGCTGCTGGCGGTCGAGGCCGCCTGCCTGGAGCTCGCGGCGTTCCGCGAGGCCGCGCCGAAGGCGCAGCCGGACGCGCCGAGGCCATGAGCGTAGCGAGGAGGGTCGTCCCATGACCGTGCTACCCGCGCTGGGGCTGTTCGTCGGCTTCGCGTTGGTCGCGTCGTTCACGCCCGGTCCGGCGGTGATGCTGGCGGTGCACAACGCGATGCACTTCGGCTGGCGCCGCGCCGTGTGGTCGTCGCTGGGCAACATCAGCGGACTGCTCGTGCTCAGCAGCCTCAGCGCACTGGGGATCAACGCCGTACTGCAAAGCTCCGCCTCGGCGTTCGGGCTGATGAAGACCGCGGGCGCCGCCTACCTGATCTGGCTGGGGGTGCAGCAATGGCGTCGCGCCGCAGCCGCGCGCGCCGCGGCGTCGGTCGTCGCGGACGACCCCGCGCCGACGGCCGATGCAGCGCGCGCCGCCACGGCGTCGCGACGCGTGCTGTATCGGCGCGGCCTCGGCGTGGCGCTGACCAATCCGAAGGCGATCGCCTTCGTCGCCGCGCTGTTTCCGCAGTTCCTGCGGGCGGGCGAGCCGATGGCGCCGCAGTACATGCTGCTCACCGCGACCTTCATGGCGGTGTCGCTGTTCGCGCTGAGCTGCTATGCGGGACTGGCCGTGCTTGCGCGCCGCCCGCTGCGGCGCTACTTCGCGGCGGGCTGGCCGCAGCGCGCCGGCGCCATGGTGTTCTGCGGCTTCGGGCTGGCGCTGCTGCGCCTGCACCGGCGCTGAGCTCGCGATGCGAACGAAGGGATGGACCCGCCTTGTTGCATCCAATAACATTCGTCGCGAAGCGATACATCGGCATGGTCAACCCGGCATCGAGCCATCGCGTTTGCCACCAGGGAGCCTTATGCTCGCGATGGGGGCTCGCGCGCGTGAGTTGCCGAGGTTCCCCAGAGTCGCACTTCAGGACTCGTCCCGCGACACCGCAATTGCTTGTACGCCCGCAACAAACCCAACCATTCATTCCTACACATAGGGGATCGTGATGAAGCGTCACCTGTTGACCACCGTGCCGGCCGTGCTGGCGCTTGCCGTGCTCGGCACCCTGGGCGGCTGCGCCTCCAGCAGCAAGCCCACCGCGCCGGTGCAAGCCGCCGCGCCGGCTCCGGCGAGCAACGCCAACTCGGCGCAAAGCAGCGTCGCCGCGGTGCAGGCCCCGGCCGAGGAGAACCTCGGCCCGGCGCCGAACGTGCCACGCAGCGTGTTCTTCGCCTTCGACAAGTACAACATCGAATCGCAGTACCGCCCGGTGATCCAGGACAACGCCCAGTACCTGACCAGCCACCCGAGCGCGCACGTGCAACTGCAGGGCAACACCGACGCCCGCGGCAGCCGCGAATACAACCTGGCGCTGGGCCAGAAGCGCGCCGATGCGGTGATGAACGCGATGGAACTGCTGGGCGCCAAGCCCTCGCAGATGGAAGCCATCAGCTTCGGCAAGGAAAAGCCGAAGGCGCTGGGCACGACGGCCGCCGACTACGCCGAGAACCGCCGCGTCGACATCGTCTACCAACGCTGATCGCGTCCCTGCCCGCGCCCGTCGCGGGCGCGCCGAACCCGCGCCGGCCGCGCCAGGCCCGCGCGGGTTTTTGCTGCGCGGCGCGCGGCGTGCTGCGTCGCACAAGGAGTCCGTGGGATAATGTCGGCTGCATGCAGACGGCGGCACTCGATCAATGACCTATTCGGTCAAGGAAATCTTCTATACGCTGCAGGGCGAAGGAGCCCAGGCGGGAATGCCCGCGGTGTTCTGCCGCTTCGCCGGGTGCAACCTGTGGAGCGGCCGTGAATCGGACCGCGAGCAGGCCGTATGCCGTTTCTGCGACACGGATTTCGTCGGCACCGACGGCGATGGCGGCGGACGTTTCGCCGATGCCTCGCAGCTGGCCGACGCGGTGCGCTCGCACTGGCCGGTTGCGCACGGCCCGGGGCTGTGCGTGCTGACGGGTGGCGAGCCGCTGCTGCAGGTGGATCGCGCACTGGTCGATGCCTTGCACGAGCGCGCCATGCGCGTGGCGGTCGAGACCAACGGCAGCCTGCCCGCGCCGCCGGGAATCGACTGGATCTGCGTCAGCCCGAAGGCCGGCGCCGCGCTGCTGCAGCGCGCCGGCGATGAAATCAAGGTGGTCGTGCCGCAGCCCGGGCTCGACCTGGACGAACTGGTGCAGCTGGATTTCCGTCAGCGCCTGCTGCAGCCGATGGACGGACCGTTGCTGCGCGACAACACGCAATGGGCGCTGCGCCAGTGCCTGCGCGATCCGCGCTGGCGCCTGAGCCTGCAGACCCACAAGCTGCTGGGTATCCGCTGACGGCAGCACCGGCAGTGCACGGGCCGCCCCCGCCCGCGCGACATCTGCGACACCACGGGGGCGCAGCCGGATCTTTCCGGCTCTTCGAGGACACGAGCACGATGAACGACCCTACCCAGGCCCCCGCAGAACCGACCACGGCCGTGCAGCGCTACAGCGATCTCGCGCTGGACCCGCGGCTGTTGCGGGCGGTGGCGGACATGGGGTATGAAACGTTGACCCCGATCCAGCAACGGGCGATCCCGGTGGTGCTGTCCGGGCACGACATGATGGGAGCCGCGCAGACCGGCACCGGCAAGACCGCCGCGTTCACGCTGCCGATCCTGCAGCGCCTGCTGCCGCTGGCCAGCACCAGCGTGTCGCCCGCACGCCACCCGGTGCGCGCGCTGATCCTGGCGCCCACCCGCGAACTCGCCGACCAGGTCTACGCCAACGTGCACGCCTATGCGCGCCACACGCCGCTGCGCAGCGCCTGCGTGTTCGGCGGCATGGACATGGCGCCGCAGACCGCCGCGCTGCGCCAGGGCGTCGAGGTGCTGGTGGCCACTCCCGGGCGCCTGCTCGATCACCTGGAGGCGAAGACGGTGAACCTGTCGCAGGTGCAGTTCGTCGTGCTCGACGAGGCGGACCGCATGCTCGACATCGGATTCCTGCCCGACCTGCAGCGCATCCTCGCCTACCTGCCGTCGCAGCGCACCACGCTGCTGTTCTCGGCCACCTTCTCACCGGAGATCCGGCGCCTGGCGCAGAGCTACCTGCACGACCCGGTGACGGTCGAGGTGGCCCGCCCCAACGCCACCGCGACCAACGTCGAGCAGATTCTCTACAAGGTTCCCGAGGACCTCAAGCACGCGGCCTTGCTGCAGGTGCTGCGCGAGCACGCGCTGCGCCAGACCATCGTGTTCGTCAACAGCCGGCTCGGCGCGGGGCGCCTGGCGCGCATGCTCGAACGCGACGGGCTGAAGGCGCAGGCCATGCACGGCGACAAGTCGCAGGCCGAGCGCCTGGCCACGCTCGACGCCTTCAAGCGCAACGAGGTGGAGGTGCTGGTGGCCACCGACGTGGCGGCTCGCGGACTCGACATCGCCGAGTTGCCGGGGGTGATCAACTACGACGTCCCCTTCAACGCCGAGGACTACGTGCACCGCATCGGGCGCACCGGCCGCGCCGGCGCTTCGGGCCTGGCCATCACGCTGGCCTGCGAACGCGATTCGCGCGGACTGGCGGATATCGAGAAGCTGATCAAGCGCCGCATCGAGCCGCGCGAACTCGAGGTCCACGCGCCGCGCCGCCTGCCGCGCGCAGCGCGCGACTCCGGCCTCGGCAGCTCTTCCGTGCGCGCCGCGGCGCCGGCCCGGGCCTCGCAGGATCCCTGGTTCGACAAGCCCTACGAGGCCGACCCCCAGGCCGCGCCGGCATGGGACGAACAAGGCGCCGCGCGCGCCAGCGCGCCGGCCGGCAACATCCGCGCGCGGCGCAAGGTCGCGGCGCTGCTCGGGGGCAAGCCGGCTGGCGCCAAGTAGACGGGGCCCGCGCGCCCCGGCCCGCGGTGTTTCAGCCGGGCCGCAAGGCTCCTGGGAGCTGGCTGCGCGCTGTCGCCGCGTCGCTCCAGCTTCGCCGCAGCTGCGGCCACTGCGCCATCGCCGACTCCAGCACCTCCGGCACCGTCTGCCCGCCGGCTGCCAGCCCCAGCGCGCGCGCGGCATCGCGCAAGGCCTGCGCTCCCGGGGTGAAGGCCGCGGCGCCCTCGCTCTTCGACAGCTTGCGCCCCTGCGCGTCGCGCAGCAGCGGCAGGTGCAGGTAGCGCGGCGTGGGCAGCCCGAGCGCGCGCTGCAGCAGGATCTGGCGCGGCGTCGACTCGGCCAGGTCCTCGCCGCGAACCACGTCGCTGACCTGCTGCGCCGCATCGTCCACCACCACCGCGAGCTGGTAGGCCCAGTCGCCCCCCGCACGGCGCAGCACGAAATCGCCCACCTCGACGTCGACTCGCTGCGACTGCTCTCCCAGCCGGGCGCAACTCCAGCGCACGTGCGCCGCTTCGCCGTCGGGAAGGCGTAGCCGCCAGGCACGCACCGGCCCCTTCGGGCCCGCGCGGCAGGTGCCGGGATAAACGAGTTCGCCGCCGGGGCCGCGGGGCGCCCCGCTCAGGCGCAACTCGCGCCGCGAACAGCTGCAGGCGTAGGCGTCGCGCTGCAGCAGCAGACGCTGCAGCGCCTGCTCGTAGGCCGCGCCGCGCCGCGACTGCAGCCAGACCTCACCCTGCGCGTGCAGTCCGCATTGCGCGAGCTGCTGCAGGATCCGGCGCTGCGCGCCCGCCACGCAGCGCTGCGCGTCGACATCCTCGATGCGCACCAGCCAGTGCCCGCGTTGCGCCTGCGCGTCCAGCCACGAGCCCAGCGCGGCCGCCAGCGAGCCGGCGTGCAGCGGGCCGCTGGGCGACGGCGCGAAGCGCCCGATGTAGCCGCTGCTCACACCCGCCGTGGTTCCCGGCCGGGCCCTGAGCGCCCGCGGGCGCTCACAGCGGCAGGTAGTGGTCCACCAGCATCGCCGCGAACAGCAGCGACAGATAGACGATCGAATAGCGGAACATCGATCGCGCCAGCGCGTCGCTGTACTTGCGCAGCAGTTGCCACGCGTAGGCGATGAACACCCCGCCGAGCACGATGGCGCTGGCGGCGTAGATCAGCCCGGCGCTGTGCATCGCCCACGGAATCAGGCTGACCGCGCTCAGCAGCACCGTGTACAGCAGCGCGTGCAGGCGGGTGTAACGCGAGCCGTGGGTCACCGGCAGCATCGGCAGCCCCGACTTGCGGTAGTCCTCGGTGCGGTACAACGCCAGCGACCAGAAGTGCGGCGGGGTCCACAGGAAGATGATGAGGAACAGGATCAGCGCCTCGGCCGACACCGAGTTGGTCATCGCCGCCCAGCCCAGCACCGGCGGCATCGCCCCCGACGCCCCGCCGATGACGATGTTCTGCGGGGTCGCGGGCTTGAGCAGCACCGTGTAGATGACGGCGTAGCCGATGAACGTGCCGAAGGTCAGCCACATGGTCAGCGGGTTGACCTGGGTGTACAGCAGCGCCATGCCGATGGCGCACAGCACCCCGGCGAAGACCAGGATCTGCGCCGAGCCCAGCTCGCCGGTGGCCGAAGGGCGCCAGGCGGTGCGCCGCATCACCGAGTCGATCTTCTGCTCCACCAGGCAGTTGAAGGCGGCGGCGGCGCCGGCCACCAGCCAGATGCCGATGGTGGCGAACACCAGCGGACGCCATGCCGGCAGCCCCGGGCGTGCCAGGAACATGCCGATGACCGCGCAGAACACGATCAGCTGCACCACCCTGGGCTTGGTCAGGGCGTAGAACTGCGCCGCCGCGCGCAGCGGCCCGGAGGCGGGGGACAGACTGGTGGTTTTCATGATTCGGCTCGAATGCGTTGCATCACCGGGGGCGAGGGTGCAGCATACTGCTCCCGCGGCACACGCTGGGTGCGCCAGGCGGCGGCGGTGAGCAGCAGCACCATCAGCGCGGCAAAGCCGTTGTGCGCGACGGCCGGCACCAGCGGATGCTGCAGCAGCACGAGGCTGATTCCCAGACCGATCTGCACCAGCAGCGCCAGCACCAGCCAGACCGCCAGGCGGCGCAGTTCGCGCGCACGCGCCATCGCCGCGGCGGCGGCCAGGATCAGCGCCGAGGCGACCACCGCGAACAGCCGGTGCGCCCAGTGGATGGCGATCAGCGCCTGCAGCGTGATCGCCGAGCCGTCGGGCATGCGTCCGAGGTCACGCCACATCGTGAAACCGGCGCTCCAGTCGGCCGGAGGATTCCAGCTGCCGTTGCAGGTCGGAAAGCCCGAGCAGGCCAGCGCGGCGTAGTTGGTGCTCACCCAGCCGCCGAGGAAGATCTGCACCAGCAACCCCAGCAGTGCGATGCGCGTGAGCACGCGTGCCGCGTTGCCGGCGTCGACCGGGCGCATGTCCGGACGGTTGCGCATCCAGAACCAGGCCGCCAGCAGCAGCAGGATGATGCCTCCCATCAGGTGCAGCGTGACGATCAGCGGCTTGAGCAGCAGCGTGACCGTCCAGGCGCCGAACATGCCCTGCACGATCACCCAGAAAAGCAGCAGCAGCGGCAATCCCGTGCGCATCGACTGCCCCCGTCTTCGTGCCCAGATCGCGCGCGCCGCCATGACCAGGATCAGCGTGCCGATGATGGTCGCGACGTAGCGGTGGATCATTTCCACCCACGCCTTGAAGGGACTGACGTTGCCGCTGTCCCCGCCCTCCTGCTTCACCGCCTCGTGGATCTGCACGTGCGCCTGCGCCGGCGTGAGGCGCCCGTAGCAGCCGGGCCAGTCGGGACAGCCGAGCCCGGCGTCGGTCAGGCGCACGAAGGCGCCGAACATGACCAGATCCATGGTCAGGAACACCAGCAACGCGACCAGCCTGGCCCAGCGCATGCGCATGCCGGCCCAGACCACCAGCAGCAGGCCGACCAGCCACATGCCGGCCTGCAGCCAGTGCAGCGAGAACAGCCACACCGTGGGGACGGCCTGGTACAGGTTGCTGACCAGGTTCGACGGAAGCGAGGGACTCATGATGTCTTTCCCGCCGGGGCCGCGACGGCGGCGCCCGGACTCTGCGGCAGCGGCTGCAGATGCCGCGCCTTCCAGGACTGCGTGTTGTAGAGCAGCTTGTTGAACACGCCCAGGGCGCGTGCCGGATCGAAGCCGGACGCGAAGCGAAGCATCAGGTTGCCCAGCGGGTCGACCAGCCACATGGGGCCCTGCAGGCTCTCGCCGGACGCCAGCGGCAGCCAGCGTCGCAGCTCGGCGGGGTCGGCGCGCAACATCACCGTGCCCGCGGCCGGCGCGAACACGCCGGGGTTGACCGGCGCGTCATCGGTGATCAGCCAGACCCGCGCCACGCGATACTGGTCGGTGCCGGCCGCCAGGTAGAACTGGCGCATGTCGTACAGCAACTGCTGGCAGGCCGGATCGCAGGCGGCGGGCGCGGCCACCAGCATCAGCCAGTAGCCGTTGAGCGAGCGCAGGTCGAAGGGGTGGCCGTCGAGGGTGCGCAGGTGCAACGCCGGCACCGGGCGCTGCGGCTGCACGAGCTGGCCGTAGGGAGGCTTGCCGCCCGGGTGCAGCACCAGTCCGACGTACAGCGTGGCCGCCAGCGGAATCAGCACCACCACGGCCAGCAAGGTCAGTGCGATGCGCAGGCGCGGCCCGCGGCCCCTGCCCTGCCCCGGCCGCGACTGCAGCGGCGGCGGCCTCATGCCCGAGCTCCCTGCGCGCCCTGGCGACGCCTGCGCAGCGTGCGCAGCGTGAAGAACACCAGCAGCCCGATGCAGGTCACGCTCATCGCGAACCACTGGAAGGCGTAGCCGTAATTGGTCTGCATGCCAAGAGCCGGAGCGGGCCAGTCGCGCACCAGGCCGTCACGGGCCGTGCCCACCTGCTGCACCACGTACGGCAGCAGGCGGATATGGTGGTAGTCGGCGAACTGGCCCAGTTGCACATTCTGGCGCACCACGGCGCCAGGAGGGTCTTTCTGGAACGATAACCATTGTGACGGCGCGGGCGCGAGACGCCCGTGCACATCCACCGTGCCCGACGGTGTCGGCACCGGCGGCACCAGCATCGGCGCGTGCACGTCGGGAGCGGCCCAGCCGCGCAGCACCATGACCCAGGTGTCGGAGGACTGCAGGCGCAGCGGGGTCAGCACCCAGAAGCCGCTGACGCCGCGGTACTGGCGGTTCTGCAGGTAGACGGTCCATTGCGGCGCCCACTGCCCGCGCGCGACCACCGGGCGCCACTCGCTGCGCGCGAAATCCAGGCCCTGCGGGCCCAGCGCCTGCGGCGGCATCGATTCGCGGCTGGCGATTCGCGCGGCCAGCGCCTGCTTGTAGTGGGCGCGGTCGAGCTGCCACACGCCCAGGCGCGCCAGCAAGGCGATCACCAGCAGACCGCCGATCACGGTCAAGATTTCCCGCGGTCGCAGGCCCGGGGCTGCGCGATCCGGCGTAGCTGGTGGGACAATCGGTTTCGACATCAGCCCTTCACCCAAGCGGGAGCCAACCCTTGCAATTCGTGGTCATCATTGCCTTCGTGCTCATCATCGGCAGCCTGTTCTCGGGCCTGTACTTCGTGATGAAGGACAAGGGCAAATCCAATCGCGCCGTCACCGCGCTGACCTTCCGCGTCGGCTTCTCGATCCTGCTGTTCCTGTTCATCCTGTTCAGCTACAGGATGGGCTGGATCCACCCGAGCGGACTTCCGCTGAGCTCGCAGTGACGCGGCGCGCGGCGGCGCCCCCGTTACCCGGGGTCCGCCGCTGCCGGAGGTCGCCGCGTCGTCGCATCTAGCGCGCGCGCATGCGCGCGCAGGTTGCCGCGGGCTGCGCGCCGCGGCATGGCCGGACGGTCAAAGCCAGTACACCAGCACGTACAGCAGCAGCCACACCACGTCGACGAAGTGCCAGTACCAGGCAGCGCCTTCGAACGCGAAGTGGTGATCCGGCTTGAAATCCCCGCGGATCATGCGGTAGAGCACCACCGACAGCATGGTCGCGCCGAGGAACACGTGGAAGCCGTGGAACCCGGTCAGCATGAAGAAGGTCGCGCCGTAGATCCCCGAATGCAGGGTCAGGCCCAGCTCGGTGTACGCGTGGTGGTACTCGATGCCCTGCATGACCAGGAAGGTCACGCCCAGCGCGATGGTCAGCGCCAGCCAGAAGATCGCGTTCTTGCGGTGGTCGGCGCGAACTGCGTGGTGCGAGATCGTCAGGGTGACGCCCGAGCTCAGCAGCAGCGCGGTGTTGATGGTCGGGATCGGCCACGGGTCCATCGCCTTCACGGCCGGGATCAGCCCGCTGGGACCGGTGGTCGGCCAGGCGGCCTGGAAATGCGGCCACAGCACCTGGTTGTGCAGCGCGGCCAGGTCGGGCAGAGCCCACACCCGGGCGTAGTACAGCGCGCCGAAGAACGAGGCGAAGAACATCACCTCGGAGAAAATGAACCAGCTCATGCTCCAGCGGAAGGACGTGTCCACCGCCTGGTTGTGCAGGCCCCCCTCGCTTTCCGCGATGGTGCGGCCGAACCACTTGTACAGCGTGGCCAGGAACCCGAGCAGGCCGACCAGCAGCAGCCACTGCGCGTGCGGCACGTCGTTGAACCAGAAACCGGCCCCGAAGGCCATCGTGACCAGGGCCGTGGCCGCCAGCACCGGATACGGTGATGGACTCGGAATGAAATAACCCGAGGGTTGGCTGGATGTCGACATAGTGTCTTCCTCGACTTTAGGGGTGACCGGTTGAAACGACCCAATGGACGATGGTCATCAGCAGGCCGACGAACAGCGCGGCGGCAAGCAGCCCTGCGATGACGATGTGGACGATGTTCAGGTTCGCGAAATCGCGTTCGCGATCCTTGCCCTTGCGCACGCCGAGGAAGGCCCAGAACACGGCCTTGAAGGCGCTGAGGAACGAGCCCATGGCTATGCTCTGGCGCCTCGGTCGGCGTGGCGGGATTCGGGAGCGTCCGCGCTCACAGCACGGTCCAGCGCAGGATGAACCCGATGAGCAGCGCCAGGGCGATGCTCAACGTGACCAGTGCCAGGCGCAGGTTGCTGCGGCGTTGCTCGGGGGAAAGGCGGTGCATGGCGTGAATGTGCGCGCAGACGGTGTCAGCTGTCGGCGCCCGACGGCGGGTAGCTGCCGCCGTTCTTCTTGAACACGGCCTCGGTGGACTTGACCCAGGCCTGGTACTGGTCCAGCGGCAGCACCTTGACGACGATCGGCATGAAGGCGTGGCCCTTGCCGCAGATCTGCGCGCACTGACCGTAGTAGGTGCCGGGCTTGTCGACCTTGAACCAGGTCTCGCGGGTCTCGCCTGGAATCGCATCCATCTGCACGCCGAAGGCCGGCACGTACCAGCCGTGCAGCACGTCGGCCGCGGTGGTCATGATGCGAACCTTCTCGTTGACCGGAACGACCAGCGGGTGGTCCACCTGCAGCAGATAGTTGTCGGGCTTGGCCTCCTTGCCGTAGATCTCCGCCATCGGCGTCGTCAGCGTGGAGTAGAAGGAAATCCCCTTGCCCGGGCCGTCGAGGTAATCGTAGCCCCATTTCCACTGGTAGCCGGTGACCTTCACGGTCATGAAGGAGTGCGCCACGTCCTCCTGCGCCAGCACCACCTTGGTGGCCGGGATCACCATGCCGATCACGATCAGCAGCGGGATCACGGTCCAGATGACTTCGACCACGGTGCTCTCGTGGAACTTGGCAGGCACCGCTCCCTTGGACTTGCGGAACTTGATCGCCGAATAGAACATCGCGCCGAACACCAGCAGGCCGATGGCCAGGCAGATCAGCATGACCATGTAGTTCAGCGAACGCTGGTCGTAGGCGATGCTGGTGACCGGCTGCTGGAAATCGATGCCGTTGACCTGCGGGCCCCCCGGCAGGCTCTGCGTGGCGAATGCCGTGGAGACGAACGAGGCCGAAGCCAGCGTCGCATAGTGCTTCAGTTTCATCTTCGATGTCACCTTATGGAAAGAATGCATGCAGTTCGTCTCGGCGTACTCACGCGGCGATCAAGGCCTGGCGCAACTCGCGCGCCAGGCGCTCGCGGCGCTCGGGACGGGTGTAGCGGCCGACGCAGACCTTCGTTCCCGCGGCGCTGAACACGATCAACCCGTTGTCGTGCATCAGGATGCGGGTCTGCCGGGTCGGCAGCACCGTACGCTCGACGCGTCCGGCGCACTCCCATTCCACGATCACCTGCTGCTCGCCGAATTCGACGCGTTCGCGGTCCGTCGCGTGGCGTGCGTAGGCGAGCATCGCCGCCGCCATCACCAGCAGCTCGAGCAGCGTGAACGGCGGCACCAGCCGGGCTCCGCTGAACCAGCACAGCGCCGCCACCAGCAGCGACAGCAGCGACAGCGACGCGAAGAACGCCAGCAGCTGGCGCGGGCTGATCGAGCAGTTGCGCTTGCTCAGCCAGACGTGCGCGTCGGCCTGCGCCTGCCGCGCACCGAAGTCGAGCGTGTCCGTCCACTGCGCAGCCATGGCTGGTGCCTTGTCTCCAAAAAGACACGCACTGGGCGTGCCGATGAATGCAACGATGCGTGCGATGCGTGCGCCGCGAAGCGGCCTCGCGCAACTCGCCGTGGGCGAGCGCATGCCTGGAGCGCACAGCCGCCATGCGGCCGCGTCCGTCGAGCCATTATAGGGATGCCCCCGCCGCCCGCCGACGCGAAGCGCGCCATCGCCGGGCATTTTGCGTCGTGTCAACGCGCCGTACCAGCTATCTCGTTCCGCGGATACAACATCCACCGCGATATCGACGCGCGCCCCGGGAGCCGGGCGCGACCGCAGATCTTGCCCGACTCGGCAGCGCAGCGCGCCCCGGGATTACCCTGAGGCCGCGGCAGCGGACAGGCTGCGCTGCGCTCAGCGCGGGCGCGACCGCCCGCGCCCGCCGATCTGCTCGACGCCGATGCTGGCCACGCCGTGCTCGGCGCGGCTGGTGGCCGGCTTGAAGGCATGGCCGTAGACCAGTTCGAAGCTGAGCTCGACCTGGCCGTGCGACGACGCGGCGGCACGCGCCAGCAGCCATTCGCGCAGGCGCTGCCAGGCGCGCGGCGTGCGCAGGCCCGGATGGGTCGCCGCATGCGGCGCGCGCCCGAGCTGCGCCAGCTCGCGCAGCGCGGCGTCGGCGTCGCCCCAGCGCAGGCGCAACAGTTCCATGTCCATCACCGGCTCGGCGAAGCCCTGCGCCACCAGCAGGTCCCCGAGGTCGTGCATGTCGATCCACGACGGCGCCTCGATTCCGAGTTCCAGCACGCCGGGCTCGCGCAACTCGCGTAGCGTGTCCGGGCCGAAGGTGGTGAACATCAGCACGCCGTCGGGCAGCAGCAGCCGGTTCCACGCCGCGAACAGCGCGCCGGTGTCGGCCGCCCAGCCCAGCGCGAGGTTGGACCACAGCAGCTGCGCCGCGGCGACCGCACCGGCCGGCGACTCGTGCAGCGCGCCGCACGCGATCTCGGTGGCGGGCGCCGCGCGCAGGCGCTGCAGCCAGCCGCGTGCGGCGTGGCGCGTGCGCGCGGCCTCGGCCAGGCGCGGCGACGGCTCGATGCCCACGATGCGCGCCTGCGGGTATTGCGCGCGCAGCAGCGCCAGCCCGTCGCCCCAGGCGCAGCCGAGGTCCAGCACCTGCGCGGGTTGCAGGCGCAGCAGCGGCAGGCGCTCGGCCATGCGCCGCGCCGCCTCCTGCCACAGGAACGGGGCCTCGCGGCGCGCCAGGCGGTCGCGCGCGATGCGCACGCCGGCGTCGGGATCGGAGGGCTTCGCGGACATGATGGGAGGTCGATACCGGGCGCGCATCACGCGGCGTATCCGGGGTCTTCGGGCGCGCCAGCGACGCGGCCCGGGGAGGTCCTGCACTATAGCGGCATGCTCGACACCCTGCCCTGGCTGCGCGACGCGGCGCGACGCCTGCATGCGCTGCTGCCCGACGGTCGCTGCCGGCTGTGCGCGCTGCCCAGCCGCGCACCGCTGTGCAGCGCCTGCCAGTGCGCGCTGCGGCGCGCGCCGGCGTGGAGCTGCGCGCGCTGCGCGGTCGAGTTGCCGGCGCCGGCGGCCTGCTGCGGCACCTGCGCGCTGCGCCCGCCGGCGTACGCGCGCACCGCGGCCTGGGGCGACTACGCGGCGCCGCTGGACCGCCTGGTGGCCTGCATCAAGCATGGCGACGACCCGGTGCTGGCGCGCTGGCTGGGGCGGCTGCTCGCGCAGAGCCTGCGTGCGCAGTGGCCGCCTCGCCTGCCGCCCGCGCGCTGCGTCGTGCCGATGCCGATGGCGCCGGCGGCGCTGCGCCGCCGCGGCTACAACCAGGCCTGGGAGCTCGCCCTCGGCGTGGCGCGCGAGCTCGGCTGCGGCGCCGACTGCGGGTTGCTGCGGCGTCGGCGCGAGGGGCCGGCGCAAAGCAGCCTGCCGCTGGCGCGCCGCGGCGCCAACATGCGCGGCGCCTTCGAGGCGCGCGCAGTACCGCGCGGCACGCGCGTGCTGCTGGTCGACGACGTGATGACCAGCGGCGCCAGCGCCGAGCACGCGGCGCGTGCGCTGCTGCGTGCCGGCGCCGCCGAGGTCGCGGTGGCGGTGCTGCTGCGCACGCCGCCGCCGCCCTGGGTCTGAACCGGCACCGGCCGCCGTCGTCGCGCGGCCGCGCGGGTCGGCCGGCGCGCCCTGCCCGGCTGATAGGCTTGGCGCCCATCATGTTCCACATCGTGCTCGTACGCCCCGAGATCCCGCCGAACACCGGCAACGTGATCCGGCTGGCCGCCAACACCGGTTGCCGGCTCCACCTGGTGCGCCCGCTGGGCTTCGGTCTCGACGACGCGCGCATGCGCCGCGCCGGGCTCGACTACCACGAATGGGCGCGCATGCAGGTGCACGAATCCTGGCACGACCTGCAGGCCCACGCGGCGTCGCAGGGCGGCGCGATGTGGGCCTTCACGACCCGCGCCGAACGCCTGCTGCCGCAGGCGCGACTGCAGGCCGGGGACTGGCTGGTGTTCGGCGCCGAGACCTCGGGGCTGCCCGACGAGGTGCTCGCCGCGTTCGCACCGGCGCAGCGCCTGCGCCTGCCGATGCGCCCGGGCCAGCGCAGCCTGAACCTGTCGAACGCGGTCGCCGTGGCGACCTTCGAGGGCTGGCGCCAGCAGGGCTGGGAAGGCGCCGTGTAGCGTCGCGGCGCCTTCCCCTCACAGGCCGGAGAAGTCCGGCTTGCGCTTGGCCAGGAAGGCGCCGAAGGCCTCCTTCGCGGCCGGACCCTGCAGCATGCGCGCGAAATGCCAGGCCTCGTCGGCCATGGTGGCGTGCACCGCGTCGCGCAGGCCCTTGCGCAGCAGCTGCTTGGTCAGCACCAGCGAAGCCGAGGGCTTGGCCGCCAGCTTGCGCGCCTGCGCCTGCGCGTAGTCGCGCAGCTCCTCCGGGGGCAGCACGCGGTTGGCCAGGCCGATGGCCAGCGCGTCGTCGGCGCCGAAGGGCTCGCCGAACATCAGCATCTCGGCCGCAGCCGCCGGCCCCACGCGCAGCGGCAGCAGCAGGCTGGAAGCCGCTTCCGGCGACAACCCGAGGTTGACGAAGGGCACCGAGAACAACGCGTTGTCGCCGCAGTAGACGAGGTCGCAATGCAGCAGCAGGGTGGTGCCGATGCCCACCGCCGGGCCGCCCACCGCGGCGATCACCGGCTTGGGGAAGTCCGCCAGCGTGCGCAGGAAGTCGAACACCGGGGTGTCCAGCCCGCCGGGCGGACGCTGCAGGAACTCGGTGACGTCGTTGCCCGACGTGAACAGGTCCTGCTGCCCCTGCAGCACGACCACGCGCACCGCGTCGTCGCCGGCCGCCTGCTGCAGTTCGCCGTGCAGCAGCGCGTACATCTGCTGCGTGATGGCGTTCTTCTTCTCGACCCGGTTGAAGGTCAGGGTCAGCACGCCGGCTTCGCGCAGCGCGAGGATCGGTTCCATGGCTCAGACCCGCTCGAAGATGCCGGCCGCGCCCTGGCCGGTGCCCACGCACATCGTGACCATGCCGTACTTCAGCTGGCGCCGGCGCATGCCGTACAGGGTCGTGCAGGCGCGGATCGCGCCGGTGGCGCCCAGCGGGTGGCCGAGCGCGATGGCGCCGCCCAGCGGATTGACCCGCGCCGGGTCCAGTCCGCAGGTGTCGATGACCGCCAGCGACTGCGCCGCGAAGGCCTCGTTGAGTTCGATCCAGCCCATGTCGTCGAGCTTGAGCCCGGCCAGCTTCAGCGCCGCCGGAATCGCCTCGATGGGTCCGATTCCCATGATCTCCGGCGGCACCCCGCGCGACGCGAAGCTGACGAAGCGGGCCAGCGGCTGCAGCCCGAAGCGCTTGACCGCCGACTCCGAGGCCAGGATCAGCGCGCCGGCGCCGTCGGAGGTCTGCGAGCTGTTGCCGGCGGTCACCGTGCCCAGCCCGGTGGCCTGGCCGGTCGGGTCCTTCGGCGACGCGAACACCGGGCGCAGCTTGCCCAGCGCCTGCAGCGAGGTGTCGGCCCGCGGGCCCTCGTCGACCTCGACCAGGCGACGCTGCTCGCGCACCACGCCGCCCAGCAGATCGGCGCCGCGATCGACGGCCTCGAAGGGCGCGATCTCGTCGGCGAACTCGCCGGCCGCGATGCCCGCCAGCGCGCGCTGGTGCGACTGCAGCGCGAACTCGTCCTGGCGCTCGCGCGAAACCTTCCAGCGCTGCGCCACCTTCTCGGCGGTCAGGCCCATGCCGTAGGCGATGCCGATGTTCTCGTCGCGCTCGAAGATGCGCGGGTTGAACGACGGCTTGTTGCCGGTCATCGGCACCAGGCTCATGCTTTCGGCGCCGCCGGCCAGCACGACCTCGGCCTCGCCGACGCGGATGCGGTCGGCGGCCATCTGGATCGCCGTCAGGCCCGACGCGCAGAAGCGGTTGACCGTGACCCCGCCGACGCTGTCGGGCAGCCCGGCCAGCAGCGCCGCGGTGCGCGCCATGTTCAGGCCCTGTTCGGCCTCGGGCATGGCGCAGCCGATCACCGCGTCCTCGATGGCCTTCGGGTCGAGACCCGGGACCTGCGCCAGCGCGGCGCGGATGGCGTGGATCAGCAGGTCGTCGGGGCGCGTGTTGCGGAACACTCCGCGATGCGACTTGCCGATCGGGGTCCGCGCGGCGGCGACGATGTAGGCGTCCTGGACTTGTTTGGACATCATGTTCTCCGGATTTCGGGATTCGCTCGGGATTTCAGTTGCGCACCGGCTTGCCGCCCTGCAGCAGGCTCATGATGCGTTGCTGGGTCTTCGGGTGCTCCAGCAGGCGGCAGAAGCGCTCGCGTTCCAGGCGCATCATCCAGGCCTCGTCGACCAGGGTTCCGGCGTCGACGTCGCCGCCGCAGACCACTTCGGCGATCATCTGCCCGAGCAGGTAGTCGTGGTCGGTGATCTGGCCGCCGTCGCGCATGTTCGCGAGCTGGCCGCGGATGGTCGCGACGGCGTTGCGCCCGGCCACCGGGAAGCGCGCCGGCAGCGGCGGGCGCCAGCCGGACTCGGCCAGCGCGCGCGCCTGGGCGACGGCCACGTACAGCAGCTCGTCCTTGTGCAGCACGATCACGTCGTCGTCGCGCAGCCAGCCCATGCGTCGCGCCTCGATCGCCGACTTCGACACCGCGGCGGTGGCCGGGTGCATGTACAGCCCCTTGAGGAAGCTCATCACGTCGGCATCGCCGCCGGCCGCCTGCGCCAGCTCGGCCGCGCGGCGCGCCAGGTAGCACAGCCCGCCGCCGCCGGGGATCAGCCCGACCCCCACCTCGACCAGCCCGATGTAGCTTTCCAGCGCGACCACGCGGCGCGCCGCGTGCACGGCCAGTTCGCAGCCGCCGCCCAGCGCCATGCCGCGCACCGCGGCAACCACCGGGACCTGCGCGTAGCGCAGGCGCAGCACCAGGTCCTGCAGCTTCTTCTCCTCCGGCTCGATGGCCTTGGCGCCGCCGCTCATGAACGCCGGCAGCATGGCCTGCAGGTCGGCGCCGGCGCTGAAGGGCTCGCCGGTCTGCCACACCACCAGCCCGCGGTAGGAGCTCTCCGCCAGCTCGGCCGCCCGCTGCAGCCCGGCGACCACGCCGGGGCCCAGGGTGTTCATCTTGGTCTTGAAGCTGGCCACCAGCACGTCGTCGGCGCCGGGCGCCGTCCACAGCCGGATGGAGTCGTCCTCGAACACCGTGGAGCCGGCGCTCTTCGCGTCGGGCGCGCTCTCGCCCAGCACGCTCTGCCCGAACAGCTGGCGACGCATCACCGGCAGTTCGCGCCGCGGCTTGTAGCTGCGCTGCGAGGCCGACCACGAGCCCTGCGGCGTATGCACGGCGTCGATCTCGTGCACCCAGCCCGGCAGCGGCGCCGCGCACAGCGCCTTGCCGGCGGCGATGTCCTCGGCGATCCAGCCGGCCACGCGCTTCCAGCCCGCCGCCTGCCAGGTCTCGAAGGGCCCCTCGTTCCAGCCGAAGCCCCAGCGGATCGCGAAGTCCAGGTCGCGCGCGTTGTCGGCGATCTCGCCCAGGTGCAGCGCGATGTAGTGCCACACGTCGCGGAACACGCTCCACAGGAACTGCGCCTGCGGGTTGGTCGAGGCACGCAGCAGCTCGAAGCGCTCGGCGGCGGGCTTCTTCAGCATGCGCACGACGATCTCCTCGGCCTTGCCGCCGCCCGGCACGTACTCGCCGCTGGCCGGGTCCAGGCGCAGGATGTCCTTGCCCACCTTCTTGTAGAAGCCCGCGCCGCTCTTTTGCCCCAGCGCGCCGCGCTCGACCAGCTGCGCCAGCACCTTCGGCGTGGCGTACAGCGCGGCGAAGGGGTCCTTGTCCAGCGGCAGCGTGTCGCGCATCGTGCCGATGACGTGGGCCATCGTGTCCAGCCCCACCACGTCGGCGGTGCGGAAGGTCGCGCTCTTGGCTCGCCCGAGCTTGGAGCCGGTGAGGTCGTCCACCACGTCGAAGCCCAGGCCGAAGCGCTCGGCCTCGTGCATCACGGCGAGGATCGAGAACACGCCGACGCGGTTGGCGACGAAGTTCGGCGTGTCCAGCGCGCGCACCACGCTCTTGCCCAGCGTGGTGGTGAGGAAGCTCTCGAGCCGGTCGAGCACCTCGGGCCGCGTGTGGGTGGTGGGGATCAGCTCGACCAGCGGCATGTAGCGCGGAGGGTTGAAGAAGTGCACGCCGCAAAAGCGCGCGCGCAGCGCTTCGTCGAAGCCCTCGCCGAGGCGCGTGATCGACAGCCCCGAGGTGTTGGTCGCGAACAGCGCTTGCTCCGCCAGGTGCGGCGTGACCTTGCGGTACAGATCGTGCTTCCAGTCCATGCGCTCGGCGATGGCCTCGATCACCAGGTCGCAGCCGCGCAGCAGCTCGAGGTCGTCGTCGTAGTTGGCGCAGCGGATCAGCTCGGCCTCCTGCGCCAGCCCCAGCGGGGCCGGGCTGAGCTTTTTCAGGTTGGCCACCGCGCGCTCGGCGATGGCGTTCTTCGAACCTTCCTTGGCCGGCAGGTCGAACAGGATCACGGGAACACGCGCATTGATGCAGTGGGCGGCGATCTGCGCGCCCATGACGCCGGCGCCGAGCACGGCGACCTGGCGAATCGGGAAGTTCTGGCTCATGGTGGTGTGGCCCGGGTGCGGGCGCTGCGGAAGGTGGTCGGAAGAGGAGGGACGGCCGGACGTGCCGGGGCTCGGCGGCTTCAGGCGAACACCGCGTCGGTGTCCATCAGCACCGCGGCGCCGCTGCGCGCCTGGCGGATCGCCATCGCCGTCTCCGGCAGCAGGCGGGCGAAATAAAAGCGCGCGGTCTGCAGCTTGGCCTGGTAGAAGGCGTCGCCGGATCCGCCCGCGATCTGCTGCTGGGCGGCCTTGGCCATGCGCGCGAAGGCGTAGGCGTAGACGAGGTGCCCGAGCACGCGCAGATAGGGAGTCGCGGCGGCGCCGACCTGCTCGCGGTCGGTCATCGCCTTCATGCCCAGTTCCATCGTCAGCTTCTGCACCTTCTCGGCCAGATCGGCCAGCGGATTGACGAATTCCTGCATCGACTCGACCACGCCCTCGGCCTCGACGAAGTCGCGGATGACGCGCCCGAACTTCTTCAGCCGCGCACCTCCGTCCATCAGCACCTTGCGCCCGATCAGGTCCAGCGCCTGGATCGTGTTGGTGCCTTCGTAGATCAGGTTGATGCGCGCGTCGCGCACGTACTGTTCCATGCCCCATTCACGGATGTACCCGTGCCCACCGAATACCTGCAGGCATTCGTTGGTTGCGGCGAAACCATTGTCGGTGATGAATGCCTTCACGATCGGCGTCAGCAGCGCGACCAGGTCGTCGCAGTCCTTGCGCACCTGTTCGTCGGGGTGCAGGTGCGACTGGTCGAGCATCAGCGCCACCCAGTAGGCCAGGAAGCGCCCTCCCTCGGCCCATGCACGCGCGGTCAGCAGCATGCGCCGCACGTCCGGATGCACGAGGATCGGGTCGGCGGCCTGCTGCGGCGCCTTGGGCCCGCTGAGGGAGCGCATCTGCAGGCGCTCGCGGGCATAGTCCAGCGCGTTCTGGTAGGCGACCTCGGTCAGCCCCAGCGACTGCATGCCCACGCCCAGGCGCGCTCCGTTCATCATCACGAACATCGCCGCCAGGCCCTTGTTGGGCTCGCCGACCAGCCAGCCTCGCGCAGCCTCCAGCGTCATCTGGCAGGTGGCGTTGCCGTGGATTCCCATCTTGTGCTCGATGCCCGAGCAGAAGATGCCGTTGCGCTCGCCCGGTTCGCCCTGCGCATCGGGCAGGAACTTGGGCACGACGAACAGCGAAATGCCCTTCGAGCCTTCGGGCGCATCCGGCAGCTTCGCGAGCACCATATGCACGATGTTCGGTGCGAAGTCGTGCTCGCCGCTGGAGATGAAGATCTTCTGCCCGGAAATCTGGTAGGAGCCGTCGCCCTGCGGGACCGCCTTGGTGCGGATCAGTCCCAGGTCGGTGCCGCAGTGGGGCTCCGTCAGGCACATCGTGCCGGTCCAGCTCCCCGAGGCCAGACGAGGCATGTACAGGTCCTTCTGCTGCTGGCTGCCGTGCGCGCCCAGCAGTTCGACCACCCCCTGGGTCAGTCCCGGGTACATGGTCCAGGCCTGGTTCGCCGCGTTCTCCATTTCATGCACCGCGCTGCCCACCAGGTGCGGCAGGCCCTGTCCGCCATACTCCGGCGCCGCCGTCAGCAGCGGCCAGCCGGCCTCGACGTACTGTTCCCAGGCCTGGCGCCAGCCGCTCGGCGTGGCCACCGTGCGGGCCTGCGCGTCGTAGCGGCAGCCCTCGGCGTCGCCGCTGAGGTTCAGCGGGAACAGCACGTCGGAGCAGAACTTGCCGGCCTCCTCGCAGACCTGGTCGATGAGTTCGGCGTCGATGTCGGCGTGCGCGGGAAGTTCGCGCAGCGCCGGGACGACCTGCAGCACCTCGTGCATCACGAACTGCATGTCGCGCAGCGGCGGCGTGTAGCGGGGCATGGCGTATCTCCTCGAAACGTAAAGGGGGATGATCGTTCCCGCGGCCTGACCCGCGGGGCATTGCGGTTGATGGGCTTCAGGGCATCTCGGCGGACAGTTCTCGCAGCAGGGCGGCGCCCGTCGGGGTGGCCCACGACTCGAGCACCCGCAGGTAACCACGGCGCGCCATCGCCGGACAGTCGGCGATCTGCAGCAGCCGTGCGTCGTGGTGCAGCGCGAGAATCAGGCCGTGCAGCTCGAACAGCACTTGCTGCGCCGGCGTGTCGCGACGCAGGTGTCCTGCCTGCACCGCCTGTTCGATGGCCCGCTGCAAGGCGTCGCGCCAGGTCTGCACCATCAGCACCAGGGCGTCGCGAACCGGGCCCGGGCGGTCGTCGAACTCGACCGCTCCGGAAATGTAGATGCAGCCGGTCTCCACTTCCAGGCTGACCCGCTGCAGCCAGCGCTGGAACATCGCGTGCAGGCGAGGCAGGCCGCGGGGGCTTTGCAGCGCCGGGTAGAACACCTCGCCCTCGAAGGCCTCGTGGTAGTGGCGGATGACCGAGATCTGCAGTTCCTCGCGCGAACCGAAATGCGCGAACACCCCGGACTTGCTCATGTGCATGCGGTCGGCGAGCACGCCGATCGACAGACCCTCGAGCCCGATGCGCCCCGCCATCTGCAGCGCGCAATCGAGAATCGCCAGCCGCGTCTGCCGACCCTTGCCCGAGGCTTCGGCCGGCGCGGGATCGGCAGCGGGAACGGAGGACTTGCGGACCATCGGCACGAGCACGGGAGAGGGGGGCGCGGTACGCCCGAAAGAAACGAACGGTCGTACTATTTCCGAATTCGGCCCGCTTGTCAACTGCCCCCCGGGCAACCCGGCGGCAGCGTCGGGCGTGGCGGTGCGCTCCCGCCCCGTTCCGCGAGGCAGCCCTGCCGAAGCGCGTGGGGATTCAGGCCAGCAGCGCGAACAGCGCGGCCTCGTCGCCGGGCTGCGCCATGCGCGTGCCGGGTCGGCAGCGCAGTACCAATCCACCACTGGCGTAGGTCAGCAGCCAGCGGGCGCGCTCGGCCGGGTCGAAGCCGGGCAGCACGTCGCCTTGCTGCCGCGCCAGTTTCAGGCTCTGGCGCACCGAGGCTTCCAGCCGCGCGTGCAGGCGCTGCACGCGCTCGCGCAGGCGTGCGTGCTCGCCCACCAGCGCGTCGCCGACCAGCACGCGGCACAGCCCCGGATTGCGGTCGGCGAAGGCCAGCAGCGCCTGCACCATGTGCGCCGCCTGCACGAGTCCCGACGGCTGCTGGGTCTCGATCTGCCCGATCAGACTGAACAGGCTGCTCTCGATGAAATCGATCAGCGCCTCGAACATCTGCGCCTTGCTCGCGAAATGCCGGTACAGCGCGGCCTCCGAGACCTGCAGCCGCGCCGCCAGCGCGGAGGTGGTCACGCGCTCGGCCGAAGCCTCCTCGAGCATGCCGGCCAGGCATTGCAGGATCTGCTCGCGCCGCTGTCCGGGAGCGGCGCGCCGGCGCGCCGCGGGCGGCGGAGCGGCTGCGTCGGCGGAAGGGGCGGCTTCGGACATGGCGCGCCGATTCTCGCACGCCGGCGGCCGAAACCCCTTGCCGGCGACGCGCCGGCGCCCCGCATCAGCGTGGTCCGCGGCGGGCGATGCGCGCCAGGTGCCACAGGCTGGCGGTGCGCGCATGGACGTAGCAGGGCCGACCGTGGCGGCTGCGACGGCGCAGCCGCACCGCGTGCGACGCGGCCGCCGCGGCGGCCGACTGACGGCGCTGCGCGCGGTGCGCGTAGCGCGTGAACCACACGCCGCGCAGGCCCACCGCGCGCGCCGCGCGCAGGTGCCCGATGGTGTCCTCGACCAGCACGCACTGCGCCGGGCGCAGGCCCAGGCGCCGCAGCACGTGGCGCAGCATGCGCGAGTCGGGCTTCGGACGCAGGCTGCCGAACTGGCGCATGTCCTCGATCGCGATCACGCCGTCGAATTCGCGCAGCATGCCGAATTCGCGCAGCACCCGCAGCGCGTAGGCCCGCGGCGCGTTGGTGAGCACATACTTGCGCCCGGGAAGCCGGCGCAGCGCGGCGCGCTGGCTGGCGTCGGCGCGCAACAGGCGCGACAGGTCGGCGAAGCGGTGGGTCTCGCGCAGGAAATGCTCGGCGCGCACCCCGTGCTCGCGCATCAGTCCCAGCAGCGTGGCGCCGTAGCGCCTCCAGAACAGCTGGCGCAGCTGGTCGGCGCGCTGCGCATCGACCTCGAGGTGGCGCTGGATGTACAGGCTCATCTCGGCGTTCATGCGCTCGAACACGCGCCACGACGCGTCGTGCAGCGTGTCGTCCATGTCGAACAGCCACACGGTGCGGCGCGGCGCCTCGGCGCGATGCCGCGGGGAAGTCATGGCCGGGGACCTGCCGCGCCGGGGCCGATGCCCACGCGCGTCAATGCGAGCGGATCATCGTGCCGAAGGCCTGCTCGGTGAGGATCTCCAGCAGCATCGCGTGGGGGATGCGCCCGTCGATGATGTGCACCGAGTTGACCCCGGAACGCGCCGCGTCCAGCGCCGACGAGATCTTCGGCAGCATGCCGCCGGAGATGCTGCCGTCGGCGAACATCTCGTCGATCTCGCGCGCCGTCAGGTCGGTCAGCAGTTCGCCGGCCTTGTTCAGCACGCCGGGGGTGTTGGTCAGCAGCACCAGCTTCTCCGCCTTCAGCACCTCGGCCAGCTTGCCGGCGACCACGTCGGCGTTGATGTTGTAGTTCTCGTTCTCGGCGCCGAATCCCAGCGGCGAGATCACCGGGATGAACTGGTCGTCCTGCAGCGCCTTGACCACCGAGGGGTCGATGGCCTCGATCTCGCCGACCTGGCCGACGTCGTGCTCGACCTCCGGGTTGGCGCGGTCGCGCATGCGCAGCTTGCGTGCGCGGATCATCCCGCCGTCGCGCCCGGTCAGCCCGACCGCCTTGCCGCCGGCCACGTTGATGAGGCCGACGATGTCCTGCTGCACCTGCCCGGCCAGCACCCACTCGACGACCTCCATGGTCTCCGCGTCGGTCACGCGCATGCCCTGGATGAAGGTCCCCTTCTTGCCGATCTTCGCCAGCGCCTCGTCGATCTGCGGCCCGCCGCCGTGCACGACCACCGGATTCATGCCGACCAGCTTGAGCAGCACCACGTCCTCGGCGAAATCCTGCTGCAGCCCGGGATCGGTCATCGCGTTGCCGCCATACTTGATCACCAGGGTCTTTCCGTGGAACTTGCGGATGTACGGAAGCGCCTGCGCGAGGATCTCGGCCTTGTCGCGCGGGGAGATATGGGCGAGCTCGGGAAGTACGGGTTCGTTCATGGCCGGGGGCGGGTGGCGGGTGGCGGACTGTCGGCGCGCGGCGCCGAAACGGCAATTCTAGGGACAACCCGCATCGCCGGCATGACTACACTTTGCCGGACTCCCGCTCCGGATTCGTCGCCGCGCCATGCTCCGCCCTCCCCGCCTGCTGCAGGCCGCCTTGCTGCACCCCCGACTGAGTTCGTCGATGCTGCTCACCGTGGTGCTGGGCGGGGCGCTGCAGGCGCGCGTGGGGGTCGCTCGCGCGATGCTGGTGTCCTTCGACATCGGCAGCGCGGTCTATCTGGCGCTGATCGCCTGGATGATGAGCCACACCGCGCCGCAGGCGCTGGCACGTCGCGCCGAGCGGCAGATGCGCGGGCGCTGGGCGGTGCTGGTGTTCTCCGCGCTGGTGTCGGGAATCGTGCTGCTGGCGCTGCGCCTGGAGCTGAGCTCGGGACACGCGGGCCACCCCGGCGACGTGCCGCTGGCCGCCGCGAGCATCGTGCTGTCGTGGCTGTTCTTCAGCGTCGTGTTCGCGCAGGCCTACGCGCATGCCGACCACCTGGATCGGCTGCAGGGCCGGCAGGCGCTGCAGTTTCCCGGCGACGTGCCGCCCGACTACTGGGACTACCTGTACTTCTCGCTGGTCTTGAGCATGACCTTCCAGACCTCGGACGTGAACATCCGCTCGCGCAATGTCCGCCACATGGTCCTGCTGCACAGCGTGACGGCCTTCTTCTTCAACGTGTTCATCCTGGCGCTGACGGTCAACGTGGTGGCGGGCGCGCTGTAGCGCACGCGCGCAGGCAGGCGTGCCGGCACGCGCCTCGGGCTTGCTGACCTGCATCAAGGACACGCCGGAGACCAATTCCTACAGTCTGTTCAGGCGCCCCGCCGGGGCGCGCTGCCCAACTGCCGGGACATGTCCACGCCAGGCTTCGACGAACCCGCCGCGCCCCCTGCGCGCCTCGCGCCGGATGCCCGCTTCGCCGACCGCCGCAGCGCCGGCCGCGAGCTGGGGCGCGCGCTGCTGGAGCTGGCTTCGCAGCCCGACCTGCTGGTGCTCGGGCTGCCGCGCGGCGGCGTGCCGGTGGCCTTCGAGGTGGCACGCGCGCTGGGAGCCGAACTCGACGTGCTGGTCGTGCGCAAACTGGGCGTTCCGCACCAGCCCGAATGGGCGATGGGCGCGATCGGCGCCGGCGGCGTGATCGAACTCAATCCCCACGTCATCGAGGCGGCCGGTGTCGGGCAGGCGGCGCTGGAGCGGGTGCTGCGGCACGAGCGCGCCGAACTGCAGCGCCGCGAAGCCGCGTTCCGCGGCGAACGCGAGGCGCCGCGCCTGCGCGGGCGCACGGTGATCGTGGTCGACGACGGGATCGCCACCGGGGCATCGATGCGCGCGGCGCTGGCGGTGCTGCGTCGCGCCGGGCCGGCGCGCGTGGTCGTCGCCACCCCGGTCGCGCCCCCCGAGGCGGCGCTGGCGCTGGATCTGGCGACGCGCGACTTCGTCGCGCTGCTGCAGCCGCGGAACTTCGCAGGCGTCGGACGCTTCTACCAGGATTTCGGGCAGACGCAGGACGACGAGGTCCGCGACCTGCTGGCCCGCTCGCGCGGCGCTCCCGACGCAGGATCTGCGGGAGCCGACCGCACGGGAAACCCTCACCGGAGCATGCCATGAAAGTCCAGGAAATCTTCACCCGCGGAACCGTCCACATCCCGCAGGAACGCAACCTGCAGGAAGCCGCGCAACAGATGCGCCAGCAGCATGTCGGAGCCCTGATCGTCACCGACGGCAGCGCCACCAACCGGCTGCTCGGCATCGTCACCGATCGCGACATCGTGCTCAAGGCCGTCGCCGTCGGCGCGCCCCCGCGAGAGACCTCCGTCGGCGATGTCATGAGCACCGGCGTGGCCACGGTGGCCGAGTCCGACGAGGTGGTCGACGCGATGCAGACCATGTTCAGCCACGGCGTGCGCCGACTGGCCGTGACGGATTCGGCCAACGCCGTGATCGGCGTGGTGTCTCTGGACGACGTGATCGAGTCGCTGGTGCGCGACTGGGTGCTGCTGGCAAGCATCGTGCGCAGCGGCCAGCAGCGCGAGCGATCCGGCAGCGTGCAGTCGCCGCTGCACCCCTGAAGCGCGCGCGCGAGCCGGGCGAGGAGACCTTTGCATGCAACGTGGCCACCGGCAGAATCTGCCGCGCAGACCTACACTGCATGCACTCCTCGAGTACATGCGAGGCTGCCCGGAATCTCCTCGGGAAACCCGCGGCAGCGGGGCCCGTCACCTTCGCCGGGCGCAGCCCGGCGTCGCTGGCCGGGCCGCATGGGGCGCGGCGTGGCGCCGGACGACCGACATGCCGCGCGAAGCCCGTGCGCGGCGCGGTCATGCAGGCCGCGCGGCGGCGCGCGGGCGCCAGGGGCGTTGCGAAGTCGCGGCGACACACGCGGCACGCAGCGCGCGCGATCGTCCGTTGACTGCCCGCACGGAGATCCACGTCATGCTCGCCGACCGAATGCTCTTGCAGCCCGCCGAACAACGCCTGGCGGCCCTTCCGCTGTCCTGCGCCGTCCAGTTGCCCGGCGGACGTCGCATCGGCCCCGCCGGAGCCACGCTGCGCCTGGTGGTGCGCGACATGCGCGCGCTGATGCACCTGGCGCAGGGCGCCATCGGGCGCCTGGCCGAGGACTACGTCGAGGGTCGCCTGGAGATCGACGGGCGGCTTCGCGACCTGATGGCGGCTGCCCCGGCGCTGCTGGCCAGCGACCCCACGGCGCCGCGCTCGGGGCGCATGGCGCGCTGGATGCAGTACACGCGGCGTGCGTTGTGGGAGCGCACCCATCACAGCCGCGCGCGCGACGCCGCGCAGATCCAGCACCACTACGACGTCAGCGACGACTTCTACGCGTTGTGGCTGGACCCGCGGCGCGTCTATTCCTGCGCGTATTTCGCGCGGGACACGATGGACCTGGCGCAGGCGCAGGAGGCCAAGCTGGACCACATCTGCCGCAAGCTGCTGCTGCGTCCCGGCGAGCGGTTCATCGACATCGGCGCCGGCTGGGGCGGCTTGCTGCTGTGGGCGGCCGAGCACTACGGCGTCGACGCCACCGGCATCACGCTGTCGCGCAACCAGTACCTCCACGTGAACCGGCTGATCGAGCAGAAGGGCCTGCAGGGCCGGGTTCGCATGCTGCTGCAGGACTACCGCGACGTCGACGAGTCGCAGCCCTTCGACAAGGTCGCCTCGGTCGGCATGGTCGAACACGTCGGGCGCCCCAACCTGCCGCTGTACTTCGCGAAGATCCGCCGCCTGCTGCGTCCGGGCGGCTTGCTGCTGAACCACGGCATCACGGCCGGGGGCACCGACAACCCGCAGCTCGACGGCGGCATGGGGGACTTCATCGAGAAGTACATCTTCCCCGGCGGGCAGCTGGTGCACGTCGGCGTGATGATGGACACCTTGAGCCGCGGCGGACTGGAGGCGCTGGACGCCGAATGCCTGCGGCCGCATTACGCGCGCACGCTGTGGTGCTGGGTGGACGCGCTGGAGTCGCGCATCGACGAGGCGCGGCGCGTGCTCGGCGAGCACTCCGACAAGGTGCTGCGGGCCTACCGCCTGTACCTCGCGGGGTCGGCGATGGGTTTCGAGCAGGGGTGGATCTCGCTGTTCCAGATCCTCGGCTCGCGTCCCGACGGGGTCGTCGAGGCGCGCGCCGGGGCCGGTACGCGGCTGCGCGCCGCGCAGTGCGCCTATCCCTTCAACCGCGACTACATGTATCGCGGCAGCGCGGGCCGTGCGGCCGCGCCTGCCGGGGAGGCCGTGCGATGAACCCGCTGCCGTGCGGGCGGCGCGGCCGCGTTGGCCGCCCCGCCCCTCCGTAAGCGGGCAGGAGTCCCGGGGCCTTCATGCTTCGTCCCGCAGAGGAAACAGTCATGGCTATTGTCAAATGGGATCCCTGGCAGGAAATCGAGGACATGTTCGACCGCTACACGCGCGCCGTCGGATGGCCGCGGCGTGGACTGGCGGCACCCGAGTCCGGCACCCGGGCCGACTGGAGCCCCCGCGTGGACATCGCGGAGACCGAGCAGGAATTCACGATCAAGGCGGAGATTCCCGAGGTCGACAAGAACGATGTGAAGATCACCATCGACAATGGCGTCGTGACCCTGCAGGGCGAACGCAGGCAGGAGAAGGAGGAGAAGGGCAAGACCTTCCACCGCGTCGAGCGCTACTACGGCAGCTTCAGCCGCAGCTTCTCGCTGCCCGACAACGTCGACGAGGCGGCTGCCAAGGCCGCCTTCAAGGACGGCGTGCTGACCCTGCAGATCCCCAAGCGCGAGGCCAGCAAGCCCAAGGGAATCGAGGTGAAGGTCGAATGACCGGTCGCGGCGCGGCGCCGACCGCAGCCCTCGCAGGAGCCAATCCATGTACGCAAGAATCCTGGTCGCGGTGGACGGCAGCGCCGCCGCCGAAGCGGCGTTGCAGCACGCGGTCGCGCTGGCGGCCGAGCAGCATGCGCAACTGCATCTGGTGCATGTGATCGACATCGGCGCCATCCCGGGGTCCGAACTGGTCGACGCGGCGGGTGCCGAGCTGCCTGCGCTGCTGCGTCGCCAGGGCCAGGCCGTGCTCGATCGCGCGCAGCAGGCGGCGCTGGCCGCCGGCGTGCACGCGAGTTCGCGCCTGCTCGAGGGCGAGGTGCTGGGCAAGCGGGTGGCCGAGATGCTGACCGACGAGGCACGGGCGCAGCGCGCCGATCTGGTGGTCATCGGCAGCCACGGCTGGCGCGGCTTCAGCCGCATGTTCCTGGGCAGCGTGGCCGAGGGCGTGTCGCGTCTGTGCCCGATGCCGGTGATGATCGTGCACGCCGCGGCCCACGGCTGAGCCCGCCGGCGACGCGCCGGTGGCAGCGGCGCCCGGCGATCGCGCGGGGTCGCGACGCGCGCCCGGCTATGATGGCCGGGTTGGTGCCGGCTCCCGTCGCGCTTGTGGCGGGGCCGGTTAAACGGGAAACAGGAAGGGCGCCTCGGCGCCCCGGCCTGTGCTGCCCCCGCAACGGTCAACGGCACGACGGACGCGCCTCGCGCGGCCGCCGCAGCCCGGACGAACACGCCACTGGGTCCTCACGGAACCTGGGAAGGCCGTCCGGGTCGCCGCCAGCCCGGATACCGGCCAACACGCTGGGAACAGGCCTTCCGGGGAAGGTGGGCGTGTCCGGCATGCAGCGCTTGCGCCACCCGTGCGCGGGCGCTGCACGCATGCAGCCACGGCGCGATGCGCCGGCGGTTTCCGGCGTTCCAAGGGTGCCGTGCGGGGTGTCACGGTCGTCGCTTCGAATCGCTGGAAACCCGCATGTCGCAACATCCCTTCGCCGCGCGCCGGCCGCTGCCGCGCGCCGCCGCACGCATTTCCCTCTCCCCCGAAACCCCGCGTCGCCTGGCCACGCTGCTGCTGGCAGCCGGCGGCTGCGCCGTCGCGCACGCGCAGCAGGCCGCGTCGCCGCAGCAGCTGCCGCCGGTGGTGGTGTCGGCCGCCACCTTCTCGCAACCGCTGTCGCAGGCGCTGCCCAGCACCAGCGTGATCACGCGACGCCAGATCGTCAACTCGGGCGCGAGCAACCTGACCACGCTGCTGCAACGCATCGCCGGGGTGCAGCTGACCTTCAACGGCGGCCCCGGACAGACCTCCACCACCTACGTGCGCGGCTTCGGCAGCACCGACCTGGGCGTGCTGGTGCTGCTCGACGGGGTGCCGCTGACCGCGCAGGACACTTCCGGCAGCGCCGGCTACCTGCAGAACCTGGGCACCGACCAGATCCAGCGCATCGAGATCGTGCGCGGCAACGTGTCGGCGATCTACGGCTCGGGGGCCATCGGCGGCGTGATCCTGATCACCACCCGCGAAGGCGGGGCCGCGCCCCATGCCTCGGTGTCGGCGATGGCCGGCAGCCAGGGTACCGCGTCGCTGTCGGCCGATGCCGGCGGAACCTACGGCCGCACCCGCGTGCAGGCCGGCTGGAGCCGCTACACCACGCAGGGCATCGCCTCGGTGAACCCGGCGCAGGACCCCTACGTCAGCGGCAACGCCCGCGACGGCTACCGCAACAGCACGCAGAACGCGTCGATCCAGCAGCAGCTGGCCCCCGGCCAGCGCGTCGGGCTGCGGGCCTTCCGCAGCGACGGGCAATACACGTACTCGAACACCGCGGGAGCCGGGCAGACGGTGCAGCAGCTGTACCAACTCTACAGCGACAACCGCATCGCATCGGGTTGGACCTCGCACCTGAGCGTGTCGCAGCAGACGGTCGACAACGCCAACAGCTACGGCGGCCTCTACAGCGGCGGCGCGCGCACGCGGGTGCAGATGCTGCAGTGGCGCAACGTGCTGCGCCTGGACCCGCACTGGACCCTGACCGGCGGCGCGCAGTGGCAGCACCAGGCCATCGAGACCGACGGGCCGGGGTCCTTCGCCAACCTGAGCCGCGACGCGCGCGCGGTGTTCGCCGGAATCAACGGCGTGTTCGGCGCCAACCAGCTGCAGTTCAACCTGCGCCACGACAGCGTCGGCGGACTGAGCTCGCAGAACACCGGCTACCTCGGCTACGCGCGCCGGCTCGGCGGCGGCTTCAAGGCGCTGGCCAGCTACTCGACCGCCTTCAACGCGCCGCCGCTGGGCTACCTCTACGCCAACATCCCGTCCTACGGCCTGGAGGCCAACCCGCAGCTCAAGCCGGAGCAGGCGCACTCGGCCGAGGCCGGGCTGCAATGGCATTCGGCGACCACCTTGCTGCGCGCGACCCTGTTCGACACCCGCATGACCGACGAATGGGTGTACGCCACGGATCCGTCGAATTTCCTGTCGCAGTTCCGCAACGTGGCCAGCTCGCGCACCCGCGGGCTGGAATTCAGCGGCAGCAGCAGCTGGCGCGACTGGATGCTCGACGGCAACCTGACGCTGCAACAGCCGGTCGACCTCAGCCAGCCGGGTCATCCGACGCTGCAGCGGCGCGCGCGCAGCCTGGCCAACCTCGAGCTCAGCCGACGCCTGCGCGGCGTGCTGCTGGGCGCCAGCCTGCACTACAGCGGTCCGCGCCCGGATGTCGACTATTCCGGCGCGACCGCGGTGCCGGTGAGCCTGGGCTCCTACACCACGCTGGACCTCAGCGCCGGCGGCAGTCTCGACCCGCACTGGAGCTGGAAGCTGTACGTGCGCAACGTGCTCGACAAGGCCTACCAGACGGCCTACGGCTACAACCGCGCCCCGCTGGGTGTGTTCTTCGGGCTGACCTGGCGACCGACGGGGTCCTGAGCCGCGCCGCGCGCTCACCGGACCGCGCGGGCCGCGGCGGCGTGCATGCGCTGCTCGAGCTCGAGCAGCGCGCGCTTGCGCTCGATTCCGCCGGCGTAGCCGCGCAGCGCGCCGTCGCTGCCGATGACGCGGTGGCACGGCACGACGATCAGCAGCGGGTTGGCGCCCACCGCGCGCGCCACGGCGCGCGCGTGGGCGCGGTCCAGTCCGAGGCGCAGCGCCAGTTGCGCGTAGGACAGGCTGCTGCCTGCCGGGATGCCGGCGAGCGCGTCCCACACGCGGCGGGCGAAGTCCGGGCCCTCGGCGCGCAGCGGCAACTCGAACACGCTGCGCCGCCCGTGCAGGAATTCGTCGAGCTGGGCGGCGGCCTCGCGCAGCAGCCGCGGCGCCGTGGCATCGAGTTCGCGCAACTCGCCGGGCGCACGCGCACGCGGCGCCTGTTCGAAGTCCACCGCGCACAGCGCATCGGCGCGCGCGCGCAGCAGCAGGCCGCCCAGCGGCGTGGGCAGGCGATACCAGGCGCCGGCGGCGCTCACGATGCGACTCCCGCGGCGTACGCCGCGCGCGCGTCGGCCGTCGCATCGCGCGGCGCCGCCACAGGCGCCGACTCCGGCGCGCGCAGCTCGCGCAACCGCAGGTGCATGGCCGCGTAGGCGCGCCACGGTCGCCAGCACTGTGCCTGCGCGAGCAGCGCGGCGGCGTCGGCGCAGCCGCAGGCGCGTTGCAGCGCGGGGTCGTCGGCCGCGAAGGCGTCGGGCCATCCGAGGGCCTGCATCGCCACCCACTGCACGCTCGCCTCGTCGATTCCGGGCAGGTCGCGCAGGGCCTGCAGCGTGGGCTCCAGCGCAGCCCAGGGCTGCAGCTCGATGCGCCCGGCGGCGACTTCGCGCGCGGCGGCCGACAGGGTCCGCGCGGTCGCGGCGGACAGCCCGCAGCGCTGCAGTTCGGCCATGCCCGCGTCGGCCAGCGTCGCGGCGTCCGGCAGCACGCGGCACAAGCCCTGCGGCGCCCCCTGCAGCGCGGCGCGCTCGGCCGCGCTGGTGAACACCTCGGCCAGACCCGCCAGCAGTCGCGCTGCCTCGCGCCCCTCGCGGCGCAGCAGCACGCGCAGCAGGGTCTCGAATCCGTCGGGGGATCCCGGCACGCGCAGCCCGGGGGCCTGCGCGGCAAGCCGGCCCAGCCTGGCGTCGATCGCCGACGGGCTCGCACCGAGGTCGAACATGCGGCGCAGCCGGTCCAGCAACTGCGAGATCAGCGGCGCGAGATTCGCGCTGGCCTGCACGCGCAAGGTGCAGCGCGGCGCATCCTCCCAGGCCTGCAGCCAGCCCACGCAGGGGCCGTCGCGCCCGCGCAGGCGCAGGCTGCGGGCGTAGCGTGCGCCGTGCCGTTGCTCGACTCCGGCCACCGCCTGCGCGCCCGCGCAATCCAGCCAGGCCTGCCACGCCAGCGGGGGCCGGTAGCCCAGCGCCAGCTGCAGGGTTCCGGGCGTGCGCGCGGCGGCGCCGTCGCGGCGGATCTGCTGCGCGCGCAGCCCCCAGCGCTGGCGCAGCGCGGCGTGGAAACGCCGCACGCTGCCGAAGCCGCAGGCCAGCGCGACGTCGGCCACCGGCATCGCGGTCTGCGTCAGGCATTGCTTGGCCAGCAGCAGGCGCTGGGTCTGCGCCAGCTCGAGCATCGACACGCCGTACTCGGCACGGAACAGACGGCGCAGGTGCCGGCTGCTGACGCCGACGCGCGCCGCCAGCGCCTCGGTGCCGCCGTGGTCCAGAAAGCCCTGCCCGATGAGCTGCGCCGCGGCCTGCGCCAGCCGACCCGGGATGTCCGGCAGGCCCCAGCCGGGCGCCAGCTCGGGGCGGCAGCGCAGGCAGGGCCGGAAGCCGGCCTTCTCGGCCGCCGCGGCGCTGGGGTGGAAGCTGCAGTGCTCGCGCCGCGGCGTGCGCACCGCGCACACCGGGCGGCAGTACACGCCGGTGCTCGAGACGCCGACGAAAAAGCGCCCGTCGAAGCGCCGGTCGCGTGCACACAGCGCGTCGTAGCACTGCTGGGGGTCGAGTTCCATGCCCCCACTGTAGACCCGGCGCGCCGTGCCGGCGCGCCGGATCCGGACCTTCGATCCGGACCTTCGATCCGGACCCTGGATCCGGACCCTGGATCCGGATGCGCCGCCTCAGCCGGCGTAGCCCTTGATGCGGCCTTCGCGGAAGTCCCGCACCGCTTCGAAGATCTCCTGCTGCGTGTTCATCACGAAGGGACCGTACTGCACGATCGGCTCGCGCAGCGGGCGCCCGGCGACGAGCAGCGCGCGGCTGGGCACGGCGGCCTGCAGCACCACGCCGTCGGCCTGCGCGTCGTTGGCCAGGATCGCCATGCGCTGCGCCGGCACGGTCTCGCCGCCGACCTCGAGCTCGCCGCGGTAGACGTAGACGAAGGCGTTGTGCCCAGGGTCCAGCGGCTGCTCGAAGCGGCTGCCGGCCGGCAGATGCAGGTCCAGGTACAGCGGCTCGGTGAGCTCGCGCGTGACCGCGCCGGCGACGCCGCCGCTGCTGCCGGCCAGCACCGCCACCTCGACTCCCTGCGCGGTGCGCAGTCGCGGGATCTCGGCTGCCTGCACGTCGCGGTACCAGGGTTCGCGCAGCTTGTCGCGCGCCGCCAGGTTGAGCCACAGCTGGAAGCCTTCCATGACCCCGCTTTCCTGCTGGGGAATCTCCGAATGCACGACCCCGCGGCCGGCGGTCATCCACTGCATGCCGCCGTTTTGCAGCAGTCCCTCGTGGCCCGCGCTGTCGCGGTGCAGCATGCGACCGGCGATCATGTAGGTGATGGTCTCGAAGCCGCGGTGCGGATGGTCGGGGAAGCCGGCGATGTAGTCGTCCGGATTGTCGCTGCCGAAGGCGTCGAGCATCAGGAAGGGGTCGAGCCGGCGCTGCAGGTCCTGCGTCAGCACGCGGGTCAGGCGCACGCCGGCGCCGTCGGAGGTGGGCTGTCCGCGCACCAGGCGCTCGACCGTGCGCGCGCGGCGCACCGGGGCCTGGGAGGCGGCATCGGAAGGGGCGGTCTGGTCAGTGGCTTGCATGGCGGAAGCTCCGGTGGATGCCGGCGCGACGCGCCGGCGCAAGGGTTGTGCAAAGCGGCGGCTTCAGGCCAGTGCCGCGTCCAGGTCGGCCCGCGCCTGCGCGAGGGCCTGCGCGGCGGCCTCGGGGCCCATCGCGAAACCTTCGGCGTAGATGAAGCGCAGATCGTTCATGCCCAGGAATCCGAGCACGGTCTTCAGGTACGGCACCTGCGCGTCGGCCGCGCTGTCGCGATAGCGGCCGCCGCGCGCAAGCGCAAGGTACACGGTCTTGCCGTTCAGCAGGCCTTGCGGACCCTGCTCGGTGTAGCGAAAGGTGACTCCGGCGCGGGCGATCGCGTCGATCCAGTTCTTCAACTGCGACGGCACGCCGAAGTTGTACATCGGGACGCCGAGCACCAGCACGTCGTGCGCCTGTACTTCGGCGATCAATGCATCGTCGAGCGCGACGCGGGCCGCCTGTTCGGCGCTGCGCTGGTCGGCCGGCGTGAACAGCGCGCCCAGCGCGGCTTCGTCGAGCATCGGATGCGGCGCGGCCGCGAGGTCGCGCACGGTCAGGCGGGCCTGCGGGTCGCGCTGCAGCAGGCGCTGCGCGACCATGTCGGCGATGCGGGTGGAATTGGCGCCTTCACGGCGCGCACTGGCGTTGATCTGCAGAATGTTCATGAGGAGTCCGTGCGTAGGGTTCGGAAAGGGGCATCGCGCTGCGACGCTGCCCATGCCTGACAATCTAGGAGGTCCATCACGGATTCATAAGGGCTCGAATCGGATAAGATTGTTCCATCCATGGAACAATCTTTGGAAAACTCCGGAATCGAGCCCAACGACCTGCTGCTGTTCGCGCGGGTCGCGGAACTCGGCAGCCTGAGTCGCGCCGCGGCGCGACTGGGCTGGCCCAAGTCGACGGTGTCGAGGCGCCTGGCGCTGCTCGAGCGGCGCCTCGGCGAGCGGCTGCTGCTGCGCACGACGCGCCAGCAGCGACTGACCGACTTCGGACTGCAACTGCTGGAGCACGCGCGCCGCGTCGCCGACGAGGTGGATGCCGCGTCGGCGCTGGGCGAGCAGCGCCGCGCCGAGCCGGCCGGGCGCCTGCGGGTGTCGATGCCCAGCGATTTCGCGAACCTGCTGCTGGCGGACAGCCTGGCCGCCTTCGTCGCGCTGCACCCGCGCGTGGAACTCGAACTGGACCTGTCGCCACGCCGCGTCGACCTGCTCGGCGAGGGATTCGACCTGGCCGTGCGCATGGGCGAACTTCCCGACGACGCCTATCTGGCAGCGCGCGCGCTGACGCGCTTCTCCAACGGGCTGTACGCGTCGCCGCAGTACCTGGCCGACCACGGCGAGCCGCGCCACCCGGACGAGCTGGCCGGGCACCGCGCCGTGCACCTGATGACGCGCGACGGACGCGACATGCCGTGGCTGCTGCAGGGCGACGGGCAGATCCGGCAGGGCCTGGCTCCGGGGCGCGTGCGCGCCAACTCGCCGGAGCTGCTGCTGCGCCTGGCGCGCGCCGGCTGCGGAATCGCCGCACTGCCCGACGAGTTCGCGCGCCCGGACCTGCAGCGCGCCCAGCTGCGCCGGGTGCTGCCGGCGTGGAGCCTGCCGCTGCAGACCGCGTGGGCGGTGTTTCCCGGGCGCAACCCGCTGCCGGCGCGCACGCGCGCCTTCGTCGACATGCTGCTGGCCGCGCTCGGCCCGCTGCATGCCCCGGCGCCAGGACATGGTTGAGGCGACGGCGCCGGCTCGCCGATCCGCGCGCACCTTGTTCCAGCACAAATCGCCCTCGATTCGACCCATGCCCGCGTCGCGGCGGGTTTAGCCTGCGGGTCTGTGCATTCGTCACGGCGACGCGCCAGGCGCCGCCGCCACCGTGCGCGAGCCCGCGATGACCCCGAACGCCTCCCCCAGTCCGTCCCCGTCTCCCGCCACCACCCCGCAGCCCGCCGCGGACGCCGGCCAGGAAAGCCTCGAGCAGACGCTGACGCGCCTGCAGGCCGGCCCCGGCGGGCTCTCGTCGGCACAGGCGCAGGCGCGCCTTCAAGTGCATGGACCGAACGCGCTGCCGCAGGTGCGCGAGAGCCTGCTGCGCAAGCTGCTGCACTACTTCTGGGGGCCGATCCCGTGGATGATCGAGGCCGCCGCATTGTTGTCGGCACTGGTGCGGCACTGGCCGGACTTCGGCATCATCGTCGCGCTGCTGCTGTTCAACGCGGCCGTCGGCTTCTGGCAGGAATACAAGGCTTCCAGCGCGCTGGAAGCGCTGAAAAAGCAACTCGCGCCGCGCTGCCGCGCGCTGCGCGACGCGCGCTGGCAGGAACTGGACCCCACGCTGCTGGTCCCCGGCGACATCGTGCGCGTGCGCCTGGGCGACATCGTTCCGGCCGACCTCAAGCTGATCGACGGCGACTATCTCAGCGTCGATCAGTCCGCGCTGACCGGCGAGTCGCTGCCGGTGGAACGCCGTGCCGGCGGCGTCGTCTATTCCGGATCGATCGTCCGCCAGGGCGAAATGGTGGGCGTGGTGTACGCCACCGGGACGCACACCTTCCTCGGGCGCACCGCGGAACTGGTGAGCAGCGCGGGCGCCCCGTCGCATTTCCAGAAAGCGGTGCTGGACATCGGGGACTACCTGATCTACGTCAGCCTGGGGCTGGTCGTGGTGCTGGTGCTGGTCGAGCTGCAGCGCGGGCTGCCGTGGATCGAGCTGCTGCAGTTCGCGCTGATCCTCAGCGTGGCGTCGATCCCGGTGGCGATGCCCGCGGTGCTGTCGGTGACCATGGCGCTGGGAGCGCTGGCGCTGTCGAGGGAAAAGGCCATCGTCACGCGCCTGGAGTCGATCGAGGAAATGGCCGCGGTCGACATCCTGTGCTCGGACAAGACCGGGACCCTCACGGTCAACCGGCTCAGCCTGGGCGACACGCTGCAAGTGGCGGCCGCCGACGCGGCCACGCTGCTGCTGCATGCGGAGCTGGCCAGCCGGGCCGGCGACGGCGACCCGATCGACGACGCGATCCACGCCGCGCAACCGCCGCAGCCGCAGGCCTGGCAGCTGGTGCATTTCATGCCCTTCGACCCGGTCGGAAAGCGCAGCGAGGGCAGCTGGCGCGCGCCCGACGGCACGAGCTGGCAATGCAGCAAGGGCGCGCCGCAGGTCATGCTGGACCTGGCGGCGGCCGATGCGCCGCTGCGCGCGCAGGCGCAGGCCTGGATCGACGCGCAGGCGGCCCGCGGCATGCGCACGCTGGGCGTGGCCAGCCGGCACGGCGACGCCGCGTGGCAGCTCGACGGCGTGCTCGCGCTGTTCGATCCGCCTCGCGCCGATTCCGCGCAGACCATCGCCGACGCGCGCGCGCACGGCATCGGCGTGAAGATGGTCACCGGGGACAACCTGGCGATCGCGCGCGAGATCGGCGAGCGCCTGGGAATCGGCCGCAACATCCTGGCCGCCGACCAGGTGTTCGGCGCCTCGACGCCGCAACCGGCGGAGCTGGCCGCGCGCGTGGCCGAGGCCGACGGCTTCGCGCAGGTGTTCCCGCAGCACAAGTACGGCATCGTGAAGGCGCTGCAGCAGGCCGGGCACCGCGTGGCGATGACCGGCGACGGCGTCAACGACGCGCCGGCGCTCAAGCAGGCCGACGTCGGCATCGCGGTGGCGGGCGCCACCGACGCGGCGCGTGCCGCCGCCGCGCTGGTGCTGACCGCGCCGGGCCTGTCGACCATCGTGAAGGCGGTGGACGAGGCCAGGCGCATTTTCGAGCGCATGAACAGCTACGCCATCTATCGCATCACGGAGACCATCCGGGTCATGGTGTTCGTGGTGCTGGCCATGCTGTTCTACGGCTTCTACCCGATCACCGCGGTGATGATCATCCTGCTGGCGTTCTTCAACGACGTGCCGATCATGACCATCGCCTACGACCGCACCGCGGTCGACCCCGCGCCGGTGCGCTGGGACATGCGCCGCGTGCTCAGCGTGTCGACGGTGATGGGCCTGACCGGAACCGCCGGCAGCTTCCTGATGCTGTACCTGGCGCTGGACTGGCTGCACCTGCCGGTCCCGCAGGTGCAGACCTACGTGTTCCTGAAGATGGCGGTCGCCGGGCACCTCACGCTGTTCGTCTCGCGCAGTCGCGACGCCTACTGGCGCAGGCCCTACCCGGCACCGGCGATGCTGTGGTCGGCCGTGCTGACCAAGCTGGCGGCCACGCTGGTGTGCGCCTGGGGCCTGGGGCTGGTCGCGCCGATCGGCTGGCGCGACATCGCGCTGGTGTGGGGCTATTCGATCGCCTGGTCGGTGCTGACCGACTTCGCCAAGCGCGCGGTCTACCGGCACCTGGCGCACAGCGCGCCGCGGCATCGGCATTTCCTGGAGCGCCTCAACCTTTCGCTGCAGCCTTGGCGGCACTTCACGATTCACCATCATCGCCGCTGAGCACGGCGATGATGGGCGGCGCAACGCCTGATTCACGCTCGCCCGCGAAAACTTGCAGCAAGTAACGCAATTTTCGGGGAGAATCGATGGTTTTGCGGTGTCCCTACGGGAATCGGCCACGCCGCTTGCGTGCGTGGGCCGCGCCGTTCCACTTCCATCCCGAAGATGACCACCACGACCACCCCCGCCCCGCGCACCCGCGCGTCGATGAGTTCGCAGGAGCGCCTCTCCAGCATGACCCTGGCCTCGATCTACGGGCTGCGCATGCTGGGCCTGTTCCTGATCCTGCCGGTGTTCGCGATCTACGCGCGCGGCATTCCCGGCGGAGACAGCCGCTTCCTGGTCGGGCTCGCGCTCGGCGTCTACGGCCTGACCCAGGCCATGCTGCAGATCCCCTTCGGCATCGCCAGCGACCGTTTCGGGCGCAAGCCCGTGATGATGCTCGGACTGCTGATCTTCGCCGCCGGCTCGTTCGTGGCCGGGGTCTCGCACACGCTGGACGGCATCATCGTCGGGCGTGCGATCCAGGGTGCCGGCGCGATCTCCGCGGCGATCTCGGCGATGATCGCCGACTCGACCCGCGATCACAACCGCACGAAGGCGATGGCGATGGTGGGCATGACCATCGGCACCAGTTTCATCATCTCGCTGATCGCCGGTCCGCTGCTGTACCACCTGATCGGCGTTCCCGGCATGTTCGTGCTGACCGGCGTGCTCGCGCTGGCGGCCATCGGCGTGATCAAGTGGATGGTGCCCGACGTGCCGATGAGCGGACAGGCCGAGGAGGTCGGCCCCGGGGCCTCGCACGAATCGGTGCTGACGCCCGCGCTGCTGCGCCTGCATTTCAGCATCTTCGTGGTGAATTTCATGCAGGTGGCGATGTTCGTCGTGGTGCCGATCGCGCTGCTGCATTACGCGAAGATCCCGCTTCGCCACCACTGGATGGTGTACCTGCCGGTGACCCTCGGCTCCTTCGTGCTCGCGATTCCCGGCATCATCATGGCGGAAAGCCGCGGCTACATGCGCGCGATGCTGCGCGCCGGGGTGCTGCTGATAGGTGCGAGTATGTTCGCGCTGGGCTTCGGCTACCGCGACGAGGTCGCGCTGATCTCCGAGCTGTTCGTGTTCTTCGTCGGCTTCAACCTGATGGAGGCGCTGCTGCCCTCGCTGGTCTCGCGCCTCGCCCCGGCGCGGCGCAAGGGCATGGCGATGGGGGTGTACAACACCGCGCAGTCCCTCGGCCTGTTCGCCGGCGGCGCGGTCGGCGGCTGGCTGGCCAAGACCTGGTCCGCCGAAGGCGTGTTCTTCGCCTGCGCCGCGCTGTGCCTGGTGTGGCTGGTGGTGGCCTGGTTCGTGCAACCTCCGCCGCGCCGCGCGCACTGAGTTCCCACTGAGTTCCTGTCGCGCGCGGCGCCGCTGCCGGGCCGGGCAGCCCCTGCCGCGCTGTCGGGTGACGGCGTGGGGCTACCATGGACCCTTGGCGGCCCGTGGCCCGTGCAGCCGGTGGCCGCTGCAGCCGGTGACCACTGCAGTGGCAAGTCCGCCCCATGCGCGCGCCGCACGGGCTTGCATGGTCCTGATTTCCGGCCGGCGTGCCCGGCCCCCTGCGTACAGATCCGTGTCCGAGTCGACCCCTCCGCCGTCCTCCGAGAATCCCGAACCTGCCGCCGCGCCGCGGCGCGAGCGGCCGGCGCTGCTGCAGATCGCGCGCTACAGCCATTCGCGCGCCCGACGCATCTTCCTGCAATACGGACTGCCGTGGGGCGGCGCGCTGCTGGTGGGCCTGGTGGCCGTGCTGTACGCGCAGTGGAGCGAGGACGCCTACGAGCTGTTCCTGCACTGGATCCAGGGGCGCAGCTGGCTGGCCTTCCTGATCACCCCGGCGATGACCATGATCGCGGTGTACATGACCCGCAAGTGGTTCTCGGGCAGCGAGGGCAGCGGGATCCCGCAGGTCATCGCGGCGCTGCACGCGCCTCCCGACGAGACCTTGATGAGCCGGCTGTTCGGGCTGCGCGTGATCGTCGGCAAGCTGGTCGTGTCGCTGATCGGCTTCCTCGGCGGGCTGACCATCGGCCGCGAGGGCCCGACCGTGCACCTGGGCGCGGCGATCATGGCCGAGACCCGGCGCTTCTACCCCCACCAGGGCCGGCGCATGGAACGCGCACTGCTGCTGGCCGGCGCCGCGGCCGGGCTGTCCGGCGCGTTCAACACGCCGCTGGCCGGGGTGATCTTCGCGATCGAGGAACTGGCGCGCGACTTCGAGAGCCGCACCAACGGCGTGATGATCACCGCGGTGGTGTTCTCCGGCCTGACCTCGCTGGCGCTGGCCGGCAACTACCTGTACTTCGGCCAGATCAACGTGCCGCAGAACTTCCACATCGGCTTCGTGCTGCCGGTCGTGGTCATCGCGCTGCTGTGCGGGCTGGCCGGGGCCTCGTTCAACTGGGCCTTGCTGCGCTGGGAGGTCTGGATGCCGGCGCCGCTGCGCGACTGGCGCGCCCACAGGCCGGTGCTGTATGCGCTGGCGATCGGCCTGGCGGTGGCGACGCTGGGCGTGCTGACGCACGGCCAGACCTGGGGCAGCGGCTACGACCAGGCCCGCCACCTGCTGGAAGGCAAGGCCGCGGTCAGCGAGTTCTACGCGCTGACCAAGTGGGCGGCGATGGTGATCAGCTACATGAGCGGCATGCCGGGCGGCCTGTTCTCGCCGTCGCTGTCGATCGGCGCGGGACTCGCGCAATGGGTGCACCTGCTGTTCGGCTGGGCGCCGATGCCGGCGCTGATCGCGCTGTGCATGGCCGGCTACCTGGCGGCGGTCACGCAGTCTCCGCTGACCTCCTTCGTGATCGTCATGGAAATGACCAATGGCACCGGTATGGTCATCCCGATGATGGCGGTGGCGCTGGTGGCCTCGCGCATTTCCAATTTGTTCACGCCGCCGCTGTACGAGGCGCTGGCCGAGAAGAACTACTTCGGCGGCGCGAAGGGACATGCGCCGGCGGCGGCATGAGCCGGCACTGCGGACCATGCTCGCAGTCCGCCGCGCGCGCGGCGGATTCTGCGATCATTGCGGGATCCTGAGACTATCGGGGAAGCGGCGATGAGACGACTCGACGGGGTGGAGATCGGTGCGCTGATCGTGCTGCTGGCCGGCATCGTGCTGGCGCTGCTGCACTGGGAAAGCGTGCAGCGCATGATCGGCTACGTGCTGCACGACCAGCCGCCGGCCGCGTCGGCGCCCGCCCCCGCGGCACTCACGCCGCATGTCAGCGCACCCATCGCGTCGGCGCCGGCCTCGCAACCGGCGGCGCAGCAGCTGCGGCTGCCGGCCGCGTCGCAGCCGCTGCCGGCGCTGCGCGACAGCGACCGCGAGTTCGGCCTGGCCCTGCAGGGGCTGGTCGGGCGCAAGGCCTTCGCGCAGTGGTGGGTTCCCGACCGGCTGATCCTGCACATCGTCTCCACCATCGACAACCTGCCGCGTGCGCAGGCCCCGGTGCGCGCATGGCCGGTGCGCCCGGCCCCCGGGCGCCTGCAGGTGAGCACGCTGAACGGTTCGCTGGTGCTCGATGCGTCGAACGCGAATCGCTATGCGCCGTACATGGTGCTGGTGCGCATGGTCGATCCGGCCCGGCTGGTGGCCGTGTACCTGCGCTTCTATCCGCTGTTCCAGCAGGCCTGGCGCGAACTCGGCTACCCGAAGGGCCAGTTCAACGACCGCCTGCTGCAGGTGATCGACAACCTGCTGCAGGCCCCCGAGCCCAGCGGGCCGCTGCGCCTGGTGCAGCCCCACGTGCTGTACAAGTACGCCGACCCGGGACTGGAATCGGCCAGCGCCGGGCAGAAGATCCTGATGCGCATCGGCCTCGCCAACGAGCGCGAGGTCAAGGCCAAGCTGCGTGCGTTGCGTGCACAATTGCTGCTGCACATGCATGCGGCCCCGCCGGCGTCGGCCCCGCAGACGCATTGAGGTTTGCGCATCCTTCCCATCCGTTTGCCGTGCCATCCATGTCTGCGTATGCACCTCTGCGCGGCGCCGCGCTCGGCCTGGCGCTGAGCGTCTGGCTGCTGCTTCCCGCGGCGCAAGCCGCGAGCCCCACCACGGGCTCGCAGCCCACGAGCGCCGCGCCGCGCCTGCGCGTGGCCTTCGTCGACACCGCGCGCATCCTGCGCGATTCGGCCGTGGCCAAGGCCGCGTCGAAGAAGCTCGAGCAGACCTTCGAGCCGCGCCGGCGCAAGCTGGCGCAACTCGGCCAGCGCATCGAGGCGCTGCGCGCCAGGCTGCAGGACAACACGGTGGTCATGTCCGACAACCAGCGCATGCAGGCGCAGCAGCAGCTCGCCGACCTGACGCGTCAGTTCCGCGACGACCAGCAGGCTTTCGCCGAGGACCTGAACGCCCAGCGCAACGCCGACGTCAGCCGGATCCTCGACAAGGCCAACGCGATCGTCGACCAGGTGGCGCGCGAAAAAGGCTGCGACATCGTGTTCCAGAGCGCGGTCTACGTGAACCCGCGCATCGACATCACCGACGACGTGATCCGCGCCCTCGACGCCGGGCAGGCGGCCCGCTGAGCCACGCGCGCGCCGCCGGGCGGCCGGCCCGGGCCGCGGCGCCTCACATGGCCGGGCGATGTCGGCCCAGCGGAACCACGCTGCTGGCCTGCGGCCCCTGCTCGCCGCTTTCCTCGACGAAGCGCACCGTACTGCCTGGGCGCAGCGATTCGAAGCGCTCCCCGCTGACCGCGTTGCGGTGGAAATAGATCGAGCGCCCGTCGCTGGTCTCGATGCGCCCGCGTCCGGCCTCGAGGTCGATCTCCGCCACCGTGCCGTGCGGCTCGACGGCGTGGGTCTTGACGTCGCCGCGCTGCACCCGCGCCAGGTCCTCGATGCGCCGGTCCATCGCGTCGAAGGCGTCGCGCACGGCGACGAAGGCATCTTCGTGCACCTGGCGCTGCGGCGGCTCGTGGTCGACCACCACGTCGTGCCCCGGCGGCGCGGTGACGTCGATGCGCACGTGGAAACGGTGCCCCTGGTGCTGATGCAGCTTTTCCGTCGCGACGCTGACGCGGCAGCCGCTGAGATGGGGATGCAGCCGCTGCAGGCGCTCGACGCGCTGCTCGATGCGCGCACGCAGCGCCTCGCTCGGCTCCATGTCCCGGAAGGTGATGGTGGACTCGAAGGCCATGCCCGGCTCCTGCCAAGATGAAGATGATTCGGGTATCCAGTGTGGCGCGCGCCGCCGCGCCGCGCCTTGATACAACGCAGCAACCGGCACGGCGTCGATATCATCCGCGACGACCGGCCCGCGGCGCATCGGCCAGCGGGGACATCCTGCAGCATGCCGTCGAAAGGACTTGCGACATGATCACCCTGCCGAGCAGGCGCCGCGCTTCGCGCGCGCGACCCCGTTGATGGCGGCCGGCCCGGCGCCGTCCTTCGAGGCGCATGCGCAGTGCTTCGTGCTGTTCGATCCGGCCGGGGAGCCCGCCCGCCTGTATCGCCATCCGCTGGAGCATCTGCTCGCGCAGGACGAGGCGCATGCCGCGACCCTGCCGCACTGGATCGAGCAGCAGCTCGGCCGCGGCCACGAGCTGGCGCTGTTCGCGGGTTTCGGCGCGGCCGACGCACTGGCCTCGCTGCGGGTGCGCCAGCACCCCCGCTCACCGCGCATCGAGGCGCTGGCCTTCGCGCAGGCCGAGACGCTGCGCGACGACGCCGCGGTGGACGACTGGCTGGAGCGCGGGACCGTCGACCATGCGCCCTGCGGCCTGGCGCGATGGCGCGGCGCGGTGACGCGGCAGGACTACGAGACGGCGCTGCAGCGCATCCTCGAGCTGATCGGCTCCGGCGACACCTACCAGGTCAACCACACCTTCGCGCTGTACGCGCGGGCCTTCGGGGACCCGCTGGCGCTGTACCGCGCGCTGCGCCGGGCGCAACCCACCGCCTACCGCGCGCTGGCGCGCCTGCACGGGCGCTGGGTGCTGAGCCTGTCGCCGGAGCGCTTCTTCGGGCTCGACGGTCGCGGGCTGCTGCAGGTGCGACCGATGAAGGGCACCGCACCGCGCCATGCCGACCCGCAGCGGGACCGCGAAGCCGCGCTGTTCCTGCGCAACGACCCGAAGAACCGGGCCGAGAACCTGATGATCCTCGACCTGCTGCGCAACGACCTCGGCCGGCTGGCGCAGCCGGGGAGCGTGCGGGTGCCGCAGCGCTTCGCGGTCGAGCCCTATGCGACGGTGTGGCAGATGACCTCGGCGGTGCAGGCGCGCCTGCGCGACGAGGTCGGCTGGAGCGAGCTGTGGCGGGCGCTGTTTCCCTGCGGCTCGGTGGTCGGAGCGCCCAAGCACCGCACCATGCAGATCATCGCCGAGCTCGAGCCCGAGGGCCGCGGGCTGTACACCGGTGCCATCGGCTGGCTGCGCCCGGGAGCCGGCACGACTCCTGCCGCGACGCACGGCGAGTTCTCGGTGGCCATCCGCACGCTGGAAGTCGACGCGGCGCTGCGCGGCGGAACACGCGCCGCGCGCCTGGGAGTCGGTGGCGGCGTGGTGGCCGACTCCACCGCACACGGAGAATGGGATGAATGCTGGCTGAAGGCGCGCTTCGCCACCACCCTCGACCCCGGCTTCGGGCTGATCGAGACCTTCGCCGCACACCATCCGTCGCAGCACGACCGCATCGACGCGCACCTGCACCGGCTGGAACGCTCGGCACGCTATTTCGGCTTCCGCTTCGAGCGCACCGAGCTGCTGCTCGCGCTGCAGCGCGAGCACGCGGCGCTGGCGCCGCCTTGCGCCGGCGCGCAGACGGCGTGGAGCCATCGCACACGCATCGAACTCCGCCACGACGGCAGCTTCGAGATCCGCTGCGCGCCGCTGCAGGCGCCGCCGGCTCGCGTCGAGGTGCTGCTGGCCGAGCAATGGCTGGACGACGCGGTGCTGGATCGCCGCGACCCGCTGCTGCGCCACAAGACCACGCACCGCGCTCGCTACGACCTCGCCTGGCAGGCCGCCGAGCGGCAAGGCGCCTTCGACGCGCTGTTCTTCAACCAGCGCGACGAGCTCTGCGAGGGCGGACGCAGCAGCGTGTTCGTGCAGCTCGACGGACGCTGGTGGACTCCGCCGCTGCGCTGCGGGCTGCTGCCCGGCGTGGCGCGCGCGCGGCTGCTCGCCGATCCGCGCCTGCGGGCCGGCGAGCGCGTGCTGCGGCGCGAGGATGTGCTGCGTGCGCAGGCGCTGATGCTGAGCAACGCGGTGCGCGGCGCGCTGCCGGCGCGGCTGCGCCCGCAGCGCGCCCCGACTCAGAATGGAACGGGCTTGCCGATGCCGTAGCCTTGCACGAAATCGACCCCGATGTCGTGCAGGCTGCGCCGCGCCTCGTCGTGTTCGACGAACTCGGCCACGGTGCGTATGCCCATGACGTGCCCGACGTGGTTGATGGCCTCGACCATCGCGCGGTCGACCGGGTCGTGCAGCATGTCCTTCACGAAGGACCCGTCGATCTTCAGGTAGTCGACCGGAAGGCGCTTCAGGTAGGCGAACGAGGACATTCCGGTGCCGAAGTCGTCGAGCGCGAACACGAAGCCCAGCCCGCGCAGGCGCTCGACGAAACGCAGCGCCTGCTCGAAATGCGAGATCATCGCGGTCTCGGTGATCTCGAAGCACACGCGCGAGGCCTGCACCGCCCAGCGCGCGCGCTCGTGCAGCACGAAGTCGAGGAAGCGCTCGTCGGACAGACTCGCCGCCGAAAGGTTGATCGCGCACATCGCCGGGCCGCCGCTGCCGCTCGCCCCCAGGCGCCGGAATGCGGTGCCGACCACCCAGCGGTCGATCGCCGTGCTCATGCCGAAGCGCTCGGCCGCCGGCAGGAAGGCCATCGGCGCGATCGGCCGGTCGTCATCGTCGAGCATGCGAAGCAGCAGCTCCATGTGCGCGGGACGCGGTTGCTGTCGTGCCTGCGGCGCGGCCGGCGCGATCGGCTGCGCATACAGGCGCAGTCGCCCCTGGTCCAGCGCATGCTGGATGCGCGAGACCCAGTGCAGCATGCCTTCGCGCAGCGCCAGTTCGGCGTCGCCAGGCTGATGCAGGCGCACCCGATCCCGGCCGTGCTCCTTCGCCAGGCGGCAGGCCGCCTCCGCGGCGCCCAGCGCGGCCGCGGCGTCGGACCACGCCGCGCCGAGTTCGACGGCACCGATGCTGGCGGCCACCGGGAAGCCACGCCCGCCGTGGCTGAATCGCAGCCCGCGCAGCGCCTCGCGCAGCGTGTCGGCCACGCGCAGCGCGCAGGCCGCGGAGCATGCACCGAGCAGCACGCCGAATTCGTCGCCGCCCAGGCGCGCCACCACGTCGCCGGCCCGCATCTGTTGCTGCAACACCTCGGCGACGCGCTCGAGCAGCGCGTCGCCTGCGCTGCGCCCGCAGCACTCGTTGATCACGCGGAACTGGTCGAGGTTGATGAACAGCAGCGCGGCGGGCTCGACGTCGCCGGCACGCGCCGCGCGCGGCAGGGCCTGGGCGAGCAGCGGCTCGAAGGCCCGGCGGTCGGCCAGCCCGGTGAGCGGGTCGCGCGAGGTGCTCGGCACACCCGCCATGTCGCCCCCTCGCGGCAGCCCGGACAACGCGATGCGCGCCTGCTCGAGCTGCGTGCCGGTGCGATGCGCCGACTGCGCCGCGCGCAGGCTCAGGCCGATACCCAGCAGCGCGCAGGCCGCTGCCGGCAGCGCCGCCTGCGCGGCCGCCAGCCAGGCCGCCGCAGGCGCCACCAGCATGCATGCGACGTACGGCCAGCTGCGCCGCAGCACGCCGGCCGTGCCGCTGCGCGGGTCCCCTCGTGCGCCCCCCACCACATCGCCTCCTTTCGATGCCTGAGGGCCGCCGTTGAAAGCGACTTGCGCACCGCGGGGGCCGGGTCGCCGCCTGGCCGCACACGCCGGCAGCCCCGCTGCCATGGCGCCATGCGCTGTAGGCCGGAAGCTTTGCGTCGCCGCCTTTCGGCGGGTTTGCCCTCTAGGGTGTGAATCGTCTCCCGCCGGACTCCTCCCGACGGGCTTGCTGCATCGTTGCCGCGCATGCACGGCTCGCGGCCGCATCCGGCCTGGGCCGACACGCGGCGCAAAAAAACCCGTGGTTACGGGTCGCTGCACACGTTTGCGGCGCCACCGGCCGCGCCGCCAGCATAGCGCCCCGCGGGAAACAGATCAACGCAGCGTGATGCATCGGCCGTCCGCGCGGCGCTTCAGCCCGCCGCCAGTTGCTCGTCCAGGTACTCCAGCCAGTGCTGCACCGGCACCGCGGTGCCTGCCTGCAGGTGCTGGATGCAGCCGATGTTGGCCGACAGCACACGCTCGGGTTGCAGCTGCATCAGGTTGCGCAGCTTGTTGTCGCGCAGCTGGTGCGACAGCTCGGGCTGCAGCACCGAGTAGGTGCCGGCGGAGCCGCAGCACAGATGGCTCTGTTCGGGCAGCGCGAGTTCGAAGCCCAGCTCGCGCATCAGCGCCTCGACGCGCCCGCCCAGGCGCAGTCCGTGCTGCAGCGAGCACGGCGGGTGCCACGCCAGGCGCTGCGCCGGCTCGCCGCGCCGGCGCAGTGCCTGCGCCAGCGCCGGTGCCTGCCCGGCGAGAAATTCCACCGGGTCGAGCGCCAGCTCGGCGATGCGCGCGGCCTTGTCGGCGTAGGCGGGGTCGGCGGCGAGTTCGCGCCCGTAGTCCTTCACCATCACGCCGCAGCCCGAGGCGTTGACCACGATGGCCTCGACCTCGCCGCGCTGCACCCGCGGCCACCAGGCGTCGATGTTGCGCCGCATGTCGTGCAGTGCCCCGGCGTGGTCGCCGTTGTGCTGACGGATCGCGCCGCAGCATCCGGCCTGCTGGGCCAGCAGCGACTGCACGCCGATGGCGTCCAGCACGCGCGCGGTGGCGGCGTTGATGTTCGGCGCCATCGCCGGCTGCACGCAGCCGGCCAGCATGAAGACCTTGCGCGCGTGCTCGCGCGTCGGCCAGGCGCCGGCCGGGCGCGGTGACGCGAGCTTTTCGCGCAGTGCGCCGGGCAGCAGCCCGCGCACGCCGCGCCCGAGGCCCAGCGCCGTGCCGAACAGCGGCGACGACAGCACCTGGCGCAGCGCCGCGCGCTTCAGGCGCTCGCCCGCGGGTCGCTGCACCTTGTCATCGACCACCCGGCGCCCGATGTCCAGCAACTCGCCGTAGCGCACACCCGACGGGCAGGTGGTCTCGCAGGAGCGGCAGCTCAGGCAGCGATCCAGGTGCAGCTGCGCACTGCGCGTGGCCTCGGCTCCCTCGAGCACCTGCTTGATCTGGTAGATGCGCCCGCGCGGGCCGTCGAGCTCGTCGCCCAGCAGCTGGTAGGTCGGGCAGGTGGCGGTGCAGAAGCCGCAGTGCACGCAGGCACGCAGGATGGCCTCGGCCCGCTCGCCATCGGGAGTGCCTGCGAATTCGGGAGAAAGACGGGTTTGCATGGTTCGGCAGGGAGCGCGCAGCCCTCAGGCGGCGCCGAAGCAATCGGGGAACAGGCCGTGCGGATCGAAGGCCAGCTTGAGGCGACGGTGGATCGCATCCAGCGGCGCCGCCGGCGGCGTGTACACCGGCACCGCGGGGTCTCCGCCGCGAAACCGCGTGGCATGCCCGCCGGCGCGTGCCGCGGCCTCGCGCACCGCGGTGGCGTCGGCGTCGCCGCGCAGCCAGCGCAACGCGCCGCCCCACTCCACCAGCGTCTCGCCCGGCAGGTCGAGCGGCGGCGTGGTCGGCGGCAGCGCGATGCGCCACAGGGCCTGGCGCGACGAGGGCTGCCAGGTGGCGTCGAACCAGTCGAGTTCCTGCTCGCGCAGACTCGCCCACAGCGCATCGGCCCGCGGCGCCTGCAACAGCTCGCCGCCGAGCGCGCTGCAGGCCGCACCCACCGCGGCACGCGCGCCGCGCAGGCGCAGGTGCAGCAGGCCGCGCCCGGAGGGCTCGGCCCACCAGGCGCTGGCCGAGATCGGCAGCGGCTGTCCGCACCAGCGGTTGACCTGCTCGGTGGCCTGCTGCTGCGGCATCTCGAACACCAGCGTGGCCTCGGCGCGCGGCTGCGGCAGCACCTTCAGCGAGACGTCGAGGATCACGCCCAGCGACCCCATCGAGCCGGCCAGCAGGCGCGACACGTCGTAGCCGGCGACGTTCTTCATGACCTGGCCGCCGAAGCTCATGACCTCGCCGCGCCCGTTCAGCAGGCTGGCGCCCAGCACGAAGTCGCGTACCGCGCCCGTGCTCAGGCGCCCGGGTCCGGACAACCCGCTGGCCACCATGCCGCCGACCGTCGCCGCATGCCCGTCGCGGACGAAGCGCGGCGGATCGCAGGGCAGGCACTGCCCATGCTCGGCCAGCGCGGCCTCGAGTTCACCCAGCGGCGTGCCGGCGCGCGCCGTCACGTACAGCTCGCTGGGCTCGTAGGCGACGATGCCCTGGTGCGCGCGCGCATCGATCACGCGCGCGCCGTGCGTGCGCTCGGGATGGGGGTCCAGCCAGCTCTTGCTGGCGCCCCCGCGCACGACCAGCGGCGCGGAATCGGCGATGGCCTGGCGAAGCTGCTGCTGCAGATCGCGCACGGTGTCGGGGAGTTGCACGGTGGCTTGCTCGGTGGAAGGTCGGTTGTGCCGCACGCGTGGGAGGGCTCAGAAGCGTGGCAGTTCCGGGAAGGCCAGCTGCCCGCCGCGCACGTGCATCTTGCCGTATTCGGCGCAACGCGCATGGCTGGGGATGTTCTTGCCGGGGTTGAGCTTCTCCCCGGGATCGAAGGCGCGGCGCAGCGCCAGGAACTGCTCGCGTTCCTCGGGCGAGAACTGCACGCACATGGAGTTGATCTTCTCCACGCCCACGCCGTGCTCGCCGGTGATCGAGCCACCCATCTCGACGCAGGTCTCGAGGATCTTCGCGCCGAACAGTTCGGCGCGATGCATCTGGTCGGCCTGATTGGCATCGAACAGGATCAGCGGGTGCAGGTTGCCGTCGCCGGCATGGAACACGTTGACGCAGCGCAGGTCGAACTCGCGCTCCATGTCCTGGATCGCCAGCAGCATGTCGGCGATGCGCTTGCGCGGAATCGTGCCGTCCATGCAGTAATAGTCGGGGGAGATGCGCCCGGAGGCCGGGAAGGCGTTCTTGCGCCCGCTCCAGAAGCGCAGGCGCTCGGTCTCGTCACGGCTGAGGGTGATGGCGGTCGCTCCGCAACCCTGCAGCACCTGCGTCATGTGCTCGATCTCCTCGGCCACCTCCTCCGGAGTGCCGTCGGACTCGCACAGCAGGATCGCCGCCGCCTCGCAGTCGTAGCCGGCGTGCACGAAGGCCTCGGCGGCGATGGTCATCGGCTTGTCCATCATCTCCAGCCCGGCGGGGATGATGCCGGCGGCGATCAGCCCGGCCACCGCGTCGCCGGCCTTGCGCAGGTCGTCGAAACTGGCCATGATGCAGCGCGCAAGCTGCGGGCGCGGAATCAGGCGCACCACCACCTCGGTGACCACCATCAGCATGCCCTCGCTGCCGATGACGGCGGCCAGCAGGTCGGGGCCGGGGCTGTCGCCGGCGAGGCTGCCGACGGTGATCGGCTCGCCCTCGACGGTGTAGCCGCGCACCTGCAGCACGTTGTGCACGGTCAGCCCGTACTTCAGGCAATGCACGCCGCCGGAGTTCTCCGACACGTTGCCGCCGATGGTGCAGGCGATCTGGCTCGACGGGTCCGGCGCGTAGTACAGCCCGTGGCGCGCCGCCGCTTCCGAGATCGCCAGGTTGCGCACGCCGCTCTGCACGACGGCGATGCGCGCCAGCGGGTCGATGGACTGGATGCGGTTGAGCCGCGCCAGCGACAGCGTGACGCCGTCGGCCAGCGGCAGCGCGCCGCCCGACAGCCCGGTACCGGCGCCGCGCGCCACCACCGGCAGGCCCAGCGCGTGACAGGCGCGCAGCACCGCGGCCACCTGGGCCTCGGTCTCCGGCAGGCACACCGCGAGCGGGCGCTGGCGGTAGGCGGCCAGGCCGTCGCACTCGTACGGCGTGGTTTCCTCGTCGCGCACCAGCAGCGCGTGCGCGGGCAGCACGCCGCCCAGCGCCGCCTGCAAGGCAGCGCGCGCCGCCCCGGCAGCAGGCGCGGCGGCTGTGGTGACGAGCGTGCCGGGATCGGCGAGAGGGGTGGACATGCTGGCTGCTCCTGGAATGCGGGTCCTGCCGGGTGGAGCGGGACCGGGGCGCGCGCGCCGGCATTGGCCCGCTTGCGCAACATGGGTATTTTGCCGCAGCGCTGCGCGACGGGCAGCGAACCAAGCGCGCGCCGGCCCCCGCGGATCAAGGCGCGCGCGTCCACCACTGCGCGTCGAAGCGTCCTTGCAGCCAGTCGACGAACTGCGTGACCTTCGCCGGCACCATGTTCGGGGACGGATAGACGGCGTGGATTTCCTGCGCCGGCAGCGACCACTGCGGCAGCAGCGCCTCGAGCAGTCCCTTGCGCACCTCGGCGCTGGCCACATACCACGGCAGGATCGCCACCCCCATCCCGGCGGCGGCCGCCTCCAGCAGCGTGGACAGGCTGTTCGAGCGCAGGCGCCCGCGCACCGGAACCACCACGGCTTCATGACCGGCGCCCGAGAAATGCCAGCGCGCATCGCCCTGCACCGAGCTGTACACCAGCGCCTCGTGGGCCGCGAGATCGCGCGGATGCCGCGGCACGCCGCGCGCGCGCAGGTATTGCGGCGCCGCCACCGCCACCCAGGGGTTGAGCCCGAGGTAGCGCGCGCCCAGCGTCGAGTCGGCCAGCCGCCCCATGCGCAGCGCGACGTCGATGCCCTGCTCGACCAGGTCGACGTAGCGGTCGTCCACCGCCAGATCCACGTGCAGCTCCGGGTTGGCCTGCATGAAGCGCATCAGCAGCGGCGCCAGCACACGGCGCCCGAAACCCACCGAGGTGCTCACGCGCAGGGCGCCCTGCACCTGCGACTGCAGCAGCGCGGCGACGCTGTGCGCCTCCTCGGCGTGGTGCGCGATCAGCTTGCACTTCTCGTAATACAGCAGGCCGATCTCGGTCGGCGACACGCCGTGCGTGGAGCGATGCAGCAGGCGCGCGCCCAGGCGGCGCTCCATCTGCGCGATCTGCTTGGTCGCCGCCGGCTGCCCGATTCCCATCTCGGCCGCGGCGCGGCTGAAGGAGCCGAGGTCGACGACCCGGAGGAACAGCTGGAAGTCCTGCAGGCGGTCCATGGCGCGCAGTAGGCCACAGCGCTTCGGGACTTGTCCATTCCTCCAGGGAATAATGCATATGCCCCGGGCGGGGCTTCCGCGCTTGCGCTGCGCCGCCCAGAATCCGTCCCAGCCGCTCGCGGCGAACCCAGGAGAAGGGACCATGGCAAGGATGAAGGCGACCCAGGCCGCCGTGCTGGTGATGGAGAAGGAAGGCGTGAGCCAGGCCTTCGGAGTCCCCGGCGCGGCCATCAACCCGTTGTACGCGGCGCTGCGCGAGCGCCAGAGCATCGCCCACGTACTGGCACGCCACGTCGAGGCCGCATCGCACATGGCCGAGGGCTACACGCGCGCCCGCGCCGGCAACATCGGCGTGTGCATCGGCACCTCGGGGCCGGCCGGCACCGACATGATCACCGGGCTGTACTCGGCCGGCGCCGACAGCATCCCGATCCTGTGCATCACCGGGCAGGCGCCGCGCGCGCGCCTGTACAAGGAGGACTTCCAGGCCGTGGACATCGAGTCCATCGCCAAGCCGGTGTGCAAGTGGGCGGTGACGGTGCGCGAACCGGCGCAGGTGCCGCGGGTGTTCCAGCAGGCCTTCCACCTGATGCGCTCGGGGCGCCCGGGGCCGGTGCTGATCGACCTGCCCTTCGACGTGCAGACGGCCGAGATCGAGTTCGACATCGACACCTACGAGGCGCTGCCGGTGTACAAGCCGGCGGCGTCGCGGCGCCAGATCGACAAGGCGCTGGACATGCTGATGCAGTCGCAGCGCCCGCTGATCGTCGCCGGCGGCGGCATCATCAACGCCGACGCGTCGGATCTGCTGGTCGAGTTCGCCGAGATCACCGGCGTGCCGGTGATCCCGACGCTGATGGCCTGGGGTGCGATTCCCGACGACCATGCGCTGATGGCCGGCATGTGCGGACTGCAGACCAGCCACCGCTACGGCAACGCGACGATGCTGGCCAGCGACTTCGTGCTCGGCATCGGCAACCGCTGGGCGAACCGCCACACCGGCTCGGTGGACGTGTACACGCGCGGCCGGCGCTTCGTGCACGTGGACATCGAGCCGACGCAGATCGGGCGCGTGTTCATGCCCGACTACGGCATCGTCAGCGACGCGCGCGCCGCGCTGGAACTGTTCGTGCAGGCCGCGCGCGAGCGCCGCGACGCCGGCACGCTGCGCGACTTCGGCGACTGGGCCGCGCGCTGCGCCGAGCGCAAGCGCCTGATGCTGCGCAAGTCGGACCACGCGCAGCAGCCGATCAAGCCGATGCGGGTGTACCGCGAGATGAACCAGGCCTTCGGGCGCGACACGACCTACGTCTCGACCATCGGCCTGTCGCAGATCGCCGGCGCGCAGTTCCTGCGGGTGTACGGTCCGCGGCAATGGATCAACTGCGGCCAGGCCGGGCCGCTGGGATGGACCATCCCGGCCGCGCTGGGTGTCGTGGCCGCCGATCCGACGCGCGAGGTGGTCGGGCTGTCGGGAGACTACGATTTCCAGTTCCTGATCGAGGAACTGGCGGTGGGCGCGCAGTTCCGCCTGCCCTACGTGCACGTGCTGCTCAACAACAGTTACCTCGGGCTGATCCGCCAGGCCCAGCGCGGTTTCGACATGGACTACTGCGTGCAGCTGGGTTTCGACAACCAGAACCTGCCCGAGGACGACTCGGGACTGCGCGGCTACGGCGTCGACCACGTCGCGGTCGCGCAGGGTCTGGGCTGCAAGGCGCTGCGCGTGAGCGACCCCGAGCGCATCGGCGAGGCGCTGCGGCAGGCCCGGGCGCTGGCGCGCGAGCACCGCGTGCCGGTGGTCGTGGAAGTGATCCTGGAGCGCGTGACCAACATCGCCATGGGAACCGAGATCGACAACGTGGTGGAGTTCGAGGACATCGACTGCCGCCATCCGCAGGGACGCGCCGGGCTGGAGCAGGCCGGCCTGCTCGCCTGACGGGCCACGACGAGGAGAACCCCCGATGCCGCGATTCGCCGCCAACCTCAGCATGCTGTTCACCGAGGTGCCCTTCCTGGATCGCTTCGAGCGCGCCGCCGCCGCCGGCTTCGAGGCGGTCGAATTCCTGTTCCCCTACGCCTGGCCGGCCGCGCAGATCCGCGAGCGTCTGCAGCGCCACCGGCTGCGCCTGGTGCTGCACAACCTGCCCGCCGGCGACTGGGACGGCGGGGAGCGCGGAATCGCCTGCCTGCCGGAGCGCGTCGATGAATTCCGCGCCGGGGTCGCCACCGCGCTGGACTATGCGCGCGAACTCGGGGTCGGTCAGCTCAACTGCCTGGCCGGCAAGGCTCCCGCCGGGGCGGACCCGGCGCGGCTGCACGCCACGCTGGTGGACAACCTGCGCCACGCCGCGGCCGAACTGGACAAGGCCGGACTCAAGCTGCTGCTCGAGCCCATCAACACCCACGACATCCCCGGATTCCTGGTCCATCGCACCGAGCAGGGCCTGCGCATCCTCGACGAGGTCGGCGCCTCCAACGCCTACCTGCAATACGACATCTACCACGCGCAGCGCATGGAGGGCGAACTCGCGGCGACCCTGCAGGCGCAGCTCGCGCGTATCGCCCACGTGCAGATCGCCGACAACCCCGGACGCCACGAACCGGGAAGCGGGGAGATCCACTACCCCTTCCTGTTCGAGCACCTGGACCGCATCGGCTACCAGGGCTGGATCGGCTGCGAATACAAGCCGGCCGCCGGCACCGAAGCCGGACTGGGCTGGATGCAGACACTCGTCGCGCGCTGAGCGCGGCGACCCCGAACTCCCGAGACAACCCCGCACGGAGCACCCGCAGATGAACACCTCCAGCACGCCATCCCGACGACTCGGATTCATCGGCCTGGGCATCATGGGCGCGCCGATGGCCGCGCACCTGGTCGCCGCCGGGCATCAGCTGTTCGTGCACACGCGCAGCCATTACCCCGACGCCATCGTCGACAGCCCGGCCGTGCGCTGCGCCTCGGCGGCCGAGGTGGCGCGCCAGGCCGACATCGTGTTCCTGATGCTGCCGGACACGCCGGACGTGCAGGTCGTGCTGTTCGGGCCCGGCGGCGTGGCCGAAGGCCTGGGACGCGACAAGGTCGTGGTCGACATGAGCTCGATCTCCCCGATCGCGACCAAGGAATTCGCGCAACGCATCGGCGAACTCGGCAGCGACTACCTCGACGCGCCGGTGTCGGGCGGCGAGGTCGGCGCGCGCAACGCCGCGCTGACCATCATGGTCGGCGGCGAGCCGCGGGTATTCGAACGCGTGCGCCCGCTGTTCGAGCTGATGGGCAGGAACATCACGCTGGTGGGGGGCAACGGCGACGGCCAGACCGCGAAGGTGGCCAACCAGATCATCGTCGCGCTGAACATCGAGGCGGTGGCCGAGGCCCTGCTGTTCGCGGCGCGCGCCGGCGCCGACCCGGCGAAGGTGCGGCAGGCGCTGATGGGCGGCTTCGCTTCGTCGAGAATCCTGGAATTGCACGGCGAACGCATGATCCGCCGCAGCTTCGACCCCGGCTTTCGCATCGAGCTGCACCAGAAGGACCTGAACCTGGCGCTGTCCAGCGCGCGCGCGCTGGGAGTGGCCCTGCCCAACACCGCGACCGCGCAGGAACTGTTCAACGCCTGCGCCGCGCACGACGGCAAGTCCTGGGACCACTCGGCGATGGTGCGCGCGCTGGAAAAGCTGGCCAATTTCGAGATCGGACAGACTCCTCCACCCTCCCGTTGAGACCCCGCATTCGATGACCCCCTCCTCGCTGCAAGACGATCCGGCCGCGCTGCTGCGGCGCATGTTCGACACCGCGGTGGCCAGCGCGCAGCCGGCGCTGTGCGTACCGCCGCAACTGCCCGCGCCGCCGCGCGGGCGCCTGCTGGTGATCGGCGCCGGCAAGGCCTCGGCGGCGATGGCGCAGGCGGTGGAGGCGAACTGGACCGGAGCGCTCGAGGGCCTGGTGGTCACGCGCTACGGCTACGCCGTGCCGTGCTCGCGCATCGAGATCGTGGAGGCCGCGCACCCGGTGCCCGACGAGGCCGGGCTGCGCGCGGCGCAGCGCATGCTCGAACTCGTGCGCGGCCTCGGCCCGGACGACCTCGTGCTGTGCCTGATCTCGGGTGGCGGCTCGTCGCTGCTGCCGCTGCCGCTGGACGGCCTGACGCTGGCCGACAAGCAGGCGGTGAACCGCGAGCTGCTGCGCTGCGGCGCCAGCATCGGCGAGATCAACTGCGTGCGCCGCCATCTGTCGGGCATCAAGGGCGGGCGCCTGGCCGCCGCCTGCCACCCGGCGCGCGTGCTCACGCTGGCGATCTCCGACGTTCCCGGGGACGACCCCGGGGACATCGCGTCGGGTCCGACGGTGGGAGACCCCAGCACCTGCTCCGACGCGCTGGACATCGTGCGGCGCTACGGCGTCGAGTTGCCGGCCGCGGCGCTGGAGCTGCTGCGCAGCGGCCGCGGCGAATCGGTCAAGCCGGACGACCCGCGGCTGGCGCGCGCCGAGTTCCGGCTCGTCGCCACCCCGCGCATGGCGCTGCAGGCCGCCGCCGCGGTGGCGCGCGAGGCCGGCTACGCGGTGCACCTGCTGGGCGACTCGCTGGAAGGCGAGGCGCGCGAGGTGGGCAAACTGATGGGCGGCATCGCGCAGGCGGTGGCGCGTCACGGCGAACCCTTCGCGCCGCCCTGCGTGCTGCTGTCGGGCGGCGAGACCACGGTGACGGTACGGGGCCAGGGGCGCGGCGGGCGCAATGTCGAGTTCCTGCTGGCGCTGGGCCTGGCGCTGCGCGGCGAGCCCGGCGTGTGGGCGCTGGCCGGCGACACCGACGGCGTCGACGGCGCCGAGGACATCGCCGGCGCACTGCTCACGCCGGACACGCTGCAGCGCGCGCGCGCCGCCGGCATGCGCCCGGCGGACCGTCTCGACGACAACGACGGCCACGGCTTCTTCTCGACCCTGGGCGACTCCGTGGTCACCGGCCCCACCATGACCAACGTCAACGATTTCCGCGCCATCCTGGTGCGCCCGGGCCGCGCGTAGCGCGCAACCCGACTTCGCCGGTGAAGCGCTAGCATTCCCGCATGGACACCGACGAACTGCGCGCGCTGCAGGCGCCGCTCAAGCAGCAGTACCGCGACCAGCCCGACAGCGCGCGCATCACGCTGCGCGCCGAGGGGCGCCTGGGTGAAGGCGTGACCTGCAGCGTCGACACCGCCCGCGAGCTCGTGCGCGCGGGATTGCACCCGGCCACCGGCGGCGACGGCTTGTCGGCCTGCTCCGGCGACATGCTGCTGCAGGCGCTGGTGGCCTGCGCCGGGGTGACGCTGGGCGCGGTGGCCACCTCGCTGGGCATCGAGCTGCGCGATGCGACGCTGCACGCCGAAGGCGACCTGGACTTCCGCGGCACGCTGGGCGTGGCGCGCGACGCGCCGGTGGGCTTCCAGGCCATCCGGCTGCGCTTCGAGCTCGACACCGACGCCGAGCAGCAGCAGATCGACACGCTGCTGCGCCTGACCGAGCGCTACTGCGTGGTGTGGCAGACCCTGGCCGGCACGCCGCAGCTGAGCAGCAGCGTGCAGCGGGCGAGCGCGACCGACTGAGATTGCCCTTGCCCGGCGCGTGGGCCGAGGTCGCGGCACAATGGGCGGCTTCGTAACGCCCCTCCCCACTGCATGGACACGCGCCTTCCGATCGACGCCCGCGCCAGCGGCCTGATGACCCTGCTGTGCCTGATCTGGGGCCTGCAGCAGGTGGCGCTGAAAGGCTACGGCGACGACATCTCGCCGTTGCTGCAGATAGGGCTTCGCTCGGGGATCGCCGCGCTGCTGGTGGCGCTGGTGATGCGCTGGCAGCGCATCGGCTTCAGCCGCGAACCCTGGCGCCCGGGCCTGCTCGCGGCCGCGCTGTTCGCCTCCGAGTACCTGCTGGTCGGACAGGCGTTGCGCTACACCACCGCATCGCACACCGTGGTGTTCCTCTACACCGCGCCGATCTTCGCCGCGCTGGGGCTGCATCTGCGGCTGCCGGCCGAGCGCCTGTCGCGCCTGCAGTGGGTCGGCGTGGCGATGGCCTTCGGCGGTGTCGCGCTGGCCTTCCTCGGCCCGGACGCCGCCCCCGGCAGCGGCGCGGCCAGCCTGGCCGGCGACGCGATGGCGCTGGCCGGCGGAGCCTGCTGGGGCGCCACCACCGTGACCATCCGGCTCAGCCGGCTGTCCACCGCGCCGCCGGCCGCCACGCTGCTGTGGCAACTGCTGGGGGCCTTCGTCGTGCTGGTGCCGGCCGCGTGGCTGCTCGGCGAGAGTTCGATCCGCCCCGGCGTGCAGACCTGGCTGGCACTGGGATTCCAGGCGCTGATCGTGTCCTTCGCCAGCTTCCTGGCATGGTTCTGGCTGCTGCGCCACTACCTGGCTTCGCGCCTGGGAATCTTCTCGTTCATGACCCCGGTGTTCGGCGTGGTCTTCGGCGCGCTGCTGCTGCACGAGCCGCTGAGCGCGCGTTTCGTCGCCGGCGCGGTGCTGATGTTCGCGGGAATCCTGGTGGTCAGCCTGCACCGCGTGCTCGCCGGACTGGGCGCGCGCGTGCTGCGAGCCTGAAGCGGCGCCGGCCTTTGCCCTGGATCAAGGGCGCGGGCGCGGCGCGGGCGTCAGATGAGGCCTGGAGGTTTTTCCGTGGCCGAATTCCCGCTGCGGCGCTTTCCGCCGCACCCCGCGCACCCCGAACGCATCTGCTGGGGCTGCCACTACTACTGCCCCGCCGATTCGATGCGCTGCGGCAACGGCTCCGAGCGCACCCAGCACCCGTCCGAGCTGCTCGGCGACGACTGGATGGACTTCGGGCTGGACGCGCCGCCGCCGGCGCCCGACACGGGCGGCGCGACGCCGCCCGACGCCGGCGTCGTCAAAGATCCAGCACCAGCAAGGGACTCCTCGCCCGCGACACGCACACCGTGAGGTGGGTGCGGTGTTCGTCGTCGTCCAGGATGCAGTCCTGGTGCTCGACCTCGCCCTGCAGGTAGCCGACCTTGCAGGTGGCGCACAGCCCCGCCTCGCAGGACGTGGGAACCTCGATCCCGGCCTCGCGCAGTACGCTGGCGATGCTGTGCTCGGGCGCCACGTGCAGGCGCCGGCCGCTGCTGGCGATCTGCACCGTGAAGCCTTCCGACGGCGCGCCCGGCTCGCCCGCGGGCCGCGACGCCGCCTGGAAATGCTCGCAGTGCACGCTGCCGGGGCTCCAGTGCGCGCTGGCCTGCGCGCAGGCCTGCATGAATCCGGCGGGCCCGCAGTAGTACAGGTGGGTCCCCGGGGCGTGTTCGGCCCGCAGCAGCGCGCCGATGTCCAGGCCCCGCGACGGCTCGCCGCCGTCCAGGTGCAGGTGCAGCCGCGCCGGATCGAGGCTCTCGCGCAGCTCGTCGGCGAAGGCCACCCGCTGCAGGTCGCGCGCGCAGTAGTGCAGCTGGTAGTCGGCGCCCAGCGCGTGCAGCCGGTGCGCCATGGCCTTCAGCGGCGTCACGCCGATTCCGCCGGCCAGCAGCAGCACGCGTCGCGCCCCCGGCTCGAGCGCGAAGTGGTTGCGCGGCGCGCCGACGCGGACGCGGTCCTGCACCCGCCAGCCCGCATGCAGCGCGCGCGAGCCGCCGCGGCCGTGCTCGTCGCGCAGCACGCCGATCACGTAGCGATGGCATTCGTGCGGCGGATTGCACAGCGAGTACTGGCGCACCATGCCGTCCCGCAGGTGCACGTCGACATGCGCGCCGGCCTCGAACGGCGGCAGCGCCTCGCCCAGCGGATGCACCAGCTCGTAGGAGTGGATGTCGCGCGCCTCGTAGCGCACCTGGCGCACCATCAACTCGAGCAGGCCCGGTGCGTCAGGCATCGCCGCGCACCTCGCGTTCGAGCTGCTCCATGCGCTCGCGCACGAAGGCCGTGCGCTCGGCCCCCTGCAGGCGCTCGCTGTCGACCAGGATCGACACCACGCCCTTGGAGATCGCGCGCCGGCGGGCGATCTCCTGTTCGGTGGTCGCGGCCAGCGGGAGGTCGAACACGTTGCCCGAGCAGAAGCTGTTCGGGGCCCCGCCGAGTTCGCGCAGCCATTGCGCGAAGTTCTGCGGGTTGGCCGCCGGGTTGGCGCCGCGCAGTGCGTCGCGAAGCATCTTGCGGAACAGGTACAGCCCGGCGTCGAGCTTGGTGGGATTTTCCAGCTTGTGCACGGCGATCGGGCGCTGGCTGATGATGGCCTCGTAGTCTCCCGGGGCGTACTGCGCCTGCTTGTAGCCTTCGCGCTCGCGGTGGTTGGACGGGATCGGCGGCATGTCGTCGATGCCGTGCTTGGCGAAGCGCTCGGGGCGGCGCAGCGCGACCTGCCCTTCGAGGAAGTCGATCGACTCGTAGCCCACCCACTCCTTGCGACCGACGCCGCGGGTGTCGATGCCGGGGCCCATGACCCGCCAGCCGATCATCTTGCTGTTCTCGTTGTCCACCGGGACCGTCCAGCGGATGATGTGAAAGCGGCTGAACAACTTCCTGGCCGAACCGTCCTCCGAGGTGTATGCGTGCAGACTCAGGTTCGGCAGCACCTGATGCTGCACGCGCACGAACATGCGGTCCTTGTCGACGCGGCGCGCACCCGCGCAGGCCAGGCTGCGCCCCTGCTGCACCGGGATGAACTGCATGTCGGGGGCCACTTCCATCGAGGCTGCCCCGACCTCGTCGAAGGTGGTGCCCTGGAAGTTCCCGCCGACCACGTTCTTCGCCGCGTGCAGCGCCGCGGTGTGGAAGTTGTCGGCGGCGTTGTCCTGCACCTGCAGCCAGTTGCAATGCTGGAAGTTGCTGAACGGCACCAGCTCGTCACCCGGCAGCACCGTGAAGTCGCCCTCCCATTCCGGGAACGGCGGCTCCTCCTCGGGCGGCCCCATGTAGGCGAACACCAGGCCGTTGCGCTCGAAGGCCTTGTACGCGCCCTGGCGGATGGAGCAGGCGTACTTGTGGGCCTCGGCCTCCTCGCCCTTCGGGAACGGCACGTGCAGGCACGTGCCGTCGACGTCGAACACCATGCCGTGGTAGCAGCACCGGATCCCGCGCTCCTGGATGGCGCCGTACTCCAGCGATGCGCCGCGGTGCACGCAATGCGCGTGCAGCAGCCCGACGCGGCCGCTGCCGTCGCGGAAGGCCACCAGTTCCTCGCCGAGGATCTTCAGGAAGCGCGGCGTGTCGGTGAGTTCCATCGACATGCACACCGGATGCCAGAAGCGACGCATGTATTCGCCCAGCGGAGTTCCGGGATCGGTCTCGGTGATCTCCGCATCGTGCCCGGGCACGCCACTGGTGTAGTAGCCGCCGTAGGGAACCAGCTTGCGGGCCACCGGCACCGCGCCGGCACCGGTGGCGCCGTTGCCGTCCATCTTGTCCGAAGCACTGCTCATGAAACCGACTCCTGCTGCATGGGGAAGGGGCCGCAAGCTGGCGCCGCGGGTCCGGGCGCCGAGCACTTGCCGGCTACTGTATTCTGTATACAAAGATATTCTGAAGATGCCATGCTTCGCATTCGGGTTAGTACCTAGGGCTCTGGGCGGCACAATGCGGAGGTACGCTCGCGCCTTGCACGCCTGCCCCGCCCGCCCCGCCGCCGCCACGCCATGAGCCTCGAACTCGCCCGCATCCGCACGCGCACCGACTACGTCGACGAGGTCTACCGCGTGCTGCTGGACGCCATCAGCGACGGCACGCTGGCGCCGGGAACCCGGCTCACCCAGGAGGAGATCGCCGAGCAGCTCGCGGTGTCGCGCTCGCCGGTGCTGCAGGCGCTGCGCCTGCTGAAGAAGGATGGGCTCGTGCGCGACGCGCCGGGCCGCGGCGTGCTGGTGGCGCCGCTGGACGTGCAGTGGATCGGCCAGCTCTACGAGGTGCGCGGCGCGCTGGACGCGCTGGCCGCGCGCCTGGCCGCGCGCCGCGGCGCACGCATCGACCCGCAGCTGATCGAGGCCGGGCGCCGCGCCTCGCGCGGCAACGACGTGAAGGCCATGATCGACGCCGACATCGCCTTCCACCACGCGGTGTACGAGGCCTGCGGCAACCCGCTGATCGGCCAGAGCGCGCAGACCCACTGGGTGCACCTGCGCCGGGTCATGGGCGCGGTGCTGCAGTCGTCGCGCCTGCGCGACGCGATCTGGGACGAGCACGAGCAGATCGCCCAGGCCATCGCCGACGGCGACGCCGAGCGCGCCGGCGCGCAGGTCGAACGCCACACCGAGCGCGCGCGCGCCAACCTGCTGGAGCGGCTGGGGGAGGTGCTGCGCGAGCGCAGCGCCTGAGACCCGCGAGCGCAGCGCCCCCTTCTCAGTCGAACATATCCGGCTGCGTCGCCTTCAGCTGTTCCCAGATCGGCTGGAAATGCAGCCAGCCGATGTAGTCGCTGCCGACATGCTCGCGGCTGTAGCGCGCGCGCTCGGGCGGCACCAGGCGCGGCGCGTGGCCGCTGGCGTCGACCATCAGCTCCTGCTGGCAGCAGCGCTCCAGCGCGATGAACCAGAACGCGGCCGACTCGATGCTGTGGCGGCTGGCGGTCAACAGTCCGTGATTCTGGTGGATGGCCGCCTTCACGCCGTGGAAGGCATGCGCCACCTTGTGCCCGGCCTTGACCTCCACCGCCACCTGCCCGGCTTCGTCGCCGATGACCACATGGTCTTCGTAGAACGCGCAGGCGTCCTGGGTGATCGGGCGCAGCGGGCGGCCCAGCGACGCGAACGCGGTGCCGTACACCGTGTGCGCATGGCACATCGCGACAATGTCCGGGTGCATCTCGTGCACCGCGGCGTGCAGCACGAAACCGGCGCGGTTGATGGCATGGCGACCCTCGACCACCGTGCCCTCGTGGTCGGCGAGGATCAGGTTGGACATCTTCACCTGCGAGAAGTGCACCGCCATCGGATTGGTCCAGTACCACTGCGGATGCTCGGGGTCGCGAATCGTCAGGTGCCCGGCGAAGCCATAGTCGAAACCCTGCAACGCGAAGGCCCGGCACGCGGCGACCAGACGCTGCTTGAGGTATTCGCGGTGCGCGGCATGGTTCTCGAAGTCGGGAATCCGCGGAAACACCAGTCCGGCCTGCTCGGGCTGGTAGATCGAGGTGCGGCCCTTCAGGTCGATGCCCGGGGAGGGAGTCTGCAGCACGGCAGCCATCGGCTTTCCTGGATATGGGGTGGGAATGCCGCGCATGGTCGCGCCGCGGCCGCGCGTTGACAAACGATGCTTGTTCATGAAAAGATGAATTTCATTCATCTATCCAGGCCCTCGACGCCGGCCCGGACCTGCCACCCGCTTCGCCACGGCCATGAGACGCCTGCCCAACTTCGTGCTGCTGCGCGCGTTCGAGGCCGCCGCGCGACTCGAGAGCTTCGCGCTGGCGGCGCAGGAGCTGCATCGCACGCCGTCGGCGGTCAGCCACCAGATCCGCGAACTCGAGGACTACTTCGGGCGCGCGCTGTTCGTGCGCGCGAACCGTCGCGTCGAACCCACCGCGGAGGCGCGGCGCCTGCTCGACAGCCTCAGCCGCGTGTTCGACGTGGTCGAGGCGGCCTGCCAGGAAGTCGCGCTGGCGCCCGAGGCGCAGGTGCTGGCGGTGCACTGCGCGCCCAGCCTGGCCACGCAATGGCTGGGGCCGCGGCTGGCCGATTTCGCGCGCGCCCATGCCGACGTGGCCATCCGCCTGTCCACCGGCGCGCAGCCGCTGGACCTGGCGCGGGTGCGCGAGGTCGACGTGGCCATCTCCTACGGGCACGCGCTGGAGCGTGCCGAGCTGCAGACCTGGTCGCTGGGGCCCGAGCGCATCGCACCGCTGTGCGCCCCCGCGCTGCTGCGCCCCGGGATGTCGGCGGCCGACGCGGTCGCCGGCCTGCCGCTGATCGAGTCGCAGCTCAGCCCGCTGAGCTGGAACGAGTGGTTCGCCGCCGCCGCGCTGCAACCGCGCGCCGGCGCACGCGCGTCCTTCGACCGCGCCGCGCTGGGCATCTCGGCCGCGGTGGACGGCATCGGCGTGGTGCTCGAGAGCACGCGCCTGGCCGGGCGCGAACTGCGCCGCGGCGACCTGGTCGAACTCGCCGCGGCCGAGCTGCCGGTGTTCGAACGTCCGCTGCACTTCCTGTCGTGCCGGCGCGGCGAGGCCGCGCAACCGCGCATCGCGGCGTTCCGCGAGTGGCTGCTGGCCCAGGCGGCCGCCGACGCGCACTGACCCGGCGGCCCCCCGCGGCTGCCCGCACCGCCGGGTCGCCTTTGGCTCGTCGAGGCTATGCGGGACATCGAGGCGACCTAGGCTGACGAGCACGAACTCGCCATCGCGGCGCGCCCCGCCGCACGAACCCGCCCCGCCATGCCCAGCCTGCTGCTTTGCGACTACCCGACCGATACCCGGTCGCTGTGCCGGGAGCTCGCCATTCCCGATGATTGCATACGCTGCCACCGCGGCCGCGAGCCGCGAAGCCTGTCGGCCCGCGTGCCCTATCTGCTGGGTGCCTGCCACGAGCCCTGGGAACTCGACGTCTGCGCCAGGCTCGAGCCGCCGGGCCGCATGCTCACCGAACTGTGCTTCGATTTCGGCGCCCCGGCCACGCTGGCCCTGTCGGAGATCCGGCAGGATCTGCAGCGCTATGGAGGCTACGCCCTGACCGGGCTGGGCTCCGGTGCCGCACTGTACAGCTCGCGCATCTCCCGATTCCTGGAAGCGATGCACGAGCATCAGCGCAACATGCTGGCGTACCACCGGGCCACGCGCCCCGGCTACGTGGCCGACACGGCCGCCGCGGCCGCTGCGCACAGCGACCTCGTGCGATCGGGCCACGAGCTGAACCGTCGATTCGCGCTGGAACTGGAGGCCGCGACCAACCGCCTGCGGCCACGCCAGCGCACCTACACGTCCGACAGGCGTCAGATGCCCGAACTCGTGCGCAGGGCCCGCAGGGCCAAGCAACTCGACGTGCGTTCGCCCATCGAGGCCACGCAGCTCGTCGAACTGGCGCGCGCGGCCAAGTACGTCGGTCGTGGGGTCGTGGCCGTCGATCTGGGTATGCGTGTCAACCGCGTGCATGAGCAACACGAGGCCCGAGGCGATTGGCAGCGCAGCGCGGTCACCGAGGCAGCGGGCTTTGTCATCAGCGGCATGGCCGGAGTGGCGCTGACCGGTGCAGCGGTGCAAACCCTGAACGTGATCGCACTGGCCACTCCCGCCGGGTGGGTCCTGGTGCTCGGCGGAGCGGCGCTGGCCGGAGTCATCACGGCTGGTTCGATCCTCGCGGGGACGGGCACCGAGTATGTCGCGGGTTCGATCTACGACTGGACGGCCGAACGAAGGAAGCGATGAGGATGGCCCTCGACGACATCATCTTCGGGCTTGGGTTCCTCGTCTTGGGCAGCGGCTTCGTCTGGGCGGTGTTCATGTTCGCCTTCGGCGTCATCACGGTGCGCCGCCTGCGCAAGCACCCCGAGACCCGGGGCTGCCTGGGTTTCCCGCTGCTCCCGGGCTGGGAGATCATGTCGGTGGCCGCCGCGTTGTCGCTGCCCGGCTTCATCCTGCGCGGTCGCGAGAGAGGGCCGATGTCGATGTTTCGCGCGGACTCCGCAACCATGTACCGGCACACCTCGCTGCTGGATCGCCTGCTCGGGCGTATCTGCTACTGGGCGCACATCATCGGCTTCGTCTCGATCATGACCGTCGTCGCACTGCAACGATGGGGGTGAGCGGGCGCTGCCGGACTTCTCGCGGCATCGGACTCGTCGCCCCCCAGGCCGAGCGCTTCGCTTGGTGCGGACGGCCGTCGGCAGCCTGTACGACTTCAGCGCCGAACCGCAGCAGCTCAATCCATGACGCACCTGCCTCCCGCTGCATGGCTCACCGCACTGTTCCTCCTAGGAGCCGCCGTGTGGGGGATCGCTTTCCTCCTGTTCAGCCTGATCACCGTTCGCAGATTACGGCGCAACCCGTGCACGCGCAACGACCTCGGACTGGACTTCATGCCGGGGCAAGAGGTGCTCAGCGTGGCCCAAGCCCTGACCCTGCCGAAGCGATTCTCACGCCTGCTCAGGCGCGGAGAACTTGCCGCATTGTTCGCGGACCCGGACCTGCTGGTCCTTCATACACGGCCCGTGGATCGCTGGTTGGGGCGGACCTGCTACGTGCTGATGTACGTCGTCTGCCTGCTGTTGGTCGCGGCTGGGCTCGCCATCCGCCAGGGTCCGTCTGCCGGAGGCTGTCCATAGCGAGCTGCAGCGAGACCTGCCCCCGAGGGCACCCGTGATCGTGGCGACTTCCCGCGGATGCGCCGCCGCTGCCGCGCGGAGCCCAGGCCCGCGGGTCGTCCACCCGCGCCCTTGCCTGCGTCAGAGGATCGACAGATGCCCGGTGTCGACCTCGCCGCCCTGGCGCTTGCCGTGCAGCTTGATGGTCAGTCGCAGGTCGTTCATCGAATCGGCGTTGCGCAGCGCGTCCTCGTAGCTGATGCGCTCACCCTCGAACAGGTCGAACAGCGCCTGGTCGAAGGTCTGCATGCCGAGTTCGCGCGACTTCTTCATCACATCCTTGATGTCGCCGACCTCGCCGTTGAGGATCTTCTCGGCGATCAGCGGCGAATTGATCATCACCTCGACCGCGGCCACCCGCCCCTTGCCCTGCTCCAGCCGGATCAGGCGCTGCGAGACGATGGACTTGAGGTTCAGCGAAAGGTCCATCAGCAGCTGCGTCCGGCGCTCCTCGGGGAAGAAGTTGATGATGCGGTCGATCGCCTGGTTGGCGTTGTTGGCATGCAGCGTGGCCAGCGCCAGGTGCCCGGTCTCGGCGAAAGCCACCGCCTGGTCCATGGTCTCGCGGTCGCGGATCTCGCCCATCAGGATCACGTCGGGAGCCTGGCGCAGCGTGTCCTTCAGCGCGTCGTCCCAGCCCATCGAGTCGATCCCCACCTCGCGCTGGTTGACGATGCAGTTCTTGTGCGGATGCAGGAACTCGATCGGGTCCTCGATGGTGATGATGTGGCCCTGCGAATTCTCGTTGCGCCAGTCGACCATCGCGGCCAGCGAGGTGCTCTTGCCGCTGCCGGTCGCGCCGACGAAGATGATCAGGCCGCGCTTGGTCATCGCCAGTTCCTTCAGCACCGGCGGCAACTCCAGGCCGTCGATGGTCGGGATCTCCAGCGGAATCTTGCGCGCCACCAGCGCGACGCTGCCGCGCTGCGTGAAGGCGTTGGCGCGGAAACGCCCGATGCCGGTGGGCGAGATCGCGAAATTCACCGCCTTGTTGGCCTCGAAATCGCGCCGCTGCTTGTCGTTCATCACCGCCAGCGCCAGCGCCTGCGTGTGCTCGGGGGTCAGCGGATGCACCGACAGCTTCTCGACATTGCCGTCGACCTTGATCGCCGGCGGGAAGCCCGCCGAGATGAACAGGTCGGAGCCCCCGCGCTTGACCATCAGCGCCAGGGAACTGTGAATGAATTCGGTGGCTTGGGATTTTTCCATCGCGAGGCGCAAGGGGAAGCGGAAAGCGGAAGCGGAAGGCGCTCGGCGCGCCGCCCGCGGGCCATGCTACGGCACAGCGCCTTCGGCAGTGTGAACTACGGCGACGACCAGGTCAATGCAGTTTGATCTGCGGTTCGGTGGTCCGCGAGATCATGCGGGCCAGGGTCAGGAACACGGTTTTCCAGAAGCCGTGCAACGCGTGCAGGTGCATGCGGTACAGCAGCCAGTAGATGAAGCGCGCGAACTGGCCCTCGACGAACATGCTGCCGCGCGACAGCCCTCCCATCAGGCTGCCCACCGTGCTGTGCTCGCCCAGCGAAACCAGCGATCCGGCATCGTGGTAGCGGAACTCGCCCAGCGGCTTGGCGTCGAGCACGCGGCGGATCTGCGCCAGCATGAACGCGGCCTGCTGGTGCGCGGCCTGCGCGCGCGGCGGCACCGTGCCTTCATGCCCGGGCCACGGGCAGGCGGCGCAGTCGCCGAGCGCGAACACCGCGTCGTCCAGCGTGGTCTGCAGCGTCGGCCGCACGACCAACTGGTTGATGCGGTTGGTCTCCAGCCCGTCGAGCTCCTTCAGGAAATCGGGCGCCTTGACCCCGGCGGCCCACACCACCAGCTCGGCCGGCAGGAAGTCGCCGTCGGCGGTGCGTACCCCGGTCGCGCTGACCTCGGTCACGCGCTTGCCCACGTGCAGCTCGACGCCGAGCTTGCGCAGCTCGCGCGCCGCGGCCGCCGACAGGCGCTCCGACAGCGCCGGCAGGATGCGCGGCGCCGCCTCCACCAGGCTCAGGCGGATGTCGCGCTCGGGGTCGATGCGATCGAGTCCGTAGGCGGCCAGCACGCGCATCGAATTGTGCAGCTCGGCCACCAGTTCCACCCCGGTGGCGCCCGAGCCCACCGCGACCACGTTCAGCTGCTCCGGGCGCAGCGGCGTGGTCTGCGTGTTGGCGGCGATGCAGGCATCGACCAGCCGGCGGTGGAAGCGCCGCGCGTCCTCCGGAGTGTCGAGCGCGATCGCGTGCTGCGCCGCACCCGGGGTCCCGAAATCGTTGTTCTGGCTGCCGACCGCGATGACCAGGATGTCGTAGTCGATGCGTCCGCGCGGGGTCACCTCGCGGCCGCGCTCGTCGACGGTGGGCGCCACCAGCACCTGGCGGCGCCCGCGGTCGAGCCCGTCCATCGCGCCGAGCCGGTACTTGAAATGGTGCCAGCTCGACTGCGCAAGGTAGTTCAGCGCGTTGTCGTCGATGCCCAGCGTACCGGCGGCCGCCTGGTGCAGCAGGGGTTTCCACAGGTGGCTGCGGCCGCGCTCGACCAGCGTGATCTCGGCCTGGCCACGACGCCCCAGCGTGTCGCCCAGGCGCGTGGCGAGCTCGAGCCCGCCGGCGCCGCCGCCGACGATCACGATGCGCGGGATGCGGGTGCTGCTGACCGGTGCTTGCATGGCATGTACGGGTCGGGGACCGGGGGGCGGGGACAGGCTCGATTGTGCGGCCTGCGACTGCGGCGCACCAGCGCCGCCGCGGCCGCGGCGTGGGATCGCGATCGCAATCGCGGCTCGGGACGGTTTCGCGGGCGCGCGGCGCGCGCCTCAGACCGCCACCGGGCGCACCTTCGACGCGACCTCGCGCGCACGCTGGCGCGCCTGCTCGATGTCGTCGCCGGCGGCCAGCGCCACGCCCATGCGCCGGCGCACGAAGCTCTCGGGCTTGCCGAACAGGCGCAGATCGGAGCGCGGCACCGCCAGCGCCTGCGCGACGCCGTCGAAGCGCAGCGTGATCGCATCGACCCCGCCATAGATCACGGCCGAGGCTCCCGGCTCGCGCAGCGCGGTGTCCACCGGCAGGCCGAGAATGGCACGCGCATGCAGCTCGAACTCCGACTGTCGCTGCGAGCACAGCGTGACCAGCCCGGTGTCGTGAGGCCGCGGGCTGACCTCGGAGAACCACACCTGATCACCGCGCACGAACAGCTCGACGCCGAAGATGCCGCGTCCGCCCAGCGCCGTCGTGACCTTGCCGGCGATCTCCCGCGAACGCTGCAGCGCCAGCGCCGACATCGGCTGCGGCTGCCACGACTCGACATAGTCGCCATGCACCTGCAGGTGCCCGATGGGCTCGCAGTAGAAGGTTCCGACCTGCCCCGTCGCCGCGTCCAGCGCGCGCACGGTCAGCAGGGTGATCTCGTAGTCGAACTCGATGAATCCCTCGACGATCACGCGGGGCAGCTTGACCCGGCCTCCGGCCATCGCATAGTCCCACGCCGTCTGTACATCGTCGGGACCGCGCAGCACCGACTGGCCCTTGCCGGACGACGACATCACCGGCTTGACCACGCAGGGGTAGCCGATTCCGGAGTCGATCGCCGTGCGCAGCTGCTCCAGGGTCTCGGCGAAGGCGTAAGGCGAGGTCGGCAGGCCCAGTTCCTCGGCCGCGAGACGACGGATGCCCTCGCGGTTCATGGTCAGCTGCGCGGCGCGCGCGGTGGGGATCACGTCGGCCAGTCCCTCCGACTCGATCTGCAGCAGCGCGTCGGTGGCGATGGCCTCGATCTCCGGCACGATCAGATGCGGGCGCTCGGCCAGCACCAGACGCCGCAGCGCCTGCGCATCGGTCATGTCGATGACATGCGCGCGGTGCGCCACCTGCTGGCCCGGGGCGTGGGCGTAGCGGTCGACCGCGATCACCTCCGCGCCCAGGCGTTGCAGCGCGATGATGACCTCCTTGCCGAGCTCGCCCGCGCCGAGCAGCATGACCCGCAGCGCGGCGGCGGACAAGGGAGTGCCGAGGGGTGGGACGCTGAGGGAGGACATCGCGGGGGCTCCGGGAATCGTGGCCAAAGCCGCGAGCATAGCCAATGCGGCGGGCGACGCCCCGCGGGCGCCTTCGCGCCCGCCTTCAGTCCACGGCCAGCACGACGTTGCCGACCGCGGAACCCGACTCGACCATCTCGTGCGCGGCCGCGATGTCCTGCAGCGGCAGGCGCGCGGCGATGTTGTGGCGCAGCACGCCGCGCTCGAGCATGCGCCCCAGCGTGCCCAGCGCGCGCTCGCGGTCCGCCGGCGCCAGGTGGTAGACGATGAAGCAGTGCAGCTGCAGGTTCTTCGCGATCAGCGGGAAGAACGGCAGTTGCACCTGCGGCTGGCTGCTGCCGTAGACCACGCATTCGCCGCCGCTGCGCAAGAGCTCGAGGTCGGCGGCGCCGTTGACCCCGATATCGAGTTCGATGACGCGGTCGACACCGCGCCCGCCGGTCAGCTCGGCCACGCGCGCGGCCAGCGGCTCGTCGCGGTACATCACCACGTCGTCGGCGCCGGCCTCGCGCGCCAGGCGCGCCTTCGACTCGGTGCTGGCCGACGCGATCACGCGGGCCGCGCCGAGCTGCCCGGCCATCTGCACCGCGTAATGCCCGACCGCGCCGGCCCCACCGGCCACCAGCACGGTCTTGCCGGCCACGCCGCCACCCAGCAGCACCGCGTGCAGCGCGGTCAGCGCAGGGATCCCCAGGCAGGCGCCCACCTCGCCGGGCACCGCGTCCGGCAACGCCACCGCCTGCTGCTGCGGCAGGCAGACCCATTGCGCGGCGGTGCCGTCGGCACGTCCCCAGGCGGCGTTCCAGGTCCACACCCGCTGCCCGATGCGTGCCGGCTCGACGCCGTCGCCGACGGCGTCGACCACGCCCATGCCGTCGCTGTGCGGGACGACGCGGGGGAACGGCATGCTCGCGCTGCGCAGGCCCAGGCGGGATTTGACGTCGGAAGGGTTGACCCCCGACCACTGCAGGCGCACGCGCAGCTCGCCGGGGCGCGGCTGCGGGGTGTCGACCTCCCCGAACTGCAGCACATCGCGCGCGGGACCGGGACGGGTGTAGTAGGCGGCTTTCATGGTGGGTCAGTGTAGCCAGCAAGCCGGGGGTGCGCAGCGCGCAACTGTCGCATGACGGGGCCTCAAGTGTCGGTCTTGCGTGTCGTTGTCCCGACGGGCAACTCAGCGGGTACCGATAGGAATAAGCGATGAACAGTGCGGGAACTTCCTTGCAGGCACACGACGTGCTGGGCTCCCTGGCCGAAAGCACCGCGATGATCGAGTTCGACACCGACGCGCGCGTGGTGTGGGTGAACCGGCGCTTCGCGCACGCGCTGGGCTACGAGCCCGAGGACCTCGTCGGCGAGCACCACCGCACGTTCTGCGCGCCGGAATTCGCGTCGTCCGCGGCGTATCAGGAATTCTGGAGGCGCCTGCTGTCGGGAAATTCCTTCTCGGACAAGATCCAGCGCCTCACCCGCGACGGTCGCCTGGTGTACCTGGAGGCCACGTACTCCCCGGTACGCGACGCCTCCGGCGCGATCGTCGGGGTGGTGAAGATCGCCACCGACATCCATGCCCGCGAGGCGGCGTCCAGGCAACTGGCCGAGCAACTGCGGGAGGCTGCCCGCAGCCTGGCCGACAGTGTCAGCGAAGGCACGTCGATCCTGGAACAGTTGCTGGTGCTCATGCAGGAAAACTCCGAATCCGCGACGATGGAATCCAGGGACATCGAAGTACTGAACGAACATTCCTCGGAAGTTGGCAAGAGCATCGAAGTCATCCGGGCCATTTCCTACCAGACCAACCTGCTCGCGCTCAACGCGGCCATCGAGGCGGCGCGCGCGGGCGAGGCCGGGCGAGGCTTCGCGGTGGTGGCCGACGAGGTGCGCAGCCTTTCGATGAACGTGCAGGCCGCGACCTCGGAGATCCAGCAGCAGATCGAGCGCAGCTTCAAGATCCTGCACGAGATCACCGCGGCGCAGCGGATCACGCTGGACAACCTGCGCAAGGGACAATCGAGGAGCCAGCACATCGCCGAATTGTTCCGGCGCGTTTCGACGCAGGCGCAGCAGCTCGACGCCAGCGCCGGGCGCGTCGCCGCCTGAGGGGCGCACGCGCATGCCGACGTGCCCGCGGGCGGCGCGGGCAGGTCGCCGCGGCCGCTACGCGCGGCGCTGCTGTTCGACGAATCGCGCGAAGCCGCGCAGGAATTCGGCCAGTTGCTCGCGCACCGTTTCATCCTGCAAGCCGCCGTCGGCGCCGAACACGTTCTGCGCGCGCGACACCAGCAGGCGACCGCCGTGCCAATGGCGCATTCCCAGGGTGCGCAGCACCGGCAGCCAGTGCGCCTGCGCCATCACCGTGCCGAAACCGCCCGGCGACGCGCCGATCACCGCGACAGGGCGTTCGCGCAGCACGTCGGGCATGTCCGGAGTCGGCCGCGACAGCCAGTCGACGGCGTTCTTGAACACCCCCGGGATGCCGTTGTTGTATTCGGGCGAGACCAGCAGCAGCCCGTCGCTGGCCAGCACGCGCTGCTTCAGCGCGCGCACCGCCTGCGGCGTGCCGCTGTTGCGTTCGACATCGCCGTCGTAGAGCTCGATGCCGTGCAGCGTGGCCGCGTCGATCTGCAACTCGTCGCTGGCGGCGGCCTGCGCGGCGCGCAGCAGCGCGGTGTTGAAGGACTGCGTACGCAGGCTCCCGGAAATCCCCAGCACCTTCACCATGATCCGGCCTCCCCGTGGCGGTTGCCGCACCAGGCGGCGGCGCCTCGCCAATGTAACGAATCCGCGGGCGGCGCGCAGCCTGCTCAGTGCGCGGCGCCCAGTCCGCGCAGCGCCTGGACGATGTCGGCGCGGGTGCGCCGGTACAGCCGCGTCGACGCCGGGTGCACGGCCAGTGCGTGGTTCAGGTCGAGCAGGCGTTGCAACCGGGAATCGCGCATGCCGTGGGCGTCGAGGAAGCGCTGCACCAGACACGGCGCGCGCACGAAGTCCTCGATCAGCTCCGGCCAGTGGCGCAGCGCCAGCAACTGGCGGTCCCAGATCAGGTAGCCGGCCAGCGCGCCCCACGCCGTGGTCGGCTCGCGCAGTCCGACGCGGTGGCGGTAGCTGCGCTGCCATTGCGGCAAGTCCTGCGCCGGCATCGGACGCGCGATGGCGTAGCCCTGCCCGCGGTCGGCGCCGAGAATGGCTGCAGCCTCGATCAGCCCCGGATCCTCCAGGCCCTCCACGGTCACCGACACGTTCAGCGCGTGCGCCAGCTGGGTCAGGTGAAGAATGAACGCGAAAGCGCGCTGCGGGTCCTTGCGCGAAGCCTCGAGCACCAGCCCCTGATCGATCTTCACCTCGTCGAAGGGCATGCGGTCCAGGCGCAGCAACGAGCTGTGGCCCGAGCCGAGGTCGTCCTGCACGATGCGCACGCCGAGCAGCCGCAGCCGCTCGAAGAAGGGCTCGCGCGACGCATGCTCGCGGCCCTCGCCGGATTCCAGGATCTCCAGTTCGAGGGCCTGCGGCGGCAGCCCGCCGCTCTCGAGCACGCGGAACAGGGTCTCGTGGTAGCGCGGTTCGCCGACCGCCTGCGGCGGCAGGTTCAGCGACACGCGAAGGTGCAGCCCGGTCTCGCCCCAGCCGCGGTGGTCGGCGCCGGCGGCGACGAGCCCGAGCTCGAACAGGCGCAGCAGGCCGTCCTGGCCCAGCGCCGGCAGGAACTCGCCCGGAGCGAGCATGCGGCCCTGCTCGTCGAGCAGCCGCGCCAGCGCCTCCACCTTGTGCAGCGCGCCACTCTGCAGCTCGACGATCGGCTGGTACAGCATGCGCACGCGGCCGGCATCGAGCCAGGCCCCGTAGGTGCCGCGACGGTCGTACGGCACCACCCTGGGGTGGGCCAGGCGCGACGCCGTCATGCTCAGGATCTGCTGCACCTGCTCGAGCAGCGCGCGCCGCCCCTCGGCGTCGAAGAACCCCGGCCAGCGGCTGTGCAGGCTGAGCAACGCGTGCGTGCGGCCGTTGTCGTCGACCAGCGGCACCGCGGCGCAGGAGCGCAGGCCCAAGCCGGCCGCCAGCGCCAACCAGGCATGCGCACCGCAATCGGGGGCGCGCACCTCGCAGGTCTGCGCCTGCCCGCTGCGCCAGGCCAGCGCCAGCATCGACTCGCCCGCCGCGTCGCCGGCGGCCGCCTGCAGCAGCGGCGCCTGCGAGGTCTGCGCGGCGGCCAGGTAGGCCGGCGCGCTGGGGCCTTCGCAGGCCTCGACCTCCCAACGCCCCTGCGCATCGATGCGCCCGACGAAGGCCGCCGCCAGCCCGTCGATCGCGCACAGCGCGCGCAGCGCACCCTGGTGGAGGTCGATCAGGCTGCGGCCCTGCAGCGCGCGCTGCTGCACCCGCGAGACGGCCTGCGCGAGTTCGCGGTCGACCTGCCGGTAGCCGGCGCTTTGCGCCTGCAGATCGCACAGCAGCCGGCGGTCGACGATCTGCAGGATGCGCGGATGCAGCGCAGGGTCGGCCGACGGCCGCGACGCCAGCAGCCGGTGCAGGGCCTTCTGGTACATGCCGTAGGCCTCGGTCAGCCACATCATGTCCACGCCGACGAGTGCGTGCACCCGCCCCACCTGCAGCGCGCGCTCCCGGTGCTGCCGTGCACCCAGCTGCGGCGACACCAGCTCCGCCAGGTGCCGCGCCTGCTGCCGGCGCAGGCGGGAGAATTCCGCGTCGTCCAGTCGCCGCAGGATGCCCTGCGTCGCATCGCGCTGCATCAGGGCCTCGTAGAACTCGTCGGCGAAACGATCGGCCGCCTCGCACGCGCGCAGGTGCAGCGCGCGCAACAGCTCGGCGGCCTGCGCGCCGTACAGTTCTTCGGGGTCGGCGGACGGATCGGACATCGCCTGGGCGGGTGGCGGCCTGGCCGGTGCCTGGCTGGTGCCTGGCCGGGTCAGGCGACCAGGGTCTCCAGGTCCTGCGCGGTGCTCAGCAGCTGCTGCGACATGCTGCCGACGCTGGCCAGGCAGGAGCAGGCCTTGCGGATGGCCTCCATGGCATGCTGGGTCGTCTGCACGCCCTGCCCCGCCTGCTGCGAGATGCCCTGCACCTTCTCGCCGATGGACTGCACATGCTCCTGCACGCTGCCGGTGGCCTCCTGCACGCGTCGCGCCAGGTTGCGCACCTCGTCGGCGACCACCGCGAAGCCCCTGCCGTGATCGCCGGCGCGCGCCGCCTCGATGGCCGCGTTCAAGGCCAGCAGGTTGGTCTGCGCGGCGATCTCGCGGATCGCCTGCACGATGCCGCCGATGCTGCGCGCGGCCGAACTCAGATCGGAGGTCGAGTCGCTGGTGCGGCGCGCTCCGTCGTGGGCCGTGCCCAGGCTGCTCACGGCGTCGTCGATCCCGCTTTGATGCGCCTGCATCTCCTGCTGCAGGGTCTGCGAGGCCTCGAGCAGGCGCCGCGACAGCTGTTGCATGCGGCGCTGGGCGCTGACGTCGAGCCAGCTGGCATGCAGTGCGACGATGCGGCCCTGCGGGTCCTTCACCGGATATACGGAAATGCTGTAGGAGGCGTTGCCGATCGAAACGTCCACCCGGTGCATGTCCAGCCTCCCGGCGATGATTTCCCGAAACACCGCCTTCTGCCTGTCGCTGTCGCGATGGAACTGGTGGATGCTCTGGTCCTGCGCCCGTGCGACGTCGGCGCCGCGCAGATGCGCATTGAGCTGGGCCCGGTGCGCCTCGAAAAGCCGCTTCGCCGCGGCATTCATGAAGATCAAGCGGTTGTGCATCGCGTCGTCGGCCTCGGCGAGCATCTCCAGGGTGGGCAGCGGGCCGAGCAGTGTCTCGGCCGTCTGCAGCAGGGCCTCCAGGGTCATGCGTTTCCTCGTCAGCGTTGCGGGCGGGGCAAGGTTGCACACGCTGCGGCCGCGGTCGCAGCGTGGCACTCGGAACGGGTCAATTCAATGCAGCGGCGACATCCAGCGCATCGAACCATTCGATGAAGCGCCGCACGTTGTCGCCGGTGCAGATGGCGCCGCGTTGCGGGCACAGGAAGTCGATGTCCAGCCGCGCCACCCGCTCGCACCAGTCGTGCTTGGCGGCGGCGCTGGGCATCCAGCGCCGGTGGAAGGACTCGGCGTGACGTATGTACGCATCGAACTCGGCGGCCGACTCGAGCAGCGGACGCTGCGTCTGCGGGGACGCCGCCGCGGGCAGGAAGGCCGAGCCGACGTCGCCGCTGAACAGCACCCGGGCCTGCGGGTCGTACAGGTGCAGGTTCGCCGCGGCGTGCAGGTAGTGCGCCGGGATCGCCTGCAGGCGCGCGCTGCCGAGTTCGAGGTCCGCCCCCTGGTCGGGCAGCGGCCGCAGCCGGGCGTGCACGCCGCGCGGCAGGTTGCGCAGGTAGGGCAGCCAGGCTTCCGGGGCGTACCAGTCGATGCCGTCGACGCAGGCGTCCCACAGCGGGATCGCGGACGCCACGTCGGGATCCTGGTGGCTGATGAATCCGGCGCGGATGTCGAGCGTGGGCAAGGCCTGCGCCAGCACCGCGTAGGCCTCGGCGAAATCCTGCTGTCCGCCCGGATCGCACAGCAGCAACCGGCCGTCGACTCGCAGCACGTGCACATTCGACGCCACGGCCGCGGAGTCCTGCCGGCCATGCGCGACGAACCATTCGTGCCCGCCCTGGCTGTGGAAAGCGAGCAGCTTCATGGCGCCTCCCGCCGTACCGCGCCGCGCGGGGCCGCACCGCGCCCCTCGTGCGGCATCCGTGTCTGCATTCGCACCTGCATCTGTCCCCCCGTCGGTCCGGCAACCGGCATCACACGAACAGCGCGTGCCGCCCAGGACCTGCCCGAATCGATTGCGGATTTGCCGCCAGAAAACCAGTTGTTGTTGCGTTAACGTCGAATTTTTACTTGACTTTATTCCATATCGAACGATTTCATCATTTACTAATCACATATTTGCATGCGCTTATGCAGCGTCCCGGGCAGGGCTGCGCGGGAGTCTCGCCGGGTGTCGGGGACACATTCGGTGACACCAAGGTCCGCACAAACGGCCGCGATCGCCGAAATACGACATGCAGCACGCAGGCGAGGCCCGGCGGGCGACATATGTCGATATTCGCGAGCTCGAGATATTTGCCCGGGCAATGAAACCCGCGCCGGCTTGCGCTGGCTCAAGGCGAAGCCGGCATGAATCCCTAAGCTCGATCCGGCAGGCGCGACCCTGGGGAACGAGCGATGAACGACTACCGAAGCATTGCGCTGTACATGGGCGCGGCCACGCAAGCCGCGAAGCTGTGTTCGCTGACCGCGCGCATCGCGCAGGCCCACGGCGCCGAGATCGACGCGCTGTGTCCGCCCGACGCGCTGCCCTGCGAAGCCGTGCGCAAGCTGCTGCATGAAGCCGGCGCACAGGCCAGCTGCCGCGGCATGCCCGAGGGTGCGTCGGCGCTGCTCGAGCATGCACGGGGTGCCGATCTGCTGGTGCTCAGCCAGCCCTACCTCGAATCCGAGCATGCGGCCAGCCAGCATTTCGCGTCGCAACTGCTGGTCGACACCAATTGCCCGGTGCTGTTCGTGCCGCGCCCGAAGGAACTCGGCACGAGCTGCGGCACGCGCGTGCTGGTGGCCTGGGACGGCCGCCGCGAGAGCGCGCGGGCATTGCGCGACGCGCTGCCGCTGCTGCAGCGCGCTGCCGAGGTCTCGGTGCGCAGCTACGGGCACACCGGGTCCAGCGCGGCGCGCTCGCTGGAATCGGCGGTGCAGCTGCTGCGCCGGCACGGCGTCGCGGCTCGCCATGCGGTGCAGCGCCGAGGCGACGCCGATTACGCACCGGATGCCCTGATGACCCCCACCCTGCTCGACTCCACGGTGGGCGAGCTGCTGCTCAGCGACGCCGCCGATCTCGGCGCGGACCTGCTGGTGATGGGGGCCTACGGCCACTCGCGCGCGCAGGAGTGGATGCTCGGCGGAGTGACCCGTTCGATGTTGTCGTCGATGACCGTGCCGGTGCTGATGTCGCATTAGTTCGCGCCGCGGACTCCGACGCGGGCTGCTAATCTTGACGGCCTTCGCAACCCCACGCGCAGGCGTCGAGATGTCCGAGGGCCCCGCCGCACCCGGTTTCAAGGATCACTTCTCCGCCAGCTCGGCCGACTACGCGCGCTACCGCCCGCGCTATCCCGACGAACTCGCCGACTGGCTGGCCGCGGCAGCGCCGTCGCAGGCGCTGGCGCTGGACTGCGGCTGCGGCGCGGGCCAGCTGTCGACGCTGCTCGCACGCCGCTTCGAACGGGTCGTCGCCACCGACGCCAGCGCGTCGCAGATCGCGCACGCGCAGCCCCATGCGCGGGTGAGCTACCGCGTCGCGCCGGCCGAGCACAGCGGACTCGACGACTCCAGCGTCGACCTGCTGAGCGCCGCGCAGGCCGCCCACTGGTTCGATCTGCCGCGCTTCCATGCCGAGGCGCGCCGCGTGCTGCGCCCGCGCGGCTGCATCGCGCTGGTCACCTACGGCGTGGCCTCGATGCCGGGCGCCTGCGGCGAGCTGCTGCGCGAGCTGCACGACCGCGTGCTGGGCCCGTACTGGCCGCCCGAGCGCCGGCTGGTGATCGACGGCTACCGCGACCTCGACTTCCCCTTCGACGAGATCGCGGCGCCGCCGCTGGACGTGCTCGCGAGGTGGGATCTGGACGAGCTGCTGGGCTACGTGCGCACCTGGTCGGCGCTGCGCCAGGCCGAGGCCGCGCTGGGCAGCGCCCCCTACGACGAGTTCGCGCGGCAACTGCGCGCGGCCTGGGGCGATGCCGGCGTGCGTCGCGACATCGCCTGGCCGCTGCGCGTGCGCGCCGGGCGGCTCAGCTAGCCGCGGCGCCGCGCAGGTGCGCGACGATGTGGCCGACGAGCTCGGCGCTGCGCGCGCGCACGATCTGGTGCGTCAGCCCGCGCAGCACCAGCAGGCGCGCGCCGGGAATCAGCGCCGCCGTCGCGCGCCCGCCGCTGGGATGGACCATCAGGTCGCGCTCGCCGTGCAGCACCAGCGTCGGGGCGCGGATCGACCGCAGCTGCGCACTGCGGTCGCCGGACTTCTGGATCGCGGCGATCTGCCGCGCGGTGCCGGCGGCGTCGACGCGACCGCCGGCGCGCTCCCAGGCGCGCAGCGCGTAATCGGCCCACTCCTGCACCGCACCGGGCTCGTCGGCATTGCCGATGTGATGCATGAACGCGACATACTGGCTCACCGCCTCCTGCGCGCTGCGCGGCACCGGCTTGAGCATGCGCACGATGGTCGACGCCGCCGGCTGCCCGACCAGCCGGCTGCCGGTGGTGGAGAAGATCGAGCACAGACTGCGCACGCGCGCGGCATGCCGCGCCGCGAGGCCTTGCGCGATCATGCCTCCCATCGACATGCCGACCACGTGCGCCGCGTCCACGCCGAGCCGGTCGAGCAGGCCGGCCATGTCGTCGGCCATGTCCTCCAGCGCGTAGTTGTGCGCCGGCGCCAGCGCGAGCAACTGGCGCAGGCGTCCCGGCGGCGGCACCGCGACCCTCGACGACAGCCCGCAGTCGCGATTGTCGGGCGCGATCACGCGCAGCCCGGCATCGCACAGGCCCTGCACGAACCTGTCTGGCCACGAGATCAGCTGCATCGCCAGCCCGGCGATCAGCAGCACCGGCTCGCCATGCTCCGGGCCCCAGGCGCGCCAGCAGATGCGCATGCCGCCGTCGAGCTGCGCGAAGCGGTCGTCGCAAGCATCCGGTTGCTGCGGGGTGGTCTCTTGCATGCCCCGATTCTGCCCGATCCCGGCGCCATGGCGCCTCCCACCGGCAAGCCCTCAGCCCGGCGCGGCGGCGCCCAGCCAGGGCGAGCGCTCGAGCAGGCGCCAGCGCAGCGGCATCGCCGCCGGGCGCCAGACGACGCGCTCGATCGCCAGCACCACCGCGTGCCCGCCCCCCACGGGACGCCCCGGCGCGGCGGCGTCCCGCACGATGCGCGCGCGCCCCGCCACATGCAGCAGATCCCCGCCGGCGAAGTCCGGGAACACGAGTCCGGCGCGCGGCTCCAGCAGCAGGTTGCCGAGGGTGTTGAAGTAGCCGTTTCCCGGCAGCTCCGACCACGCCAGGCTGCGGCCGTCGTCGGCCACGTGCACGAATCCCGGAAGTCCCCCGCGATGCGAGACATCGGCGCCCCCGCCGGCCCGGCCCTCGGCGGCGCGGCTGGCGATGAACAGGGTGTCCGCGTCGCGCACCCGACGCGCGGCCGCGAGGTCCAGCCGGTCGTCCTCCCGTGCAGGCCCGGGCGCCCGCGGAACGCCCGCGTCCATGGGCTCGCGCGACTGCAGGTATTTGGGACAGTTGCCGAAACTCTGCTCGATCCGCACCGTGAAGCCTCGATCGTCGACGTCGAGCACGCGACCGTTGGCGCGGTTGCGTCGCCGCGTCGGCAACTCGATGCCGAGCAGCCCGACCCAGCTGCGCGGACGCAGCAGCGGCCGCAGCGGATCCGCCGCGGGCGGCAGCGCGTGCAGGCGCAGCGTGGTGTCGTCGGGCGCATCGACGAAGCCACCGGGTTGCGCGCCGCACAGCAGGCTCGCCCACGGCTGCCCGCCTTCGTCGGCGGCCCCGACCACCATGAAGGGAAGGCGCGCGTAGAACTCGCGATGGCCCGCATGCAGGCGCGATGCCACGATGCGCGCGCCGACCTGCTGCAGGCGCTCGCGGGTGCCGGCGCTGCGCTGCAGCGCCTGCTCGCCGCGATGGAAGACGTCGTCCCCGGGGCCCATGGTGCACATGCCTGCGCTGCCCGCGTCAGGCCGCGTCCGCGGCCGCCGGCATCGGCCTGAAGCCGGGCAGCGCCTGCACCCGCGCCAGCCACGCGCGAATGCGCGGGTAGCCCTCCAGCTCGACTCCGCCCTCCGGTGCATGCGCCGTGTAGCTGTACATCGCCAGGTCGGCGATGGTCGGCTCGCTGCCGGCCAGGAATCCCTGCGGCTGCAGCATGTCCTCCATGGTCGAGAACAGCGCGTGCGCCGTGGCCCGCGCCTGCGTCGGATCGGTGGCGCGGCGGAACAGCCGGATGGCGCGCGCACGCGCCGGCCCGCAGGCCAGCGGCCCGGCGGCCACCGACAGCCAGCGCTGCACCCGCGCGGCGCCGTCCGCGTCGCGCGGCAGCCAGGACGGCGGCGCATAGCGCAGCGCCAGATGCACCAGGATCGCGTTGGAATCGGCGATCACCGCGCCGTCGTCGTCGATCACCGGGACCTGACCGAAGGGATTGAGGGCGAGAAAGTCCGGCGCGCGCTGCTCGCGCGCCTGCAGGTCGACGTCGCGGGTGCGATACGGCAGATCGAGCATGCGCAGCAGCAGCTCCACGCGGTGGCAATGTCCGGACAGCGGGTGGCGGTACAGCACGATCGGGCGCGCGGGTTGCATCGTCGGTTCTCCTGGCAAGGTCTGTGCAGACGGATTGTGGATGTTCTCCCGGTGAACATAAAGATTGCGAACCGTATTTGACTACTCCGATTTCCGCATGAATCATGGAGCCCGCCCTCGCCTGGAACCTTCCTCCTCCTCCATGGACAAGCTGCGCGCCCTGCGCACCTTCATCGCCATCGTCGACCACGGCAGCCTGACCGCGGCGGCCGGCGCCCTCGGCTCGTCGCTGCCGGCCACCGTGCGCACGCTGGCCGCGCTCGAGGCCGAACTGGGCGTGCGCCTGCTCAACCGCACGACACGCCGCCTGTCGCTGACCGACGAGGGGCGCCAGTACCTGCAGCGGGCACGCGGCATCGTCGGCGAACTCGACGAGGCCGACCGCGTGGTCGGCGCCGGGGGCTCCGGGGGCGCCGAGCCCGCCGGATCGGTCAGCGTGACGGCGCCGGTGCTGTACGGGCAGTACCACGTGGCCCCCGCCGTGATCCGCTTCCTGCGGCGCCACCCGCGCATGCAGGTGCGCCTGCTGCTGCTCGACCGCGTGGTCAACCTGGTCGAGGAAGGACTGGACGTGGGAATCCGCATCGGCCCGCTGCAGGACTCCAGCCTGGTCGCGCAGCGTGTCGGCGCCATCCGGCGCGTCGTGGTGGCCAGTCCGCAGTTGCTGCGCCGCCTCGGCACGCCGCGGCATCCGCAGGAGCTGTCCCGTCTGCCCTGCCTGCGCTTCGACAACGCCGAGTCCGGCAGCTGGCGCTTCGTCGACCAGGGTCGCGAGATCCGCATCCCGGTGCAAGGCGCGCTGCAGTGCAACCTGGCGGCGCCGGTGCTGCAGGCCTGCAGCGAAGGCCTGGGCTTCGCGCGCGTGCTGTCGTACCAGGCGGCAGGCCTGATCGCCGCGGGAAACCTGCGCGTGGTGCTGCAGGACTTCGAGGTGCCGCCGTGGCCGGTGCACCTGAGCTACCCCAGCGCGAGGCTGCTGCCGTCGCGGGTGCGCGTATTCGTCGACGCGATGAAGCGCGAACTGCGGCGGCCCGAGTGATCGACCGCGGCGGGCTCAGGCCCCGCCGCGGTACTCGGCCAGCGCGGCGCGCGCGCCGCGCGCCAGCCACGCGGCGTCGGAGTGCAGCGAAATCATGTGGAAGCCCGCCTCCCGGAACCGCGCGGCCTCGGCGGCGCTGAGCGCGAACATGCCGCAGGCCTTGCCGGCCTCGGCGGCCGCCGCCAGCACCTCGTCGAGCGCCGCGCGCACCCGCGGATGCTCCAGATCACCGGGGTGGCCGAGCCCGAAGCTCAGGTCGGCCGGGCCGACGAACAGGCAGTCGACGCCGTCGACACGGGCGATCGCGCGCGCCTGCTCGACACCCTTCGGAGTCTCGATCTGCACGATGGTGCAGGCCTGCGCGTTGGCGCCTGCGATGTAGTCCGGGTCCAGCCCGTAGCGCGCCGCGCGCACGATGCCGGCGATGCCGCGCGAGCCGCCGTTGTCGCCGAGCGGGTAGCGCATCGCGCCTGCCAGGCGCCGTGCCTGCTCGGCGCTCTCGACGGCCGGGAACATCAGGCTGGCGACACCGCTGTCCATGGCCTGCTTGACCAGCGCCGGGTCGTGCGCGGGCAGGCGCACGACCACGCCCGGCGTGGCGCCGTGCGCGCGCGCGGCGTCGATCGCGCGCAGCTGCTGCAACAGCGTCCCGGTGCCGGCGGGGCCGTGTTCCTGGTCGATGAGCAGCCAGTCGAATCCGCAATGGGCGAGCAGCTCGGCGTTGGCCGGGCTGCCCAGGGTCAGCCAGCAGCCGATGCCGGGGCGGCGCTCGGCCAGCGCGATCTTGACGGGGTTGGCGTGCATGCGGACGGGCTCCTGCGGGAAATCGCGGCGCAACGTCGAAGCCGCCGCGTGCCGAAAGCGTAGCGCCTGCGGCGCGCGAACCGGATACCCCAGGAGCCGTGGAACAATGTGCGCAGCCGCTGTACCCCCTCCACCGTCGAAGCCCGGCGATGCCTTCGAAGCAGCCATCCACCCAGGAGCCCGCGCCGTCCGGTCCGCCGCCGGCGCCCACCGACCGCGACACCGGCCTGTCCTCGGCCGAGGCGCAGCAACGCCTGCAGCGCTTCGGCGCCAACGCCATCGAGACGCGGCCGGTACCGTGGTGGCTGCAGCTGCTGGGCAAGCTGTGGGGCCCGGTGCCGTGGATGCTGGAGGCGGTGATCGTGCTGCAGCTGCTGCTGCACCGCACGCAGGAGGCGCTGGTCATCGGGTTCCTGCTCGGCTTCAACGCGGTGGTGGCCTACGTGCAGGAGCGGCGCGCGCAGGACGCGCTGGCGCTGCTGCGCCGCCAGCTCCAGGTCAACGCGCGGGTGCTGCGCGACGGGCGCTGGTCGCGCCTGCCCGCGGACCGCCTGGTGCCGGGCGACATCGTGCACCTGCGTGCCGGCGACCTCGTGCCCGCCGACCTGAGCTTGTTCGACGGCACGGTCGCGCTCGACCAGTCGGCGCTGACCGGCGAATCGCTGGCGGTCGACGCCGGCCCCGGCAGGCCGGCCTACACCGGCTCCATCGTGCGCCAGGGCGAAGCCAGCGGCGAGGTCGGCGCCACCGGGGCGCGCACCTACTTCGGCCGCACCGCCGAGCTGGTGCGCAGCGCCAATGCCCCCAGCCACATGCAGCGCACCATCCTGTCCATCGTCAAGCGCCTGGTGGCCTTCGACCTGCTGCTCGTGCTGCTGGTCCTCGGCTATGCCGCCACGCACCGGCTGGCACCGGCCGACACCGCGGTGTTCGCGCTGCTGCTGCTGGTGGCCTCGGTTCCGGTGGCGCTGCCGGCCACCTACACGCTGGCCACCGCGGTGGCCGGGCTGCGGCTGGCGCACCAGGGCGTGCTGGTGACGCACCTGCCGGCCGTCGAGGAAGCCGCGGCGATGGACACGCTGCTGTCGGACAAGACCGGCACGCTCACGCGCAACGCGCTGAGCCTGTCGGGCCTGCGCCCGCTGGGCGACGCCGACGAGGCCGCGCTGCTGCGCGCCGCCGCGCTGGCCAGCGACGACGCCTCGCAGGATCCGCTGGACCTGGCCATCCTGAGCGCGTGGCGCGCCCGCGACGCGTCGGCGCAAGCGCCGCGACGCACGGCGTTCCAGCCCTTCGATCCGGCGACCCGGCTCAGCGAAGGGGTGTACCAGATCGACGGCGCGGCCTGGCATGCGTTGAAGGGCGCCAGCGGCGCCGTGCTGCAGCGCTGCGCGGCGCCGCCGGCGCTGCACGATGCCGCGCTGCAGGCCGAGCGCGAACTCGCGGCCGACGGCGCCCGCGTGCTCGCGGTGGCGGCGGGCGCGGACGGCGCGCTGCGCCTGCTCGGCATGGTCGGGCTGGCCGACCCGCCGCGCGACGACGCGGCCGAGCTGATCGCCAGGCTGCGCGCGCTGGGCGTGCGCGTGGGCATGGCCACCGGAGACGCGCTGGAGACCGCGCGCGCCATCGGCGCGCGCCTCGGCCTGGGCTCGCGGGTGTGCACGCCCGACGCGGCGGGACTGCGGCATCCCGAGGACTGCGACATCTACGCGCGCGTGCTGCCGCAGGACAAGCACGCCATCGTGCGGGCCCTGCAGCAGGCCGGGCATGTCACGGGAATGACCGGCGACGGCGTCAACGACGCCCCCGCGCTGCGCCAGGCGGAACTCGGCATCGCGGTGGCCAGCGCCACCGACGTGGCCAAGGCGGCGGCCGGCGTGGTGCTGACCGACCCCGGACTGGGCGGCGTGCTGAGCGTGGTCGGCACCGGGCGCGAGGTGCACCGGCGCATGCTGACCTACGTGCTGAACAAGATCGTCAAGACCCTCGAGATCGTCGTGTTCCTCACCGTCGGTCTGTGGCTGACCGGCGGCTTCGTGATCTCGGCGCGGCTGATCGTGCTGCTGCTGTTCGCCAACGACTTCGTCACCATGAGCATCGCGGTGGACCGCGTGCGCCCGGCGGCGCGGCCGCAGCGCTGGCGGGTCGCGCAGCTGCTGGGCGCGGCCGCGGTGCTGGGCGCGCTGTCGCTGACCTTCTCGCTGGGCGTGTACTTCTGGACCCGGCAGCGCTTCGCGCTGGACCCGGCGCAGATGCAGACCATGGTGTTCCTGCTGCTGGTGCTGACCACGCAGGCCAACGTGTACGTGCTGCGCGACGACCACCGCATCGGCTCCTTCGCGCCGGGCCTGGCGATGGCCGCGGCGAGTACCGCCGACGTGCTCGTGGTGTGCGGGCTCGCGCTCGGCGGCATCCTCATGGCCGCCGTGCCGCCGGCGCTGGTGGGCACGCTGATCGGACTGGTGCTGGTGTTCGCGCTGCTGCTCGACCAGGCCAAGCTGCTGGTGTTCCGGCGCTTCGCACTGGCCTGAAGCCCCGGCCCCGCGGCAGCTCGACGCCGCGCTACTCCTCGCCGAAGCTGCGGCGGATCAGCTCGCGCGCCCAGCGCAGCATCGGCAGCTGCTCATGACGCCGGCTCCAGTGCAGGCTGACGTGGAACTCGCCCATCGGCATGCCCAGGTCGACGATGCGAAAGCTGCGCCGCGGCTCGAAGGCCTCGGCCACCTGACGCGGCATCAGCACCCCCAGGTCGGTGGCGCGGACGATTCCGGGCAGCGCCAGGAAGCTGCTGGTCAGCATGCGGATGCGCTGCTCCAGACGCAGCACCTGCAGCATGCGCTGGGTCTGCGAATGCGAGCGCACGACCACGAAGTCCATGCTGCGCAGCGCCTCGGGCGACAGCGCGGCGTCGCCGCGCCCGGCCAGCCGCGGGTGGCCGGCGCGCAGCACCAGCGCGTAGCGGTCCTCGAGCAGGCGCAGCTGCTGCGTGCCCGTCACCGCCGGCAGATAGCCGATCGCGAAATGCAGCTCGCCCGAGTCCAGCGCCGCCGCGATCCCGGACTGCGGCCAGGGGCTGGACTGGATCTGCATCGCCGGCGCCTCGCGATGCAGCGCCGCGGCCAGCCGCGGCAGGAAGCGCGCCTCGCCGATGTCGGTCAGGTGCAGGCGCAGCGGCTCGGCCGACTCGCGCGGGTCGAAGCGCTGGTGCTGCGCCAGGCCGTCGTCCAGCATCGCCAGCGCCCTGGCGACCGTGGGCGCCAGGCGCTGCGCGCGCTCGGTCGGGCGCACGCCGCCGGGTGCCCGCTCGAACAGGTGGTCGCGCAGCGCCAGCCGCAAGCGGGTCAGCGCCTGGCTGGTGGCCGGTTGCGACAGCCCCAGCAGGCCGGCCGCGCGGCTGATGTTGCGCGCGCGGTAGACCGCGTCGAACACCCGCAGCAGGTTCAGGTCGAGGCGCTCGGTATTCGTCATGTGGATAAACCTTAGTAGCTTGATGCTATTGATCAATTGTCCCGGAGGCCGCAGACTGCGTCGAGTCCCCGCTGCGACATGGAGTCTTTCCGATGCCAGAGATCCCCGCCCCCGGCGCCGCGCGCCCCAGCGTGCGCGATGTCGCGCTGCGCCTGCTGCGCGAACTGGGAATCGACACCGTGTTCGGCAACCCGGGTTCCACCGAGCTGCCGCTGTTCCGCGACTTCCCGGCGCAGTGGAACTACGTGCTGGGGCTGCAGGAGTCGGCGGTGGTGGCGATGGCCGACGGCTATGCGCAGGTCACGCGCAATGCGGCGCTGGTCAACCTGCACTCGGCGGTCGGAGTCGGCCACGCCATGGGCAGCGTGTTCACCGCCTTCAAGAACCAGACCCCGCTGCTGATCACCGCGGGGCAGCAGTCGCGCTCGATTCTTCCCTTCGACCCCTTCCTGCATTCGGCGCGCGCCACCGAGCTGCCGCAGCCCTACGTGAAGTGGGCCTGCGAACCGGCGCGCGCCGAGGACGTGCCGCGCGCGCTGGCGCGCGCCTACTACCTGGCGATGCAGCCGCCGCGCGGCCCGGTGTTCGTGTCGATCCCCGCCGACGACTGGGACCGCCGCTGCGACTGGCTGGCGCCGCGCCGCGTCAGCCGCGCGCTGGCGCCGGAGCCGGCGCTGGCGCAGGAACTGGCGCAGGCGCTGGCCGCCGCGCGCAGCCCGGTGGTGGTGGCCGGCAGCGGGGTCGACCGCGACGGCGCGATGGACCTGCTGGTCGAGCTCGCGCAGCGCCACGGCATGCCGGTGCACGCGGCGCCGATGAGCGCGCGCTGCGTGTTCCCGGAGCGCCATCCGCTGTTCGCGGGCTTCCTGCCGGCGATGCGCGAGCGCATCGTCGAGCGCCTGGCCGGGCACGACCTGGTGCTGGTGGTGGGCGCGCCGGCCTTCACCTACCACGTCGAGGGCAGCGGCCCGCACCTGCCGCCGGGCGCCGGGCTGTGGCAGATCGTCGACGACCCGGGCACCGCTGCATGGACCCCCGGCGGCAACGCGATGGTCGGCAGCATCGACCTGGCGCTGCAGGCGCTGCTGCTGCACCCGGCGGGGGCGCCGCGCCGCGACTCGGCGCAGCGCGAGCCCGTGGCGCGCGTGCGTGGCGGCAAGCCGCTGAGCACGGCCTTCGTGCTGCAGACCCTCGACGACCTGCGTGCCGCCGACGACGTGTTCGTCGAGGAGGCGCCGGGCGCGCGCGGTCTGCTGCAACAGCACCTGCCGATGGCCGGCGCCGACAGCTTCTACACGATGGCCAGCGGCGGCCTCGGCTTCGGGCTGCCGGCGGCGGTCGGCGTGGCGCTGGCGCGACGCCGCCTCGGGCTGCCGGGGCGGGTCATGGCGCTGATCGGCGACGGCTCGGCGATGTACTCGATCCAGGCGCTGTACACCGCGGCGCAGCTGGCGCTGCCGATCACCTTCCTGATCCTCGACAACCGACGCTACGCGGCGCTGCAGGATTTCGCGCCGGTGTTCGGCTACGCCCCCGGCGCGGTGCCGGCCGGCACCGCCCTGCCCGACCTGGATTTCGTGCGCCTGGCCGAGGGGCACGGCGTCGCCGCGCTGCGCGTGCAGACGGCCGAGCAACTCGCCGCCGCGCTGCAGCAGGCGCGCGCCGCGAGCGGCCCGCTGCTGGTGGAAGCGCAGGTGGATTGAAGGCCGCAGCCGAGCCGGCACCCACGCACACGGCGGCCCGGAACAAGGAGACAAGGATGAATCACAGCGCTCAACTCGCAGGCAAGGTCTGCGTGGTCACCGGAGGCGCCGGCAGCATCGGCCTGGCCAGCGCGAGGCTGTTCGTCGCCGAGGGCGCGCGCGTGATGCTGGCCGACCTCGACGCCGACGCGCTGCGGCAGGCGGCGCGCGAGCTCGGCGACGAGCATGCCGACTTCCAGGTCACCGACGTCTGCGACAGCGTCCAGGTGCGCGAGCTGTTCGAGCGCACCATGCAGCGCTTCGGCGCGATCGACGTGATCTTCAGCAACGCCGGCACGGTGGGGCCGATCGCAGCGCTGGCGGACTATCCCGAGCAGGAGTTCGACCGCGTGCTCGCGGTGCACGTGCGCGGCGCCTTCCTGTGCTGCAAGCACGGCATCGCGCGCATGCGAGACGGCGGCAGCGTCATCATCACGTCCAGCGTGGTCGGGGTGCGCGGCGACCCCGGGGCCTATGCCTACATCACCGCCAAGCATGCGCAGGTCGGGCTGATGCGCTCGGTGGCGAAGGAGGCCGCGGCGCGCTCGATCCGCGTCAACACCCTCCACCCGGGGCCGGTCGCCAACGCCTTCCAGCAGCGTGTGGAGTCCAGCCTGAGCGAGGTCATGCAGCGCGACGCCGGCGAATTCTTCGACCAGATCATCCCGCTGGGCCGCCATGCACGCCCGGAGGAAGTCGCGCGATCGGTGCTGTACCTGGCCAGCGAGCAAAGCAGCTTCGTCACCGGCAGCCTGCTGATGGTGGACGGCGGCATGACGGCCTGATCCGCGCCGCGGGTCGCCGCATGCGCGGCGGGCCCGCGGCAGGACCGCCGCGCGAACCGGCCGCCGGCGGCCCGCAGCACCGCACGCCGGGCACGGTCGCGACACGACGACCTTCGAGGAGACGACACATGAAGCAGGACGATTCCGACGATCACGGCCACGATGCCGCGCAGTCCCCGCAGGCGCCGGGTTCGCGCCGCGAATTCATGCGCCGGGCCGGCGCCGGCGCCGGGCTGGCCGCGCTGCTGCCGGCCCGCGCGTGGGCAGGGCCGGCGCAGGCGACGCTGCGCGTGGGCTTCATCAGCCCGCGTTCGGGGCCGCTGGCCGAGTTCGGGCGCTCCGACCCCTTCGTCGTCGACCTCGTGCGCCGCAGCACCGCGAAGGGACTGCAGATCGGCGGCACGCGCTACGCGCTGCAGATCCTCGACCGCGACAGCCAGTCCGACCCGACCCGGGCGACCCAGCTGGCCAGGCAGCTGATCAACGAGCACCACATCGACATGATGCTGACCACCTCGACCCCGGAGGTGGTCAACCCTGTCGCCGACGCCTGCGAGGCCGCCGGCATGCCCTGCCTGTCGACCGTCGACCCCTGGGAGTCGTGGTACTACGGTCGCGGCGCCAAGCCGGGCGAGCCTTCGCCGTTCAAGTGGACCTACCACTTCTCGTTCGGCGTCGAGCAGTTCGCCCACATGTACCTGTCGGCGTGGAAGCTGCTGCCGACCAACCGCAAGGTCGGCGTGCTGTACCCCAACGATGCCGACGGCAACGCGATGCGCACGCACATCATCCCGACCCTGCAAAAGGACGGCTTCCACATCGTCGACCCCGGCGCGTACCAGGACGGCACCACCGACTATTCGGCACAGATCGCACGCTTCAAGTCCGCCGGGGTGCAGATCCTCACGGGGGTCCCGCTGCCCAACGACTTCATCACCTTCCTGCGCCAGGCCGCCCAGCAGGGCCTGACGCGGCAGCTGCGCATCATCATGCCGGCCAAGTTCGGAGGCTTTCCGTCGGACGTCGAGGCGCTGGGCGACCTCGGCTACCGCGTGGCGTCGAACGTCGACTGGTCGCCGGCCTTCCCGTACGTGTCGCCGGTGGCCGGAATCGGCGGACGCGAACTGGCCGACGCCTACGAGAAGGCCACCGGGCGCCAGTGGACCCAGCAGGTCGGCGCGACGCTGGCGCTGTTCGACGCCGGCGTCGCCGCGCTGCACGACAGCGGTGCGCCCAAGCTCAAGGCGCGGCTCGCCGCGGCGATGAAGGTGCTCGACGTGGTCACCACCGTCGGTCGCGTGAATTTCCCCGCGGGTCCGGTACCGAACGTGGCGACGACCCCGGTCATCGGCACGCAGTGGGTGAAGGCCCGCGCCGGCAGCCCCTACAAGCTGAGCTTCGTCACCGTGGAGCACGCCGACGACCCGCGCGTGCGCATCCAGGCCAGGCTGCTGCCGTACCACGTGTAGACCCGCCGCGCCCGCGCGACGGCCCTACACTGTGCGCAGAAAGGAATACGCACATGGCCTGGACCCTCGCGCGGCGCGCGCACGGCATGAACCCCTCGGTGATCCGCGAGGTGCTCAAGCTGGCCGAGCGCCCCGGAATCATCAGCTTCGCGGGCGGCCTGCCGTCGCCGAAGACCTTCCCGATCGACGCCTTCGCCGAGGCCTGCCAGCGGGTGCTGCGCGACGACGGCGCGGCCGCGCTGCAATATGGAGCCAGCGAGGGCCTGACACGGCTGCGCGAGCAGGTGGCGCAGATGCTGCCGTGGCCGGTCGACCCGGCGCGCGTGCTGATCACTACCGGCTCGCAACAGGGCCTGGACCTGGTGGCGAAGGTGCTGATCGATCCCGGCAGCCGCGTGCTGGTGGAGAACCCGACCTACCTCGGCGCGCTGCAGGCCTTCACGCCGATGGAGCCGCGCATCCAGGGCGTCGACGGCGACGACGAGGGTCCGGACCCGCAGGCCCTGCGCGACGCGGCGAAGTCCGGCGACGCGCCGCGCCTGCTGTACCTGCTGCCGAATTTCCAGAACCCGACCGGGCGCCTGATGAGCGAGTCGCGGCGCGCCGACATCGTGCAGCTGGCCGCCGAACTGGGCCTGCCGCTGATCGAGGACAACCCCTACGGCGACCTGTGGTTCGATGCGCCGCCGCCGCTGCCGCTGAGCGCGCGCCGGCCCGAGGGCTGCATCTACCTGGGATCGTTCTCCAAGGTGCTGTCGCCGGGGCTGCGACTGGGTTACCTGGTGGCCCCCGACGAGGTGTACCCGAAGCTGCTGCAGGCCAAGCAGGCGGTCGACCTGCACACCCCCGGATTCAACCAGCGCATGGTCTCCGACGTGCTGCGCGACGGCTTCCTCGAGCGCCACGTGCCGGGCATCCGCGCGCTGTACCGGGCGCAGCGCGATGCGATGCTGGCGGCGCTGGAGCGCGAGATGCGCGGGCTGGGCGTGCAGTGGAACCATCCCGCCGGCGGCATGTTCCTGTGGGCGCGCCTGCCGCCGGGCATGGACGCCAGCGCGCTGCTGCCGCGCGCCGTCGAGCGCGGCGTGGCTTTCGTGCCGGGGGCCCCGTTCCATGCCGGGCAGCCCGACCCGCGCACGCTGCGCCTGTCCTTCGTCACCGCGACGCGCGAGCAGATCGAGCTCGGGGTCGCGCGACTGGCCGCCGCCATCGCCGACGCGCAGCAGGCGCGGGCCGCCTGAGGCGGCCCGCGCCGCGCGTCGGCGCGGCTTCGCGTCAGGGGACGATCACCACCGCGCCCTGGGTCGCGCGGGCCTGCGCGGCGCGGTGCACCTCGACGATGTCGTCGAGGGCGAAACGCCGCGAGACCTCGGCGCGCACCCAGCCGCGAGCGATCGCGTCGAACAGTTCGGCGGCGTTGGCGCGCAGCCTGGCGGGGTCCGCGTTGTGCGGGAACACCGACGGACGCGTCAGGTACAGGCAGCCCTTGCGGTTGAGCACTTCGGTGTCCAGCGGCGGCACGGGTCCGGACGCCGCCCCGTACAGCACGACCAGCCCGAACTGCGCGGCGCAGTCCAGCGAGTGCTCGAAGGTCGCGCGCCCCACCGAGTCGTACACCACGTCGGCCTTGCGTCCGCCGTTGGCCTCGAGCAGGTGCTGCACCCAGTCGGGTTGCGAGTAGTCGACCGCGATGTCGGCGCCGGCGGCACGCGCCAGTTCGCACTTCGCCGGCGAGCCGGCGGTGGCCAGCACGCGCGCACCCAGCGCCTTCGCCCAGCGGCACAGGATCTGCCCGACTCCGCCGGCGGCCGCGTGCACCAGCACCACCTCGCCCGGCTCCACGCGGTGGGTGCGGCGCAGCAGGTACTGCGCGGTGAGTCCCTTGAACAGCACCGAGGCCGCCTGCTCGTCGCTGATTCCCGCCGGAATCGGCACCAGGCGCTGCGCCGGCACGTTGCGCGCGTCGGCATAGGCGCCGACGCCGGCGTTCATATAGGCCACGCGGTCGCCGGGCCTGAACTCGCGCACACCGGGGCCGACCGCCTCGACCACGCCGGCCGCCTCGTGCCCGAGGCCGGAGGGCAGCGGCAACGGGTACAGGCCCTGGCGCTGGTAGATGTCGATGTAGTTGAAGCCGATCGCCGTCTGGCGCAGCCGGACTTCGTGCTCGGCGGGCTCGGCCAGCCCGGACTGCTCGATGCGCATGACCTCGGGTTGCCCGGGCTGCTGCATGACGACCCGTCGTGCGGTGTCCATGCCTGATCTCCCTTTCGTCGTTTCGTCGTGATGCGCCGGCGCGGGCCCATGCCGCGGCGCCTCGGCGCGGCCCTCGAGGGGGCTTCGAGGGGGCTGATTGCAGACTTCCTGATTGCAGACATCGATTCTCGCGCAGCCGCGCCGCTCACGCTGGCGCCCGCGGCGCAAGCGCGTGCGGCCGCCCGACGGCATGGCCGCCGGAAAGCCCTCGAGGATTGCGCACGCAAAAAGGGCATTCGCCCGGGCGCATGCCGGACGAACGCCCTGGCCGGGCACGCCCGGCGAGCCCGGCGCCAGGCATGGCCCGGGCCGTGGCCCGCGGACTCAGGCGGGCTCAGTGCTGCCCGCCCTTGTGGCCCGCTTCGGCGGCGCGCTCCGGGTCGCTCCTGAAGTTGCCGCCGGAGGCCTGGCCTCCCTTGTGTCCCGCCTCGGCGGCTCGCTGCGGATCGTTCTTGAAATTGCCCCCGGAAACCTGCCCCCCCTTGTGCCCCGCTTCGGCGGCTCGCTGCGGATCGTTCTTGAAATTGCCCCCGGAAACCTGGCCCCCCTTGTGCCCCGCCTCGGCGGCGCGTTCCGGGTCGTTCTTGAAATTGCCCCCGGAAACCTGGCCCCCCTTGTGCCCCGCCTCGGCGGCGCGTTCCGGGTCGTTCTTGAAATTGCCCCCGGAAACCTGGCCTCCCTTGTGCCCCGCCTCGGCGGCGCGTTCGGGATCGTTCTTGAAGTTGCCCCCGGAGGCCTGCCCGCCCTTGGAGGCAATGCGTTGCTGCTGCTCCGGGCTCATCGACGCGAAACCTCGTTGCGAGGATCCGGAATTGCCTTGCTGGGTATGTTCAGCCATTTTCCACTCCTTGATCTGCTGTCCATGGACCGACCCGGCTCGCCGCGACGACCTGCCGGGCCCGTGCGATACCTGGGCTCGATATTCGAGCGGAGATATCCATCGCATATAAACCGCGCACCGGGTTTGACGGAGTATTTCTCCGTCTCGCCGGACCTCGCGTCGCCTTGAATCCGCGATCGCTCTGCGCGGTTCACAAGGTTTGCATGCTAGGCCGCAGCGCCGCAGCGCGCGTGCGCGCAGATTCATTGCCGGGACTCAGGAATGGCTTTATCGATAAATGGTTTTATAAATCAAACGCTGATTAATCAGAGCCGAATATAACCCCGACTTCGCGGACTCTGCCGGGCGTCCGATCGCGCATCGACCACCCGAAGCCGCAGGACTCGCCTCGCCGGCGCCGGGGTCTCAGGCGGCGCCGTCGGATTCGTCGAGGGCGACGTCGGAGCGCGTGACGTGGAGCTTGCGCATCTTGTCGTACAGGGTCTTGCGCGCCAGCCCCATCGCGGCGGCGGCCACGCTGACCCGCCCCCCGGCGCGCTGCAGCGCGCGCACGATCAGCTGGCGCTCGAAGGCGTTGACCCGCTGCTCGAAGGACGCGCCGGGATCGTCGGCGGCCGCGTCCTGACCCGACACCATGCCCAGCACGAAGCGCTCGGCGGCGTTGCGCAGTTCGCGCACGTTGCCCGGCCACTCCCGCCCCATCAGGTCCGCCAGGTAGGCGCCGGGCACCGGGCGCAGCGGCACGCCCGCGGCCTTGGCCGAATCGAACACGAACTTCTGGAACAGCAGCGGCACGTCCTCCAGGCGCTCGCGCAGCGGCGGCAGGCGCAACTCGACCACCGCGAGGCGGTAGTACAGGTCCTCGCGGAACGCGCCCTGCGCCGACAGCCTGCGCAGGTCCACCTTGGTCCCGGCGACGATGCGGCATTGCATCGGGCGCGACTGGTTCGAGCCCAGGCGCTCGAAACTGCGCTCCTGCAGCACCCGCAGCAGCTTGGCCTGCAGCAGCATCGGCATGGTCTCGATCTCGTCGAGGAACAGGGTCCCGCCGGCCGCGTACTCGATCTTGCCGATGCGCCGCGACGCCGCCCCGGTGAAGGCCCCGGGTTCGTGGCCGAAGATCTCGCTGTCGAACAGCGACTCCGGAAGCCCTGCGCAGTTGAGCGCGACGAACTCGTGGCGCGCGCGCGCGCCGAAGGCGTGCAGGCTGCGCGCGGCCGATTCCTTGCCGGTCCCGGTCTCGCCGAAGATCAGCACGTTGGCGTCGACGTCGGCCAGCGCCAGCAGCTTGTGGCGAAGTTCGGACATGGCGCGGGAGCGGCCGACGATCCGGGCCTCGATGCGCTGCGGCGCGTCGTCCAGGTGCAGCGCATCCAGGTAGGCGCCGCGGGTCAGCAGCGCCTGGCGCGCGATCTGCGCCAGGCGCTCCGACGAGAAGGGCTTCTCGATGAAGTCGGCGGCGCCGGCGCGCATCGCCTCCACCGCGGTCTGCACGTCGCCGTGCCCGGTGATCACGATCACCGGCAGCGCCGAGTCGAGCGACTTGAGCCGCGCCAGCAGGCTCATGCCGTCGATTCCGGGCAGGCGGATGTCGGTGACCACCACCGCGCGCATGCCGGGCTCGACCAGTCGCAGCGCCTCCTCGGCGCTGGGCACCGGCGACACCTGCAGCCCGGCGAGGTCGAGTGCCTGCGCGATGCCGTGGCGGACCTCGGGGTCGTCCTCGACGATGACGACGCGGGATTCAGGCGGGCTGCTGCTCGGATTCATCGAACACTCTCAGGCTGACTTCGAATTCTGCGCCGCCGGCCTGCCGGTTGCGCGCGCGGATGCTGCCGCCGACCTCGCGCACGATGCGCTGCGCGATGCTCAGGCCCAGGCCGAGGCCGATGCCCTGCGGCTTGGTGGTGAAAAAGGGCTCGAACAGCCGCTCCTGCAGCGCCTCGGGGATGCCGGGGCCGCTGTCGCGCACGCGCAGGCGGGCCATGCGCGGCCGCAGCCGCGGCGGGTCGAATTCCAGCGAGACCTCGATGCGCCGCGCGGCGCAGTCGCGCAGCGCGTCGGCCGCATTGACCAGCAGGTTCAGCACCACCTGCTGCAGCCGCACCTCGTCGCAGGCCACCGCCGGCTCCGGGTCGGGAAGGTCCAGCCGCAGCTCGATGCGATCGCGCTCCAGGCGCTGGCGCAGCAGGCTGGCGGCGCCTTCCACGGCCTCCGAGCAGCGCCCCGGCTGCCACTGCACGGGCGCCTTGCGCGCAAAGGACTTGAGCTCCCCGGTGATGCTGGCCATGCGTTGCACCAGGCGCGAGATCGAAGCCAGGTTGGCGCGCGCCTCGTCGAAGCGCTGCTTGTCGATCAGCACCGCCGCATTGTCCGACAGCGTGTGCAGCGCGGTCAGCGGCTGGTTGAGCTCGTGCGCGATTCCCGTGGCCATCTGCCCCAGCGCCGCCATCTTGCCCGCCTGCACCAGCTCCTCCAGGGTGCTGCGCAGAGCCTCCTGGGCACGCTGGCGTTCGTCGATCTCGCGCTGCAGTGCCTGGTTGACGCGGGTCAGCGCGGCGGTGCGCACCAGCACGCGGGTCTCCAGTTCGCCGTAGGCCTGCTCCAGTGCCTCGCGCGCGTCCAGGCGTTCGCGCAAGGCGCGGCGGCGCTGGATCACGAACAGCGCGAGCGCCTGCAGCAGGCCCGCCAGCGCGGCCGCCGCCAGTCCGCTGCGCGCGGCCGAGCGCTCCGCCTTGCGCATGTCCGACAGCGACAGGATCAGCCAGTCGGTGCCGGCGACGCGGGTGCGCGTCAGCATGTAGGTGTCGCGCGCCGACAGCCCGGCGGGCGCGGCCGCGCCCAGCGGCAAGCGGTACAGCTGCGCGCCGGCGGCGTCGCCGGCGTGCTGCAGGTCGAGCTCGTGCAGGGGCCCGGCGCCCGCGTATTGCCGGGTCTGCGCCAGTCGCGATCGCACGCTGGCAGACAGCCGCTCCAGGGTGCGAAAGCGCCACGACGGGACCGAACTGAGGAACACCACGCCGTGGTCGTCGACCACCATCACCGGGTCGGGTCCGTCGCGCCACGGAGTCCCCACCTTGTCGAGGTCGACCTTCGCGGCGACCACGCCGAGGATGCGCCTGCCCACCCGCAGCGGCTGGGAGAAGTACAGCCCCGGCACGTCGCTGACCGTGCCGATGCCGTAGAAACGCCCCTGTCCTCCCCGCAGCGCCTCGCGGAAGTAGGGGCGGAACGCCAGGTCGGCGCCGACGAAACTGACGCGATCGTCCCAGTTGCTCGAGGCCAGCGCGATGCCGCGGCGATCGAGCACGTAGATCGCCGCGGTGCCGGCGTTGCGGTTGGCCGCCTGCAGGAAATCGTTGGCGTCGGCGACCGCGCTGGGGTCGCTCGGATCCAGCAGCACGTCGCGGATGGTGCTGCTGAGCACGATCACCGACGGCAGGTAGCCGTAGCGCTGCAGTTCGCTGCTCAGCGCGCTGGAATAGCTGTCCAGGCGATGCTGCGCATCGGCTCGCAGATCCAGCGCGGCCGAGCGCAGGCCCAGCGCATAGCCGGCGATTCCGGCCAGCACGGCCAGCGCGACGCAGGCCGCCAGCACCGTGGTCGCGCGCCCGGCCAGCGCGCGCCGCGGCGGCGGTCGCGGGGTGCGCGGAATACGCGGCGGAACGGACATGGGAGACGGCGGGCGGAACGGCGATCGAGGCGGCGCCGTGCGCGCCGGCGCCGCCGAATCCGAAAGCCTAGCAGTTGCCATGCCAGGGGGCGCGCGCCGCGCCCTCGCGCGCATCGACCGGCGACTACAGACCGGCGACTACAGACCGAAGTAGGTCTCGCGCACGGCGTCGCTGGCCTCGAGTTCCTCGCGCGTGCCGCTGGCGCGCACCTTGCCGTGGTCGAGCAGGTAGCCGCGGTCGGCCAGCGCCAGGAAGGCCACGTTCTGCTCGGCGATGAGCAGCG
>JAKAXL010000070.1 GCA_021816585.1 Pseudomonadota bacterium | reverse complement strand
TCGACGCGCAACACGCCCTCGCCGCTGCCGGCGCTGTCGCCCAGCGCATGGATCGCGGCGTCGAGCAGCAGCACCCCGGGCACGATCGGGTTGCCGGGGAAATGCCCGTCGAAGGCCGGGTGGCCGGGCGGGTAGCTCAGGCGCGGGGATTCACGGTCCATCGTCGTCGCTCCGCGAGGTCGGTCCGTGCCGCACCGCCAACTCCGCCAGTGCGGCATGCGGCAGCTTGCCGGTGGCGTTGCGCGGCAGCTCGTCCAGCAGCACCAGCGGACGCGGCATGAAGGCCGGATCGATGCGCTCGCGCAGCTGGCTGCGCAGCGCCTGCACCGTGGTGCCGGGCGCGACGGCGAAGGCCATGAGCCGGGCGACCCCGTCGCCGTCGGTCGCGTCCGGCGCGAAGAACGCACCATCCTGCACGCCGGGAATCGCGCACAGCTGGTGGCTCAGATGCGCCAGCGAACTCCGCTTGCCGGCGATGTTGACCATGTCCGCGCTTCGCCCGTGCAGTAGGAAGCGCGCCTCGCCCAGGGTTTCGAGAATGTCGTGGATCGGCGTCGGGCTGCGCAGGTGGCCTCCGCTGGCCATGGCCACGCCCTCGGTCAGCGGCTGCAGTCGCACACCGTCGAGCAGCGTGAAGGCCTCGCTGGTCGCGGTGCGTCGGGTGGCGATCTGCCCGGTCTCGGTGGAACCGTAGATCTCCACCAGCGGCGCGCCCATGCGGGCCTCGGCCTGCCGCGCCAGCGCTGGCGGCAGCGGCGCGGTCGCGCACAGCACCATGCGCAGCGGCGGGATGTCCAGCCCGCTGCCCAGCAGCGCGCGCAGGTGCACCGGCGTGGTCACCAGCATGCGCGGCGCCGGCACCCGCGCCAGTTCGCCGACGATGTCGGCCGGGTAGAAGGGGTGCGCGGCGCTCAGCGCCAGCTCGCCGTGGAAGGCCATCAGCAGCGTCGACTCGAAGCCGTACATATGCTGCGCCGGCACGGTGCCGACCAGCGTGGTCGCCGGCGGCAGCCCGAGGCGCTCCCGTCCGGCGCGTATGCAGGCCACCAGCGAGCCCCAGGTCTTGTCGTGGGGCAGCGGCGCGCCGGTCGACCCCGAGGTGTAGACCCGCGCCACCACGCGATCGGCCGACAGCTCGGGAATCGCGTCCAGGCCCGGCGCGCCCGCCGCGGGGCGCGTGCGCGGGTAGTCCATCTGCGGCAACTGCAGGTCGCAGGGCCCGTCGACCAGGCAGAACAGGTCGGGCGCCGACTCGCGCAGGTGGCGCACGGTGTCGGCGTTGCGGGTGGACGGCAGCAGGTTGAGCTTGCCGCGCACGATGGCCGCGGCGAACCCGACCGCGACGTGGTAGCGGTCGTGGCAGGCATTGAGCACGTGCGCGCCCTCGGGCATCGCGTCGGCGACCTGCGCCACGTCGGCGAGAAAGCCGCCTACGTCGACCGGACGGCCGTCGCGCCACGCGAAGATCTCCCGCGCGTCGCGGTGCGACAGCAGCGGGATGCACGGGCTCATGGCGAGCGCCCGCCGGAGGCGTCGCGCGCGTCGCCGCCGGCATGCCCCAGCGCCAGCGGCGGCTGCCTGCCGGCGGTGTAGAGCATGTACGCGCGCACCGCCTCGCAAGGCCCCGAGGACTCCTGCGGCCCGAGCAGGATCCGCCGCACCGCGTATTCGACGACGAACATCGACAGCACCAGCGCCGGCGTCCAGGCGCTGGCGAACCACACCCAGTCGCGCAGCGGACGCAGCGCGAACAGCGCCAGCGACGCGCAGGTCATGGCGGCGAAGAACACCGTCCACGCCAGCGTGACCCCGCGCGTGTAGCGCAGCACACGCGGCGGCATGGTGGTGCGCACCATCGCCGCGAAGCGCGTGACCAGCGGCACCTGCCCGGCGCGAAGGGTGCTGCCGAACACGATGCCGAACAGCATCAGGCTGCCGGCGTGCTCGGCCAGGTAGGCGAGTCCGGGGTCGCGCAGCAGCGCGGCGCGCTGCCACCACAGCAGACCGGCGACGGCGACCCCGAGCAGCGCCAGTGGCGCGCGCAGCCGGCTGCGCCAGATCCCCCACGCGATCACCGCGGCCAGCGGCCCCCAGCTCAGGCCCAGCGCGAGCAGTCCCGGCGGCCGCGCCGGGCTCGATGCCGCACGCGCCAGCAGCGGACCGGCCAGGCATGCCGCGGCCGCCGCCGCGCGCAGCGCCTGGCGGCCGCGGGTGCGACTCATGTCGCGCGCAGTCCGGCGACGTGCGCGGCCAGCTGTCGCAGCGAACTGAAGATGCGCTGGTTGTCGGCGTCGTCGGCGCGCAGCTGCACGCCGTACTTCTTCGAGATCACCAGCGCGACCTCGAGGATGTCGATGGAGTCCAGCCCGAGGCCGTCGCCGTACAGCGGGGCATCGGGATCGATGTCCGCGGCCGCGACGTCCAGGTCCAGGCTGTGGATGATCAGCGTACCGATTTCCTGGACGAATCCCGATTCAGACTCGGGCGGCGTGGCGGGTGAGGTCGACATGGCAGGGAACAAAAAAACACGGAAAAATCACCGTGGAATCATATCCGCAGGGCCGGCGGCGGCGCCGGCCCACGCCGCCGCCCGCCTCAGCCGCCGCGTTCCACGCCCAGCGCCGGCCGCGCCGCGCCCTGCCGCGCGGCGAGCAGCAGCGCCGCCAGCGCGCCCGCCACGCCCAGCAGCGCGCCGCAGGCGACGTCGACGAACACATGCTGCTTGACCGCCATGGTCGAGTACACGATCAGCGCGCACCACAGCGCGTTGATCCAGCGCGCCCGCCGGCCGAGCCCGAGGCCGAGGCGTCCCAGTAGCCCGTCGAGCCACAGCCCGGCGAACACCGCGGTGGCCACGTGCAGCGACGGACAGGCGTTGCCGGCCGCGTCGACCCCGCGCAGCAGGTCGAAGGCCGGGTGCCCGGCGTAATAGGCGGCCATCGGCGGCACCTGCGTCGGCCACAGGTAGAAGATGCCCAGTCCGACCGCGCAGACCGCGCTGATGCCGGCGCCGAAGCGCAGCAGCTCGCGGCGCGACTCCATCAGCATCGCCGGCAGGCAGACGTAGACCCACAGGGACAGATAGATCGGCAGCGCCCACGGCTGCAGCCCGATCCAGCGGTCCAGCGGAGTCATCGGCATCGTGGTCACCGGCCGGACCGGATGCAGCGCCAGGTGGAAATACAGCATGAAGAACACGGTCATGATGCCCGTCGTTCCCAGGCCCTTGAGCCAGGCGTGCGCCGTCAGCAGCCGGCGCAGGCGCCGCGCGCGCCCGCTCACGGCCGCGGCTCCGGCGCCGCGGGCGGCGCGGACGGCTCGGGGCGCCGTGCCACCAGGCAGGCGTTGCTGCCGCCGAAGGCGAAGGAATTCGACATCACCGCGTCGACCCGGCAGCCCTCTCGCGCGCGCTGCGCGACCAGGTCCACCTCGCAGCGCGGATCGGGCTCGTCCAGGTGCGCGGTCGGCGGCAGCGTGCCGCTGCGCATCGCCTCGATGGCGAGAATCAGCTCCACCGCGCCGCCGGCGCCGATCAGGTGCCCGTGCACCGCCTTGGTCGAGCTCACCGCCGGTCCGCGCGAACCGGCACCGAACACCTGCGCCAGCGACTGCGCCTCCAGCAGGTCGCCCAGCTCGGTCGCGGTGCCGTGGGCGTTCACGTACTGCAGCTGCGATGGTTCCAGCCCGGCCTGCTGCAGCGCCTGGCGCATGGCCCGCACCTGTCCCTGCAGCGACGGCGCGGTCAGATGGTGGGCGTCGCTGCTGGCGCCGTAGCCGGCCAGCTCGGCAAGCGCCACGGCGCCGCGCGCGGCGGCGCGCGACGCCGACTCCAGCACCAGCGCGCCGGCGCCCTCGCCGAGCACGAAACCGTTGCGCCGGCGGTCGAAGGGGCGGCAGCTCGCCGCGGGGTCCGCGGCGTCCGGCCGGGCGAGCACGCGCAGCGCGTTCCACGCCACCATCGAGCCCGGCGTGAGCATGGCCTCGGTGCCGATGACCAGCGCCGCGTCCAGGTAGCCGTCGCGGATCGCCCGCATGGCCTCGCCGGCGGCCACCGCCGACGACGCGCAGGCGACCGAGTAGGTGTTGCCCATGCCCTGCAGCCCCCAGCGCATCGACACCATCGCGTGCGACGCGTTGGCCATCAGCCGCGGCACGGTCAGCGGGTGCACCACCGCGGCCCGCCTGCGGTTCGCCTCGTCCCCCAGCAGCAGCCGGAAGTAGCGCGTGAACATCGCGTCCAGCGAATACGCGCCGCCGAAGCCGATCCCGACGTACACCCCGAATCGCTCGGCGTCGAGCGGATTCGCCGCGATCCCCGCCTGCTCCAGCGCCTGCGCCGCGGCGACCAGCGCGAACTGCGCGGCGCGGTCCAGCCCGGCGTCGGCGGCGCCCAGCAGCGCTTGCGGTTCGACGGCCGCGGCCGCCGTCAGCAGGCCGTCGAGCCCGGCGGCGACGGCCGCATCGGCCTGGCGCACCGCGCTGCGCCCGGCGACCGCCGCGGCGAAGCTGGAGCCCACGTCGGCCCCCAGCGGCGAGATCATTCCCATGCCGCTGACCACCACCGGCGACGCCCGCGCGGCGTCGCGGCGTTGCGGTGGCGGCGGCGGGCTCATCAGGAGCTTCCCGTGACGCCCAGCGCGTCGGCCGGCGGCAGCTCGCCGCCGTTGTGCTCGCGCAGTTCCGCCTCGATGGCCGCGACCATGTCGCGAAACCGCATGGACTGGAATTTCATCGGATCCGACAGCTGCAGACCGTAGCGCTCCTCGATCTCGAACAGCATCTCCACCAATCCGAGCGAATCCAGCCCGAGATCGGCGACCTTCAGATCGGGGTCGTCGAAGCGCCGCGGGTCGGCCTTGGCCCGGCGTACGAGATGGTCCCGGATGACTTGCTCCAGCATGTTGGTCCCTTGGTGAAGACTCCGGCGGGACCCGGCAGCGCCGCCGCCCCGGCGGGCCGGAAATCATACGTCAGGCCGCCGCCGGCTCACCCCAGGGACAGTTCGCGCATCAGCCGGTACAGATCCGACTTGCCCTCGAAGCCGATTCCCGGCAGTTCGGGCATCATGACGTGGCCGTCCTGCACCCGCACGCCGTCCGGGAAGCCGCCGAAGGGCTGGAACAGGTCCGGATAGGACTCGTTGCCGCCCAGCCCCAGCCCGGCGGCGATGTTCAGCGACATCTGGTGCCCGCCGTGCGGAATGCAGCGCCTCGGCGACCAGCCGTGCTCGCGCAGCATGTCGAGGGTGCGCAGGTACTCGACCAGGCCGTAGCTGAGCGCGCAGTCGAACTGCAGCCAGTCGCGGTCCGCGCGCATGCCGCCGTAGCGGATCAGGTTGCGCGCGTCGGGCATCGAGAACAGGTTCTCCCCGGTGGCCATCGGATGCGCGTAGTAGCCGCGCAACACGGACTGCAGCTCGTAGTCCAGCGGGTCTCCAGGCTCCTCGTACCAGAACAGCCGGTAGCGCGACAGTGCCTTCGCGTAGGCCACCGCGGTGTCGAGGTCGAAGCGCCCGTTGGCGTCCACGCACAGGCGGCTGCTGTCGCCCAGCACGTCCAGCACGGCGTCGATGCGCCGCAGATCCTCGTCCAGCGAGGCACCGCCGATCTTCATCTTCACCACCGTGTAGCCGCGGTCCAGGTAGCTGCGCATCTCGTCGCGCAGCCTGTCGTGGCCGTGCCCCGGGTGGTAGTAGCCGCCGGCCGCGTACACGAACACCCTGCGCTCGGCCCGGCCGTTGCCGTGGCGCCGCGCGAGCAGCTCGTACAGGGGCCGGCCCTCGATCTTCGCCACCGCGTCCCACACCGCCATGTCGATGGTGCCGATGGCCACCGAGCGTTCGCCGTGCCCGCCCGGTTTCTCGTTGACGAACATCGCATCCCAGATCCTGTGCGGATCCAGGTTGGTCCCCTCGTCGTCGAGCAGGCTGGCCGGGTCGGCCTGCAGCAGGCGCGGAATGAAGCGCTCGCGCATCAGCGTGCCCTGGCCGTAGCGCCCGTTGGAGTTGAAGCCGTAGCCGACCACCGGGGCGCCGTCGCGGATCACGTCGGTGATCACCGCGACCAGGCTCAGGGTCATCTTGCTGAAGTCGATGTAGGCGTTGCGGATGGAGCTGGCGATGGGAAAGGTCTGCTCGCGGATTTCGACGATCTTCACGGGCATGGTCTCCTATGATCGGTGCGGCGGGCCGCGAAACTCGAAACTCGCATGTTCGCGCGATGCGCGGGTTGCGGCCAATGCCGATTCGGCTGTTTTCGATGCCTTGCCGGCATCGCGTGTCCCACTCCGGCGATGAACTTCTCCTGGCTCGAAGATTTCACGGCGCTGGCCGCGTCGGGCAACTTCTCGCGCGCCGCCACGGCCCGCCACATGACCCAGCCGGCCTTCAGCCGGCGCGTGCGCGCGCTCGAACAATGGCTGGGGGTCGAGCTGTTCGACCGCGGCTGCCAGCCGGTGCGCCTGACCGAGGCCGGCCACTGGTTCCTGCGCACCGCGCGGGAACTGCAGTTGCAGGTCGAGCGCCTTCCCGCCGAAGCGCGTGCCGTGGCGCAGGCCGGAGCGACCACCCTGCGCTTCGCCGCCACCCACGCGCTGTCCTTCACCTTCGTGCCGCGCTGGCTGCACGGCATGGAGGCGCGCGCGCCGGTCGGCCCGGTGCAGCTGGTCTCCGACGTGCAGCAGCGCTGCGAGGAGCTGCTGCTGCTGGGTCAGGTGCAGTTCCTGCTGTGCCACGGCCATCGCCAGGTGCGCGGACCGCTCGACGAGGCCGGCTGCAGCACGCTGGTGGTGGGATCGGACCGGCTGATCCCGGTCAGCGCGCCCGACCCGCGCGGACGCCCGCTGCACCGCGTCGCGCCCGACGGCAGCTGCGCATCGGCGGCGCCGCTGGGCTACAGCAGCGAATCGGGGCTGGGCCGCATCCTGCGCGAGCTGCGCCCGGCGCGCGGCTCGCACGCCCGCGCCGCGCGCCCGCTGACCGCGCACCTGGCCTCGGTGCTGCGCAGCATGGCGCTGGACGGGCGTGGCCCGGCGTGGCTCCCCGGGCTGCTGGTCGACGACGACCTCGCGGCCGGCCGCCTGGTGCGCGCCGGCGCACCCGAGGACTCGATCGAACTCGAACTGCGCCTGGTCCGCAGCCCGGCGCCGCTGGGCACCGCCGCCGACGCCTTCTGGTCGGCGGCCAGGCGCGTCGCCGCCGACACCGGCGCGCGGGCCTGAGCCGCCGGCCCGCGCCGGCGCGCGCTCAAGACCGCAGCAGCACCACCTCCAGGTACTGCCCGGGGATGAGCAGCGAGGCATCGCCGCCTTGGTTGCGGCGCAGCAGCAGCTGCGCGATGTCCGCGCGCAGCGCCTGTCGCGCCGACGGGTCCAGGGTCTCGAAGGCCTTCAGCAGCGGGCCGTAGCAGGTGGCGAAGCGCTCGATCCAGTGCTCGACTCCGGCATAGCGGAACATGTAGTCGCGCGAACTCGACTGCAGCACGCGCGCGCGCCCCGCGAACAACTCCTCGATGCCCGGTCCGGTGCCCCAGCGCACCGGCGCGCGCAACCCGGCCGGCGGCGGCAGGTAATGCGCGATGGTTCGCAGCAGCTCGCCGATGAAGCCCTCGGGAGTCCAGCTCGCCAGCGCGATGCGCCCGCCGGGTCGGGTGACCCGCAGCAGTTCGCCCGCGGCACGTTCCTGGTCCGGCGTGAACATCACGCCGAAGGTCGACAGCACGACGTCGAAGCCGGCGTCGTCGAAGGGCAGCGCCTCGGCGTCGCCGGGCAGGCAGCGCAGCGGCAGGCCTTCGGCCGCCGCGCGCCTCGCGCAGGCTTCCAGCAGCGCCGGCACGTAATCGACCGCGGTCACCCGCGCGAAGCGCCGGGCGGCCGCCAGCGCGGCGTTGCCGTTGCCGGCAGCCACGTCGAGCACACGGTCGCCGGCGCGCAGATCCACCGCCTCGCACAGTTGCTCGCCGACGATCTGCAGGGTCACTCCGATGGACGCGTAGTCGCCGCTGGACCACACCGTGCGCTGGCGCGCCTTGAGCGCATCGAAGGCGCCCGCGGGACGTGGCGCATCGGCGTGCCGCAGGGCCGGGGACATCGAGTTCATGACGGTCTCCTTGCATGCATCCGGACTTCGTGCCGGTGACTGTCGCCGACTCTAGGCGACGCCCGCGCCCGCCACTTCACCGCGGCTCCGCGGCGCTTGCCCGAGCGTCCGCCACCACGACATACTTCGCTCCACACGCGCCATGCGGGCGCTTCTTCGGGAGAGCGGCGATGCTGCGGGACCCCCTGTCGGACGTGCTCAGGCGCGTGCACCTGCAAGGCAGCCTGCTGATGCATGTGTCCGCGCAGGCGCCGTGGGTGGTGGAGGCGCTGCCCGCGGCGAGCATCGCGCAGGCGGTCCTGCCAGGGGCGGCCCATGTCATGGCCTACCACGTGCTCACCTCCGGCAGTTGCTGCGCCGCGGTGATCGGCCAGCCTCCGGTGCACGCCGAGCGCGGCGACGTGCTCGTCTATCCGCATGGCGACGCGCACGTGCTGTCGAGCGCACCCGGGATGCGCGCCGGCTACGCCGTGAACCCGTTTTTCGCGGCGCCCTCGGGGCGGCCCCCGTTTCGGCTGCAGGTGCGCGGCAGCGAGGTGGCACCCGATGCGAACGACGCCGCACCCGCAGCCGGCGCCACCACCCTGCTGTGCGGATTCTTCGGCTGCGACGCGCAACCCTTCAACCCGCTGCTGGCCCATCTTCCCCGCCTGCTGCACCTGCGCCGGGCCGGCTCCGGGGACGCGGATCCGCAGCGCCTGGTGGACACCTTCATCCGCACCGCGACCCTGGAGTCGGAGCACCCGCGGCCGGGCGGGCAGGCCGTGCTGGAGCGCCTGAGCGAGATGATGTTCGTCGATCTGGTGCGCCGCTACCTCGACACCATGCCGCAGGACCGCACGGGCTGGCTCGCCGGGCTTCGCGACCGCCACGTCGGACGCGCGCTCGGACTGCTGCACCAGCGCCCCGCCGAAGCCTGGAGCGTGGAGGCGCTGTCCGACGCGGTGGGACTTTCGCGCTCCGCGCTGCACGAGCGCTTCGTGCTGCTGCTCGGGCTCGCACCGATGCAGTACCTGGCCCACTGGCGCATGCAGTTGGCCTCCGACCTGCTGAGCCACGGCGACTGCGCGGTCGTCTCGGTTGCCCAGCAGGTCGGCTATGCCTCCGAGGCGGCCTTCGTGCGCGCCTTCAAGAAGGCCACCGGGGTGCCGCCCGGACGCTGGCGCCGCGCCCGCCGCACACCGCGACCCTGAATATCTCCGCTGCGTTCCCGGCCTATTTATCCGGCGAATGCTCCGGATGAATCCCCGGTTATCGGATATTCAAGCTTGAAAACCCTTCCTACGATGGAATGGAAACCGGGCATTCTCGCCCGTCCATGACATCCCGGAGGGATCTCCATGCCCCCGCTCGGTGCCGTCGGAGCCATCGGCGGATTCGCCGCCCCCGCGCTGGCGGCGGGAGCCTCCGCCGGCGCGGCCGCGGCCTTCGCACCCGGCGGCGCGACCGGTAGCGCCTCGACAGCCCCCGTGACGGTCGCGAGCGGCCCCGCCGAGGGCCTGCTGCCCCCGGGCGCGATCGCCAACGGACTGGACAACCTGGAGGCGCTGGCCATTCTGGCGCTGCTCGCGGGGCACCCCCGGCACCACGGCGCCGAGGCCCTGAGCGCGATGGTGATCGCAATGGCGCTGAGCGCCTACATCGGCGTGCAATCGATGGGCGCGGCGCCCGTCGCGCAGCCGGGCGGCGCGGCCGCCGGCGCCGGACTGCACGTCACCGCCTGAGCCCGGGTCCGCGCCCCGGTAAACCCCTGGGCCGAGGATTGCGCGCGACCGCGCCGGGATTTTCTCCCCGCCGATTCCAGATTCATTCCAAACCCCGCGCCATTTCGCGCCGGTTAGACTGGCGTGATGCGATTCCTGCACGCCGCCGACATCCACCTGGACAGTCCGCTGATCGGGCTCAGCGCCTACCCCGACGCGCCGGCCGAACTGCTGCGCACGGCGACCCGCGACGCGCTGCACAACCTGGTCGATCTGGCCGTCGACGAGCGCGTGGACTTCGTGGTGATCGCCGGCGACCTCTACGACGGCGGCTGGAAGGATTTCAACACCGGAATCCACTTCGCCTGGCAGATGGGCCGCCTCAAGCGCGCCGGCATTCCGGTGTACCTGCTGCACGGCAACCACGACGCAGAAAGCGAAATGACCCGGCGCCTGTCGCTGCCGGACAACGTGCAGGTGTTCCCGACC
>JAKAXL010000069.1 GCA_021816585.1 Pseudomonadota bacterium | reverse complement strand
GAACACTTCATGCCCCTCGGCGCGCAGCAGCTTGCGCACGTGCCGGAAACCGTGCGCGCCACCCCAGGCGCCATGAACCAGCACGAGCGTAGCCATCGAAGTCCTTTCGGTGAGAGCGATCAGGTCTTGGATTCTGGCACCGATGCGCCGCGGCGCGTGCTCCAGCCGCAGCTCCAGCCACGTCGCAGCGGTGCATGCCTGCTCGCGCACCAGGCTCGCATGCTCGCCGATGCCCCCGGTGAACACCAGCGCGTCCATCCCCCCGAGCGCCGCCGCGAGCGAACCGTCATGGGTCAAGGGCCTCGTCCCACAGCCCGTAGTGGACCCCGGCCCGCCGGTGATTGGCGGTCTTGCGCTCGACCTCGTCCAGCGTCACCGTGGTGCGGCGGCGCAGACCGCGCAGCCACGCGTGCTGCAGTTCGCGCATGTCCCGGCGCACGCGCTCGTAGCCGGGGTCGCGCCCCAGGTCGCGCAGCTCGCGGGGGTCGTCCTGCAGGTCGAACAGCTGCGGCGGCAGGCCCATCCAGTCCACGTACTTCCAGCGCGGGCCGCGCACCATCGTGGCCTGGCAGCGGTCGGGGGCCAGCCCGAGGTCGAGGCGCGCCTGGCGATAGCTGAAGTCCAGCTCCGAGTACACGGCCTCGCGCGGCGCCGGCGCCGGCAGCCCGCGCGTCCGGGCCAGCAGCGAACGTCCCTCGATGCGGTGGACCGGAAGCGCGGCCCCGAGCCCCTCCAGCGCGGTGGGCACGACGTCGATCGCCTCCACCAGTTCGCGGCTGCGCGAGCCGCGGGTGGCGTCGGCCTGCTCGCTGGGGTCGTGCACGATGAGCGGAACCCGCTGCACGCAGTCATGGAACAGTTCCTTCTCGCCCAGCCAGTGGTCGCCGAGGTAGTCGCCGTGGTCGGCGGTGAACACGATCAGCGTGTCGTCCCAGCGGCCGAGCGCCTGCAGCTCGGCCCACAGCCGGCCGAGGTGATCGTCGACCTGGCGCACCAGTCCCTGGTAGGCCGGGCGTACCCTGCGCCACACTTCGTCGCGCGCGAAGTTGCGCGACTCGGGATGGTCCATGTAGGCCCGGTAGACGGGATGGGCGTGCTCGCGCTCCAGCGCCGAGCGCACCGGCGCCAGGCATTGCTCCACGTCGTACATCGCGTGGTAGGGGCTGGGCGCGACGTAGGGCCAGTGCGGCTTGACCAGCGACAGGTGCATCGACCAGGGCTGGTGCGCGCGGGCACGGATGTAGTCGATCGCCTGCGACACGGTGTAGGCGGTCTCCGAATGCTCCTCGCGCACGCGGGCCGGCAGGTGCACGTTGCGCATGTTCCAGCCGTTGTGCACGCCGCCTGCCTCGTCGACGGTCGAGATCGTGTAGTCGGTCCAGGGGTCCGGACTGTCGTAGCCCTGGCGCCGCAGCCAGCGCGCGTAGGGGCCGTCCGGCTCGGCGTGATGGCCGTCGTGGCGCGCGAGTTCGACGAAGCCGCCCTGGCGCCCCGGCTTGCCCTGCGGCGCGGGCAGGCCCGCCGGCCCCGACGCGGGCGCCAGCCAGTGGGTCTTGCCGAACAGCACCAGTTCGTGCCCGATGTCGTCGAGGTAGTCGCCGAGGGTCCATTCGTCGATCGGCAGCGGCACGCGGTTCCAGGTCGCGCGGTGGCTGCCGACATAGCGCCCCGTGTAGAAGGACATGCGCGACGGACCGCACACGCCGGACTGCACGAAGGCGTTGTCGAACACCACGCCGCGGGCCGCCAGCGCGTCGATGGCCGGCGTGTGCAGGTGCGGGTGGCCGTAGCACGACAGGTGGTCCGCGCGCAGCTGGTCGCACATGATGAACAGGAAATTGCGGATCTTTCTCATGATGGGGTTGCGACGGGCGCGCGCGGCCCGTCCCCTCAGCGGGCGAAGGCGGGAAGCCAGGTGGCCAGTGCGGGGAAGGCGATGAGCAGGGCCAGCGCCACGAAATTCGCCACGAGGAACGGGATGGTCCCGGCGAAGATGGTGCGCATGCTCAGCTCGGGCATCATGGTCTTGACCATGAACACGTTCATGCCGATCGGCGGGTGGATCATGCCGATCTCGATCATCATGGCCACGAACACGCCGAACCACAGCATGCTCACGCCCAGCGGCGCCAGCACCGCGGCGAACACCGGGACCGTCAGCAGCATCATCGAGATGGCCTCCATCATCGAGCCCAGCACGACGTAGATGGCCACGATGACCAGGATGATCCCGGTCAGCGGCAGGTGCATGCCGCCGATCAGGCTGACCAGGCTGCCGGTCAGCCCCGACATGGTGACGAAGTTCGCGAACACCATGCCGCCGAAGGCCACCGCGAAGATCATCGCCGTCGTGCGCCCCGCCTCCACCAGCGAGTCCATCAGCACCTGCCGGCCGAGCTTGCGCCGCAGCGCGGTGAACAGCATGGCGCCGGCCGCGCCGATCCCGCCGGCCTCGTTGGCGGTGAAGATGCCGCTGTACAGCCCGCCCATGACGATGGCGAACAGCAGCACGATCGGCCACACCCGGGAAACACGCCGCAGTCGCTCGCTCCACGGCAGGCTCGGTCCGGCCGGACCCAGCGCCGGCTTGCGCAGCACCGTCCACCAGATGGCCACCATGAACAGCGAGCCCAGCACGATCCCCGGCAGCACGCCGGCGACGAACAGCTTGGCGATGTCCTGCTGCGTGATGATGCCGTAGATCAGCAGCGGAACGCTCGGCGGAACCAGCGCGCCCAGGGTTCCGGCCGAGCTCACGCAGCCGCTGGCCAGGCTGTCGTCGTAGCGCAGGCGCCGCATCGAGGGCATCGCCACCTTGGTCATCGTCGCCGCGGTGGCGATCGAGCTGCCCGAGATGGACGCGAAGCCGGCGCTGGCCAGCACCGTGGCATAGGCCAGGCCGCCGCGCTTGTGGCCCACCAGCGCGTAGGCGGCGTCGTACAGTTCCTCGGCGAGATCGGACTTGTAGATCAGGGTCCCCATGAGGATGAACATGGGCAGCACGGACAGCCCTTCGTTCATGGCCAGGTTGCCGATCGTCTGCCCCGCCATCATCAGCGCCGGGTGCAGCCCGCGCACCAGCGCGAACAGCCCCACGCCGACGGTGAGCATCGAAAAGCACAGCGGCACGCCGAGGAAGGCCAGCGCGAGCACCACCGCGAAGCCCACGAGCGCCAGGGTCATCGCCGCTCTCCCCGCGCCATCGCGAGCACATGGTCGACCAGCAGCGCCGCCACGCCGAGCAGCGCCAGCGCGGCCAGCGCGCTGATCGCATAGTCCAGCGGCGCCAGCGGCAACTGCAGCACCATCGTGCTCATCTGCTCGAGCTGCATCAGCCGCGCCAGCTGGAACAGCTGCACGCACACGATGGCGCAGCCCAGCGTGCTCACCGACAGCTCCAGCAGCACGCTCCAGGATTTCAGCGCGCCGCGCGCCGCGCGCGCCAGCACCGACACCGAGAAATGCCGCCGCTCCACCGTCACCAGCGGGAAGGCCGAGAACACCAGCAGCGCGAGCAGGAACTGCACCAGTTCGTCGCTGCCGCTGATCGGGCGGTCGAGCACGTAGCGCATGAACACGTTGACCACCGTCAGCCCCATGATGCCCAGCATGGTCAGCGCCACGCCGGCGCGCAGCAGCGTGCGCGCCGCGTGGGTCAGCGCCGCGCGCAGCTGCGCGCCGGCATGCGGGGTCGCCTGCATCGCCGTGCCCGCGCCGTCAATGCGCCTGCGAGCGCTTGTGGAAGTACGCCAGCGCCGCCGCCGCGTCGACGCCGCGGGCACGCGCGGTCGCGCGCCAGTTCGCGAACAGCGGCTTCGCGTAGCCCTGGAGCTCGTGCATCAGCGCCGGCGAGGGCTGCAGCACCTTCAGCCCGAGCTTCTCGGCGTGCCGGCGCGCGCGGCGGTTGATCGAGGTGATCAACTCCATGCGCCTGGCGAACGCGAGTCCCGAGATGTGCTCGATCGCCTTGCGGTCCGCGGGGGAGATCGCGTCCCACTTCGCCTTGTTGATCACCAGGGAGAAGCTGGGCGCCGAAAGGCCGCCGGGCATCACGGTCTCGAATTTCATGTAGCCGAGGATCTTGAAGGCCTGCGCGTTGTAGTCGCCGATCCCGGCGACCGCGTCGACGGTCTTGCCGGCCACGAGTTCGCTGACCTGCACCGCCGGGCTGGAGACGACTCCGGCGGGGCTGCGCGAGAACACCTGCTGCGGAACCCCCGGCAAGGCCCACAGCCGCAGCCCCTCGAGGTCGGCGGGCCGCACGATCGGGCGGTCGATGCTGAAGATCTCCCCCGGCGGCAGCGAGAACAGCGCCAGCAGCTTGACGTTGCGGTAATCGTTGCCCTTGGCGAGGAACTTCTCGTAGGTGTTCCACAGCGCGATCGACGTCGCGCCCGGCGCGCCCGAGATGAACGGCAGCGCGGCGATCTGCTCCAGCGGCAGCTGGTGCGGGATCAGTCCGTTGAACACGTAGGCGCCGTCGACCACGTCGCCGAGCACCGCGTTCCACAACTGGTCGGGCGGCGCCACCGGCGCGCTGGGAATGGAGATGCGCACGCGACCCTGCGTGACCTTGGCCACCTCGGCGGCCCAGGGGCGCAGCACCTGCTGGTTGAAGGGGTCGGCCGGAGGCAGCAGCTGGTTGATCACCAGCGTGGTGGTGGCCTGCGCGGGGGCGGCCGCGAACCCCGCCACGGCCAGCGCCAGGGCCTGCAGCCCCGCGCGGACCCATCGATGTGCTCGCTTCGACATGCGTCGTCTCCTCGGTTCGTGCTCGCCGTCGCGCCTGTGGGCCAGACGTCGCGTGAGCGAATGGTGCGCATCGATGCTAAGCGGGAGCATGGATCCACAGATAATCCAAATACGATCTATTGATCGCTTCTTCCGATCGTCCGTCGATGAAACTCCAGGCCATCCGCTACTTCATCGCCGTCGTCGAAGCCGGTGGATTTCGCGCTGCAGCAAACGCGATTCAGGTCTCGCAGTCGGTGGTGACTGCTGCGCTGCAGCAACTCGAGCGCGAACTCGGCGCGCCGCTGTTGCATCGCTCCAGGCGTGGGGTAATCCCCACTCCGTTCGGGCGTGCGTTTTTGGATCGGGCCCGCACCATCGACCGCGAGAGCCGCAAGGCCCTGGAGGAAATCGCGCAGTTGCGCGGCCACTGGGAAGGCTCGGTCTGCTTCGCCACCTCGCCGGCCGTGGGGATCCGGGTCATTCCGGCGGCCATCCGGGCGTTCCGCGAGCGCCTTCCGGGCATCCGCGTGCGCTGCGTCGACGGCATGTACCCTGGGGTGCTCGCCGGGCTGCGCGACGGGCAGCTGGACTTCGCCATCGGCCCCTATTCGCAAACCCAGCTCGAGGCGCCCTTCGTCGCCGAACGGCTGCTGCTCGCCGACGTCGTCATCGCCTGTCAACGCCAGCACCCGAAGCGCAATGCGTCGTCGCTGATGGATCTGGCCGACTGCGAGTGGGTGCTGTCGGCCGGTGCCGGCGGCACCGGCTTCCTGATCGAGCGCGCCTTCCAGCAGGCCGGGCTCGGCGGACTGAAGGTCGGGATGGTCTGCGAGTCGCCGATGGCGCTACCCGGGATCGTCGCGCTCAGCGACATGCTCGGCACCCTGCCGCGCGCCGTGCTCGACGACACCCGCTGGCGCCAGCAACTGACCATGATCCCGATCCGCGAACGCCTGCCGGTGCCGCCCATCGGCATCCTGCGGCGCAACGACATGGCGCTGACCCCGGCCGCCGCCGAGCTGATCACCTGGGTGCGGCATTTCGCGTCCAAGCTGGGGGACCCCGCGTCCCGCGACGCCTTGAACTAAGCTTGCTCCCCCTGGGCAGCGCGGTCGCGCGATGCCGGGAGAGACCTGCTCGATGGAACTGAACTCCGATTTCGACGCACGGGTGCTGCTCGACGCCGATGCGATGGCGTGGGCCGACTCGCCGCAGCCCGGCGTGCAGCGGCGCATGCTCGACCGCGTGGGCGGCGAGGTGGCGCGCGCCACCAGCCTGGTGCGCTACGCGCCGGCGAGCCGCTTCGACGCGCACGAACACGCGCTGGGCGAGGAGATCCTGGTGCTGTCCGGCGTGTTCGCCGACGAGCATGGCGAGTACCCGGCGGGGACCTACCTGCGCAACCCGCCGGGTTCGCGCCACGCGCCGCGCTCGCACACGGGCTGCGAACTCTTCGTCAAGCTGCGCCAGTTCCAGCCCGGCGACGCCGCCCGCGTGCGCATCGACACCCGGGATGCGGACTTCGTTCCGGGGCTGGTGCCCGGGCTGCGGGTGTTGCCGCTGCACGAGTTCGGCGGCGAGCATGTCGCGCTGGTGCGCTGGGAGCCGGGCACGCGCTTCCAGCGGCACACGCACTGGGGCGGCGAGGAGATCCTGGTGCTCGAAGGCGTGTTCAGCGACGAGCACGGCGACTATCCGGCCGGCAGCTGGCTGCGCAGCCCGCACCTGAGCCAGCACCAGCCCTTCAGCCTGCAAGGCTGCCTGATCTACGTGAAGGTCGGACACCTGCCTCCCGCGCCCGATCGCTGAGGCGTCGGCCGGGCCGCGGCTCAACGCGGCGGCGGGCCGGATTCGTCGCGGATGCCGCGCGGGTCGTCGTCGGGACCCAGCCTGCGCACGACCCGGGCGGGCACGCCGGCCACGAAGCTGTCGGGCGGGACGTCGCGGGTGACCACGGCTCCGGCGCCCACCACGGAGTTCTCCCCCACCGTGACGCCGCCGAGGATGGTCGCCGCGGCGGCGATCCACACGTTGCGCTGGAGCACGATCGGCCTGGCCTCGATGAAGCTGCGCCGCTGCGCCGGCTGCATCGCGTGCCCCACGGTGATGAGGTTGACGTTCGGCCCGATCATCACCAGGTCGCCGATGTCCACCCCGCCGGTGTCGTAGATGGTGCAGCACTGGTTGATGAACACCTTGTGCCCGACGCGGATGCGCCGCCCGCCCGCGACGTGCAAGGGCGGGAACAGGCGGAAGCTGTCGTCGACCTGCCGGCCGGTCAGTTCGCTGAAGATCTCGCGGATGCGCGACGCGTCGTCGACCGACAGCCGGTTGATCTCGGCGACGAGTCGCATGCCCCGCAGGACCTCCTCCGACTCCGTCGCCCACTGCGGGCTCGACGTCGCCATGCGCACCACCTCGCCTGCCTTGCTCGTGTCCAACCCTGTCTCCCCGGGCCCCGCGACGGGGCCGACGCCTGCACCGCAGCCGCTTCGCGCCGGGGGGTGCCCGAGCCCCGGCTTGCTCGAGGTCAAGCACGCCACCGCCGCGCGGGAGTAGCTTGCCTCCAGTGGGACGTGAAAGTCCCGGTGACAGGATATCCGGACCGGGGACCCGCGCGGCGCGGCTTGGCCACGCCGCGCGGCCGGCCGGGGCAAGCGGAGGTGAAGCCATGAGGACGAACCGTCGACCTCGACGCATCGCGGTGCTGCTGGCGGTGCTGGCGCTGGGAGCCGGCCTGCCCGTGGCGCGCGCCCAGATGGGCGGGAGCTACGGGGGCATGATGGGCCAGGGCGGCATGATGGGCGCCTATCCGCAGGCTCCGCAGCAAGCCCAGCCGTCCCAGGCGCAGCCCGGGGCCGGCGCCGATGCCCACCCCGCGCAGACCCTGCTCGACTACATCGGCCAGCAGGGACTCGCCTGCATGCAATGCCACGCGGTGGACGAAGGCGGCTATGCGCCTTCGTTCCTGCAGATCGCGCAGTACTACGCGCAGCACCCCGGACAGGCGGACGTGGTGCCCCCGGCGATCGTGCAGGGCGTCGGAGCCATGCCCGGCGGCCTGGCCAGCCCCGACCAGGCCAAGGTGCTCGGGCGCCTGATTCTCGACCTGGCGAAGGCCCCGCGGTAGCGGCCCCGCCCCGCCGCGTCACGGCCCCATGCGAAAAGGGCCGGAGCGGCCGCCCGGCCCGCGGCGCGCATCGCGCTGCCGCAAGCTGGGTGCGCAGCCGCCTCCGACCTCGGCCGAAGCGTGCCGACGATTACTGCTTCGGATGCTGCGACTGCTGCTGCGCCGCGGAACCGGACCGGCTGTGATGCATGGTCGCGGCGTTGGCGAGCATCGGGCTGGCCAGCGCGGACAGCGCGGCGGCGGCGGCGATCACACGGGCAATCTTGCGGGTGGCGGTCATGGTGCAACTCCTTGAAAAGCTCTTGAAGGGCGGCCTGCCGAAGCCGGCCGCGAGATCCGGAAATCGGACCCTGGGCAGGACCTCGCAATCCCCGTGCCGGCCTGGAAATTCCTTCGCTTTTTCAAGGACCTGGAGACTTCGCGACGCGCGCTGCGGAGCGCCGCGGGCGCCGAATCGCCTGCGCGGGCCCGGATCCGTCGCCTGACGACGACCCGATTCGCCCCTGTGCTCAATGTCCCCTTTATTTCCGGGGGTTTAGCGTGTCGCCAGGTAACGACCACCGGCCGGTTCGTGACATTCGCTTGCGAATTCGCGGCTCCCGGTCCCCTCGTGGCGCCCGTCAGGCCTGCGCGCTCTTCAGGGTCTGCAGCGCGACCTCGACCGCGGCCGCATCGCTGCTCAGGGTGATGACGCCATCCTGCACCAGGCACTGCAGGCGCATCGTGCGTTCGGCCAGCGCGGCCAGGGATTGCGCCGTCTGCGCCGGCAGGCGCAGCACGCTCAGGTTGCGCAGGCGCGAGAGCTTGCCCTCGATCTGCTTCCACCAGATCTCGCAGGCGGACGAATGGCAGACCACGACCACCTGCGCGGCGCGGCCGCAGGCCTTGCGCAGCCGCGCCTCGTCGGGCTGGCCGATGTCGATCCACAACCGGATCGCACCGGTCAGGTCCTTCGCCCAGATCTCGGGCTCGTCGACGTCGAACAGTCCCTTGGTCAGCGCGATGCCGGGCTGCGCGTACAGCGCGTACATCAGCACCCGCACCATCATCCGCTCGTCGGTCTCCGACGGATGCCGCGCGATGGTCAGCGCCAGGTCCTCGTAGTGATTCCGGTCCATGTCGGCGAGCTGCAGCTCGGCCTTGTGGATGGTCGCCTTCAATGCCATGTGGTGTCCCGTGGGGGCCGCTGCCGGGCTGCGGACCGATCGGGCGCATGGTAATGCGCCGCGCTGGCGAGGACGACCGCCGGGAGTCTGGGCGCCAGAGGGCTAGAACGAGTACACCAGGTTGACCGACGTGAAGGTGTCGGTCTTCTTGGTGCCCAGCGGCACGACGGTGTTGTGCAGCACCGTGTACGAGAGCTTCAGCGCCAGCGCGCCGGTGATGTCGGTGGTCAGCGCCGTCACCGATTCGAGCTCGGTGTCGTCGGTCCCGGCAATCGTGGTCAGGGTCTGGTCGAAGTGGGCCTTCGACGTGAAGCGATAGCTGAACACGCCGTGCACGCGAACGATGGCGTCGCGCTGCGTGGCGCCGCCGTCGATCCGCGCCAGCCGGTAGCCGGGGCCGATCTCGGCGCGCAGGTCCGTCGAGCTCGTATGGATCAGCTGCCGCCCCAGGCCCAGCGCGGCCGAGGTCTGGTAGCGGTATCCGGAGAAGCTGTCGTGGCTGCCGCGCAGGTTGCCGAACACGTAGGAGTCGGAATCCAGCGTGTGGCGCGTGCTCAGGTCGCCGAACATGCGATTCGCGGTGGTGGTGCCTGCGGCGCTGGCATGCAGCACCCCGAGATGCAGGTCGGTGGTCCACGGGCCGCTGACATAGCCCAGGCGGAACTTGCCGTCGACGCTGGAGGTGCTGGAGTTGCCGGTGGTGACCACCCCGCCGAGTTCGGCCGAACCGCTCCACGGACCGGCATCGGGTTTCGCTGCCGTGGATGCGAAGGCCGGAGCGCATGCTGCGGCGGCCACCAGAAAGGCGATGCAGGAGCGTGCAACGAGCATGCGCGGGCTTCCCTTCAACAGTCGCGGAAGCGCGCCATCCTAGACAGTCGCCGGAGCGGGCGCGAGCGGCGCGCAGGAACCTGCACTGGTGGTGCGGCCTTATCGACTACGGATTGCCAGGCTGCGCCTGCTGCGGCACGCGCGCGCGCGTAGCGCGTGGCGTGGGGCGCGCGTACCACTGCCGCTCGCAGTCGGCGACCATGCGCTCGATCGCCGGCTGCTGCGACGCAGCCCAGGCGCCGCGCTGCGCGTCCACCCAGCCACGCAGCGTGCGCGTGCGCGGGTCGCCGCGCGCCGCGGCCTCGTGCCAGGCGTGCAGCAGGGCCCGCGCATCCCCGCGCCGGGCGATGCGATGCCAGCGCGCGCGCACGAGTCCGGCGCGCGCCGCGAGCACTCCCGCGCGCAGCAGCGCGAGCAGCAGCACCGCGCCTCCCACCAGGGCGCAGGCCTCGAGCAGGCGCAGCGGCCGCGGGTCGTGCACCCGCAGCGCCCCCCAGTCGGCCACGGCAAGCTGCGGCGCGCCTGGGCATGCGCC
>JAKAXL010000020.1 GCA_021816585.1 Pseudomonadota bacterium | reverse complement strand
AATGGTCGGGGCGAGAAGATTCGAACTTCCGACCCCCTGCACCCCATGCAGGTGCGCTACCAGGCTGCGCTACGCCCCGACTGACCAAAAGCGAAAAGTGTAGCAGATCAGTCGCCCAGCAGGAGCTCGCGCAGCAGCATCAATTCGTTGACGAGCTCCTCGCGGCTGGGCTCGGGCCAGTCCTGCGGATCGCCGGCGGGCAGCGGCTCCGGCGGGGCCTCGGGCTCGAGGCGTCGGGGCGCCATGTCGAGCGCCGCGCTCTGCGACAGCTTGGCGCGCGCGCCGTGGATGGTGAAGCCCTGGTCGTACAGCAGTTCGCGGATGCGCCGGATCAGCAGCACCTCGTGGTGCTGGTAGTAGCGCCGGTTGCCGCGGCGCTTCATCGGGCGCAGCTGGCTGAACTCCTGCTCCCAGTAGCGCAGCACGTGCGCCTTGACCCCGCACAGCTCGCTGACCTCACCGATGGTGAAGTAGCGCTTGGCGGGGATCGGCGGCAGATCCGAGGAGGCGGTCATGGCGACGCGTCAGCCCGGCAGCGTTCCCGAGACGACCAGCGGCACCGAGGCTTCGGCGCCTCCCTGCAGTTGCTCCTTGAATTTCTGGCTGGGATGGAAGGTCACGACGCGGCGCGCGCGGATCGGGATGACCTCGCCGGTGCGCGGGTTGCGCCCGGGGCGCTGCGCCTTGTCGCGCAACTGGAAGTTGCCGAAGTTCGACAGCTTCACGTCCTGCCCCGCCGCCAGCGCGTCGCGCAGCAGGTCGAAAAAGGCATCCACCATGTCTTTCGATTCGCGCTTGTTCAGGCCGATACGCTCGTACAGGAGTTCCGACAGCTCCGCCTTCGTGAGACTCGGAGTCTGCAGGCTGGTGACCAGTTTTTCCATGATGGGGCTCAGCTCCGCAAAGGGCAACCGGGGGGTCGGGAACGGCGCTCAGGAACGCAGCCGGGCGTCGAAATCGCGCTGCATGGCCTCGACCACCGCGGCGCAGGCGGCGTCCGCCTGCGCGTCGGTGAGGGTCTCGTCGGCCTGCAGGCTCAGGCGCAGCGCCAGGCTGCGCGCGCTCGAATCGGGCAGCTTGAACACGTCGAAGATCACCACGTCGACCAGCGTCGCGCAGCGCGCATCGCGGGCCGGCAGCGCACGCACCAGGTCCAGCACGCGCGCCGCGGGCAGCGTGGCGTCGAGCACGAAGGCGAGGTCGCGCTGCACCTGCGGCGTGCGCGGCAGCGCGCGCGGCTGCGGCAGCGCCTGGCGCTGCAGCGCCTGCGCGTCGAGCTCGAACACCACCGGCGCCTGCGGCAACCCGTACTTGTGCACCCAGCGCGGGTGCAGCTCGCCCAGCACGCCGACCGCACGCCCGTCCAGCAGCACCGAGGCCGCACGCCCCGGGTGCAGCGCAGGGTGCGAAACCGGCTCGAAGCGCAGCTGCCCGCAGCCGGCGCACAACTGCTGCACGTCGGACTTCACGTCGTAGAAATCGACTGCGCGCTCCGGCGCCGCCCAGCTCGTGGGCCACACGGGCCCCCAGGCCAGGCCACCGATGCGCATCGGCTGTTCGACTCCGCGCGGCTGCAGGTCCTCGCGCTCCGGCGCGCGCAGGAACACCCTGCCCAGCTCGAAGATCCGCACGCGTCGCGCGCGGTGGCTGAGGTTGGCGCGCAGGGTCTGCAGCAACCCGCCGAGCAGGTTCGAGCGCATCACCCCGGCCTGCGCGCTGATCGGATTGCGCAGCACGATGGGCTGCGTGTTGCCGGCCAGGTCGGTCTCCCAGTCGGCTTCCGCGAAGCTGAACTGGATGGTCTCCTGGTAGCCGCGCTCGACGAGAGCCAGGCGCAGCGCGTGCTGGCTGCGCAGGCCCTCGGGCTCGGGCAGCATGCGCGCGGCCGCCTGCGGCGGGCGCACCGGGATCGCGGCGTAGCCGTGGATGCGCGCGACCTCCTCCACGAGGTCTTCCTCGATCTCCAGGTCGAAGCGGTAGCTGGGCGGCGTGACCACGAAGGCCTCGCCCGGCGTGCCCTGCCCTTCGCGCTGCGCCGGCAGCCCCAGGCGCTGGAAGATCCGCTGCATGGCGTCGGCGCCGATGGGGGTGCCGACGATGCGCTCGCAGCGCGCCACGCGCATGCGCACCGGCTTGCGCTCGGGCTCGGCGATGCGGCGGTCGTCGATCGGGCCGGCCTGTCCGCCGCAGATCTGCAGCACCAGGCCGGTGATGTATTCGAGGTGCTCGACCGTGGTGGCCGGGTCGACGCCGCGCTCGAAGCGCGCGCCGGCGTCGGTGCTGAAGTTGTAGCGCCGGGCGCGCCCGCGGATCGCCTGCGGCCACCAGAACGCGGCCTCGACGTAGACGTTGCGCGTGTCCAGGCTGACCGCGGTGGCGTCGCCGCCCATGATGCCGGCCAGCGACTCGATGCCCTTGCCGGCGGCGATCACGCCGACCTTGTCGTCGACCTCGATGGTCTGCCCGTTGAGCAGCTGCAGGCTCTCGCCGGCGCGGCCCCAGCGCACCTCGAGCCCGCCGTCGATGCGGTCGAGGTCGAACACGTGGGTCGGGCGCCCGAGCTCGAGCATCACGTAGTTGGAGATGTCCACCAGCGCCGAGATGCTGCGCTGGCCGGCGCGTTCCAGGCGCTGGCGCAGCCACGCCGGGGTCGGCGCGCGCGCGTCGACGCCGCGGATCACGCGCCCGGAAAAGCGTCCGCACAGGTCGGGCGCCAGCACGCTCACCGGCAGGGTCTCGTCGAGGCCCACGGGTGCGGGCTCGAAGCGCGGCGAGCACAGCGCGGCGCCGGTGATGGCCGAGAGTTCGCGCGCCACGCCGTACACGCTCATGCAGTGCCCGAGGTTGGGCGTCAGCTTGATGCCCAGCACCTGCTCGTCGAGTTGCAGGGCCTCGCGCAGGTCCCGGCCGACCGGCAGGCCCGGGTCCAGCGCCAGCAGGCCCGAGTGGTCGGCGGACAGGCCGAGCTCGCGCGCCGAGCACAGCATGCCCTGCGAGTCGACCCCGCGCATGCGCGCGGCGCCGATGCGAAACGGCTCGCCGCCGGCCTGCGGCGGGGGCAGCACGGCGCCGACCTGCGCGCAGGGCACGAGCATGCCGGCGGCCGCGTTGGGCGCGCCGCAGACGATCTGCAGCGGCTGCGCGCCGCCGGCGTCCACCGTGCACACGCGCAGGCGGTCGGCGTCGGGGTGCTGCACGGCCTCGAGCACGCGCGCCACCACCACGCCGCTGAACGGGGGCGCGGCGGGCTGCAGTTCCTCCACCTCGAGCCCGGCCATGGTGAGGCGCTCGGCGATCTCGGCGATGCCGAGCTTCGGGTTGCAGAAACTGCGCAGCCAGGATTCAGGGACTTGCATGGATCAGCGGAGTGCGGAAGACAGGTGTGTTCGGGGGTTCGCGGCGGGCCCTCAGGCGGCGTTGAACTGTTCGAGAAAGCGCAGGTCCCCGGCGTAGAACTGGCGCAGGTCGCCGATCCCGTAGCGCAGCATGGTCAGGCGCTCGATGCCGGAGCCGAAGGCGAAGCCGATGTGGCGCTCGGGATCCAGCCCGAAGTTGCGCAGCACCGTCGGGTGCACCTGGCCGGCACCGGAGATCTCCAGCCAGCGCCCGCGCAGCGGCCCGCTGTCGAACATCATGTCGATCTCGGCCGAGGGCTCGGTGAACGGGAAGTACGAGGGCCGAAAGCGCAGTTCGATGTCGTCGCGCTCGAAGAAGGCGTGCAGGAAGGCCGTGTACACGCCTTTCAGGTCGGCCATCGACACCTGCTCGCCGATCCACAGACCCTCGAACTGGTGGAACATCGGCGAATGCGTGGCGTCGCTGTCGACGCGGTAGGTGCGCCCTGGCGCGATCACCCGCACGTCGGGCATCGAGGCCTGGCCGGCATGCGCCTGCACGTGGGCGCGCGCGTGCCGCACCTGCATCGGCGACGTGTGGGTGCGCAGCAGCAGCGGCTGGCCGCGCGGGTCGTCGAGATCGACGTAGAAGGTGTCCTGCATCGAACGCGCCGGGTGGTCCTGCGGCGAGTTCAGCGCGGTGAAATTGGTCCAGTCGTCCTCGATCTCGGGGCCTTCGGCGACCTCGAAACCGATCGAGCGGAAGATCGATTCGATGCGCATCCACGAGCGCACCACCGGGTGCAGGCCGCCGCGGCGCTGGCCGCGTCCGTCGAGGGTGACGTCGATGGCCTGCTCGGCCAGGCGGGCCTGCAGCTCGGCCTCGGCCAGCGCGTCGCGCCGCGCCTGCAGCGCGTGCTCGATGGCCTGCTTGGCCACGTTGATCTCGGCGCCCTGCTGGCGCTTGAGTTCGGGAGTGAGGCTGGCCAGGCCCTTCATCAGCGCGGTGATCGCGCCGGACTTGCCGAGGAATCGCGCTTTCGCGTTCTCCAGTTCGGCCGCCGTCGGGCTGGCTTCGAACTGCTCTCGCGCCTGGCCCACCAGTTCCTGCAATTGCGTGGTCGTGGTCATTGCAAAGCCTTCAGGCCGCTGCCGGCCCCGCGGGCGCGGGCGGCGGCGTGAAAAAAGGCCCGGTCGAACCAGGCCTGACGACAAGACAAGGCGCGACGCCGGACCGCAGCGCAGCATGCACCGCGGCCCGCCGGCATGGCTCAGGCCAGCTGGGCGCGCACCGCCTCGACGATCTTGCCGAAGGCCGCGCTGTCGTTGACGGCCATCTCCGCCAGCACCTTGCGGTCGATGTCGATCGAGGCCTTCTTCATGCCGTTCATGAACACGCTGTAGCTCATGCCGAACTCGCGCACGGCGGCGTTGATACGCGTGATCCACAGCGCACGGAATTCACGCTTCTTGGCACGGCGGTCGCGATAGGCGTACTGGCCCGCCTTCATCACCGCCTGCTTGGCGATGCGGAAGACGTTCTTGCGGCGGCCGCGGAAACCCTTGGCCTGGTCGAGGACCTTCTTGTGGCGGGCGCGAGCCGTTACACCACGTTTGACGCGAGGCATCTGAACACTCCTTTAACCGAATAGGGACAACGACGCGAGAACCCGTGGGCTCAGGCGAAGGGCATCATCTGGGCGATATGGCCCATGTTCGTGGCATGCACCTCGGTGCTGCCGCGCAGATGACGCTTGTTCTTGGTCGTCTTCTTGGTCAGGATGTGACGCTTGAAGGCCTGGCCGCGCTTGACCGTACCACCCGGCCGCACGCGAAAGCGCTTGGCAGCGCTTTTCTTGGTTTTCATCTTGGGCATCTGAGGCTCCGTTGGAATGAACATGTGCACAGGCGCCCGCGGATGCGGGACTTGAGCCCGTGCGCACTTGGAATCGACAGCGGCCCGGGGTGAGCCGGGCCGCTGTCGGGGCCCGCGCCACGGCCAGGCCGTGGCGACGGATGGGGTGTCGCCTCAGCGGGGGGCCCCCGCCGGACAACCGGTACTGCACGCCTTGCTGCCGGCGGGTCCTTCCTACTTCTTCTTGCGCGGCGCCAGCACCATGATCATCTGCCTGCCCTCCAGTCGCGGCATCTGCTCGACCTGGGCATGCGCCTCGAGGTCATCGCGCACCCGCTCGAGCAGGCGCATGCCGATTTCCTGGTGGGTGATCTCACGGCCCCGGAAGCGCAGCGAGACCTTGGCCTTGTCACCGTCGTCCAGGAAGCGCTTGAGGTTGCGCAGCTTGATCTGGTAGTCGCCCTCGTCGGTGGCAGGCCGGAACTTGACCTCCTTGATCTGGATCTGCTTTTGCTTGAGCTTGGCCTCGTGAGAGCGCTTCTGTTCCTGGTATTTGAACTTCCCGTAGTCCATCAACCGGCACACCGGAGGCGTGGCGGTCGGGGCGATCTCGACCAGGTCGACCCCGCGTTCCTCGGCGAGGCGCAGGGCCTCGGCGACGGAGACGATCCCCAACGCCTCGTTGTCCTCGCCGCTCAGGCGGACCTCGGGAACGTTGATTTCACGGTTCAGGCGGTGGGCCCTTTTCTCCGGGGCGTTGCGGCTCTGTAGGGTAGCTATGGTTCAGCCTTTCAGAAGGTTCGTGCGGGACGCGCTGGTGCGGGCGGCCGGTCGGCGGGGTATGGCCCGCTTCAGGTCCCCTGCATGGATTCGAGCTCGGCGCGCACGCGCTGCTCGAATTCCCCCAGCTTCAGAACGCCCAGATCCTGGTTGCCCCGCGCGCGCACGGCAACCGACTCCCCGGAGCGTTCCTTGTCCCCGACCACGAGCAGGTAGGGAATCTTTTGCAACGAATGTTCGCGGATTTTATAGCTGATCTTTTCGTTGCGCAAATCAGACTCGACTCTAAGGCCTTGTTTTTGCAGTCTTTGTCGAACTTGCGCAGCATATCCGGCGGAATCGTCGGTGATGCTCATGACCACCGCCTGCACCGGCGCCAGCCACAGCGGCATGGCCCCGGCATGGTGTTCGATCAGCACGCCGATGAAGCGTTCCATGGAACCGACGATGGCGCGGTGCAGCATGACCGGGCGCCGGCGCGTCGAATGCTCGTCGACGTAGGAGGCGTCGAGGCGCTCGGGCATCATGAAGTCGACCTGCATCGTGCCGACCTGCCAGGCGCGTCCGATCGAGTCCTTCATGTGGTATTCGATCTTCGGGCCGTAGAAGGCGCCCTCGCCCGGCAGCTCGGTCCATGCCACGCCGCAGCCGCGCAGCGCGTCGCGCAGCGCGGCCTCGGCCTTGTCCCAGATCTCGTCGCCGCCGATGCGCTTGTCCGGGCGCAGCGCGATCTTCAGCGCGATGTCGCTGAAGCCGAAGTCGGCGTAGGTCTTCATCGCCTGCTGGTGGAAGGCCGAGACCTCGGGTTCGATCTGCTCCTCGGTGCAGAAGATATGCCCGTCGTCCTGCGTGAAGCCGCGCACGCGCAGCAGCCCGTGCAGCGCGCCCGACGGCTCGTTGCGGTGGCAGCCGCCGAACTCGCCGTAGCGCAGCGGCAGGTCGCGGTAGCTGCGAAGCCCGGCGTTGAAGATCTGCACATGTCCCGGGCAGTTCATCGGCTTGAGCGCGTACTGGCGCTTCTCCGACTCGGTGAAGAACATGTTCTCGGCGTAGTTGTCCCAGTGCCCGGAACGCTTCCACAGGCTCACGTCGAGCACCTGCGGCCCGCGCACCTCCTGGTAGCCGCTGTCGCGGTAGACGCGGCGCATGTACTGCTCCACCGCCTGCCAGATCTGCCAGCCCTTCGGGTGCCAGAAGGCCAGCCCGGGGGCCTCGTCCTGGAAGTGGAACAGGTCGAGCTCGCGCCCGAGGCGCCGGTGGTCGCGCTTCTCGGCTTCCTCCAGACGGTGCAGGTAGGCCGCCTGCTCCTCCTTGCGCGCCCAGGCGGTGCCGTAGATGCGCTGCAGCTGCTCGTTGCGATGGTCGCCGCGCCAGTAGGCGCCGGCCACCTTCATCAACTTGAACACCTGCAGGCGTCCGGTGGACGGCACGTGCGGGCCGCGGCACAGGTCGGTGAACGAGCCTTCGCTGTACAGCGACACGTCCTCGCCGGGCGGGATGTCGCGGATGATCTCGGCCTTGTAGTGCTCGCCCAGGCCCTCGAAGTAGGCCACGGCCTGCTCGCGCGGCAGCACGCGGCGCTGCACCGGCTCGTCGCGTGCGGCGATCTGCGCCATGCGCTGCTCGATCGCGGCCAGGTCCTCCGGCGTGAACGGGCGCTTGTAGGCGAAGTCGTAGTAGAAGCCGTCCTCGATCACCGGGCCGATGGTCACCTGCGCGTCGGGGTACAGTTCCTTGACCGCATAGGCCAGCAGGTGCGCGGTGGAGTGGCGCAGCACCTCCAGACCCTCGGGGTCCTTCGCGGTGACGATGCTCACCTGCACGTCCTGTGCGTCGCCCAGCTGGTGGCTGAGGTCGACCAGGCGACCGTCGACCTTGGCGGCCAGCGCCGCCTTGGCCAGACCGGGGCCGATGCTCGCCGCCACTTCGGCCAGCGTGACGGGGTGGTCGTAGCTGCGTCGGGATCCGTCGGGAAGCGTGATGTTCGGCATGGTTCGCGGGTGGCTGCTGGCGGCTGGAAACAAAAAAGTGCGGCCAAGCCGCACTCGTGTCGCTGCTATGCGCCGCCGCGAAGGCCGTCTCGGCAGAAGGGCAGAAGAACTGGAAAACTGGTAGGCGGTATTGGAATCGAACCAACGACCTCTTGCATGTCAAGCAAGCGCTCTAACCATCTGAGCTAACCGCCTGGAAAACGAAAATCATACCACGGCCAGGCCCGAGCGCGGCAAGGCCCACGACCCGAAAACGGCCTGCCGAGCCAGGCTCGGCACGTGCCCTCAGCGCCTGCTCGCCTGCCGCACGCCGTTGACCTCGCGCAGCAGCTTCAGCGTCGACGGCAGCGCTTCCAGGCCGGGCAGCTCGACGGTGAACAGCATGTGCGCGGTGTCGCCGCGGCTTTGCGTGCGCACGCCGATCACGTTGAGCTTGTGCTTGGAGAAGACCTCCGAGATGTCGCGCAGCAGTCCGTGGCGGTCGGCGGCCTCCACCACCAGGTCGACCGCGAACAACCCGTCGTTGCGAGCCCCCCAGGTCACCGGGATGACGCGCTCGGGGTGGCGCAGCTGCAGGTTGCGCGCGTTCGAGCAGTCGGCGCGGTGCACCGAGACGCCGCGTCCGCGCGTGACGAAGCCGCAGATGGCGTCCGGCGGCGCCGGCTTGCAGCAGCCGGCGAGCTGGGTCAGCAGCGCATCCACGCCCACCACCAGCACGCCTCCGGGTTGCGCCTTCGCCGCGCGCAGCGCGACCTCGTCGGCGGGCGCGGCCGGCGCACCATTGCCGCGCAGGTAGGTCTCGACCTGGCGCAGCGGCAGGTTCTCGCTGCCCACGCGCTCGAACAGCTGTTCCGGACCGCGCAGCCCGAGCCCCGCGGCGAGCTCGTGCAGGCTCATGCCGCTGCGCCCTTCGCGCTGCAGCAGCTTGTCGATCTGCGCGCGCCCGCTGGCCACCGTCTGCTCCAGCGCCTGCGCGTTGAACCACGCGCGCACCTTGGCGCGGGCCCGCGCCGATTGCAGGAAGCCCAGCTCCGGATTGAGCCAGTCGCGCGAAGGTCCCCCCTGCCTGGCGGCGACGATGTCCACCGTCTGCCCGCTGCGCAGCGGGGTGTTCAGCGGCAGCAGCGCGCCGTCCACGCGGGCGCCGCGGCAGCGGTGCCCGAGGTCGGTGTGCACGGCGTAGGCGAAGTCCACCGCGGTGCATCCGGCCTCGAGCTCGATGATGCGTGCCTGCGGGGTCAGCACGTAGACACGGTCGTCGAAGGGGTTGGTCGCCGCGCCGGCGGGTTGCGCGTCGCCGCCGGCGATCTCGCCGCGCCACGCCATCAGCTGGCGCGCCAGCGCGACCTTGGCGTCGAAGCTCGAGGCCGCCACCACGCCCTTGTAGCCCTGCACTCCGGCCTCCTTGTAGGCCCAGTGCGCGGCGACCCCCTGCTCGGCGTGCTCGTGCATCGCGTGGGTGCGGATCTGGATCTCCAGCGGCAGCTGGCGCGGGCCGCGCACCACCGTGTGCAGCGACTGGTAGCCGTTGGCCTTCGGGCGCGCGATGTAGTCGTCGTATTCGGCCTCCAGCGCGCTCCACAGCTGGTGCACGACTCCCAGCGAGGCGTAGCACTGGTCGACGCTGTCGACGATGATGCGCAGCGCCAGCAGGTCCATCACCTCGTCGAGTTCGAGGGACTTGCCCTGCATCTTGCGCCAGATGCTGTAGGCGTGCTTGCGCCGCCCGCTGATCGAGGCCTCGATGCCCTGCGCCGCCAGTGCGTCGCGCAGGCGCAAGCTGGCCTGCGCGATCAGCGCCTCGTGCTCGGCGCCGCGGCGGCGCATCCACTCGGCGATGCGCGCGTAGTCGTCGGGGCGGTCGAGGCGGAAGGCCAGGTCCTCGATCTCCCACTTCACCTGCCACAGCCCGAGACGGTTGGCCAGCGGCGCCCAGATCTGCAGCGACGACTGCACGAAGTCCTGTGCGGGCTGCACGCCCGCGCTGGTGAAATAGCGCAGCGACTGCAGCCGCGAGGCCAGGCGCAGCGGGATCACGCGCAGATCCTCGGACATCGCCAGCAGCAGCCGGCGCAGCATCTCGCGGTGCTGCGTGGGCACGTCGGCGCCGCCCGCGGCTCCCTGGCGCGCCAGCCGGAACACCCCCATCAGCTTGCGGCTTTCCAGCGCGAGGTGGGCGTTGTCGCGGCCGAAGGCCTTCTGCAACTGCTCCTCGGGCTTGGCCAGCTGTCCGGCGGCCAGGCTCAGCCAGGCCGCGGCGCGGGTCGGCGCGTCGGCGCCCATGCGCGCCAGGATCGCCTGCACGGCGTCGGCGTGCAACAGCGCCGGCTCGCCGCTGTCGAGCAGCACCTCGGCCAGCAGCGGCGCACTGAACGCGCGCGCGCGCTCGAGCAGCGACGAAGCTTCGTCGTCGAGCGGCTGCGGCGCTTGCTGCGGGGGGGACGCGGACGGGTTCATCGCAGGCTGCACCGCCTCGGGCTCAGGCATCCGGGACATGGCGCTGCAGGAAGCCCGCCACCGCGTCGATCTGCTGCGGGCTGGTCAGGGTCGGCGCGTGGCCGACCCCGGGCCACTCGATCAGTCGGGCGCGCGGACCACGCGCGCACATGGCCTGCGCGGTCCCGGCGCTGAGGATGTCCGACTGCGCGCCGCGCAGCACCAGCGTGGGCGCCTGCACGGCGTCGTACGCGGCCCACATCGCCTGTTCGCCGGCGGCCAGCAGCGCCGCCGCCTGCGGGTCGGCCAACGGGGCGAAGGACTGCATGATCCCGGGGTCGTAGTGCAGCCTCAGGCTGCCGTCCGGCTGTTGGACCAGCATCGGGCGGCAAAGTTCCAGCCACTCGTCGCGCGTGTGCTCGCCGAAACCCTCGGAGACCTCGCGCAGGTAGTCGGCCGCCTCGTCCAGCGACGCGAAGTGCATGCGCCTGCCCAGTGCGGAGCCGATGCGCCGCAGGCCGTCCTCGGCGATCGCCGGGCCGATGTCGTTGAGCACCAGCGCGCACAGCGGATTGTCCCGCAGCCCGCCGAGGGCCATGCCGATCAGCCCGCCCATCGAGGTGCCGACCCAGCCGACGCGACTGGCGCGCAGCCGCGCCAGCAGGCTGACCATGTCGGACACGTACTGCCCGACCTGGTAGTGCTGCGGCTCCAGCCACTGCGAACGCCCGCGACCGGCCACGTCGGGGCAGGCGACCCGGAAGCGCGGACTCAGCGCGCGCGCCAGGCGGTCGAAGTCGCGACCCTGGCGCGACAGGCCGTGCACGCAGACGACGACCTGCGGGTTGTCGGGATCTCCCCACTCCCAGTAGGCCATACGGTGCAGCCCGCCGGGATGCAGGCATGCGACGGATTCGAGTCGGGGTTCGCGGGGGTCGGTCATGGCGACGTGGCGGGGCCAGCAGGTACGATGCAACGGTTGCATCTTAGGCCGCGCACCATCGCAGGTGACGCGCGGCCGCCCCACCCGAGGTTCGCGCGTCCATGCTTTCCACCCCCTACGAAGATCTGCTGCGCCTGGTGCTGCGCGAAGGCGCCGACAAATCCGATCGCACCGGAACCGGCACGCGCAGCCGCTTCGGCGCCCAGCTGCGCTTCGACCTGCGCGACGGCTTTCCGCTGGTGACCACGAAGAGGGTGCATTTCAAGAGCATCGTCGTCGAGCTGCTGTGGTTCCTGCGCGGTGAAGGCAATGTCGCGTGGCTGCACGAGCACGGCGTCAGCATCTGGGACGAATGGGCCGATGCGCAGGGCGATCTCGGCCCCGTGTACGGCGTGCAGTGGCGCTCGTGGCCGGCGCCCGACGGCTCGCGCATCGACCAGATCACGCAGCTGCTCGAGGGCTTGCGCGGCAACCCCGACTCGCGGCGCCACCTGGTGAGCGCGTGGAACGTCGCCGACATCCCGCGCATGGCGCTGCCGCCGTGCCACACGCTGTTCCAGTTCTACGTCGGCCCGGCGCAGCCGGGGCAGCCGGCGCGACTGAGCTGCCAGCTCTACCAGCGCAGCGCCGACCTGTTCCTCGGGGTGCCGTTCAACATCGCCAGCTACAGCCTGCTGACCCACATGGTGGCCGAGCAGTGCGGCTTCGAGGTCGGCGAGTTCATCTGGACCGGCGGCGACTGCCACATCTACCACAACCATTTCGAGCAGGTGCGCCTGCAGCTGTCGCGCCCGCCCTACGCGCCGCCGCGCCTGCGCCTGCTGCGCCGCCCGGCTTCGCTGTTCGACTACCAGCCCGGGGATTTCGAGCTCGTCGACTACCAGCACCACCCGGCGATCAAGGCGCCGGTGGCGGTCTGAGGCCGCACTGTCCCGCCCCCCGCCCCCCTCCCCCGCATCCATCACGCCGAGTCGCCGATGCCCACGCCCAGCCCCACGCGAATCAGCCTGATCGCCGCCGTCGCGCGCAACGCGGTGATCGGCCGCGACAACGCCCTGATCTGGCACATCCCGGCCGATCTGGCGCACTTCAAGAAGATCACCCATGGCCATCCCATCGTGATGGGCCGCAACACCTGGGAATCCATCGGCCGCCCGCTTCCCGGCCGGCGCAACATCGTGATCACGCGCCAGCAGCGCTACGCCGCCGCCGGCGCGGAGACCGCCGCCTCGCTTGCGCAGGCGCTGGAGCTGTGCGCCGAGGCGCCGGAGGTGTTCGTGATCGGCGGCGCCCAGGTGTACGCCGAGGCACTGCCGCTGGCGCACCGGCTGTGGCTGACCGAGATCGACGCGGCGCCCGCGGGCCACGTGCGCTTTCCGGACTGGCCGCGCGAGGCCTTCGAGCAGGTCAGCCGCGAGCACCACGAGGCGCAAGGCAGCCTGCCGGCCTACGATTTCGTGCTGTACGAGCGCCGCGACCGGGCCTGAGCCGCGGCCGCGCGCCTGCCCCGCGGCCTCAGCTGCCGGCCACCGTCATCGATTCCACCAGGATGGAACCGGTGCGCCGGCTGCCGCTGACATGCACGTCGGCGCCGACCGCGCGGATTCCCAGCAGCATGTCGCGCAGGTTGCCGGCCACCGTGATCTCGTGCACCGGGTGGACGATGCGCCCGCCCTCGACCCAGAAGCCCATCGCGCCGCGCGAATAGTCCCCGGTCACGTAGTTGATGCCGTGACCGATCAGCTCGATCACGAACAGGCCGCGGTCGAGCTTGCGCAGCATCTGCGCGACGTCGTCGCCGGGCCGCGTGAGCCGGCTGCTCAGGTTCAGGTTGTGCGAGCCGCCGGCGTTGCCGGTGGTCGGCATGCCGAGCTTGCGCCCCGAGTAGGTGGACAGGAAATAGCCCTCGAGCACCCCGCCGCGCACGACGCGGCGGCGGCGCGTGCGCACCCCTTCGTCGTCGAAGGGTGCGCTGCCCATGCCGTCGGGCAGCGCCGGATCCTCCAGCAGGTCCAGGTGCGGGGCCATCACCGGCTTGCCGAGGTGGTCGAGCAGGAACGAGGCCTTGCGGTACAGCGTGCCGCCGCTGGCCGCATGCACCAGCGAGCCCAGCAGGCCGGCGGCCAGCGGCGCCTCGAACAGCACCGGGTACTGGCCGGTGGGAATCTTGCGCGCGCGCAGCCGCGCCAGCGAGCGCTCGGCGGCGTAGCGCCCCAGCGCCTCCGGCGGCGCCAGTTGCGACGCGTCGCGCCGGCTGCTCCACCAGTAGTCGCGCTGCATGTCGTCGCCGCGCCCGGCGATGGGCACGCACGACAGGCTGTGGCGGCTGGTGGCGTAGCCGTTGCTGAAGCCGCGCGAGTTGGCCAGCACGAAGTGCATGTGCTGCGCCGACACCGACGCCCCCTCGCTGTTGCGGATGCGCCGGTCGGTGGCGAAGGCGGCGTCCTCGGCACGTCGCGCCAGCTCCACCGCCTGCTCGACGCTGGGCTCCCACGGGTGGTACAGGCCGGGGTCGCGCGCGCGCATCGCCAGCAGTTCGGGCTCGGGCAGGCCGGCGCAATCGTCCTCGGCGGTGTAGCGTGCGATGTCGAAGGCGGCGCGCGCGGTGCTGCGCAGCGCCTGCGCGGAAAAGTCGGAGGTGCTGGCGTGGCCGCGCCGGCGACCGGCGTAGACCGTGATGTCCAGCGCCTTGTCGGTGTTGTGCTCGACCTGCTCGACACGCCCCAGGCGCACGTTGACGCTCAGTCCCTGGCCTTCGGAGACCTCGACCGCGGCGTCGCTGGCCCCGGCCTCGCGGGCCTCGCGCAGCGCGCGCTCGGCGAGTTCCTGGAAATCGGATTTGCTGTATGCGAAATGGGCCACGGAGTACCTGGAGATGCGGAACGGGAAAGGAGGCGGCGCGCCGACGCGCGGCCCGCGGACCGATAATACCGGCCGATGACATCGCCGACCTTTCCCCCGCGCGGCGCTGCGGCCCCGGCCGACGCCACCGCGCACGACGACGACGCCCCCCCGAGCAAGAGCCAGCGCAAGCGCGAGATGCTCGAGCTGCAGCAACTCGGCGAGAGCCTGGCGCAGCTGCCGCGCCAGCGCATCGACCTGCTGGACATCCCGGACACGCTGCGCCAGGCGCTGCGCGAGTGGTCGCAGCTGCGCAGCTTCGAGGCGCGGCGCCGGCATGCCCAGTACATCGGCAAGCTGATGCGCCGGGTCGATGCGCAGCCGCTGCGCCAGGCGCTGCTCGACGCCACCGGCGACAGCCGCGCCGCGGTGGCGCGCATGCACGCGCTGGAGGACTGGCGCGAGCGCCTGCTCGCCGACGACGAGGCGCTGACCGAGCTGCTGCGCGAGCACCCGCAGGCGCCGGCGCAGCCGCTGCGCCAGTGCATCCGCGCCGCGCGCGCCGAGCGCGCGGCGGCGCGGCCGCCGCGCCATTTCCGTGCGCTCTACCAGCAACTCAAGGACATCCTGGAACACGACGACCATGGGCACGACGACTCCCCCGGCGCCTGAGGCGCCGGCATCCGCACCCGCCGACGCGGTGCACATCGGGCTGGTCTCGATCAGCGACCGCGCCTCCAGCGGCGTGTACGCCGACCAGGGGCTGCCTTCGCTGCGCGAATGGCTGCAGCGCGCGCTGCGCAACCCCTTGCGCTTCAGCGAGCGCCTGATCCCGGACGAGCGCGCCGGGATCGCCGAGACGCTGCGCCAGCTCGTCGATCGCGAGGGCTGCGACCTCGTGCTGACCACCGGCGGCACGGGGCCGGCGCCGCGCGACCTGACGCCGGAGGCGACGATGGACGTGGCCGAGCGGGTGCTGCCCGGCTTCGGCGAGGAGATGCGGCGCATCAGCCTGCATTTCGTGCCCACCGCGATCCTGTCGCGGCAGCTCGCGGTGATCCGCGGCAAGGCGCTGATCCTGAACCTGCCGGGACAACCCAAGTCGATCCGCGAAACCCTCGAGGGCCTGCGCGACGCCGACGGCAAGCTCGGCGTCAAGGGCGTGTTCGCCGCGGTGCCGTACTGCGTGGACCTGATCGGCGGCCCCTACCTGGAGACCGACCCCGAGGTGTGCCCGGCCTTCCGCCCGAAGTCGGCGCAGCGTCCGCCGCGCGCCTGAGCCCGCGCCGCCCCGGCCCGCGCGCCCGCGCGGCGGGCCCGCGCGGTGCGCATCAGAGCAGTCGCAGCAGCTGCAGCGGTTGCTCGAGCACGTGGTGCGCGCCCCAGGCGCGCGCGGCCTGCTCGCCGCCGTAGCCGTAGGCGGCCGCGCCGGCGTCCATGCCGGCGGCCAGCGCCGCCTGCACGTCGCGCAGGTCGTCACCGAGGTACAGGCAGGCGGCGGGGTCGATGCCGAGTTGCGCGGCCGCGTGCAGCAAAGGGTCCGGCGCGGGCTTGGCGCGCGCCGCGGTATCGCCGCTGACCACGCAGCCGGGGGCCTGACCGAGGTCCAGCTCGCGCAGCAGCGCCTGCGTGTAGCGGGCCAGCTTGTTGGTCACGATGCCCCAGGGAATCGCGCGCTGGTTCAGCTCCCGCAGCAGCTGCGGCACGCCGTCGAAGGGTCGGCTGTGCACGCAGATGGCCGCTTCGTAGTTGGCGAGGAACTCGTCGCGCAGCGCCGCCCAGTCCGCATCCTGCGGCTGCGCGCCGAGCCCCACCTGCAACAGCCCGCGCGCGCCGTGCGAGGCCATCGGGCGCAGCTGCTGCAGCGGCAATTCGTCGAGGCCTCGCCGGCGGCGCATGCGATTGAGCGCCTCGGCCAGGTCGGGCGCGGTGTCGGCCAGCGTGCCGTCGAGGTCGAACAGCACGCTGCGGTACGGCGCGCGCGAGGCCTGCGCCACAGGGTGCCTGCCGGCGATTCCCGCGCTCATTCGGCTTCGCGCCGGCAGGCGAGAAAGTAGTTCACGTCGACGCGTGCGCCCATGCGCCAGCCGCCGCGCAGCAGATCGGGCTCGAGGCCGCGCAGTTCCACCGTGTCGAGCCCGGCCGAGCGCGCCCAGGCGGCGAGTTCGCTGGGGCGGATGAAGCGCGCGTACTCGTGGGTTCCGCGCGCCAGCAGCCCCAGCAGGTATTCGGCGCCGACAATGGCCAGCGCGAAGGATTTCAGGTTGCGGTTGATGGTGGAGAAGAACACCCAGCCGCCGGGTCGCACCAGTCGGCCGGCGGCGCGCACCACGGAGGCGGGATCGGGCACATGCTCGAGCATCTCCATGCAGCAGACCACGTCGAAGCCGGCCGGGCGCTCGGCGGCCAGCTGTTCGGCGCTGATCAGTTCGTAGTTCACGCCGAGCCCGGCTTCCATCGCATGCATGCGCGCGACCTTGAGCGCGCGCTCGGCAAGGTCGATCCCGGTGACCTGCGCGCCGCGCGCGGCCAGCGACTCGGACAGGATGCCGCCGCCGCAGCCGATGTCCAGCACCTGGCGCCCTGCCAGCGCGGCATGCGACGCGATCCACTGCAGTCGCAGCGGATTGATGTCGTGCAGGGGCTTGAACTCGCCGTCGAGGTCCCACCAGCGGTGTGCCGCGTCGGCGAATTTGTTCAGTTCTGCGGAGTCGGAGTTGGTCTGCATGGTCGCGGGCCGCCGATCGGCGCGGGCGGCTGGGTCGGTGAGCGGCGGTGGCGCAGGCGCCGCGCCCCACCGGCGTCATTGTGGCACCGTTGGGAAGCTCGCATGTGCGCACTCGCGCAACAAAAAGCCCCGCCGAGGCGGGGCTGTACGGGCCGCGCACTGCGCGGCCCGGTGGTTCGGCCGAGGGAAACCTTACTGCTGGGATTGCTCCGCGGGCTGCTTCATCACCGTGTGGTTGCCGACGATCTCGACCACCGCGCGGCGGTTCGGAGCCTGGCAGGCCACGCGCTGGTTGAAGGTGCCGTGGCAGCTCTTCGGATCGACGCGGAAATCGGTCTTGCCCTTGCCTTCGATGTAGATCTCGTCGGCCGGGATTCCCTGGCTGACCAGGTAGTTCTTCACCGCCAGCGCGCGACGCTGCGACAGCTTCAGGTTGTACGCGACACTGCCGAAGCTGTCGGTGTAGCCGGTGGAGATGATGGTCTCGACGTTGATGCCCTTGATCTTCTGCGCCAGTTCATCGAGCGCCTGCTTGCCGGCCGGGCGCAGCACCGCCTTGTCGAACTGGAAGAAGGTGTCGGCCGAGTAGGTGACCTTCTCGCTGGTCGGGACCGGAGCCGGAGCGGGCATCGGAGCCGGGGCCGGCTGGGCTTCGGGGGCCGGAGCCGGGGCGGGAGCGGGGGCCTGCGCGACGATCGCGCCGTCGCAGCCCTGCATGGCCGTTGCGGGGGTCCAGAAGCCGTCGCGCCAGCACAGGTTGTTGGCGCCGTCCTTCCACGCCGCGCCGTAGGGGTTGGTCCAGTTGTTGACGGTCGTCGAGCTCTGCGCGAAGGCCGCGCTGCCGGAGACGGCCAGGGCCGCCGCGACCAGGATTTTTCCGAGGGTGTGGGCTTTGATCATGTTCTTCCTCTCCAAAGTGTGAACCACCTGCGTATCGTAACCGGGGCCGATTGCGCAAGCGAGGGAGAACCCCGAATTCTCAGGTGGACTTTAACGCTATCACGTACCAATTTTGCCACACAATAGCCTGCGCGCGCGCGGCAGCCCGCATGGAGCTCGCGGCCCGCCGCGCATCGCCGCGGCGCGCAGGCGCCGCGCGGCGGTCGCCACCGGGCGCGCTGCTACCATGGAACGCTTGATTTTCGACCGCGCACGCCCGGCCCGGCCGGCGCTGCGCCCCCTGCGGGACCAGCATGTCCGTTTACGCCAAAGAAACCCTTCCAGTCAGCCTGGAAGAAGAGATGCGCCGTTCCTACCTCGATTACGCGATGAGCGTGATCGTCGGCCGTGCGCTGCCCGACGTGCGCGACGGCCTCAAGCCGGTGCACCGGCGGGTGCTGTTCGCGATGCACGAACTCGCCAATTCCTGGAACCGGCCCTACAAGAAATCGGCGCGCATCGTCGGTGACGTGATCGGTAAATACCACCCGCATGGCGATCAGTCGGTCTACGACACCATCGTCCGCATGGCGCAGGATTTTTCATTGCGTTACATGCTGGTCGACGGCCAGGGCAATTTCGGCTCGGTCGACGGCGACAACGCCGCGGCGATGCGTTACACCGAGATCAGGCTGGCGAAAATCGCCCATGAGATGCTTGCCGACATCGACAAGGAAACCGTCGATTTCGGCCCGAACTACGACGGTTCGGAACAGGAACCGCTGGTGCTGCCGGCGCGCATCCCGAACCTGCTGCTCAACGGTTCGGCGGGCATCGCGGTCGGCATGGCGACCAATATCCCCCCGCACAACCTGGGGGAGATCATCGACGGCTGCCAGCACCTGCTGCGCCACCCGGAGGCCGACGTCGAGACCCTGATGCAGTTCATTCCGGCGCCGGACTTCCCGACCGCCGGGATCATCTACGGACTGTCCGGGGTGCGCGACGCCTACCGCACCGGACGCGGGCGGGTGGTGATGCGCGCGCGCTGTCATTTCGAGGACATCGACCGCGGGCAGCGCCAGGCCATCATCGTCGACGAACTCCCCTACCAGGTGAACAAGCGCACCCTGCTCGAGCGCATCGCCGAGCTGGTGCGGGAAAAGAAGATCGACGGCATCAGCCACATCCAGGACGAGTCCGACAAGTCCGGCATGCGCGTGGTCATCGAGCTCAAGCGCGGCGAGCTGGCCGAGGTGGTGCTGAACAAGCTGTACAAGCAGACCCAGCTGCAGGACACCTTCGGCGTCAACATGGTGTGCCTGGTCGACGGCCAGCCGCGCCTGCTCGACCTGCGGCAGATGCTGCAGGCCTTCCTGCAGCACCGTCGCGAGGTGATCACGCGGCGCAGCGTGTACGAGTTGCGCAAGGCGCGCGAACGCGGCCACGTGCTCGAGGGCCTGGCGGTGGCGCTGGCCAACCTGGATCGCATGATCGAGCTGATCAAGGCCGCGCCGACCCCGCCGGTGGCGCGCGAGCGCCTGCTCGCCGAGGTGTGGGAGCCGGGCGAGGCGCGCGCCATGCTGGCGCGTGTCGAGGGCTCGGCACAGGACTTCCAGCCCGCCGACCTCGATGCGCGCTACGGCCTGAAGGACGACGGCTACCGGCTGTCCGACGTGCAGGCGCAGGAGATCCTGCAGATGCGGCTGCAGCGCCTGACCGGCCTGGAGCAGGACAAGATCGTGCAGGAATACAAGGACGTGATGGCGCAGATCGCCGACCTGCTCGACATCCTCGCCCGCCCCGAACGCATCACCCGCATCATCGCCGACGAACTGGCGGCGCTGAAGACCGAGTTCTCGGACGGGCGTCGCTCGAGCATCGAGCCCAACGCCACCGAACTCGACGTCGAGGACCTGATCGCCCCGCAGGAAATGGTGGTGACCATCTCGCATGTCGGCTACGTGAAGAGCCAGCCGGTGCTGGAGTACCGCGCGCAGCGCCGCGGCGGGCGCGGCAAGCTGGCCACCGGCACGAAGGAGGACGACTGGATCGACCAGCTGTTCGTCGCCAACACCCACGACATGCTGCTGTGCTTCTCGAACCGCGGCCGCGTGTACTGGATGAAGGTGTACGAGGCGCCGCAGGGCGGGCGCGGCTCGCGCGGGCGCCCGCTGGTCAACCTGTTCCCGCTGGGCGAAGGCGAGAAGATCACCGCGGTGCTGCCGGTCAAGCAGTTCGACGAGGAGCACTACGTGTTCATGGCCACGGCGCAGGGGACGGTGAAGAAGACCCCGCTGTCGGCCTTTGCCAACCGCCGCAGCGCCGGCATCATCGCCTGCGCGCTGGACGACGACGACTACCTCGTCGGGGTCGCCATCACCGACGGCAAGCACGACGTGATGCTGTTCTCCGATTCCGGCAAGGCGGTGCGCTTCGACGAGAACGACGTGCGCCCGATGGGCCGCGAGGCGCGCGGGGTGCGCGGCATGAACCTGGAGTCCGGGCAGCACGTGATCGCCATGCTGGTGGCCGAGGACGAGACGCAAAGCGTGCTGACGGCCACCGAGAACGGCTACGGCAAGCGCACCTCGATCGTCGAGTACACGCGCCACGGACGCGGCACGAAGGGAATGATCGCGATCCAGACCACCGAACGCAACGGCAAGGTGGTCGCCGCCTGCCTGGTGCGCAGCGACGACGAGATCATGCTGATCACCGACACCGGCGTGCTGGTGCGCACGCGGGTGGCGGAGATCCGCGAACTCGGCCGCGCCACGCAGGGCGTCACGCTGATCGCGCTGGACGAGGGAGCGCTGCTGATCGGGGTGCAGCGCGTGGCCGAGTCCGATGCCCAGGCCGCCGCCGACGACGACGCCGCGGCGCCGCGGGACGATGGAGCCGCCGATGCCTGATCGCCGTCCCTACAACTTCTCCGCCGGTCCGGCCACCATGCCGGAGGAGGTGCTGCGCCAGGCCGCCGAGGAGATGCTCGACTGGCACGGCAGCGGCATGAGCGTGATGGAGATGAGCCATCGCGGCGAATCCTTCGGCCGCATCCTGCACGACGCCGAGCACGATCTGCGCGAACTCCTCGGGGTGCCGCAGGACTACGCGGTGCTGTTCATGCAGGGCGGCGCGCTGGCGCAGAACGCGCTGGTGCCGCTGAACCTGTCGCGCGGCACGCGCGCGGACTACGTGGTCACCGGTTCGTGGTCGAGCAAGAGCGAGCGCGAGGCGCACAAGTACTGCGACGTGCAGGTGGCGGCGAAGCCGGAAGGCGGCTTCCTCGACATCCCCGACCCGGCGGGCTGGCGCGTGCGCGACGACGCGGCCTACCTGCACTACTGCGGCAACGAGACCATCGACGGCGTCGAGTTCCACTTCGTGCCCACCGGCTTCGCGCCGCCATTGGTGGCCGACATGTCCTCGAGCGTGCTGTCGCGCCCGCTGGACGTCGCCGCGCACGGCTGCATCTACGCCGGCGCGCAGAAGAACATCGGCCCTGCCGGGCTGACCCTGGTGATCGTGCGCCGCGACCTGCTCGGCCGGGCGCTGGCCGCGTGCCCGAGCGCCTTCGACTATGCGCTGCTCGCGGCCAACTCCTCGATGTTCAACACGCCGCCGACCTACGCCATCTACATGGCCGGGCTGGTGCTGCAGTGGATCCGACGCCAGCGCGAGGGCGAGCTGCAGGGGGTGCAGGCGATGGCCGAGCGCAACCGGCGCAAGGCCGCGATGCTGTACGAATGCATCGACTCCTCGTCCCTGTACGGCAACCGCGTCGCGCGGACCGCGCGCTCGCGCATGAACGTGCCGTTCCAGTTGCGCGACCCGGCGCTCGACGCCGCCTTCCTGGCGGGCGCGCGCAGCCACGGGCTGCTGCAGCTCAAGGGCCACAAGTCGGTCGGGGGCATGCGCGCGAGCCTGTACAACGCGATGCCCGAGGCCGGCGTGCGCGCGCTGGTCGACTACATGCGCGAATTCGAGCGCACGCACTGATCCCCCGCGAAGCCGTCCAAGCATGAGTTCCGAAACCGCCCCTTCCGATGCCGTGCTGGCGCCGCTGCGCGACCAGATCGACGCCATCGACCGCGAGATCCTCGAGCTGCTGAACCGCCGCGCGCGGCTGGCGCAGCGCATCGGCGAGCACAAGCACCAGCTGGGTCTGCCGGTGTTCCGCCCGGAGCGCGAACTGGCTGTCGTGCGCAAGGTGCAGCAAGCCAATGCGGGCCCGTTGCGCGACACCAGCCTGGCGGCGGTGTGGACCGAGATCATGTCGGCCTGCCGCGCGCTGGAGGCCACGCAGCGCGTCGCCTACCTGGGGCCGGCCGGCACCTACACCGAGGCGGCGGCGCGCCGCTTCTTCGGCGCCGGCTGCGAGTTCGTGCCCTGCGCCGACCTCGACGAGGTGGTGCGCGGGCAACTCGGCGGCGCCTGCAGCCACGCCGTGCTGCCCATCGAGAACTCCACCGAGGGCGCGGTGGCGCGCACGCTGGACCTGCTGCTGTCGCTGCCGGTGCACATCTGCGGCGAGATCAGCCTGCCCATCCACCACAACCTGCTGCGCCTGCGCCCGGAGCTGCAGGGCCTGCGCGCGGTGCTGGCGCACCCGCAGGCGCTGTCGCAATGCCGGCAGTGGCTGGACACCCATCTGCCGGGCGTCGAACGGCGCGCCGTGGCCAGCAACGCCGAAGCCTCGCGCCTGGCCGCGCAGGACGACACGCTGGCGGCGATCGCCGGCGAGCACGCGGCGCGGCTGTACGGTCTGCAACTGGCCGCCACGCGCATCCAGGACGAGATCGGCAACCGCACCCGCTTCGTCGTGCTCGGCGCGGAAACCCCGGCCAGCACCGGCCACGACCGCACCAGCCTGATCCTGGCGGTACCCAACGTGGCCGGCGCGGTGGTGGCGATGCTGCAGCCGCTGGCCGCGCATGGCGTCAGCATGAGCCGCTTCGAGTCGCGCCCTGCCCGCTCCGGAGCCTGGGAATACATGTTCTACGTCGACCTCGAAGGCCACGCCGAGGACCCGCCGGTGGCCGCCGCGCTGGCGGCCTTGCGCGCGCATTGCGCCTTTTTCAAGAACCTGGGTTCCTACCCGATCCGCCAGGACTGAGACGCCGAGCCGCGCCGCAGCCCGCAACCCGTTCCGACCATGTCTTCCGAAGTCCGCGAAAACTCCAGCTGGGGCACCCCCTCGGTGCGCAGCATCCAACCCTACGTCGGCGGTCGCCCGATCTCCGAGGTCGCCCGTGAATTCGGCCTCGACCCGCAGGGCATCGTCAAGCTGGCGTCGAACGAGAACCCGCTGGGCATGTCCCCGGCCGCCCGCCGGGCCATGGCCGAGGCCGCGCTCGACGCGCCGCGCTACCCCGACAACGACGCCTTCGCGCTGCGCGCCGCGCTGGCCGCGCGACTCGGGGTGGACGCGTCGTGGATCGTGCTCGGGCACGGCTCCAGCGACATCCTCGAGATGGCGGCACGCGCGCTGCTGGCCGAGGGCGACTCCTGCGTGTACTCGCAGTACGGCTTCGTCGTCTACGCGTCGGCGGTGCAGCAGCGCGGTGCGCGCCACATCGTGGTGCCGGCGCGCGATTTCGGGCACGACCTGCCGGCCATGGCCGCCGCCATCGAGGCGTCGACGCGCCTGGTGTACGTCGCCAATCCGAACAACCCCACCGGCACGCTGGCGAGCCCGCAGCAGATCGACGCGTTCATGCGCAGCGTGCCGCCGGGCGTCGTGGTGGTGCTCGACGAGGCCTACGTCGAGTACCTCGACGAGTCGCTGCAGCGCACGAGCATCGAGTTGCTGCGCCGCCACCCCAACCTGGTGGTCTCGCGCACCTTCTCCAAGGCCTACGGGCTGGCGGGCTTGCGCATCGGCTACTGCGCGGTGCAGCCGGCGCTGGGCGACGTGCTGAACCGCGTGCGCTCGGCCTTCAACACGGGCACGCTGGCGCAGGCCGCGGCGCTGGCGGCGCTGGGTGACCAGGATTTCGTGCGCCGATCGGTCGAACTCAACCGCGCCGGCATGCGCCAGCTCGAGGCCGGAATCGACGAACTCGGACTCGAGCGCGTGGCCTCGCACGGCAATTTCGTGCTGGTGCGGGTCGGCGACGACGAGGCCGCGGGCGGGCGCGTGGCACGGGCCATGCTGGCGCAGGGGGTGATCGTGCGTCCGGTGGACAACTACGGGCTGGGGCGCTGGCTGCGCATCTCGGTCGGAACCGCCGACGAGAACCGGCGCTGCCTGGACGCGCTGCGCCACGCGCTGGCCGCGCAGGCCTGAGTCGCGCCCGCCGTGGCCTCGCGCAACCCCTCGCCATCGGCCGCCGGCGCGGCCGGCCTGCGTCCGCAGTTCCAGCGCCTGGCGGTGCTGGGCGTCGGACTGCTGGGCGGATCCTTCGCGCTGGCGGCCAAGCGCGCCGCGCTGGCGCGCGAGGTGGTGGGATACAGCAAATCCCCGTCGACCATCAAGGCGGCGATCGCCGCCGGGGTCATCGACCGCGGCGCGGATTCGGCGCTGCAGGCGTCCACCGGGGCCGACCTGGTCGTGCTGGCCGTGCCGGTGGCTGCGATCGGCCCCCTGCTGCGGCAGATCCGGCTCGGCCTGGGCGACAGCGCCCTGCTGATGGACGTGGGCAGCACCAAGGCCGACGTCGCCGAGGCCGCGCGCGACGCACTGGGCAAGGCCGCGCTGCAGTTCGTGCCCTGCCATCCGATCGCCGGCAGCGAGCGCAGCGGCGTGCAGCATGCGCAGACCACGCTGTTCGACGGCCGCCGCGTCATCGTCACGCCGCTGGAGGACAACCCGTCGCGCTTCGTCGATGCCGCCACCCAGGTCTGGGAGGCGCTGGGCGGCGTGGTCTCGGTGATGAGTCCGTCCGAGCACGACGCGGCCTTCGCCGCGGTCAGCCACCTGCCGCACCTGCTCGCCTTCGCCTACGTGTACGCCGTGGCGCGCCAGCCGCGCGGCCCCGGCTTCCTGCAACTGGCCGGCCCGGGCTTCCGCGATTTCACACGGATCGCCGGCAGCGACCCGACGATGTGGCGCGACGTGTTCCAGGCCAACTCGGCCGAGGTGCTGCAGCAGTTGCAGATGTTCAAGCAGGCCCTCGCCGGCTTCGAGGCCCAGCTGCGGCAGGGCAACTGGAACGTGCTGGAGTCCCTGGTGCGCCAGGCCAGCCAGGCACGCCAGGACTGGGCTTCTCCCTCCCCCGCCGATGACGCAAGCTGATTGCATCGACCTGCCGCCGCTGATCGGCGCCGCGGGCAGCGTGAGCCTTCCCGGCTCGAAGAGCATCTCCAACCGCGTGCTGCTGCTGTCGGCGCTGGCCGACGGCGCCACCGCATTGCCGGGGCTGCTCGATTCCGACGACACGCGGGTCATGCTGGCCGCATTGCGCCAGCTCGGCGTGCGCATCGACGGCGACCCCGCCGACCCGGCCGCCACGGTGGTCGTGCACGGCTGCGGCGCGCGCCTGCCGCGGCGCGACGGTGAACTGTTCCTGGGCAACGCCGGGACCGCGGTGCGCCCGCTGACCGCCGCGCTGGCGCTGCTCGGCGGCGACTACACGCTGCGCGGCGTCGCGCGCATGCACGAGCGTCCGATCGGCGACCTCGTCGACGCGCTGCGCGCCATCGGCTGCGTCGTCGATTATCTCGGCAACCCGGGCTACCCGCCGTTGCGCATCGGCGAGGGCCGGCCGCGCGTGCAGCAGGCGCTGCGGGTGCGCGGCGACGTGTCCAGCCAGTTTCTCACCGCACTGCTGCTGGCGCTGCCGCTGCTGGCGGGCGAGCGCGACATCGACGTGGAGGTCGAAGGCACGCTGATCTCGCGTCCCTACGTCGCGCTGACCCTGCAGCTGCTGCAGCGCTTCGGCGTGCGGGTCCGGCAGCAGGACTGGCAGCGTTTCGTGATCCCCGCCGGCTCCTCGCTGCGCAGCCCCGGCAGCCTGCGCGTCGAGGGCGACGCGTCGTCGGCCTCCTACTTCCTGGCCGCCGGCGCGCTCGGCGGCCTGCACGGCCGCGGCGGCGCGGTGCGCGTGCAGGGGGTGGACGCCGACAGCGTGCAGGGCGACGTCGAGTTCGCGCGCGTGCTGCAGCGCCTGGGTGCCCGCATCGAATGGGGGCCGGGCTGGATCGAGGCCTGCGGATTGCAGCCCGGATCGCGGCGCCTGCGCGGCGGCGAGATCGACTGCCTGGCGATTCCCGATGCGGCCATGACCCTGGCGGTGACGGCGCTGTTCGCCGACTCCCCCACCCTGCTCACCGGAATCGCCAGCTGGCGCGTGAAGGAGACCGACCGCATCCACGCCATGCTCACCGAGTTGCGCAAGCTGGGTGCGCGGGCCGAGGCCGGCGACGACTGGCTGCGCGTGTGGCCGATGGACGACGCCGCCTGGCGCGGCGCCAGCATCGCCACCTACGACGACCACCGCATGGCCATGTGCTTCTCCCTGGCCAGCTTCGGCCCGGTCGACCTGCGCATCGAGGATCCGGACTGCGTGCGCAAGACCTTCCCCGGCTACTTTCGCGCCTTCGCGCAGGTGACGCGCCCGGTGCCGGTGCTGGCCATCGACGGCCCCACGGCCTCGGGCAAGGGCACGCTGGCGGCGCGCGTCGCCGCGACGCTGGGCTTTCGCGTGCTCGACTCCGGCAGCCTGTACCGCGCCGCCGCGCTGCAGGCGCTGCGCCGCGGCGTCGCGCTGGACGACGAAGCCGCGCTGGCGGCGCTGGCGCGCGAGCTGCCGGTGGCGTGGCTCGACGGCCGCGTGCTGCTGGACGGCGACGACGTGACCCCGGAACTGCGCAGCGAGCGCGTCGGCAGCGCGGCCTCCGCCATCGCTGCGCTGCCGCGACTGCGCGAGGCGCTGCTGGACCTGCAGCGTGCGCAGCGCCGCGCCCCGGGACTGGTCGCCGATGGCCGCGACATGGGCACCGTGGTGTTTCCCGATGCCGGATTGAAGGTGTTCCTCACCGCGAGCGCGCAAACCCGCGCGGAGCGCCGGTATAAGCAATTGATTTGCCAGGGCATTTCAACTACACTACAGAATGTTTTGCGCGACTTGACGGCGCGCGACCTGCGTGATTCGTCGCGCAGCGTCGCGGCGCTTGCCGCCGCGCCCGATGCGTTGCCGCTGGACAACGCGGAGCTGGACGTCGATTCGACGGTGGCCCGCGTGGTGCAGTGGTGGCGCGAACGAACCTGAGCCGAGCGGCGCAACGCCGCGGCCCGGGCCTTGCCACCAACCCCGCGGTTCCCCGCCGCGGACGAGAAAGTCCATCCATGTCTGTCAACCCCAGCACCGGTACGCCGGGTGAATCCTTCGCCGCCCTCTTCGAGGAATCGCTGAAGACGCGCGATATGCGCACCGGTGAGGTCATCACGGCCGAAGTCGTCGGTGTCGACCCCAATTTCGTCATCGTCAACGCCGGGCTGAAGTCCGACGCGTACATCCCGATCGACGAGTTCAAGAACGACCACGGCGACATCGAGGTGCAGGTCGGCGACTTCGTGTCGGTGGCCATCGACGCCCTCGAGAACGGCTACGGCGACACCATGCTGTCGCGCGACAAGGCCAAGCGCCTGGCCTCCTGGATGTCCCTGGAGAAGGCGCTGGAGTCCGGCGAGTTCGTCAGCGGCACCGTGACCGGCAAGGTCAAGGGCGGCCTGACCGTGATGATCAACGGCATCCGCGCCTTCCTGCCGGGCTCGCTGCTCGACACGCGTCCGGTGAAGGACACCACCCCCTTCGAGGGCAAGACCCTCGAGTTCAAGGTCATCAAGCTCGACCGCAAGCGCAACAACGTCGTGCTGTCGCGCCGCGCCGTGGTCGAGGCCAGCCAGGGCGAGGAACGCGCCAAGCTGCTGGAGAACCTGCGCGAAGGCCAGATCGTGCACGGCGTGGTCAAGAACATCACCGACTACGGCGCCTTCGTCGACCTCGGCGGGATCGACGGCCTGCTGCACATCACCGACCTGGCCTGGCGCCGCGTGCGCCACCCCAGCGAGGTGGTCACCCCGGGCCAGGAGCTCGACGCCAAGGTGCTCAAGTACGACGCCGAGAAGAACCGCGTGTCGCTGGGCCTGAAGCAGATGGGCGACGATCCGTGGGTCGGCGTGTCGCGTCGCTACCCGTCGGGCACCCGCCTGTTCGGCAAGGTCACCAACCTGACCGACTACGGCGCCTTCGTCGAGATCGAGCCCGGAATCGAAGGCCTGGTGCACGTGTCCGAGATGGACTGGACCAACAAGAACGTGGCGCCGAGCAAGGTCGTGCAGCTCGGCGACGAAGTCGAGGTGCAGGTGCTGGAGATCGACGAGGACCGTCGCCGCATCAGCCTGGGCATGAAGCAGTGCCGCCCGAATCCGTGGGAGGAGTTCGCCTCCAACCACAACCGCGGCGATCGCGTCAGCGGCCCGGTGAAGTCGATCACCGACTTCGGCGTGTTCATCGGCCTGCCCGGGGGCATCGACGGCCTGGTGCACATGTCCGACCTGTCGTGGAGCGAAGCCGGCGAGGCCGCGGTGCGCAACTACAAGAAGGGCCAGGACGTCGAGGCCGTGGTGCTGGGCATCGACATCGAGCGTGAGCGCATCTCGCTGGGCATCAAGCAGATGGAAGGCGACCCGTTCATGAACTTCGCCGCCATCAACGACAAGGGCAAGGTCGTCACCGGCACGGTCAAGTCGGTCGACGCGAAGGGCGCGGTGATCGACCTCGGCAACGACGTCGAAGGCTACCTGCGTGCCTCCGAGATCTCGCGCGACCGCGTCGAGGACGCCCGCAACCTGCTGAAGGACGGCGACGAGGTCACCGCGCTGGTGATCAACATCGACCGCAAGAACCGCAGCATCCAGCTTTCGGTGAAGGCCAAGGACAGCGCGGACCAGCAGGAGGCGCTGAGCCGGCTCGCCAGCGAGCAGCGCGAGGCCACCGGCACCACCAGCCTGGGCGCGCTGCTGCGCGCGAAGCTGGACAACCAGGGCCAGGAGTGAGCGCGTGGGGCGCGGGCCGCGGCCTGCGCCCCCGCCCTGCCATGCGCGGCGCCGAGGCCCCAGGCCGACGCGCCGCTTTTCCTGAGCGGCCCCACCGCATCGTCCCCGCAGCGAATCTCCTCCGACCATGACCCGATCCGATCTCGTGGACCAGCTCGCGGCGCGCTTTGCGCAGCTCACGCATCGCGATGCCGAGCTGGCGGTGAAGACCATCCTCGACGCCCTGTCGGATGCGCTGGAGAACAGCCATCGCGTCGAGATCCGCGGCTTCGGAAGCTTCTCGGTCAGCCACCGGCCGGCGCGCATCGGGCGCAATCCGCGCTCCGGCGAGCGCGTCGTGGTGCCGGAAAAGCGCATGCCGCACTTCAAGCCCGGCAAGACCCTGCGCATGCTGGTCGATCGGGACGACCCGGCGTCCGCGGCTTCCGAGCGCTGAGGGCTGCCTTCGCGGCCTAGAATGGCCGGGCTGCCGCCTGCGTGCGGCGCCCTTTCGCCACGCCCGATCCGATGCGCGCCTTCACCTGGTTCGTCCGCCTGATCCTGTTCCTGCTGTTGTTCGGCCTTGCGCTGAACAACCTGGAGCCGACCGATCTGCATCTGCTGTTCGGCACGCAGTGGCGTGCGCCGCTGTTCGTGCTGCTGCTGTGCGCGTTCGCGCTCGGCGCGCTGCTGGGCATCGCGGTGATGCTGCCCGGCTGGCTGCGCGCGCGGCGGCTGCAACGCAGCAGCGCGGCCGTCGCGAAACCGGCCGATGTCGCGCCGGGCGTGACCGACACGCCGCCTGCGGCGACCCCCGGCGTGATCGATGGGACGCCCGATGGAGTTTGAGCTGTGGTGGTTGCTGGCGCTGCCCGTCACCTTCGGCCTCGGCTGGCTCGCCTCGCGCCTGGACCTGCTGCAGCTCAAGCGTGACGGCAAGAACCGCAGCACGGCGTCGCTGGCGTATTTCCGCGGCCTGAACTTCCTGCTCAGCGAACAGCAGGACAAGGCCATCGACGCCTTCATCGAAGCCGTCACCGCCGACCCCGAGACCGTGGACCTGCACTTCGCGCTGGGCAACCTGTTCCGGCGCCGCGGCGAGTACGAGCGCGCGGTGCGGGTGCACCAGAACCTGCTGGCGCGCGCCGACCTGCCGGCGGCCGAGCGACAGCGTGCGCAGGTCGCGCTGGCGCAGGACTTCTTCAAGGCCGGCCTGCTGGACCGCGCCGAGGCCGTCTACACCGCGCTGACCAGCACCGCCTACGAATCCGAGGCGCTTGCCGCGCTGCTGCAGATCCACGAACGCACGCGCGAGTGGAACTCGGCGATCGACATCGCGCAGCGCCTGGAACGCCTGGGCGGCGGCAGCTGGTCGCGGCAGATCGCCCATTACTGGTGCGAGATCGCGCTGCTGCAGCGCCGCGACACCGAGTTCAGCGCGGCGCTGGATTCGCTGGACAAGGCCCGCGCCGCCGACCCGCGGGCGGTGCGTCCGTGGCAGCTGCGTGCGCTGGTGGCGCAGCAGCAGGGGCGCCCGGAGGAGGCGCTGGCCGACCTTCGCCGCATCGCCACGCTGCGCCCCGACTTCACCGCCATCGTCGCCGCCGACATCGCGCGGCTGTACCGCGAGACCGGGCAGATCGAGGCCGGCCTCGACTGGTTGCGCACGCAGCTGCAGGAGGCCCCGGCCATCGACCTGCTCGACGCCGTGCTGCAACTCGAGCCCGATGCCGTGGAGCGCCGCCGCCTCAGCCTGCACTACCTGCAGGCCCACCGCAGCCTGCTGGCGGCAAGCCGCGCCGTCGAGCAGGCCGCCGCCGGCGGCGCCGACGAGCCCCTGCGCAGCGCGGTCGCCCAGGCGCTGGACGGCGCGCTGGCCAACCGCCAGCGCTACCGCTGCGCCGCCTGCGGCTTCGAGGCGCGCAACCACTGCTGGCATTGCCCCGCGTGCATGGGCTGGGACACCTACCCGCCGAGGCGCAGCGAGGAATTGTCCCTGACTGTCTGAACACGACCCGATGAGTCCCGAACAACTCCGACGCGCGCGCGTGCTGGTGGTGGGCGACGTGATGCTCGACCGCTACTGGTTCAGCAGCGTCGAGCGCATCTCCCCCGAGGCCCCGGTCCCGGTGGCGCTGGTGCAGCGCGAGCAGGACCGCCTCGGCGGTGCCGCCAACGTCGCGCTCAATGCCGCCACGCTGGGCGCGCAGACCACGCTGCTCAGCGTGGTCGGCGCCGACGACGCGGGCCGGCGCCTGGCACAGCTGGTGGCCGACACGCCGATCCGCAGCGCGCTGTGCCAGGTCCCGGGGCTGCGAACCACCATGAAGCTGCGCCTGGTGTCGCGCCAGCAGCAGCTGATCCGCATGGACTTCGAGTCGGCTCCCGACCACGAGGTGCTGCTGGACCTGATGGACCGCTACGCACAGGAACTCGAGCACCACGACGTGGTGCTGCTGTCCGACTACGGCAAGGGGGGCCTGGGCCATGTCGAGCGCATGGTGCAGCTTGCGCGCGCGCGCTCGCGCATGGTGCTGGTCGACCCGAAGGGGCGCGACTATTCGCGCTACCGCGGCGCCACGCTGATCACGCCGAACCGGGTCGAATTCGCGCTGGCCGCCGGCGACTGGCGCGACGAGCCCGAACTCGAGCGGCGCGCGCAGACGATGCGCGAGCAGCTCCAGCTCGAAGCGCTGCTGGTCACGCGCGCCGACGAGGGCATGAGCCTGTACACCGCGGCCGGCGCGCTGCACGTGCCGGCGCAGGCCAAGGAGGTGTTCGACGTCTCCGGCGCGGGCGACACGGTGATCGCCACGCTGGCGGTGATGCTGGGAGCCGGCGCCGCGCTCGACGAAGCCGTGCGCACGGCCAACCGCGCCGCCAGCATCGTCGTCGGCAAGCTGGGCACCGCCAGCGTCACGCCGGCCGAGCTGTGGCCGCAGGCCTGACGACGCGGGCCGCATCGCGTTTCGCAACCCTCTTCCGCGCAGGCCACACGCCATGTCCCATCGCATCATCGTCACCGGCGCAGCCGGGTTCATCGGCAGCAACATCGTGCGCGGGCTCAACGCGCGCGGCATCACCGACATCCTCGCCGTGGACAACCTGAGCCAGGCCGACAAGTTCCGCAACCTGGTCGACCTGCGCATCTGCGACTACGTCGACAAGACCGAGTTCTACGAGGCCTTCGCGCAGGGGCGCTACGGCGACGTGGAGGCGGTGTTCCACGAAGGCGCCTGCTCCGACACCATGCAGCACGACGGGCGCTACATGATGGACAACAACTACGCGGCGAGCCGCCGCCTGCTCGACACCTGCCTGCAAGACGGCACGCGGCTGCTGTATGCGTCGAGCGCCGCGGTATACGGCGCCAGCGAGCGCTTCGTCGAGCTGCCGGAGTACGAGCGCCCGCTCAATGTGTACGGCTATTCCAAGCTGCTGTTCGACCAGCTGGTGCGCCGGCGCCTGCACGGCGCGCATACCCAGGTCGCGGGATTCCGCTACTTCAACGTCTACGGCCCCGGCGAGCAGCACAAGGGCCGCATGGCCTCGGTGGCGTGGCACCACATGAACCAGTTCCGCGACCACGGGCGCGTCGAGCTGTTCGGCGCCTACGGCGGCTACGGCGCCGGCGAGCAGATGCGCGACTTCGTCTATGTCGACGACGTGGTGGCGGTGAACCTGTGGTTCTTCGATCACCCGCGCCACAGCGGGGTGTTCAACCTGGGAAGCGGTCGCGCGCAACCCTTCAACGACATCGCGCACGCCGTGATCAACGCGCTGCGCGCGCAGTCCGCGCAGGACGAACTGCCGCTGCGGCAGATGGTCGACGAGCGGCTGCTGGGCTATGTGGACTTTCCCGCCGCGCTGCGCGGCAAGTACCAGTGCTTCACGCAGGCCGAGCTGCACGCGCTGCGCTCGGTGGGCTGCGATCACGTCTTCGCCGACGTCGCACGGGGCGTGCGCGCCTACGTCGAGCGCGTCGCCGTGCAGCCGGCCTGAGGACGAGCCGACCAGGCTCCTCAGCCGACGCGCGGCGCGTGCGCGTCGGCGGCCCACAGCCAGGCCGCGCCGCGCACCCCGGAGGAATCGCCGTGGCGCGCGCGCAGCAGCGGCGTGCGCACCGGCTGCGGGCTGAACACCCAGGCGTTCCAGCGCGCCGGCACCTCCTCGTACAGCTCCGGCACGTTGCTGAGCCCGCCCCCCAGCACGATGCAGTCGGGGTCCAGCAGGTTGATGACCTGCGCCAGGGCCCGCGCCAGGCGGTCGCAGTAGCGCACGAAGGAGGCGCGTGCCGCGGCGTCGCCGTCCCGCATGGCCTGCAGCAGCGCGGCCGCGTCGAGCGGCGTGCCGCCCAGCGCCGCGTGGTCGGCCGCCAGCGCCGGGCCGCTGAGCAGGGACTCGAGGCAGCCGTGCTGGCCGCACCAGCAGCGCGGCCCGGGGAATTCCCGCCACGCCGCGCCCGCGCGCGGCCACGGCAGAGGGTTGTGACCCCACTCTCCGGCCAGCCGGTTGGCACCTTCGACGGCGCGGCCGCGGCAGGCGATCGCGCCGCCCACCCCGGTACCCAGGATGGCCGCGAACACCAGCTCGCAGCCGGCGCCGGCGCCGTCGGGCGCAGCTTCGCTGGTGGCCAGCGCATTGGCGTCGTTGCACAGGCGCACCGGGCGCCGCAGCAGGGCTTGCAGATCGCGCTGCAGCGCCTGCCCGTTGAGCACCTGGGAATTGGCGTTGCGCACGCGTTCGTCGAGCGGCGACACCGAGCCGGGGATCGCCACCCCCAGCGGCAGCGCCGGGCGCGCTCCGGCCCCCACGTCGTGCTCGACCGCGGCGACGCTGGCGGCGATGGCCTGCAGCGTCGCCGCGTAGTCGCCCTGCGGGGTCGGCCGGCGGCGGCGCGCGACGATCCCGCCGTCGGCGCGCAGCGCCGCGCATTCGATCTTGGTTCCGCCCAGGTCGACGCCGAGCAGCAGGCCGGGGTCTTGCATGGTCCGCGCCCGATCGGCTAGCCGGCCTCGGCCGGCGGCGCCTGCACGAGCTGCAGCAACTGCTGCTCGTCGAGCAACTCGACGCCGAGTTCGCGCGCCTGCTCGAGCTTGCCTCCCGGCTCGGCCCCCACCACCACATAGCGGGTCTTGCGCGACACCGAAGCGCTGACCTTGCCGCCGGCGGCCTCGATGCGCTCGCGCGCCTGCTCGCGCGACAGCGTGGGCAGCGTGCCGGTCAGCACGAAGGTGCAGCCGGCCAGCTGCCGCGAGCGCACGGCGCCGACCGTCTCGTCCCACACGATTCCGGCGTCGAGCAACTGCTGCAGCACCTCGCGGTTGTGCGCCTGCGCGAAGAAGGTGTGGATGCTGCGCGCCACCACCGGGCCCACGTCGGCCACCTGCTCCAGCGCCTCGACGTCGGCGTCGAGCAAGGCGCGCAGGCCGCCGAAATGCCGCGCCAGCGCCTTCGCGGTGGCCTCGCCGACATGCCGGATCCCCAGCGCGTAGATGAAGCGCGCGAGGGTCGTGCGCAGGCTGCCGCGGATCGCATGCACCAGGTTGTCGGCGCTTTTCTCGGCCATTCTCGGCAGCTGCGCGAGCTGCTCGACCTGCAGCGCGTAGATGTCCGGCAGCGAGCGCACGAGGCCGCCGTCGACCAGCTGGTCGACCAGCTTCTCCCCCAGCCCCTCGATGTCCATCGCCAGCCGGCTGGCGAAGTGCAGCAGTGCCTGCTTGCGCTGCGCGGAGCAGTACAGCCCGCCGCTGCAGCGCCAGTCGACCTCGCCGGGCTCGCGCTCGATCTGCGAGCCGCAGACCGGACACACGCCGTGCAGTTGCGCATGCAGGTCGAAGGGCACGGTCCCCGCCGGGCGCCTGTCGGCGACCACGCCGACGATCTCCGGGATCACGTCGCCGGCGCGGCGCACGATCACCGTGTCGCCCACCCGCACGTCCTTGCGCCGCGCCTCGTCCTCGTTGTGCAGCGTCGCGTTGGTCACCGTCACGCCGCCGACGAACACCGGTTCCAGGCGCGCCACCGGGGTCAGCTTGCCGGTGCGCCCGACCTGCACCTCGATCGCCAGCAGGCGCGTGCTGCGCTCCTGCGCGGGGTACTTGTGCGCCACCGCCCACACCGGTTCGCGGTTGCGAAAGCCCAGCTCGAGCTGCAGCGCCAGGCGGTCGACCTTGTACACCACGCCATCGATGTCGAAGGGCAGCGCATCGCGCTCGGCGAGGATGCGCGCGTGGAAATCCACCAGCACGCCAGGGCCGGCGCCGTGCACGCGCTGCGGCGCGACGGGCAGGCCCATCGCGGCGAAGGCGTCGAGCATGCCGTGCTGGGTGTCGGGTCGCCCGTCCCAGCCGTCGATCTCGCCCCAGCCGTAGGCATAGAACGACAACGGGCGCTGCGCCGCCACGCGCGGGTCGAGCTGGCGGATGCTGCCGGCCGCGCCGTTGCGCGGATTGACCAGCGTCGGGAGCCCGCGTACGCGCTGCGCCTCGTTGTAGCGCAGGAAGTCGGCGCGCTTCATCACCACCTCGCCGCGCACCTCGAGCAGCGCAGGCACCTCGCCGCGCAGGCGCAGCGGCAGGTTGCGGATGGTGCGCACGTTGAGGCTGACGTCCTCGCCGGTCTCGCCGTCGCCGCGCGTGGCGCCCTGCACCAGCACGCCGTGCTCGTAGCGCACGCTGATGGCCAGCCCGTCGAACTTGAGCTCGGCCTCGTACTCCAGCGCCGGCGCGTCGGGGTCGAGTCCGAGGCGGTTGCGCAGGCGCTGGTCGAAGGCCAGCGCCCCCTGCGGCGTGGTGTCGGTCTCGGTGCGGATGGACAGCATCGGCACGCGGTGGCGCACCGGCGCGAATTCCGGCAGCGGCGCGCCGCCGACGCGCTGCGTGGGCGACTCGGGGCTGCGCAGCTGCGGCCACTGCTGCTCGAGCTGCTGCAGCTCGCGGTACGCCGCGTCGTAGTCGGCGTCGGGGACCAGCGGCGCATCCAGCACGTAGTAGGCATGGTCGTAGCGCGCGATGTCCGCGCGCAAACGGCGCACCCGCTCGGCGGCCTCGGTCGCGGCGTCGTGGTGGGAGGTGTCGGGCATCGGGACGGCGCGCTGCGGGCGGGCCGCGGCGCGCATTTCAGGCGAACAGGCGTTGCGCGGCCGGCGTGCCGGCGCCCAGGCCGTGCGAGTCCAGCGCCGCATACAGCTGCTGCAGTTGCAGGTCGATCTGGTCCAGCGCGGCCGGCGACAGCGCCGCGCCGTTGTCGTCGACCTGGCGCGCCCCGAGCGCGTCGGCAAGGCGCCGCGCCGCCTCGCGCATGCGCGCGAAGGGCTGCAGCGCCTGCGGCACGTGCGGCACGTCGAGCAGCAGCGTGGCGCGTGCCACCGGCATCGACGGATCGTCGGCCAGCTCGGCGTGGGCGTCGAACTGCAGTTGCACCACCGCGTAGCGGCGCTGCGCGTCGTGCGGCTGCTGCGCGTCGTGCAGGGTCTCCAGCAGCGCCATGCGGCCGGCCGCCATGCTGCTCGTGAAGCCGCAGGCCTGCGCCTGCTGCCGCAGGAAATCCAGGCCCCATGCGACCCCCTGCGCCTGCAGGTTGATCGACAGCTGGGCGTCGTTGCCCGCTGCGAAGGCGTCGAGCTCGCGCGCCTGCTCCAGCACCTCGGCCATGTCGGGCAGGTCGGCCGCGACGCCCAGCGCCTCGCCGAGGGCGTGGCACTTGGTGACGAACTCGGAATATTCGATCGCGTTCAACGCGCCGCTGCGACTGGCCAGTTGCACGGCCGCCTGCAGCTCGGCGTAGCGCTCGGCGGGCTGCAGCAGCTCCCACTCCCCGCTGTGCGCATTGCGCCCCTCGAACAGCAGCGGCTTGGTGCCGGCGCGCGCGCTGCGCGGCAGGCGCTGCTGCAGCGACTCGCCGGGAATCGGCTGCTCGAACACGAAACTGGCGATGGCGTCGATCAGCGGGTCGATGCGCGGCGCCGGCGCGCGCGCGCGCGCGGCGTCGGCGGCCACGGCCGCCTCCTGCAGCTGCGGCTCGTCGTCCAGCCCCGGCTCCACGCGCTCCTGCGGGGTCGTCTCCGGGAAGGCGTCGGCGGGCGCCGGCTCGTCGGCGTCGCTGCGCGCGCGGCGACGCCGCAACTGCCAGGACTGCCAGCCGTTGTAGCCCAGCACCGCGGCGATGATCAGCGCGCCGACCGTGGCCAGTCCTTGCTGCAGGGAACCCATGGGTGTGCTTTCCTCTCGTGACGGGGTGTCGGGAGCCGTGCCGATCCGCTCAGGCCGCGATCATGCGTGCGGCGGCGTCCATGTCGACCGCCACCAGGCGCGACACGCCCTGCTCCTGCATGGTCACGCCGACCAGCTGCTCGGCCATCGCCATCGCAATCTTATTGTGCGAGATGAACAGGAACTGCGTGGCCTCGGACATGGTCTCGACCAGGCGTGCGAACCGCTCGGTGTTGGCGTCGTCCAGCGGAGCGTCCACCTCGTCCAGGATACAGAACGGCGCGGGGTTGAGGTGGAAGATCCCGAACACCAGCGCGATCGCCACCAGCGCCTTCTCCCCGCCGGACAGCAGGTGGATGGTGCTGTTGCGCTTGCCGGGCGGTTGCGCCATCACCTGCACGCCGGCGTCGAGAATCTCGTCGCCGGTCATGATCAGGCGTGCCGAGCCGCCGCCGAACAGTTCCGGGAACAGGCGACCGAAGTGGGCGTTGACCTCGTCGAAGGTCTGGCGCAGCTGCGTGCGGGTCTCGGCGTCGATGCGCCGGATGGCGTCCTCCAGCGTGTTCGCCGCCTGCTCCAGGTCGGCGTTCTGCGCGTCCAGGAAACCCTTGCGCTCGCGCGACTGCTCGAGCTCGTCCAGCGCCGCCAGGTTCACCGCGCCCAGCGCCGCGATGTCGCGCTGCAGGCGCTGCGCGTCGCGCGCCAGCTGCTCCGGCGACAGGCCCTCGGACACCCGCGCGTCCAGTTCGCGCTGCAGCGCCTCCAGGTCCACCTCGGCCTCGGCCAGCTGCTGCTCGAACTGCCCGGCCTGCAGCCTCGCTTCCTGCTCCTCGAGCTGGCGCCGCCCGATGGCCTCGCGCATCGGCTCGAGCGCGCGCTCCTCACGCAGGCGCTGCTCGTCCATCGCGCGCAGCCGGGCGGCCAGCTCGTCGTGCTCGGCGCGTCGTCCGTGCAGGCGCTGTTCGGCCTGCTCGCGCGCCTGCAACGCCTGCTGCAAGCCGGCCTGCGCGCTCTGGTCGTGCAGGCGTTCGAGCTCCTCCCCCGCCGCCTGCAGGCGCTGCTGCGCCGACTCGATCTGCTGGCGCGCGGTGTCGTCCATGCGCTGCGCGTCGGCCATGCGCTGCTGCAGGCTGCGCACCGCGTACATGCCTTCCGCCTGCTCCTGCTCGAGGTTGCGCAGGCTCGCGCGCGCCTGCGTCAGCTGCGCCTGCTCGCGCATGGCGTCGGCGTCCAGGTCGGCCTGGCGCTGCTGGCTCTCGCCGAGCTCGACGTCGAACTGCTCGAAGCGGGCTTCGCTCTCGGCCATCTGCACCGCCAGCTCGTCGGCCTGCGCGGCGGCTTCGGCGAGGTCGGCATCCAGGCGCACGGCGCGCGCACTCGCCTCCTCGTGCTGCTGTTGCAGCTTCAGTCGTTCCACCTGCAGCGCATGCGCCTGCCGGGTCAGCGACTGCAGGTCGCGGTTGGCCTCGGCGAGCTGCTCCTGCGCGCGCACGAATTGCGCCTCGGCCTGCGCCGCGGCGTCCTGCGCCTGCTCGGACAGCAGTTGCTGCGCGCGCTGCTGGCGCTCCAGGTTGTCGATTTCCTGCGCCCGCGCGAGCAGGCCCGCCTGCTCGCTGTCGGCGGCGTACAGGTTGACGCTGTGGCGCGCCACCACATGGCCGTCGGGAGTCACGAACACGGCGCCCGCCGGCAACTCGGCGCGCCGCTGCAGCGCCTGCTGCAGCGAGTCCGCCGCATGGACCGCGGCCAGCCAGTCCTCCAGCACTGCGCGCAGCCCCGGATCGCCCACGCGCAGCAGCGCGGCCAGCGCGCGCATGCCGGGCGGCGCCTGCGGCGGCACCGCGCCCGGCGGCGCCGAGTAAAAGCCCAGCTTCGCCGGCGGCGGGTCGGCGGCGAAGGCCGACACCTGGTCCAGCGCGCGCACTTCCAGCGCCGACAGGCGCTCGCGCAGCACCGCTTCGAGCGCGTTCTCCCAGCCGGCCTCGACGTGGATGCGGCTCCACAGGCGCGCCATGGTGTCCAGCCCGTGCCGCGCCAGCCACGGCTGCAGGCGGCCCTCGGTCATGACCTTTTCCTGCAGCGCCTTGAGGGCGTGCATGCGCGCCACGGTCGCGGTCAGCGTGGCCGCCGTCGCCTGCGCCTGCTGCTGCGCCTGCTGGCGCGCCTGCTGCAGCTCGGGCAGGCGCTGCTGCCCCTGGTTCGCCGCCTCCTGCGCACGCTCGCAGGCCGTCTGCAGCGCCGCATGCTGCTGCTGCAGGTCGGCCAGGCGCGCGCCGTCGGGTGCCGCCAGCTGCCGGCGTTCGCCCTGCAGGCGCTGCAGGCGCTGCTCCACCGTCTGGCGCTGCTGGCCCAGCGCGCGCTGGCGCTCGGCCTCGCCCTGCAGACGCTGCTGCGCGGCCGCCGCGTCGGCGCGGCAGGCGGCCGCGCGCATCTGCGCATCGGCGAGGCGTGCCTCCAGCGCCGGGATCAGCTCGGCCTGTTCCTGCACCCGCGCCACGGCCTGCTCCTGCAGTTCGGTGGCGGCCTCGATCTCGGCCGCGGCCGCCTCGGCATCCTCGCGGGCCTGCTGCTGGCGCTGCTGCCACTGGGCGAGTTGCTCGAGCAATTCGTCGTGGCTGCGCTGGGCGCGCTCGCGCGCCTCGATCACGAAGCGGATTTCCGCTTCCAGGCGCGCGACCTCGGCCTGCGCCGCGTACAACTCGCCCTGCGCGGCGTGGAGGGTGTCGGCGGCGGCATACTGCGCCTGGCGCAGCTCCTCGAGTTGCGCCTCGGTGGCGCGCAGACGCGCGGTGTGCTGCTCCAGTTCCAGCACCGCCGCGGCGCCCTGCTCCTGCACGCGCGCCTGCCGCTGCCCGGCCTCGCGCAGGCGCAGCAGCCACAGCGCGTGCTGGCTGAAGCGCGACTGCTGCTGCAGCTCGTGATAGCGCCTGGCCACCTCGGCCTGCTGCTCGAGGCGCTCGAGCTGGCCGCCGAGCTCGCGCTGGATGTCGTGCACGCGCTGCAGGTTCTCGCGGGTCGCGTGCAGCCGGTTCTCGGTCTCGCGCCGGCGCTCCTTGTACTTCGACACGCCGGCGGCTTCCTCGAGCATGATGCGCAGCTCTTCGGGGCGCGACTCGATGATGCGGCTGATGGTCCCCTGGCCGATGATCGCGTAGGAACGCGAGCCGAGTCCGGTGCCGAGGAAGATGTCCTGCACGTCGCGCCGGCGCACCGGCTGGTTGTTGATGAAATAGCTCGAACCGCCGTCGCGCGTGAGCACGCGCTTGACCGCGATCTCGGTGTACTGGCCGAAGCTGCCGCTGACGCGGTGGTCGCTGTTGTCGAACACCAGTTCGACGCTGCAGCGCCCCGCCGGCTTGCGCGATCCGGAACCGTTGAAGATGACGTCGAGCATCGAGTCGCCGCGCAACTCGGCGGCGCGCGACTCGCCGAGCACCCAGCGCACGGCGTCGATGATGTTGGACTTGCCGCAGCCGTTGGGACCGACCACCCCGACTCGCCGGCCCGGCAGGTTGAAGGCCGCCGGCTCGGCGAAGGACTTGAAGCCGGCGAGCTTGATGGTGGACAGGCGCACAGTGCTGATTCGCGTTTAACTATTTGATTTCAAACGAAAAATGAGCGACCTTCGCCGCCCCGGGGCATGATAGCATCCGCGCGCGCCGCAATCGCCTTCCGGGTGCCCGATAATGGCACGCTTGCCCGCATCACCGAGCGCCCCATGAGTACCCAGCCCAGCAAGACCCTGCAGACCTTCCCGAACCCGGCCCCGGCTCGCGACTACCACATCCACATGCAGGTGCCGGAGTTCACCTGCCTGTGCCCGCTCACCGGCCAGCCGGATTTCGCGCGCATCGACCTGGACATGATCCCCGATCGCAAGTGCGTGGAGCTCAAGAGCCTGAAGCTGTACATGTGGAGCTACCGCAACGAGGGCGCCTTCCACGAGAAGGTGACCAACACCATCCTCGACGACCTGGTGAAGGCGATCGCGCCGCGCTACCTGCGCGTGACGGCGCAGTGGTACGTGCGCGGGGGCATCTACACCAACGTGGTGGTGGAGCACCGCAAGCGCGGCTGGAAGCAGGCGCCCGCGGTCGACCTGAGCCGCTTCGCGACCGCGCAGCCCGCACTTCCCGGCAGGGACTGAGGCCGGCGCCGCGCCCGCCCGCGCGTCAGCCGAAGCGCACCAGCAGCACCGCCTCGCCGCTGCTGACCGCGATGCTGCCCGCGGGACCCGGAGCCACGCCGTAGGGCGAACCCAGCGAGCCCGGCAGCGGGCCCGGCCTGGCCATCTGGCCGTCGGCGCGCCCGGCCACGCGGCTCAGCACGCCGTCGCGACCCAGGCGGCGCAACTGCAGGTTGCCCGCATCGGCGATGTACAGCGCGCCGGTGGCGTCGAAGCAGATCTGCTGCGGACGCCGCAACTGCGCCTGGCGCGCCGGGCCGTCGGCGTCGCCGGGCTTGCCGGGGATTCCGGCGACCGTGGAGACCATGCCGCGCGGGTCGATGCGACGCACGTCGTGGTTGAAGTATTCGCTGACGTAGACGCTGCCGTCGGCGGCCACGGCGATTCCCACCGGTGTGTTGAACAGCGCCTGCGAGGCCGGGCCGTCGCGGTGGGCGCTGATTCCCGGCGTTCCCGCCAGCGTGCCCACGCGCCCGTCGCGGTCCACCTGCCGGATGGTGTGGTTGTAGGAATCGGCCACCAGCAGGACGCCGCGGTGCGTGTCGAAGGTGATCCCCACCGGGTGGTTGAAGCGTGCCTGCGGCCCGGGGCCGTCGGCGTAGCCGGGAAGCTGGTCCGCGCCGGCCAGCAGGGCCACCTGCCCGTCGCGCACCACGCGCACGGTGTTGGCATAGGAATCGCTGACGTACAGCGTGCCGTCGTCGCCGACGGTCAGCGCATCGGGGCCGACGAATCCGGCCTTCGCCACCGGACCCTCGACGGTCTTGCGCAGTTCGGGGACCCCGGCGACGCTGCTCACCACGCCCGCCGGCGTGATGCGACGCACCATCGCATTGGCGGCGTCGGCCACCAGCACATCGCCGCTGCGAGGGTCGGTGCACAGGCCGCGCGGATCGAAAAATCGCGCCCGCGCGCCGGCGCCGTCGACATGCCCGTGCTGGCGCGGATCGCCTGCCCACAGCTGCAGGCTGCCTGTCGTCGCCGCGGGCGCGGCGCGGGCCACGGTGGGCGCCGCCAGCGCGGCGGACCATGCGAGGTGCAGGAATTCACGACGACGCATCGGCATGGGCTGTCATTTCCGTAAATGCGAATTCGCGCATATTACGCGTTGCCCGCCCAGAAGGCGCGGATCCCCGCGACCCCGTGCGCACCGGCGGCGCGTGCTGCCTCCAGCTGCCGCGGCCCGACGCCTCCCAGCGCGTAGACCGGGGGCACCGCGTCGCGGCATAGCCGCGCCAATCCCTGCCAACCCAGGGTCGCGGCGCCGGGGTGGCTGGCCGTCGGCAACACCGGCGACAGCGTCACCAGGTCGGCCCCCAGCGCCCGCGCCCGCAGCAGTTGCGCCAGGTCGTGACAGGAGGCCGCCAGCAGCTGCCCGCGCGGCGTGTCGGCCGCGTGCCACGACTCCAGCATGCGCGCCGGCAGCTGCACTCCGTCGGCGCCGATCCCGAACAGCCTCGCCGCGGGCTCGCCGACCCAGGCGCCGGCGCCGAGCAGCAGGCGCGCGCCATGGTCGCGGCAGCACCGCAGCACCTCGCGCGCCAGCTCGTCGCGACGTGCCGCCTGCAGGCCGTGTACGCGCAATTGCACCAGCAGCGGCTCGCCGTGCCGCCCGCCCAGCCCGCTCAGCGAGTCCTGCAGCGCCCGCACGAAACCGCGCAGGTCCTCGCCGGGTTGCGGGGTGATCAGGTACCGCGAAGGCAGTTCGCGGCGCCGCGCGGCCTTGCCGCTGCCCGGGTTCATCGGCGGAGCGCGCGCGTCGGGCTCAGGCGCCGCGCCGGTCCACCAGTGCGCGCGCGATGGTGCCCAGGTCCACGTACTCGAGCTCGGCGCCGGACGGCACGCCGCGCGCCAGGCGCGTGATGCGCAGGTCCAGCGGGCGCAGGGTCTCGGCGATCACATGGGCGGTGGCCTCGCCCTCGTTGGTGAAGTTGGTGGCCAGGATGATCTCCTCCACCGCGCCCGTGCGCAGACGCTGCACCAGGCGATCGAGGCCGATGTCCTTCGGGCCCATGCCGTCGAGCGGACTCAGCCGCCCCATGAGCACGAAATACAGGCCGCGATACCCCATCGACTGCTCGACCGCCGACTGGTCCGCCGGGGTCTCGACAATGCACAGCTGGCGGCGGTCGCGGCGCTCGTCGGCGCAGGTGGCGCAGACCTCGGCCTCGGTGTAGGTGTTGCACAGGCTGCAGCGGCGAATGGTCAGCAGCGCGCGCTGCAGCGACTCGTGCAGCGCCTGCGCGGCGTCGCGGTCGTGCTGCAGCAGGTGGTAGGCCATGCGCGCGGCGGTCTTCGGGCCGACCCCGGGAAGCGCGCGCAGCGCATCGACCAGCGCATCCAGCGCCGGCACCCGCGTCGAGGTCTGGCCCAGGCTCATGGCTGCACTGCGCGGGCTCAGAACGGCAGTTTCATGCCGGGAGGCAGCGGCATGCCGGCCGTCGCCCCGGCCATCTTCTCCTGCGTCGTCGCCTCGGCCTTGCGCAGCGCGTCGTTGAACGCCGCGGCGACCAGGTCCTCCAGCATGTCGCGATCCTCGCCGAGCAGGCTGGGGTCGATGCCGACGCGGCGCACCTCGTGCTTGCAGGTCATCAGCACCTTCACGAGCCCGGCGCCCGACTGGCCCTCGACCTCGATGCGCCCGAGCTCGTCCTGCACGCGCTTGATGTTTTCCTGCATCGCCTGGGCCTGCTTCATCAGACCCGACAGTTGTCCCTTGTTGAACATGAAAGCTCCTGCATCCTCGTTTGCGAGCAGCGCCACGCGCTGCGAAAGGCCGGCCTCGCGGCCGGCCCGACCTGGCTCATCCATCCAGCGGCTGCACCGAGCCGGGAACGATCTGCGCCCCCAGCTCGTCGACCAGCTGGCGCACCAGCGGATCGGCGGCGATGGCCTGCTCGGCCTGCTGCTGGCGCTGCGCACGCAGTGCCGCGGCGCGCAGCTGCGCGGTGTCGCGCACCGCGCCGACCTCGACCCGCAGGCGCAGCTCGCGCCCCAGGCGCTCGGACAGCGCGGCCTGCACCTTCTCGAGCGCGCCGGCGCGCGTGTACTGCTCGCTGGGAACCCGCAGCACCCAGGCGCCGTCCTGCTCGCCGACCCATTCGCTCTGCAGGGCCAGGCTGCGCGCCAGCGCGACCAGCGGCAGTTCGCGCGCGAGTTCCGGCCAGTCGTGCTGCGGCACGCCCGGCGCGGCCGCGGGCACGGCGCCGGGCGCCGCGGCTTCGCGTCGCTCCACCGGCTCGGGCACGGCCGCGACGGCCGGCTCGATCCGCGCTGCGGGAGCGGGCTCGCAGACGGCTTGCGCCGCGGGCTCGGGTTCGGGTTCGGGTTCGGGCTCGGCGTCCGCTTCGGACGGGGCGCTCCGCCGTGGCTGTGCGGCGGGCTCGCGCGCGTCGGCATGGCGTGGCGCGGCCTCGGCGGCGCCGACGGCGGCCGGCGCGCGCACGGCCGGCGCAGGCGCGTCGAGATGCCGCGCCGCGCCCGCCGTGGCCAGCGGCGCGAACGACAGCAGGCGCAGCAGCACCATGCTGAAGCCGCACAGCGCGTCGGGCGCCAGACCCAGTTCGCCGCGCCCGTGCAGCACCATGCTGTAGGCCAGTTGCAAGGTCTCGGGCGCGTAGGCTGCGGCCAGCTCGCGCAGCGCCGCCGCGTCGGGGTCGGCGTCGTCCAGCGCCTGCGGCAGCACCTGCAGCGTCGCGATGCGCTGCAGCAGCGCGGCGAGTTCCTCCAGCGCCTGCGGCAGCGACAGCCCGCGCTGGTCCATCGATTCGGCCAGGCGCAGCAGCGCGGCAGCGTCTGCGGCGGCCAGCGCGCGCAGCAGATCGAACAGGTAGCCCGAGTCCACCGCGCCGAGCATCTGGCGCACCGCGTCGAGCGTGACACGCCCGTCGTTGAAGGCGATCGCCTGGTCGGTCAGCGACAGCGCGTCGCGCATCGAGCCGCGCGCGGCGCGGCCCAGCGCCTGCAGCGCCGCGGGCTCGAATTCCACCGCCTCGGCCTGCAGCACCTGCGCCAGGTGCTGCGCCACCGCGCCCGCCGGCATCGACTTCAGCGCGAACTGCAGGCAGCGGCTCAGCACCGTCACCGGCACCTTCTGCGGATCGGTGGTGGCCAGCACGAACATCACCTGCTGCGGCGGCTCCTCCAGCGTCTTCAACATCGCGTTGAAGGCATGGTTGGACAGCATGTGCACTTCGTCGATCATGTAGACCTTGAAGCGCCCCGCCGTCGGCTTGTACACGGCCTGCTCGAGCAGTCGGGTCATGTCGTCGACGCCGCGGTTGGAGGCGGCGTCGAGCTCGATGTAGTCGACGAAACGCCCGGCATCGATCTCGGTGCAGGCCTGGCACACGCCGCAGGGTTCGGCGGTGATGTCGCCCTGCCCGTCGGGTCCGGTGCAGTTGAGCGACTTGGCCAGGATGCGCGCGATGGTCGTCTTGCCCACGCCGCGCGTCCCCGTGAACAGGTAGGCATGGTGCAGGCGCCTGCGCTGCAGGGCGTGGGTCAGCGCCCGCACCACGTGGTCCTGGCCCACCAGCGCGGCGAAGGTCTTGGGGCGCCACTTGCGCGCCAGCACGGTACTCGACATGGCCGCGATTGTAAGGTCGCGCGGCGCACCCGCCCGTCGTCGCCGGGGATGCGTACAATACGCATCCGACGGGCCGCCCCGCATTGCGGCGCGGTGAACCTGGTCAGGCCGGGAACGGAGCAGCCACAGCCGTTCCCCGCAAGTGCCGGGGGTACGGCTCGTCACCCTACACCCGTGTCCGCACGCGGCCGTCGCCGGTCGTGCAGCGCGACCCTCCCGCGCGGCGTGTGCAGCACCGTGCCGGGCGCAGCGAAGTCCCCATGCCATCAGACATGCCGAAGCATCGCGCAGCACCGGCGACACATGTTGGAGCAGAATTCGGGGTTCAATAGAGCCAGCCGAATCCGGCTCGTTCGCAGTCGCCGCTTCCGGACAGCATTTCCCGACATCGTTTCACCGCCCTCGTCGCGCGCGAGCCTACAAACCAGGAACAGACATGAGCGATCTGATCAAACACACCACCGACGCGTCCTTCGAGCAGGACGTGCTGAAGTCGTCGACCCCCGTGCTGATCGACTACTGGGCCGAATGGTGCGGCCCGTGCCGCATGGTCGCGCCGATCCTGGACGAGATCGCCGGCGAGTACCAGGGGCGTCTGCAGGTGATGAAGGTCAATGTCGACGAGAACCGCAACGTCCCGGCGAAGTACGGAATCCGCGGCATCCCGACGCTGATGCTGTTCAAGAACGGGGAAGTCGCAGCCACCAAGGTGGGCGCGCTTTCCAAGACCCAACTGACTTCCTTCCTCGACGCGAATATATAATCCGCCGCGCGGCACCGCTGACGCCAGCGGCGACACCGGTGCCGCCGGGCCACGATTCACCGGCGGCGAATCCCGCCGGCATCCGCCACCACCCTCGGGACTCCCGGGCACGGGCGCTGCGCGATCCGCCAGGCGCCGGCCCGACCTGAACGACGAAGCCTCCGCCGAGACACCCCCCGCAAGGCCGGGTCCTTCGACGGCGAATCACCCGAAGCGAACAACTCCCGCTTTGCATGCGGCCCGCAAGCCGCATTCCCTCCCCTGAGCATCCACCGCGACGCGATCCGCGCGATGCGCCCGAACGGCGCCGCGCCCGCAGCGGCACACGCAACACGCAGGCCCGACCCGCGACCGGCCTGCCGGCCAAGCCCCTTTTCACCCGCACTCCGCCATGCACCTGTCCGAACTCAAAGCGATGCACGTCTCCCAGTTGCTCGAGATGGCAACCGGCCTGGAGATCGAGAACGCCAGCCGCCTGCGCAAGCAGGAGCTGATGTTCGCCATCCTCAAGCGCCGCGCTCGCACCGGAGAACAGGTGTTCGGGGACGGTGTGATGGAGGTGCTGCCCGACGGCTTCGGATTCCTGCGGGCGCCGGAATCGAACTACCTCGGGTCTCCCGACGACATCTACATCTCGCCGAGCCAGATCCGGCGCTTCAACCTGCACACCGGCGATTCGATCGAGGGGGAAGTGCGGGTGCCGAAGGACGGCGAGCGCTACTTCGCGCTGGTCAAGGTCGACCGCGTGAACGGCGTGACTCCGGAGCAGAACAAGAACAAGATCATGTTCGAGAACCTGACTCCGTTGTTTCCGACGGAGCACCTAAAGCTCGAACGGGACATCCGCGCCGAGGAGAACATCATCGGCCGCGTGATCGACATGATCGCCCCCATCGGCAAGGGCCAGCGCGGTCTGCTGGTGGCCCCGCCGAAAAGCGGCAAGACCGTGATGCTGCAGTCGATCGCCCACGCCATCACCGCCAATCACCCCGAGGTCGTGCTGATCGTGCTGCTGATCGACGAGCGCCCCGAGGAAGTCACCGAGATGCAGCGCTCGGTCAAGGGCGAGGTGGTCAGCTCGACCTTCGACGAGCCGGCGCTGCGTCACGTGCAGGTCGCCGAGATGGTGATCGAGAAGGCCAAGCGCCTGGTCGAACTGAAGAAGGACGTGGTGATCCTGCTCGACTCGATCACCCGCCTGGCGCGCGCCTACAACACCGTCGTGCCGGCCTCCGGCAAGGTGCTGACCGGCGGGGTCGACGCCAACGCGCTGCAGCGCCCGAAGCGCTTCTTCGGCGCCGCGCGCAACATCGAGGAAGGCGGCTCGCTGACCATCATCGGCAGCGCGCTGACCGACACCGGAAGCCGCATGGACGAGGTGATCTACGAGGAATTCAAGGGCACCGGCAACATGGAGATCCACCTCGACCGCCGGCTGGCCGAGAAGCGCGTGTACCCGGCGATCCTGCTCAACCGCTCGGGCACGCGGCGCGAGGAGCTGCTGCTGAAGTCCGACATCCTGCAGAAGGCCTGGATCCTGCGCAAGCTGCTGTACCCGATGGACGAGATCGAGGCGATGGAATTCCTGCTCGAGAAAATGAAGCAGACGAAGAACAATGCCGAGTTCTTCGACCTGATGCGAAGGGGTGGCTGAGTTCGTGCGATAATGTTCGTCTTTGGTTAAGTACAGCCACCGCGCCGCCCCGGGCTCGCGTGGTGGGCGCTGCGGCTGGCCGCACTCCCTGGAATCCGACATGAAAACTGGCATCCACCCCGAATACCGCGACGTGTGCTTCGTGGACCTGTCCAACGGCAGCAAGTTCGTCATCCCGTCGACGGCGCAGACCCGCGAGACCGTGAAAATGGACGACGGTCGCGAACTGCCGCTGTTCAAGCTGGACACCTCGTCGGAATCGCACCCCTTCTACACCGGCACGCAAAAGAGCATCGACTCGCTGGGCGGCCGCGTCGACAAGTTCCGCCAGAAGTTCGCGCGCGCCGCTGCCGCGAGCGCCAAGAAGTAAGACCTCGCGGGACCGGCCTGGGCCGGCCCGTCCGCTTGGGATGAAGACGGGCAGCCTGGCTGCCCGTTTTGCTTGGTCGCTCGCCGGCCGCCCCGTCCTCCGCCCTTCCCGACGCGATGAACTCCAGCGCCGAACCCCCGCGCCCCCCGGCGCCGCGCCCGGTGGTCAGCAGCGAAAGCGTGGCCCGGCTGCCGCGCTGGCCGCTGTGGCTGCTGTGCCTGGCCTACGTACTGCCGGGTTTCATCGGACGCGACCCCTGGACCGGCGACGGCCAGACCTTCGGGGTCGCGTGGCAGATCGCGCTGGGCCATTCCTCGTGGCTTCAGCCGTCGTTGTGGGGCCACGCGGTCGACGGCGGCTGGCTGGCGTACTGGCTGGGGGCGGCCAGCCTGAAGCTGTTCGGCCACTGGCTGGGCGCGCCGGCGGCCACCCGCCTGCCCTTCATGCTGCTGCTGGCGCTGTGCCTGGCGCAGATCTGGCAGGCCGCCTACCAGCTGGCGCTGCGCGACGAGGCGCAACCCGTGCGCCCGGCCTTCGGCGAGCCGGTGCCGCGCAAGGCCTACGCGCGCGCGATGGCCGACGGCGCACTGCTCAGCCTGCTCGCCTGCCTGGGCCTGCTGGTGCGCGGGCACGAGACCACGCCGGCGCTGGTGCAACTGGTCGGGGTCGGCGGCCTGCTGCTCGGGCTGGCGCTGCTGCCCGGGCGCAGGCCGGGCTCCTGCGCGGCGATGCTGGCCGGACTGCTGGCGCTGGCCTTCGGCGGCGCCGCGTGGCTGGGCCTGTTCGCCGCGCTGCTGGCCGGCGTACTGCTGGGGCATCCGTTGCTGCGCGGCTGGCGCACGCTTCCGGCGCTGACCCTGGCGGTCGCCGGCGGCGCCTGCATCGCCGTGCTGCTGCACCTGCACGGCGCCACCGAGGCGCGCTGGCCGAGCGCGGCTTCGGCGCAGCATTTCGTCGGCGTGCTGGCGTGGTTCCTGTGGCCGGCGTGGCCGCTGGCATGCTGGGCGGTGTGGCGCTGGCGCGCCTCGCTGGGCGCATGGCACGTGCTGGCACCGCTGACCCTGGCGCTGCTGTGCCTGATGTCGGCCCTGCTCAGCAGTTCGGGCAGCGCGCCGCTGCTGCTGGTGCTTCCGCCGGCGGCGGTCCTGGGCTCGCTGGCGCTGCCGGTGATGCGCCGCGGCAGCCTGGCGGCGCTGGACTGGTTCGCGCTGATGTTCTTCAGCCTGCTCGCGCTGGTCGTGTGGGTGCTGTGGGTGGCGCTGCTCACCGGCGAGCCGGCGCACCCCGCGGCCAATATCGCGCGCCTGGCTCCCGGCTACCACGCCCACCTGCGCGTGCTGCCGCTGCTGCTGGCCTTGCTGGCGACGGCGGCGTGGGCGGCGGTGGTGGCGTGGCGCGCCGGACGCCACCGCCATCCACTGTGGAAAGGCATGGTGCTGTCGGCCGGCGGCGTGACCCTGGTGTGGCTGCTGGTCGGCACGCTGTGGCTGCCGGTGCTCGACTACGCCAGCAGCTATCGCGCACTCGGCTTCGGGGTCGCCGACGCCTTGCGCGAACATGGCGCGGGGCCGGCGCCGCGCGTGCAGACCCTGGGGCTGAACCCGGCCCAGCAGGCCCTGCTGGGCTACTGGAGTTCGGCCCGCTTCGAGCCCGGAGCCTGGCCGCAGGCGCGGCGCGCGCCCTACGTGCTGACGCTGACACGCGGCCCGTGGATGCCGCACCCGCTGCCCGGCACCTTGCTGTGGAGCGGCCACCGCCCCGGCGAGAGCGACGAGATGCTGCGCCTGTGGCGCCGCGACCCGCCGCGTTGACCCTGCCCCACCGGCCGCGGCTCAGGCCTGCGACGCGAGTTCCTGCATGCGCTGCTCCAGCTCCAGCCATTGCAGCTCGCAGTCCTCGACCTCGCGCTGCAGCTGCTTGAGTTCGCGCCCGGCCTCGGCGCGCGCGGCCACCGAGGTGTCGGGCGCCCCCAGCCGCGACTCGAGCTCGGCGCGCCGCGCCTCCAGTTGCTGCAGGCGCTGCTGCGCGCACTCCTGCTCGCGGCGCAGCGGCGCCAGCTGGCGTTCGCGCTGCTCGCGCTGGCGTGCCGCGGCGCGGCGCTGCTCGCGCCGGTTGTCCGCCGGTACCGGCTGCGCCGCGCCGGGCTGCTGCGGCTGGCCCTCGCGCGCGCGCTCCAGCACCCAGCGCTGGTAGTCGTCGAGGTCGCCGTCGAAATCGCGCACGCCGCCGTCGGCGACCAGCCAGTAGTCGTCGCACACGGCGCGCAGCAGCGCGCGGTCGTGCGACACCAGCAGCATCGCGCCGTCGAACTCCTGCAGCGCCAGCCCCAGGGCCTCGCGGGTGTCCAGGTCGAGGTGGTTGGTCGGCTCGTCCAGCAGCAGCACGTTCGGGCGCTGCCACACCAGCATCGCCAGCAGCAGGCGCGCGCGTTCGCCGCCCGACATCGATCCCACCGGCTGCGCCGCCAGCTCGCCGCCGAACAGGAACCTGCCGAGCCAGTCGCGCAGCTCCTGCGGGGTCGCCGTGCTGGCGCCGGCCAGCGCCAGGCGCTGCAGGTGCTGCATCGCGGTCTCGTCGGGCCGCAGCACCTCCATCTCCTGTTGCGCGAAGTAGCCCAGCACGACGCCCTCGCCCGGGTGCAGGCTGCCGCCCAGCGGTCGCAACACCCCGGCCAGGGTCTTCACCAGGGTCGACTTGCCCTGGCCGTTGGCGCCGAGCACGCCGATGCGCGCGCCGGCGAGCACGTCGCGCTCGACCTCCCGCAGCACCGGGCGCGCCGGCTCGAAGCCGCATTGCAGGGCGCGCGCGCGCAGCAGTTGCTGCGGCTGGCGGGCCGGGCTCAGGAACTCGAAGCGCAGCGGGTGTCCCAGCACGACCGGGGCCAGCATCTGCATGCGCTCCAGCGCCTTCAGCCGGCTTTGCGCCTGCCGCGCCTTGGTCGCCTTGGCGCGAAAGCGCTCGACGAAGGAGTTCAGGCGCGCGATGTCCGCCTGCTGGCGCGCATAGGCCTGCGCCTGCTGGGTCAGCGCCTGCGCGCGACGCTGCTCGAAGGCCGTGTAGCCGCCGGCATACCGGCTCAGGCGACCGTTTTCCAGGTGCACGGTGACCCGCGTCACGGCGTCCAGGAACTCGCGGTCGTGGGAGATCACCAGCAGGGTCCCGGGGTAGCGCCCGAGCCAGTTCTCCAGCCAAACCAGCGCGTCCAGGTCGAGGTGGTTGGTCGGCTCGTCGAGCAGCAGGCAGTCGCTGGGCTGGAACAGCGCCTGCGCCAGCGCCAGGCGCATGCGCCAGCCGCCCGAGAACTGGCGCACCGGCTGCTGCAGCACCGCCGGCGCGAAGCCCAGGCCGAGCAGCAGGGATTCGGCGCGTGCGCGCGCGCTGTAGGCCTGCGCCAGTTCCAGCGCCTCGGCGGCAGCCGCCACGCGCGCGCCGTCGCCGTCGCGTTCGGCCTCGCGCATCGCACGCAGCGCCTGCTGCAGCGCGGTGTCGGCCAGGGTCACGAACTCGACCGCCGGGCAGTCGCCGTCGGGCACCTCCTGCGCCACCGCGGCGATGCGCCAGTGCTGCGGGATGTCGACCGAGCCGGCGTCCTCGATCAGGCCGCCGAGCAGCAGCGCGAACAGCGAGGACTTGCCGGCCCCGTTGGCGCCGACCAGCCCCAGCTTCTCGCCCGGCTGCACGCTCAGCTCGGCGCCGTCGAGCACCAGCCGGGAGCCGCGGCGCAGGCTCAACCCCTGCAGCCGGATCATCGCGGGGATTCCAGCGCGGCGGCCTCGACCAGGAACACCGCGTCGCCCCCGGAACTCACCGGCAGCCAGTGCACCGGCAGGTCGGGGAACGCAGCGTCGAAATGCCTGCGCTCGTGCCCGATCTCGACCACCAGCACGCCGTGCGGCTGCAGGTGCTCGCGGGCCTGCCGCAGCAGCCTGCGCACCAGGTCCATGCCGTCGTCGCCGCCGGCCAGCGCCAGTCGCGGCTCGTGGCGGAACTCCGCCGGCAGCGCGGCCATCGACGCCTCGTTGACGTAGGGCGGATTGCACAGCACGAGGTCGAAGCGTTCCCCGGGTTCGAAGGCCTCGAACAGGTCCGAGTGCATCAGACGCACGCGCTGCCCCAGTCCGTGCAGCTCGACGTTGGCACGCGCCAGCTGCAGCGCCGGCTCGGACAGATCGGCCGCCGTCACCCGCGCCCGCGGCCAGCGCAGCGCGGCGAGGACGGCCAGGCTGGCGCCGCCGGTGCAGATGTCGGCGATGCGCTGCGGCCCGCCCGCGGGGATCTCGCCTCGCCCATCGCCCGAGCCCGCCGCATGCTGCGCGTGCATGCCCTGCAGCCAGGCATCGAGGGTGTGCGGCAGCAGTTCGGCGATCAGCGAGCGCGGCACGATGGCGCGCTCGTCGGCCAGGAATCGCTGCCCGCCCAGCCATGCCTCGCCGAGCAGGTAGGCCAGCGGGCGGCGGCTGCGCAGACGGCGCTGGAGCAGCCGGCGCAGGCGCGTAGCGGCCGCCTCCGGGACCGGCTTGCGCTGCAGCGCCGGCAGGCGCGCGAAGCTGTCCAGCAGCGGCCAGCCCAGGCTGTGGATCAGCATCCACGCGGCTTCCTGCGCGGCGTCCTCGGTGCCCTGCCCGAACTTCACCCCGGCATCCAGCAACGCGCGCTCGGTGTCGCGCCAGAGCTGCGAGAACTGCGGCCGCGGCATCAGGCCACCAGCGCCTCGAGGGTGCGCCGGTACACGGCCGCGAGCGGCTCGAGGAATCGCAGTTCGATGTTCTCGTCGACCTGGTGGATGGTCGGGTTCGGCGGACCGAACTCGACCACCTGCTCGCACACGCGCGCGATGAACCTGGCGTCCGAGGTGCCGCCGGTGGTCGACAGCTGCGGCTGCACGCCGGTCTCGGCGGTGATCGCCGCCGCCAGTGCGCGCGACAGCTCGCCCGGGCGGGTCAGGAAGGGTTCGGCGCCGAGGGTCCACTGCAGTGTGTAGCGCAGCCCGTGGCGCTGCAGCAGCTCCTCCACGCGGCGCTGCAGCGCCGCGGCCGGCGAGGCCGGGCTGAAGCGGAAATTGAACAGCAGCTCGAGCTCGCCCGGGATCACGTTGCCGGCGCCGGTGCCGGCGTGGATGTTCGAGACCTGCCAGGTGGTCGGCGGGAAATGCTCGTCGCCGTCGTCCCACACGGTGGCGGCGAGTTCGGCCAGCGCCGGGGCCGCCAGGTGCACTGGATTGCGGGCCAGATGCGGGTAGGCGACATGCCCCTGCACGCCGTGCACCAGCAGGCGCCCCGACAGCGATCCGCGGCGCCCGTTCTTGATGGTGTCGCCCAGCGTCGCGGTACAGGTGGGCTCGCCGACGATGCACCAGTCCAGGCGCTGGCCGCGCCGGCGCAGTTCGTCGCACACGCGCACGGTGCCGTCGCGCGCCGGGCCCTCCTCGTCGCTGGTCAGCAGGAAGGCGATGGAGCCGCGCGGGCCGGCATGCGCGGCCAGGAACTGGCGGGTCGCCACGACCATCGCGGCCAGCGAGCTCTTCATGTCGGAGGCGCCGCGCCCGTACAGCCTGCCGTCGCGCTCGCTCGCGTCGAAGGGGTCGCTGGTCCAATGTCTGAAGAGCAC
>JAKAXL010000019.1 GCA_021816585.1 Pseudomonadota bacterium | reverse complement strand
CGCTGCTCATCGCCGAGCAGAACGTGGCCTTCCTGGCGCTGGCCGACCGCGGCTACCTGCTCGACCACGGCAAGGTGCGCGCCAGCGGCACGCGCGAGGAACTCGAGGCCAGCGACGCCGTGCGCGAAGCCTACTTCGGCCTGTAGGTCGCCGCGCGCTGCGCCGAAGCCGGGCCCGCCGCCGTCGCGTCGGCGGGCGCGCTCGCCGCCTGCCAGGCAAAGCGCGGACTCGCCGCGGTTCCGTCGATCCGCAATGCACGCGCGTGGCGCATCGCCGGTGCGCGTGGCGCGTTGGTCGGAGTCAGCAACACGCGCAACGCAGCCGTGGCGGGGGCGAAGCTCCCCTGTCCCTGCCAGGCCCCCGCGGCGGTGCGCAGGCGCAGGCTCTGCAGCGTCGCGACGCCGTTCGTGAGCAGGGCCTGCGCGTCGAGCAGCGCGAAGGCGCTCGACGCGTTTGCGGCGGCCGTGCTCGCATGGCCCAGCTCGATGCCGTGCAGTCGACCATCGCGCACCGTCAGCGACGCAGTCCCGCTGGCGCCGGCGCCGCGCGGCAGCCATTGCAGGTCGGCGTGCAGCTCGGCCCGGCCGTCCAGCACCGCGGCTCCGTACAGCGCATCGAGCAGCTCGGTCGCCGAGGCCGCGCGCAACGACGCATGGAGCGCCGCCGCGGGGCCCTGCGCGCCAGGCGTCCTGCCGGCGGCTGCGGATCCCAGCGCCACGCTGCCGCTGGCCTGCAGCCGGCCGCCCCAGGCCCGGCCGCGCAGGCTGTCCAGCGTCAGTCGCGAGGCATCGTCGTGCGCCTGCGCATCCAGTTGCGCGAGCTGCAGCCTGCCCACGCGCAACGAGTCCGCCTGCAGCTGCAGCCTGCCGGCGGGAAGCGCAGCCAGCACCGCGCCGACGCGTTGCCAGGTCTGCAGGTCCGGCAGCGCCGGCAGCTCCAGCGCATGCGCCTGGGCCTGCAACTGCAGCCCCGCGGAACCGGCGCTCGCCTGCAGGCGCAGCGGCAGTCCCGGGTCGTCGCCATGCAGGTTCAGCTGCAGCCCCTGCGCCGGCGAGTAGCTGCCCAGGCCCTGCGCGTTCCACGAGCCCGAGCGCGGGGCCTTGCCCCAGGTCGCCCGCGTGCGCAGCGTGTCGATGACCGCGCTGCGCGCCGGCAGGTCCAGGTGCGCGCCGAATTGCAGGGACACGCGCAGCGGCGACGGCGCGGCGCGCTCCAGGCGCAGCTCCAGCGAGGGCAGCACGAGGTCTGCCGCCGGCCCGTCGATGGGGTTGCTGCGCAGGCTCGCGTGCAGGGTGCTCGGGGCCGCGCCGATCAGCGCATCGCCGTGCAGCGGTCCGACGCGAGTCCACGTATCGCTCCATTGCAGCAGCGGATCATCGAGTTCGAGTTGCAGCGGTTGGCCGTCGCCCATCCTGCCCTGCGCGCGCAGATGCAGGTCGCGAACCTGCAGGCCGCGCGACGGTGCCGCGGTCCAGTGCACGGCTGCGTGCAGATTGCTGAGCATGCGCGAACTTCCGAAGAGGCGGCCGTCGCTGCGCAGCACGAGGTCGCGCAGCGAGATCGAACCGTCGGCCGAGGCGTGCAGCCGGCCGCGCAGGTCGAAGCGCGTGTCCGCGCTGGGAGCCGCCAGCACGGCGTGTCCGCGCAGCGACAGCGGGTGCCAGCCCGCGAGGCCGATGCCGGTGGCGTTCGCCGATACCTGGCTGAGCTGCCCTTCGAGGCCGCGCGAGGCGTCGCTGAGCACGATGTCCCCGTCGCGCACGCGCAGGCTGTGGATGTCCAGCGCCGGCACCTTCGCGCTGGGCGCGCCCAGCAGGTCCGAGAAATTCCACCTGCCGTCGGCGCCGCGACGCAGGTGCACGCGCGGCGCATCGAGCTCGATGGCATCGATCACGATGTGGCGCCGCAGCAGCGCCAGCGGATCCAGATGCAGGCGCATGTCGGCGGCCTGCGCGAACGGCGTGTGGCCGTCGGTCTCGCTCAGGCGCATCGGCCCGGTCTGCAGCGTGAACGGCGGGAACAGATGCAGTTGCAGCGAGCCGGGCAACTCCAGGCGCCGGTGGTAGCGCTGCTGCACCGAGCCGATCAGCGCCGACTTGAAGGCGTCGGGGTTGAAGGCCAGCAACACCAGGCCGGCACCCCCCACCAGCAGGATGGCCAGCGCCAGCAGCGACGCGAGGAAGATGCGGATCAGGCGCCCGAGCATGCTCGGTCCGGCGCGTCGTCGGTGCGGCGCGGCAGGGGCGCGCGGGCTGCGCGCGGGGGCGGGTCGGACATGGCCTGGATGCGGGTTGGCGTGCGACGCGGCGCACAATGGCGTAGCACAATGCGCCTGAGGCTCGAGGGCGGGAGCGGCGGCGGGCGGTTTGCGGACGATTCTAGGCATAGGTGCAAAGGCATGGGCATGCTTCGTGACGAGGTCGCGGTGGTGGGGGGCGGCCTGGTGGGCAAGGCGGCGGCGCTGGCGTTGGCGCAGGCCGGGCTGGAGGTGCGCCTGTGCGGCGTCAGGCCGGCCCCACCGTTGCCCGAGGCGGGCCGATTCGCGCAGCGCATCTATGCCGTCAACGCGGCATCGCGCGCACTGCTGCAGGGGCTGCGGGTATGGGAGCAGGTGCCCGCGGAGCGCATCCAGCCGGTGCAACGCATGCACATCCGCGCCGATGGCGCGGAGCTGTGTTTCGACGCCTATGCGCAGCGCGTCGAGTCGCTGGCGTGGATCATCGAGTCCGATGCGATCGAGCGCGCGCTCGATCTGGCGCTGCGCTTCGAGCGCGGCGTGCAGTTGTTGTCCGACACCGTGGAGCACGCGCGCCGCGATGCCGGCGGCTGGGAACTGGGCCTGTCCGGGGGCGCCAGCCTGCGCTGCGCGCTGCTGATCGGCGCCGACGGGCGTTCCAGTCGCGTGCGTGCATGGAGTTCCATCGGGCTGCGCAGCAAGCCCTACGGGCAGACCGCGGTGGTCTGCAACTTCAGCTGCGCTGCTCCGCACGGCGCGAGCGCGTCGCAGATCTTCACCGACGACGGCGGCGTGCTCGCGCTGCTGCCGTTGCCGGCCCTGCAGGGCCGCAGCCAGGTCTCGCTCGTGTGGTCGGCGCCCGACGCGCTGGCGCAGTCGCTGCGCGAGCTCGCGCCGCAGCAGCTGGCGCAGCGGGTGCAGCCCTACCTGCCGCAACTCGGCGTGCCGCAACTGGCGCCGCTGCAGGCCGGCGGCGGCATCGGCGCGTGGCCGCTGGTGCTGCAGCGCGCGCACGAACTGGCCGGCGACGCCGTGGCGCTACTCGGCGACGCCGCGCATGTGGTGCATCCGATGGCCGGGCACGGGCTGAACCTCGGGTTGCAGGACGTGCAGGCGCTGGCGGCGGTGCTGCGGCGCCGCGCCGCCGGCGAGGCGCCGGGCAGCCTGCCGGTGCTGCGGCGCTACGCGCGCGCGCGCGCAGAGCAGGTGCTGGCGCTGGAGCTGGCGACCGACGGGCTGCACCGCTTATACTCCCCAGGGTTCAAATGGATGGCTCCGTTGCGCGCGCTGGGCCTGCGCGCCACCGACCGCCTGCCGCTGCTGAAGACCTGCCTGGCCGGCTATGCTTCGGGGCAGGCGGTGCTTTCCTGACCCGCGCTGACCCGCGACTCCCGGTCCGACCCCATCCGGCCGCGCGCCCGCGCCATTCGCCAAGACCCGACCGGCCGCAACGTTACCTTGCGCTGCGCGCACCACGCCGCGCAACCCGAACGAGAATCCCCTGCCATGAACCTGAAACGAATCCTGCTGGGCGCCGCCACCGTGCTGGCGCTGCTGGGCGCCGCCAGCGCGCATGCCGACAGCGGCACCGAACAAGTACGGCGCGCGCTGTCCAGGCTGCTGCCCGACTTCCCCGCGTCGGCGACCATCGTGAAGACCCCGTACGCCGGGCTGTATGAGGTCGACCTGGGCGATCATGTGTTCTACACCGATTCCAAGGGCAGCTTCCTGTTCGCGGGCAACATCCTCGACACCCGCACCGGGGTCAACGTGACCAAGCAGCGCATCGAGCAGCTGCAGAAGGTCGACTGGAACAAGCTGCCGCTGAAGGACTCGTTCAAGGTGGTCTACGGCAACGGTGCGCGCCAGGTCGCGGTGTTCGAGGACCCGTACTGCCCGTACTGCCGCGCCTTCGACCAGACCCTGTCGCGCATCGGGGACATGACCGTGCATGTGTTCCTGTTCCCGGTGATCAGCAAGGACTCGCCGGCGAAGGCACGCGACATCTGGTGCGCCCCCGACCGCGGCAAGGCCTGGGTGGCGTGGATGACCGATCACAAGGAGCCGCCGAAGGCCCCGGCCAGCTGCAACTCGCAGGCGCTGCAGGCCAACCTGCAGCTGGGCCAGAGCCTGGGCATCGAGAGCACGCCGACCAGCTTCCTGCACGACGGCACCCGCATCACGGGTGCCGTCGAGTACGCCGATCTGGTGCAGCGCCTGAAGCCCGTCAAGTAATTCCCGCGGCGCGGCACTGCCGCGCCAGCTCGACCAGCTGCTCGCGCACCTGCCCGGCGTCGCCCGCCGGGCTGGTGAACTCGAAGCGCAGCACGCGCCCGTCCGCGCGCAGGTCGAAGCCGTCGACGTCCACACCGATCATCTCGGCCTGTCGCGCCTGCACGCCGTGCACCTGCGCGCAATAGGCGCGCAGGTTGTGGGCGTGGTCCGCGTTCATGTGCTCGAGGATCGACTCCTCGCTGTCGTGCAGCGAGTTGGAGGCCGGCGCGAAGTCCTCGGCGGCGATCCAGTGGATGCTTCCGAAGCCCCCGATGTAGCGCACCGCCTGCACCTGCACGCGGTAGAAGTGGAAGTCGTGCATCGCGAAGTAGCCCTGCGCCTCGGGAAAGTAGCGCAGGTAGCGCGGCCCCAGCAGATGCTTGTCCGGCAGGCGCTCGGCGCGTCCCACCAGGGTCACGCGGCCGGCCGCCTGCGGGTCCTGTGCGCAGGGATGCGCGATCAGGCTGCAGCGCGGGTCGGCGTCGAGATTGCGCGTGTGCTCGGCCAGGGTCGAGATCAGGATCACCGGGCAGCCCGCGTGGTCCAGCACGAAAGGCGCGATGGAGCCGAAGGGCGCTCCGTCCAGGCGCTTCGACAGGGTCGACAGCACGCCATGCGGGTGCGCGCGCACGAAGCGCCGGGCCTCGACCCCGCGGTCGGGCCTGGGCGCGGCGCCGGCCGGGGGCTGCGCGGCGGACCTCGTCTGCTGCCGTGGCGTGCCGGAAGCTGCATCGGACATCGGGTTACCTCATGGAATGCGCGGCCGTGGCGCGAATGCGGCCACGCACATTGTGCCCCGATCCGGGCCGCACGCGGACCCGTGCGCGGCGCGCGGGCGAAAGCACCCTGCGCCGGCGCCATGCAGACCCCACGCGCCGTACGGCCAGCGGAACTAAGCGGCGCCTGCGCGCTCTTATCCCAGCAGTGGGGTCCGGCTCGAAGGGGAGCGATCTCGGCAGAGCAGGCCCACCCGAGTGACCCCGGTGTCCGTGCGCGCCCACGCCGCGCGGGGTTCCCGCCAATGTCCCAGCCGTTCGCAGTGTCATGAACTCCAGCAGCCAGAAATTCATCGCGCGCAACCGCGCACCCCGCGTGCAGATCGAATACGACGTCGAGACCTATGGCAGCGAGAAGGCGGTGCAGCTGCCCTTCGTGATGGCCGTGCTCGCCGACCTGTCCGGGCAGTCGCCGCGGCGCATCGAGGACGTCGCGCAGCGGCGCTTCGCGGAGATCGACATCGACAACTTCGACGAACGCATGAAGGCGCTGGCGCCGCGCGTCGCGTTCACGGTGCCCAACACCCTCACCGGCGACGGCCGGCTGGCGGTCGACATGAGCTTCGAGAGCATCGAGGACTTCTCTCCGGCGGCGGTGGCAGGCAAGGTCGACGCGTTGCGCCGCCTGCTGCACGCGCGCACCCTGCTCGCCAACCTGCAGACCTACATGGACGGCAAGTCCGGCGCCGAGGAACTGGTGCGGCGCCTGCTGACCGACCCCCGGCTGATGCGCGAGCTCGCACGCCCCGACCCCCCGCCGGCGCTGCCCGCGCACTCCGACTGATGCAGTCGCAGGGATTCGCTCCCGCCGATGCCCCGACACGATCCACCCGCCCGCGCAAGCCTCGCCATCATGCCCAACGATCCTGCAGATCCCCGTCGAGACCCGGTGGCGGCCGAGGTTCCAGCCGCCGAGGCGGCGCCCTTCGCCCTCGCGTCCGCGGTACCCCCGCCAGCGCTCGGCGGCGTCGAGCTGGCCGGCCTGATCGAGCGCGAGTTCCAGCCGGCGGGCGAGCTGCAGCGCGCCGCCGTCGAACAGGCGGTGCGCGCGCTGGCCGAGCAGGCGCTGATGCATACCGTGACCGTCAGCGACGATGCCTACTCCACGATCGAGGCGGTCCTCGCGGCCATCGACTCCAAGCTCACCGAACAGATCAACGTCATCCTGCATCACGAGCAGTTCCAGGCGCTGGAATCGGCCTGGCGGGGGCTGCACCACCTGGTGTCGAACACCGAGACCGACGAGACCCTGAAGATCCGCTTCCTCGACCTGGGCAAGGACGAGCTGCGCCGCACGATGCGCCGCTATCGCGGCGTGGCCTGGGACCAGAGCCCGCTGTTCAAGCGCCTGTACGAGGACGAATACGGGCAGCTCGGCGGCGAGCCCTATGGCTGCATCGTCGCCGACTATTACTTCGACCACGGCGCTCCCGACGTCGAGCTGCTCGGCGCCATGTCGCGGATCGCCGCGGCGGCGCACGCGCCGCTGCTGGCCGGCGCCGCCCCGTCGACGCTGCAGATGCAGAGCTGGCAGGAACTGGCCAACCCCCGCGACCTCGCCAAGATCACCGGCAACCTCGAGCATGCCGCGTGGAACGGCCTGCGCGATACCGAGGACGCGCGCTACATCGGGCTGGCGATGCCGCGCTTCCTGGCGCGTCTGCCCTACGGCGCGCGCACCAACCCGGTCGACGAGTTCCACTTCGAGGAAAGCACCGACGGTTCCGACCATCGCAACTACGTCTGGGCGAACTCGGTGTACGCGCTCGCCACCAACATCAATCGCAGCTTCAAGCTGTTCGGCTGGTGCTCGATGATCCGCGGCGTCGAGTCCGGCGGGACGGTCGACGAGCTTCCCTGCCACACGTTTCCGACCGACGACGGGGGGATCGACCTCAAGTGCCCGACCGAGATCGCGATCTCGGACCGCCGCGAGGCCGAGCTCGCGCGCGCCGGATTCATCCCCCTGGTGCACCGCAAGGGTACCGGCCACGCGACCTTCATCGGCGCGCAGTCGCTGCAGCGGCCGCAGGTCTACGACGATCCCGAGGCCACCGCGAACGCGCAGTTGTCGGCGCGCCTGCCGTACCTGTTCGCCAGCGCACGCTTCGCGCATTACCTGAAGGCCATCGTCCGCGACAAGATCGGCAGCTTCAAGGAGCGCGCCGAGATGCAGCGCTGGCTCAATGAGTGGCTGATGCGCTACGTCGACGCCGACCCCGCGAACTCCTCGCAGGCGACCAAGGCCAGGCGCCCGCTTGCCGCGGCCGAGGTGGTCGTCGAGGACGTCGAGGCCAACCCCGGCCACTACAGCGCCAAGTTCTACCTGCGGCCGCACTTCCAGCTCGAGGGCCTGACCGTCAGCCTGCGGCTGGTGACGCGGCTTCCGTCCGTGCCGCGCAGTTCCTGATCCCGCGGTCCCGCAGCCCCCCGCAGCCTCCCCCTTCGATCACCACCCATCTGCCGCATCGCGCGGCGCAACCCGCAGCAGCCACCCAGGAGTCATCATGGCACAGGACATCTTTCTCAAGCTCGACGGAATCGAAGGCGAGAGCCAGGACGCGAAGCACAAGGACGAAATCGAGGTGCTGAACTGGAACTGGCGCATGAGCCAGAGCGCGGCCATGCACGCCGGCAGCGGAGGCGGCGCCGGCAAGGCCGAGATCGGGGATCTGCAGTTCGAGCACCGCCTCGACCGCGCGAGCCCGAACCTGATGCGCATGTGCCTGACCGGCAAGCACATCGCGAAGGCCACGCTGACCGTGCGCAAGGCGGGCGGCGATCCCCTCGATTACCTGAAACTGACCATGGACGACGTGCTGATCACCCAGGTGAATCCCAGCGTCAGCGTCGGCGACGAAGGGGGGCGCGAGGTGGTGGCCTTGTCCTTCGCCAAGGTCAACCAGGAGTACCAGGTCCAGAACGCGCAGGGCGGCCCGGGAGGGGCCGTCACGGCCGGCTACGACATCAAGGGCAACCAGGAGGCATGATGCGCTGGCTTCGACCCATCCAATCCGGGGGTGGCCGGGCGCCGGGGGAGCGCCGGCGCTGGCTGGTCTGCAGCCTCGGCGGAGCGGTGTCGGGGCTGCTCGGAGCGTGCGCTGCCTCGGGCGGCGGCGCCCCGCCGTCGCTGCTGCTGGATCTGGAGATCATCGCAGCGCAGGACGTGAACCCGAACGAGCGCGGGCAGCCGGCGCCGATCCTGGTCCGATTGTTCGAACTCAGCGCACGCGACCCCTTCGACGTCGTCGACTATTTCAGTCTTGCCTCCGATGCGCGTCGCGCGCTGGGCGAGACCTGCCTCGGCGACGAAGAACTCGTGCTGCGCCCCGGCGAGCGGCGGCGCGTGCGCCGCAAGGCGCCGGCGGGAATGCGCGTGCTGGGCGTGACCGCCGCGTACCGCGACCTTGCGCAGGCCGGCTGGCGCGCCAGCCACGAGATCGCGCCAGTCACCCCGCACTGGTACGACGCCGTGTTGCCGGCCCCGGCGCTGCGCGCACGCATCGTGCTGCGCAAGCGCGCGCTGCGCATCGAGGCCGCCGGCTGAGGCCGCGGACGCAGTCGCCATGGCGTGGTTCAACAAGGTCAGCTGGAGCGAGGGCCTTTTCCTGCGCCCGCAGCTGTTCCAGCAGCAGGAGCGCTATCTGGAGCAGCAGGCCCACTTGCGCTGCGAACCCCTGGGAAGCCTGTTCTGGGGGTTCTCGGCGCTGGCCATCGACCCCGCGGCGCTGGAAGGCGGCAGCCTGCAGTTGCTGCATGCCCGGGGTGTGTGGCCCGACGGACTGGCCTTCGACCTGCCGCGCATGGGGCCGATGCCCGCGCCGCTGCGCCTCGAGCCCGCGCATGCCGGGCAGGAACTGCTGCTCGCGCTGCCCGCCTGCGTGGCGCAGGCCGAGGATGTGAGCTTCGAGCCCGAGCCGCCCGCCGGCGCCCGCTACAGCGTGTTCGACACCGAGCTGCGCGACGTCAATCCCTTCGGCTCCGGGCCGCGCAGCGTGCAGCTTCTGCACATGCGCGCACGCGTGGCTTCGCGCCTGTTCGAGCGCCTGCATGCCGGCTTCGCCGGCGGCGTGGTGGCCGCGCCCGGGCGCACGCGCGAGGCGCGGGCGCTGCCCGAGGGCGCGCTGATCTACGAGGGGCTGCAGCCGGGGCAGGGGCTGCTGCCGCTGCGCTACAACACGCTGCACGCGCACAACCTGCTGCAGGAGTACTTCCACGCATCGCAGTGTCTGTACGAGTTCACGTTGCGGGGCCTGGGCGCGGCGCTCGCCGGTCTCGACGGCAGCGTCGTCGACCTGTGGCTGCTGCTCGACGACGCCCCGGCCGAGCTGGCGGCGTGGCTGAATGCCGATGCCCTGGCACTGTTCGCGACGCCGGTGCTCAACCTGTTCGAGGGGCGCACCGACCGACTGCGGCTGGCCCCCGAGCGCAGCGAATACCACCTGGTCGTGGATCGCACGCGCCCGCTGGACTTCGAGGTGTGGGCGGTCGACGAGCTGCGGGGCCAGCCGGCGGGCGCGGACACGCAGATCTGTTTCCGCCCGCTGTACCAGACCCTGCACCGCGACGGCGCCGACCACTCCCGCTACTTCTCGATGCGCCGCGAGCAGCGCGTGCTGTCGGCGGCGGCGCGGCGCTGCGGCACGCGCAGCCCCTATGTGGGGACCGAGGTCTACCTGAGCCTGGTCGACCAGTTCGACGCGCCATTCCGGGCCGACCTCGACCAGCTCTCGGTGCGCGCATGGCTGACCAACCGGGACCTCGCGATGGGGATGGCGCGGCCCGCGCCGGAGTGTCGCGCACTCGGTCTGCAGGCCGGTGTCGCCGGGGCCGCGATGTTGCGGGCGCCCTCGCCCCCCGCCCCCGCGCTGGGGTTGCAGCACAGCGCCTGGAGCCTGATCCGGCTGCTCGGCATGCACCACCTCCCGCTGGCCGAGCTCGATGCGCAGTCGGCCGCGCAGGCGCTGCGCGAACTGCTGGGGCTGTTCGCGCAGCCTGCCGATGCCGCCGCCGCGCGACGCATCGACGGGCTGCTGGGCGCGCGCATGCACGCCACGACGCGGCGACTTCCGCAACCCGGACCGCTGGTGTACGGACGCACGCTGGAATGCGATCTGCAGGTGGACGACGAGGCCTTCGCCCCGGCGAGTCCGCTGCTGTTCGGGATGGTGCTGGAGCGCCTGCTCGGCGAGTATGCGTCGATCAACACCTGCACCAGCCTGCGCTTGCACAGCGCGCAGCGTGGTCCCCTCTGGTGCTCGCCGGCGCGCATGGGCTCGCGGGGGATCGTATGACGGGCGCGCAGCGCAGGCAGGCGAGCTGGCTCAGGAAGGCGGCCCAGAGCCCGTGGCACCACGAGCTGTTCGCGCTGCTTCGACGCATCGACGCGGCGGCGGCAGGACAGCCGCGCATCGGCGACGCGCGCATGCCGCGACACGAGCGCGTGCGCCTGGGCCAGCAGCCCAGCCTGGCCTTCGCCCCCCGTGAGATCGCGAGCATCGGCGCACGCGCCGGCAGAGTGCTGCTGCAGGTGTTCGGCCTCGGCACCCTCGGCCCGAACGGCGCGCTGCCGCTGCATTACACCGAACTGGTGCGCGCGCGCCTGCATGCGATGCGCGATGGCGCCTCCCGCGACTTCCTCGACCTGTTCCATCACCGGGCGTTCACGCTGCTGTACCGCGCCTGGGCGCAGGCGCAGGCGGCGGCGGGTCTGGACCGCCGGGGCGACGAGTCCTTCACGCGCCATGTCGCCAGCCTGGTCGGCGACGCGGCGTGCCAGCCCGCGGCGCCTTGGCCGGCGCACGCGCGCTGGGCCAGTGCGGCCCAGCGCATGCGCCGCACGCGCTCCCCGCGGGGGCTGTGCGCGGCCTTGCAGGACTACTTCCGGGTCCCGGTGGGCATCGAGGAGTTCGTGCTGCAGTGGCTCGACATCGACGCCGCCGAGCGCTGCCGGCTGGGTGTCGACGACCGCGGCTGCCGCCTGGGCGACGCCGCGGTGCTCGGCGAGCGGATTCCCGATCGCCAGGGGCGCTTTCGCATCGTGCTGGGGCCGTTGAGCCTGTCCCAGTACCTGGGCTTCCTGCCCTCGGCGAGCGGCGGCGAGGCCTTCGCCGCACTGCACGCCTGCGTGCGCTGCTTCGTCGGGCTGGACCATGCATGGGACCTGGAGCTGCAGCTTCACGCGGCGCAGGCGCCGTGCGCCGCGCTTGGCCGCCCCGCCACCCTGGCACGCTGTGCATGGCTGGGCGATGCACGGGCCGGCGCCGACGTCGGCGCGACAGTGCGTGTCGTGTTCGACGTCGAGGCATATGATGCGGACCGCCGCTGAAGAGGACTGGACGAGGCCGCTGGCGGGCGCCTGCCCGGCCGGACCGTGCCTGGAATACGACAGCGCCTACGCCGCGCTGCAGGCGCGCATGCGGCCGTCGCAGGAGGTCCAGTACGGCAGCTTCAGCCTGCGCCGCGAGGGGCCGCCGTGGCCCGAACTCGAGCGCGAGTGCCGCGCCTTGCTGGGGCGCAGCCGCGACATCACCGTGCTGGTGTGGTGGCTGCGTTGCCGGGTGCGCACGGCCGGAGCCGACGGCTTCGAGCAGGGCCTGCGCACGATGCTGGGCGTACTGCGCAGCCTCGGCGCGAGCATCCACCCGCAGGCGCAGGTCGACGGTCGGCACGAGCCGGCGATACGTGCCAATGCACTGGCCCTGCTGGTCGACCCCGAAGCGCTGCTGGCCGACCTGCGCGAGATGGTGGCGCTGCGCGGCCTCGGCCGCCAGCGCAGGCTGCGCGATGTCGAGCGCGAAGCCCTGGCCGACGCGGCGGCCAGACAGGCACTGCAACACGACCTGTGGCAGGCCCGCGAGGCCGGCGATGCGGGGTGCCTGTCCTTGCAGCGCGCGCAGCGCGAGCTGACGGGCCTGCTGGAGTGGGCGCGGCGGGACCTGGGCGAGCACATGCCCGACCTGTCGGCACTGCAGCGTCTGCTGCACCCCTTCGGCAGCATCGGGTCGCCCGAGGTCGCCGCGACCGACGATGCATGCGCCGACGCCGACGCCGACGCCGACCCGGCGGCCGACTCGGGGCCGCCGCGCGAACCCGGAGCCGTCGGCGGCATCGAGCCCACGCTGCTGCCGGGTCCGCAGGCCCCGCCCGCGGCGCCGCCGGCCGTGCTGCAGGATCGCGCCGATGCGCTGGCCTGCATCGGCGAGGCCCGCGCGTGGTTCGAGTTCCACGAACCGAGCAGCCCGGTGGGGGTGCTGCTGCGCCAGGCCGAACGCCTGGTGGGCAGGCGCTATGCCGACGTCGCCCAGGCGATCCCGCCGGAGCTGCTGGCGCGCTGGGAGTCCTCGTCGTAGCGCGCCGTCGGCGCCTGCTAGAGCTTGTCGTACTTGCGGTGGCTGCCGCGCACCTTGTCGGCCGGGTACTTCAGCGCGTTGCGCGCCAGCTTGGCGCGGACCGCATCGTCGAGGTCGACTCCCAGCACCTCGGCCAGGCGCACCAGGTAGATCAGCACGTCGGCGAGTTCGTCCCGCAGCGCCTGCGCGGTCTCCGGGTCGCTGCCCGCGCGGCTCGACTGCTCGGGACTCATCCACTGGAAGATCTCGACCAGTTCGCCGAGTTCGCCGGTCAGTGCCATCGCCAGGTTCTTCGGCGTGTGGAACTGCGTCCAGTCGCGCTCGGTCGCGAACTCCTCGACCGCCCGCGCCAGCCCGCGCACGTCCACCAGGCGGGCCTGGGCCTCCACCAGGCGGGCCTGGGGGTCCACCGTGCTCGCCTGGGGCGTCGAGGCGCGGTCGCGGTCGGGCATCGGCGAAGCCGGCGTGTCGGTCATGCCGCAAAGCGTAGCGCAGGATCGCAGCCGGAGGCAGCGCAGACGAAAACGCCCGAGCGCAAGCGCTCGGGCGTGAAGATGGTGGCCAGGGGCAGAATCGAACTGCCGACACGCGGATTTTCAGTCCGCTGCTCTACCAACTGAGCTACCTGGCCAAGGCGTTCCAGCAAAGCCCCACATCTTAGCAAAGCTTGCGCCGCTGCTGGCAAGGCGGGCGTATGCGGGCGTTGCGCGCTCAGTCCTCGTCGTCGTCAAGGGCCGGCGGCGGGGCCGTCGTGCCCGGCATGCCCGGCGCCGCGGGGCCGGCGGGCGGCGGCATCCGCCGCGCGCCGCGCCCCCAGTCGACGCCCAGCTGCTTGAGCTTGCGGTACAGATGCGTGCGTTCCAGACCGGTCTTGTCGGCGACGCGGGTCATGCTGCCGCCTTCGCGCGCCAGGTGGAACTCGAAATACGCGCGTTCGAAGTCGTCGCGCGCCTCGCGCAGCGGGCGGTCGAGCGGAAAGCTCTGCTCGGCCAGCAGCGCGGGCGGCTCGAGCACCGGCGCGGCGCCCAGGCTGGGCTCCAGGCGCGGCCTGCTGCTCGGCGCCGGCTTGCTCAGACCCTGCTCCACCGCGCGCAGCAGCTTTTGCAGCGCGATCGGCTTCTCGAGGAAGGCCATCGCGCCGATGCGCGTGGCCTCGACCGCGTTGTCGATGGTGCCGTGGCCGCTCATCATGATCACCGGCATCGTCAACTGCCCGGCGCCGGCCCACTCCTTGAGCAGCGTGACGCCGTCGGTGTCGGGCATCCAGATGTCGAGCAACACCAGGTCGGGACGGAAGCGCGCGCGCAATTCACGCGCCTGCTGGGCGTTCTCGGCAGCTTCCACCGTGTGGCCCTCGTCGTTCAAGATTTCGGACAACAGGTCGCGGATGCCGACTTCGTCGTCCACCACAAGGATGCTAGCCATAGGCCAAGAGTCTTCCGGTGTTCAGTCAGGCCGCGCTGGCCGGCGCGGGGGGGTCCATAGCGGGAAATATAAGGGATACGCGCGCTCCGCTGATTCCCGCCTCGGTGGCGAGATTTTGCACCTCGGCGCGCGCATGATGCTCCTCGGCGATCTTGCGCACCACGGCCAGGCCCAGGCCGGTGCCTCGCGGCTTGGTGGTCACGTAGGGTTCGAAGGCGCGCGACAGCACCTTGTCGCTGAAGCCGGGACCGCTGTCGCTGACCGACAGGCGCACGCGCTGGGTTCCGCTGTTGCTCGAACGATAGGTTTCCGTGCGTATCGTGATGCTTCCATGTTCCTGCCCGGCGATCGCGTCGAGGGCATTTTGCAGCAGGTTGTGCACCACCTGCCGCAGTTGCGCGGCGTCGCCTTCGATCAGCGGCAGGGATTCGGCCAATTCCGCGTGCACATGCGCCGATTGCGCGGCATACAGGTTCAGCACGTCGCCGATCAGCGCGTTGAGGTCCATCGGCGCCAGCGCGGTCACCGGGGTGCGCGCGTAGTCGCGGAATTCGTCGACCATGCGCCGCATCGCGGTGACCTGGTTGACGATGGTGCCGGTGGCGCGGGTCAGCATGTCGCGGTCGGCCCCGCTCAGGCGCGCTTCGAGCTTCATCTGCAGGCGCTCGGCCGACAGCTGGATGGGGGTCAGCGGGTTCTTGATCTCGTGCGCCAGCCGGCGCGCCACCTCGCCCCAGGCCAGCGAGCGCTGCGCCGAGATCAGTTCGCTGATGTCGTCGAACACCACCACGGCGGCGCTGTGTCCGGGCAGCAGCAGCCGCGCGCCGCGCACCAGCAGGGTCAGCGCGGCGTCGCTGCCCGGGGGTGTGTAGTCGATCTGGCGCAGCCAGTGGTCGCTGCTGCCGCTGCCGAGTTCGTGGAAGGCGGAGTCGATTTCGGCGGCGAAACCCTGCAGCGCCTCGACGTCGGTGATCGGGCGACCCACCGCGCCCTGCAGCGCCACGCGCAGCACGCGCGTGGCGCTGGGGTTGGCCAGCGTCAGGCGCAAGCCGTCTCCCAGCACGAGCACGCCTGCCGTCAGGTTGTCCAGCACGCTTTGCAGGTACGCGCGCGAGGCCTCCAGCGCCTGCCGGCTGGCCTCGGCCTGGTGGCGCGCCTCGGACAGCTGCGCCGTCATCGCGTTGAACGAGCGCGTGAGCGAGCCCAGTTCGTCGCTGGAGCGCGCCTCCGGACGCGGCCGCAGGTCGCCGCCGGCCACCGCGCGCATGCCGTCGGCCAGCAGCAGCAGCGGGCTGGCCAGCTGGTTGCCCATGAGCACCGCCAGCAGCACCGCGGCGAATACCGCGAGGAACAGGGTCAGGGTCAGCGTGGAGATGTACATGCGCCGCAGCCCGTCGCGCCCGAGCGCGCGCTCCTGGTATTCGGCGTAGGCGCGCTGCACCTCGAGGGCGCTGCGCGAGATCGCACTGGGTACGTTCTGCACCAGCAGCAGATAGCGCTGGTGCCCCGGCAGCAGCAGCGAACGCGTGGGCAGCGGGATCACGACGCGCAGGCGCAGCGGGCTTCCCGCACCGGCCGAGCCGTCCTCGCCGCCTTCCACGCTGGCCAGCTGCCCCATCAGGCGCAACTGGCGCATGGCTTCGGGCCCCGGCAGGTCCGGCACCAGCGCGAAGGGATTGCCGCCGGCGCTGGCCAGCACGTTGCCGTTGCCGTCGAACACCGTGGCCTGCTCCAGGCTGAGCTGCTGCAGCAGCTGCTCGAGGGCCACCGGCGCGACGTCGCCGTGGTTGTCCACCAGCTGCGCGGCGACGTTGCGCCCCTTCGCGGTGAGGTCGGCCAGCAGCACCTCGAGGGTGGTGCGGCCGAGGTTCAGCCCGGAGGTCAGCGCGCGCTCGACCTTGACGTCGAACCAGGTCTCGATGCTGCGCGCCACGAACTGGTACGACACGACGTAGATCACCAGCCCCGGCAGCACGCCCACCAGCGTGAACACCATCGCCAGCTTGAACAGCAGGCGGCTGCCGAAACGGCGCTTGCGCAGGCGCCACAGCAGGCGCGAGGACAGCCCCAGGATCAGCAGCAGCAGCAGCGCCGCCACGGCGATGTTGATCCAGTACAGGGCCCCGAAATAGGGATTCACCGCGGCGGTGTTCTTGGTCGACACGGCGAGCAGGAACACCAGGAACACGACCAGCGGCAGCCCCACCGCCAGCGCGCCCCACGAGGCTACCCGGGTGGCGCGGTTGACGGTGCGGGAGTCCATGTGAAGCTGACCCGTGGGAAATCGGCCTCGAGCTGCCAGTCCGACTGCGAGCCGACGTTGATCTGGAACGGTCGCGGCAATTGCGACAGGTCGAGCTCGAATCGGCCGCCGACCTGGTAGGTCTGGCCGGCCTTGAGGCTTTTCGCGTCGGCGATCTTCAGGTGCGAGATGTGCTGCACCTGGTTGAGCGCGTCGTCGAGGGAGCTGTAGCTGGTGCGCAGGGCTCCGGTGGATACGCGGTACTTGCCCAGCAGCGGCTCGTAGCCCAGGCGGGTGAGCATCTGGCCTTCGCCGACGCTGGCGTCGAACCACCACCAGCGCGACTGCAACACGCTCAGGCGCGTGAGGAAGTACAGCGGGATGCCGCGGTGCAGCGCGCTCTCCAGCGGAACCGGCAGCGCGAACACCACGCTGGCGCTGGCGTAGGCGCCGTCGGTCTCGAGTTCCACCGTCGGCGGCTGCGCGTACACGGTGGCCGCGTGCGCGGGCGTCCAGGCTTGCAGCGCGCTGGCGGCCGCGCCGATTCCTGCGGCCGCCAGCACGCGGCGACGCATCGGGTCAGGGGCCTGCGACGGACTCATGCGGTGGCATCGGCACGCTTGGCGAACAGGGCGTAGAAAAAGCCGTCGCGCTCGGGCGACCTGCCGGGCAGGATCTGCCCCGGCGCGGCCAATGCTAACGCATCGCCATGCCGGGCCAGGAAACTCGTCGCCTGCTCGGCGCCCTCGGCGGGGAACTGCGAGCAGGTGGCGTACAGCAGCCGGCCGCCGGGGCGCAGCAGCGGCCACAGCGCCTCCAGCAGCTCGCGCTGCTGCGCCGCCAGCGCCGCGATGTCCTGCGGGCGGCGCAGCCAGCGGATGTCGGGGTGGCGGCGGCTGATGCCGCTGGCGCTGCAGGGGGCGTCGAGCAGGATGCGGTCGAAGGCGCGGCCGTCCCACCAGCCGGCCGGCTGCGCGGCGTCGGCGCAGCGCACCTCGGCGGGCGCCAGGCGCAGCCGGCGCAGGGTGTCGCCGATGCGCGCGGCGCGCGCGGCGTCGCGGTCCAGTGCCAGGACTTCGCAATCGGCGAGCTCCAGCAGGTGCGCCGTCTTGCCGCCGGGCGCGGCGCAGGCGTCGAGCACGCGCATTGCGGCCTGCGGGTCCAGCAGCACCGCGGCGAGCTGCGCCGAGGCGTCCTGCACGCTGACGGCGCCGGAGTCGAACAGCGGCAACTCGCTCACCGCGACCGCGCGCCGCAGCACCAGCGCCTGTTCCAGCCCGGGGCCGGCGGGCGCGTCGGCGTCGAGTCCGGCGGCGCGCAGCCGCTCCAGGTACTGCTCGCGCGTGCCCCAGCGCCGGTTCACGCGCAGGGTCATCGGCGGCGGCAGCGCGGCCAGCTCGAGGATGGATTCCCATTGCGCGGGCCAGGCTTCGCGCAGCAGCTCGATCCACCATGCCGGGTGGTTGTAGCGCGCCTCGGGCTGGGTCAGCGCCTGCGCGAGCAGGCCTTCACGCTGCGCCTGCAGGCGCCGCAGCAAGGCGTTGACGAAGCCGCGCGCGCCTCGCATGCGCGGTTGCGCGGCGCAGGCCTGCACGGCCTCGTACACCAGCGTGTGGTCGGGGTAGGGGCGCGGTTCGGGCAGGCTGGCCAGCGCCAGCGCCACCAGCAGCAGGGCTTCGAGCTGTGGGGGGCTGACGCGCCGCGGGTGCAACAGCGCCAGCAGCGCGCGCGCGCGCCCGAGCCCGCGCAGGGTCTCGAAGCACAGGGCCTGCGCCGCACCGCGCTGCGCCGCGCTCCAGGGCGCGACCGGCGGCTGGCGCGTCCCGGCGCTCAGGCGCGGCAGCGCACCGGCCAGGGACTCGCCGCGCAGCACGCAGCCGACGAGCTCGGCGGCGGCCAGCAGGTCCCGGTGCAGCGCGCGTTGCGGGGGGTGGTGCGGGGCGGCGGGTTTCAGGGCTTGAGGTAGTACCAGCCCTTGGACTGCAGACGGATGATCTCGTACACGCCGGCCGGAACCAGCGTGGCCTCGAGCACGACGCGGTCGGTCGGGATCTTCAGGAAATCCAGCGTGTTCCGGCAGGCCTTGAACTGCACGCCCTGGTTGGCCAGGCCGCCGATGATGCCGGAGAACGCGGCACCGGTGGGCGCCTTGGTGCCGTCGAGCAGGAAATGGATGGCCTTGCCGTAGCCGACGACCACGAATTGCATGCGCGGGTCGAGCTGGAGCACGTTCTGGATGTTGATCAGGCCCTCGTAGGCCTGTTCCAGGTCCACGCTGATCTGCATCACCACCTTCCACGGCTCGCTGGAAATGGGTTTGTCGGTCACCGGGCCCTGGCTTTGCGCGGCCGCCAGCGGCGCGGCGCCGAGCCCGGCCAGTCCGGCGCCGAGCAGGCGGATGCGGTCACGTGGGTTCATGCTGGGCATTCTCCGGGTGGTGTCGAAACGACGGCGCCGAAAGCTTACAGGAAGCTTGCGGGCGCGTCCGCCGACGCGGGCCCGCACGGCCCTGCCGCGCGGACGAGGCTCGCTGGCTCACTTGAGCTGCAGCGGATAGACGCTGAGGCGGTGCAGCCCGAAACGCCGGCGCCTGGCCAGCGCGCGGTACGGCCAATAGCCGACCAGCGTGGCGAACATCAGCGCCAGCGCATTGAACAGCACGCCGCTGACCAGCACGCCCAGCGCCTCGCCGACGCCGACCTGCTGCCGGTACACGTACAGCGCGATGCAGCCGCTGACCACTCCCATGCCGCTGCCGAGCGCGGCGCCCACGCGCAGCAACGTGGGCAGCGTGAGGATCGCGGTGAGGTGTTCGGGGTGTCGCATGGCGTGCAGGGCGCGGGGGGGTGGGGTTCAGCGACGCAGCTGGCCGTCGCCCAGCACCACCCATTTCTGGCTGGTCAGGCCTTCCAGGCCGACCGGGCCGCGGGCGTGGAACTTGTCGGTGGAGATGCCGATCTCGGCGCCGAGGCCGAATTCGAATCCGTCGCTGAATCGCGTCGATGCGTTGATCATCACCGCCGCCGAATCCACCTCGCGCAGGAAGCGCATCGCATGCTGGTGGTTGCTCGTGAGGATCGTGTCGGTGTGCTGCGAGCCGTGGCGGTTGATGTGCGCGATCGCCGCGTCGACCCCGTCGACCACCTTGATCGAGATGATCGGCGCCAGGTATTCGGTGTCCCAGTCCTGCTCGGTGGCGTCGCGCAGCAGCGGCGCCGCGCCGGGAACCGGCTCGAGCAGCGCGCGGCTGTGCGCGCAGCAGCGCATCTCGACGCCCTTGGCCGCGAACACCGCGCCGATGCGCGGCAGGAAGGCGTGCGCGCTGGCGCGTGCGACCAGCAGCGACTCCGCGGCGTTGCACGGGCTGTAACGCTGGGTCTTCGCGTTGTCGGTGACGCTGACCGCCATGTCCAGGTCCACGTCGTCGTCCACGTAGACATGGCAGTTGCCGTCCAGGTGCTTGATCACCGGCACGCGCGCCTCGGCGCTGATGCGTTCGATCAGGCCCTTGCCGCCGCGCGGGATGATGACGTCGACGAATCGCGGCATGGTGATCAGTTCGCCCACCGCGGCGCGGTCGGTCACCGGCACCAGCTGCACCGCGTCGACCGGCAGCCCGGCCTGCTCGAGGGCGCGGCCGACGCATTGCGCGAGCGCGCGGTTGCTGTGGATGGCCTCGGACCCGCCGCGCAGGATCACCGCGTTGCCCGACTTGATGGCCAGGCTGGCGGCCTCGATCGTGACGTTGGGTCGGCTTTCGAAGATCATGCCGAACACGCCCAGCGGAACCCGCATGCGCCCCACCGTGATGCCGCTGGGGCGCCGGCGCAGATCGGTCATCTCGCCGATCGGGTCGGGCAGCGCGGCGACCTGCTCGCACGACGCGGCCATCTGCTCCAGCACCTTGTCGCCGAGTTGCAGGCGGTCGACGAAGGCCGGCTCGAGCCCGGCCTGGCGCGCCGCGTCGACGTCGACGCGGTTGGCCTGCTGCAGGCTCTCGCGCTGCGCGCGCAGCACGCCGGCCAGTTCCAGCAGCGCCCGGTTCTTCTCGGCGGTGCCGGCGCGCGCCATGGCGCGCGACGCCTCGCGGGCGCGCGCGCCGAGGTCGGTCATCAGGACGTGGATGCTGGCTTCGGGGCTGCTCATGTCGGCGATTCCTGCGCGGCGCTGCTGCGTGAACGCGCATTGTCGCAAACTGGAAGCCGCCGCGCCCGCGGGAAAGCCGGGGGGCGGGCCGGGGGCGGGTCGGGCGCAGCCCGGCCCTGGGGGCCCATGAGAAAGCGCCGGGCCGCCCCAAGCTTTCTCGCCCCCCTCGGGGGGGCGGGCCGGGCGCAGCCCGGGCCTGGGGGCCCACATTCATTACCAGCTGACTTCGCGTTCGGGGGTCGAGGTGATCTGGTGGATCGACAGGTCGGCGCCGTCGAATTCGGCCTCGGCGTCCAGGCGCAGGCCCATCGTGAGCTTGAGCAGGCCGTACACGACGAAGCCGCCGAGCAGCGCCCACACCACCGCGGCCGCCGTGCCCAGCAACTGCGCTCCCAGGCTCACCCCGCCCACGCCGCCCAGCGCGGTCTGTCCGAAGATGCCGGCGGCGATGCCCCCCCAGGTTCCGCACAATCCGTGCAGCGGCCACACGCCGAGCACGTCGTCGATGCGCAGCCGGTTCTGTGTGAGCGTGAACATGCGCACGAACAGCCAGCCGGCGATGGCGCCGGTGATCAGTGCGCCGATCGGATGCATCACGTCGGAGCCCGCGCACACCGCGACCAGCCCGGCCAGCGGGCCGTTGTAGACGAAGCCGGGGTCGTTGCGTCCGGCGATGAGCGCGGCCAGCGTGCCGCCGACCATGGCCATCAGCGAGTTCACCGCCACCAGTCCGGAAATCTTGGTCACGCTCTGCGCGCTCATGACGTTGAAGCCGAACCAGCCGACCACCAGGATCCACGAACCCAGCGCCAGGAAGGGGATGCTCGAAGGCGGGTGCGGGTTGACGCGCCCGTCGCGGTAGCGTCCGCGGCGCGCGCCCAGCAGCAGCACCGCCGGCAGTGCCAGCCAGCCGCCCATCGCATGCACCACGATGGAACCGGCGAAATCGTGGAACGGCACACCGAACAGCCGCGTGATCCAGGCCTGCACGCCGAAGCGGTCGCCCCACATGGCGCCCTCGTACAGCGGATAGACCAGCCCGACGATGATCGCGGTGGCCAGCAACTGCGGGTAGAACTTGGCGCGCTCGGCGATGCCGCCGGAGATGATCGCCGGCACCGCCGCGGCGAAGGTCAGCAGGAAGAAGAAGCGTGTCAGCGCGAGGCCGTCGTCGAGGTTGAGCTGCGGCGCGGGCGACAGGAACGTCACGCCGTAGGCGATGGCGTAGCCGACGAAGTAGTAGGCCAGCGTGGCCACCGAGAAGTCGGTGAGGATCTTGACCAGTGCGTTGACCTGGTTCTTGCGGCGCACGGTGCCCAGTTCGAGAAAGGCGAAGCCGGCGTGCATGAACAGCACGAGGATGGCACCGAGAAGCAGGAACAGGACGTTGGCGCTGGTTTGCAGGGAGGACATGAGCGAGGGACTCCGGGCATTCGGTTCGCCCCGCCGAAGGCGGAGGGCCTCGCGACGAAGCAAGAAGTGTTCCAAAAGCGTGCGCAACGCGCCTCCAGGGTGCGCCGCGGGAACCTGTCAGGTGCGTCGCGCCGCGTCGTGGTGCCGGTGTCGGCGTGGCGTGCACCACGGTGGGGCGAAGCCTCATGATGGTGCGCGCGCGCACCGAAACGCGCCACATTCTGGTGCATCACGCAAGTCTGGCGCGCCGCCGGATACGATGCCCGCATGAATCCCTCCTCCTCCGATCGCGGGCAGCGCGTCGCGCTGCTGTCGCTGCTGGTGCTGACCCTGATCTGGAGCGCCAACTGGATCGTCATGAAACTGGCGATGCGCTATTGCGGGCCCTTCGATTTCTCGGCGTTGCGCTACCTGGGCTCGACCCTGGTGCTGTTCCTGCTGATGCTGGCGCGCGGCGAGAGCCTGGCGCCGCCGCGCCTGGGTCCGACCCTTGCGGTGGGATTGACGCAGACCGCGGGGTTCACGGCGCTGGCGCAATGGGCGCTGGTGCGCGGCGGCGCCGGGCAGACCGCCTTGCTGGCCTACACGATGCCGTTCTGGAGCCTGCTGCTGGCCCGCATGTTCCTGCACGAGCGCCTGCGTGCGGCGCAGTGGGCCAGCGTCGCGCTCGGGGCGCTGGGCATGCTGCTGATCCTGCGGCCGTGGAGCCTGCATGCCGACTGGGGCAGCAGCTGGCTTGCGATCGGGTCGGGGTTGAGCTGGGCCGCCGGCACGGTGCTGAGCAAGCAGCTGTTCCTGCGCCAGGGACGCTCCCTGTCGGCGTTGCGCATGACGGCCTGGCAGATGCTGCTGGGCGGTGTCGCGCTGGGCGTGCTGGCGCTGGCGGTGCCGCAGCGCGCCATCGACTGGAGTCCCGGGCTGCTGGCGGCGCTGGGCTTCAACGTGCTGCTCGCCGGCGGACTCGGCTGGACGCTGTGGGCGCTGGTGGTGCAGCGCCTGCCGGCCGGCATCGCCGGGCTGTCGAGCCTGGCCATCCCGACCACCGGAGTGCTCATGGCATGGGCCTGGCTGGGCGAGCGCCCGGGCGCCTTCGAGGCCGCAGGCGTGGTCGTGATCGCCGGCGCGCTGCTGTGGCTGCTGCGGCGCCCCGCCGGCTGAGTCTCAGCGGGGATCGCGCAGCAGCGTGGAGCGGCCGAACAGGCTCTGCAGCAACTCCACCAGCGCCTCGGCGCTGCGGTTGCGCAGATCGAGCGCCGGGTTCAGTTCCACCACGTCGATCGACGCCACGCAGCCCAGGTCGGCCAGCATTTCCATGCACAGCTGCGCCTCCCGCCAGGTCGGCCCGCCGCGCACCGCGGTGGCGACTCCGGGGGCCGTGTCCGGGTCGAGGAAATCCACGTCCAGGCTCAAGTGGACGTGGGTCGAGGCATCGATGCCCTCGAGCACGCGGCGCATCACCTCGCGCATGCCCAGTTCGTCGATGCAGCGCATGTCGAACACCGCCAGCCCATGCCGGCGCAACAGCGCGCGCTCGAGCTCGTCGACGCTGCGCACCCCCAGCAGGCGCAGCTGCTGCGCCTGCAGCACCGGCTCGGCGCCTCCGAGGCGCAACAGCTCGGCCGGACCCATGCCGCACAGGCAGGCCAGCGGCATGCCGTGCAGGTTGCCGGTGGGGGTCGTCTCGGCGGTGTTGAAGTCGGCGTGCGCGTCCAGCCACAGCACGCGCAGGGGCTTCGCGGCGGCCCTGCAGTGCGAGGCGACCGCGGCGATCGAGCCGAAGCCCAGGCTGTGGTCGCCGCCGAGCAGCATCGGCAGCTCGCCGGCGCCGAGCGCATCGGCCACGGCGTCGCGCACCGCCAGGTTCCATGCCACGACCTGCGGCAGGTGCCTCCAGCCGTGCCGCGGTGCCTGCCAGGGGTTGCCGGGTCCGGGCAGGTTGCCGCTGTCGTGCACCTCCAGCCCCAGCGACTGCAGCGCCGCCAGCAGTCCGGCCACGCGCAGCGCCTCCGGCCCCATCGACGCACCGCGTGTGCCGGCGCCGACGTCGGTGGGCGCGCCGATCAGGCGCAGGCGGCGGCGCGGCGGGATCATGGGGCGCCGCTCAGCAACTGCTGCAGGTCCAGCGCGTAGCCCTCGAGCAGCGCGTCGAGGGCGCGGGCGCGCTTGCCCAGCGCGTTGTAGCCCAGCACCGCGGGAATCGCCACCGCGAGCCCGGCCGCCGTCATGACCAGGGTCTGCCCGACCGGCCCGGCGACCTGCTCGATGCCGATCTGGCGCGTCGCCGCGATGGAGGCGAGGGCGTGGTAGATGCCCCACACCGTGCCGAACAGGCCGACGAAGGGGGCGGTGCTGCCGATGCTGGCCAGCAGCACGTGCCCGGCATGCAGGCGGCGGCTGGCGGCGTCGAGGTCGTCGCGCAACCCGCGCCGCACGAGGTCGGCATGGGCCTGCCAGGCGTGCGCGCCGGGGCGTCCGAGCTGCTCGCTGCGCAGCGCCAGCGCGGCGGCCAGGCCGTCGGGGTCGGCGGCTTGCGCGGCGGCCGCCGCCTGCGCGCGCGACGGCGCCGCCCAGAACGCCGCGATGGCGCGCGGAATGCGCCGGGCGGCCGTCCACAGCAACGCGCTCTTCCACAGGATCACGAACCAGCTGGCCACCGACATCGCCAGCAGCAGCAGACCGACCGCCTGCATCAGCGGGTCGCCCGCCCATCCCATCGCGATGCCGGGCTGCATGGCGCGAGCTCGCGGGCAGCGCGTGCTCAGGCCTTCAGGCCCAGCACGTCGTGCATGTCGTACAGGCCCGGGGCGCGCCCTGCCAGGAATCGCACCGCGCGCAGGCTGCCCTCGGCGTAGGTGGCGCGGCTGCTGGACTTGTGGGTGATCTCGATGCGCTCGCCGGTGCCGGCGAACAGCACCGTGTGGTCGCCGACGATGTCCCCGCCACGCACCACGGAAAAACCGATCGAGCCCTCGGCGCGCGCACCGGTATGACCGTGGCGCGACCATACGGCGTCGCGCTGCAGGTCGCGGCCGGCGGCGCGCGCCACCACCTCGCCCATCTTCAGTGCGGTCCCGGAGGGAGCGTCCACCTTGTGGCGGTGGTGCGCCTCGATGATCTCGATGTCGTAGCCCTCGCGCAGCGCGCGCGCCGCATGCTCGAGCAGCTTGAGCACCACGTTGACCCCCACGCTCATGTTGGGCGCCAGCATGATCGGGATGCGCCGCGCCGCGGCCTCGATGCGTTGCATGCCGCCGGCATCGAAGCCGGTGGTGCCGATCACCATCGCGGTGCCCAGCTGTTCGCAGGCCTCGAGGTGCTGCAGCGTGGCCTCGGGGCGCGTGAAGTCGATCAGGCACTGCGCGTCGCGCAGCCCCTGCCGCAGGTCCGACACGACCTCGACGCCGGTGTGCAGCCCCAGCGGCGCTCCGGCGTCATGGCCGATTCCCGGGCTGCCGGCGCGGTCGAGAGCTCCGCTGAGCCGGCAATCGGGGGACTCGGTGATCGCCTCGATCAGCATGCGGCCCATGCGCCCGCTGCTGCCGGCGACCGCGACGCGGTGGGGAGCTGCCGGCAGGCTCATGGCGCGGGTGCCGCGGAGGGGCCGGGAATCAGCGGGATCGACAACGAGCCGGCCGACGCCGACGCCGCGGGCGGCGCCAGCACCGAGGCATCGGCCTGGTGCGCCAGCGACTGCATGCGCTGGATCTCGGCCGCGGGCGCGACCAGCGTCAGCGGGCCCGACGCGGCAGCCGCGTGCGCGGGCTTGCGCGCGTCGAGCTTCTTCTGCGCCGCGGCCATCTCGGCCTTCAGCTGCGCGCTGGTCAGCACGCGCTCCTTGCCGCCGTCGTGCAGCGAATTGATCTGCGCGACGAACTGGTCCTCCGACGGCAGGGGGTCGCCGTAGCTGCGCACCAGCCGGCCCTGCTTGTCGAACTGCACGGTGAAGCGGCGCACGATCGGGGCCTCGTAGCCCTGGCGCAGGCTGAACACGTATTCCCAGCGGTCGGCGTGGAACACGTCCTGCAGCAGCGGCGTGCCCAGGATCGTCCGCACCTGGCGCTTGGTCATTCCGGGCTTGAGCTCGGCGGCCATTTCGCGGGACACGAAATTGCCCTGCACGACGTCGATGCGGTAGGGCTTGAACATGTCGGTCATGTCGCGCTGCTGCGACTGCGTGCTGCACGCACCCAGGCCCAGGGTTGCGAGCAGGCCCAGCGCGCTGCCCAGCGCGCGTAGCGCGGGGCGGTTATCCAACAGGGACGACAAGGGCATCGGAAATCGGTGCGTTGGGGCATGCTGGCGCATGCGGGGGCCGCGTCGCGCCTTGCGGGAACGTGCCTTGGGCGCGGCGGCGGGCTGAACTATCATGCGGATTCTAAACACCGCCCACTTCCATGACGCCGTCGAACGCGCAAGGCCTGCGAAGCACGGGCCTGAAGGTCACGCAGCCGCGCCTGAGGATCCTGGAGATCTTCCAGAAGGGGGCGATGCGCCACATGACCGCCGAGGACGTGTACCGCGAGCTGCTGAACGACCATTCGCGCGACATCGGCCTGGCCACCGTGTACCGCGTGCTGACCCAGTTCGAGCAGGCGGGTATCTTGTCGCGCACGCATTTCGAGTCCGGCAAGGCGATCTTCGAGATCAACGAAGGCAAGCACCACGACCACCTGCTGTGCCTGGACTGCGGGCGCGTCGAGGAATTCGTCGACAGCGAGATCGAGCGCCGGCAGCGCAACATCGCCGCCGAGCGCGGTTTCGAGCTGCAGGACCATTCGCTGGCGCTGTACGCCAACTGCACGCGCAATCCCTGTCCCCATCGCCCGGCGCCGGGCGCACGCTTCGACGCCGCCGGCGCGCCGGCGGACGACGCGGCGCCCTGAGCCGCCTGCGCTGGCCGGGCCGATCAGTCGTCCCCGCCTTCGAGCATGGCCTGGCGCTGCCGGTCCTGGAATTCCTTGAAGGTGTCGATGCCCCGCAGCTGCAGGATGGTGTTGCGCACGGCGGCCTCGACCAGCACCGCCAGGTTGCGTCCCGCCTCCACCGGAATCAGCACCTTGCGGATCTCCACGCCGAGCACGTCCTGGCGCACGTTGCCGGTGGGCAGGCGCTCGAAGTCCTGATCCTGGGTGTCGCGGCGCACCAGGTGCACGATCAGGCGCAGGCGCATCTTGCGGCGCACCGCGGTCTCGCCGAAGATGGTGCGGATGTCGAGAATGCCGATTCCGCGCACCTCCAGCAGGTTCTGCAGAAGCGGCGGGCAATGACCCTCGATGGTGCTTTGGGTGACGCGGGAGAGCTCGACGCAGTCGTCGGCGACCAGTCCGTGGCCGCGCGAGATCAGCTCCAGCCCGAGTTCGCTCTTGCCCAGGCCCGATTCGCCGGTGATGAGCACGCCCACGCCGAGAATGTCCATGAACACGCCGTGCAGCGTGGTGCGGTTGGCGAACAGCTTCGACAGATAGGCGCGCAGCACGTCGATGACGAAGGCCGCCGGCTCGTCGGTGACGAACAGCGGGATCCCCGCCTCGTCGCTGGCCTTGAGCAGGGCCGGCGGAGGCTCCTGGCCGTCGGCGATGACCAGCGCGGGCGGGCCCAGCCCGACCACGCGGCGCACGCGGCGCCCGCTGTCGGCCTCGTCGGCGTGCAGCAGGTAGTGCACCTCGCGCCAGCCCAGGATCTGCACCCGGTAGGGGTGGATGTAGTTCAGGTAGCCGACGAGGTCGGCGCCTGACGTCGCGCCCTGCACCGCGGCGTCGTCGAATCGCCTCTCGGGGTTGCGCTGCCCGGCCATCCAGCGCCACTTCAGCAGCGGAGTGTTGGCCTCGAACAGCCTGTCGGCCGACAGCGTGGCGGTTTTCAATGCGGTGCGCGTCCCGGCGCGAGGCCGCGGAAGCGGTGGGCTGCGTGGCGCTGTTGCACGGTCAGGCGGCGTGCTGCAGCGTGGCCCATTCGTGCACCAGGCGGTGCAGGGCCACCGCGTCGGGCGCCTCGAGCATGCGCTGACGGAAGCCGTCGTCGGACAGCATCTCGGCGATCACCGACAGCAGCTCCAGGTGCTTGCCCGAGGCCGCCTCGGGGACCAGCAGGAACACCAGCAACTGCACCGGCTGGTTGTCGGGGGCCTCGAAAGGAACCGGGCTGCCCAGGCGCACCAGCGCGGCACTGGGCTGGCGCAGCCCCTTGATGCGTCCGTGGGGAATGGCGACGCCCTGCCCGAGCCCGGTGGAGCCCAGGCGTTCGCGGGCGAACAGGTTGTCGGTGACCATCGAGCGGGCCAGCCCGAGGTGATTCTCGAACAGCAGGCCCGCGAACTCGAAGGCGCGTTTCTTGCTGCTGGCCTCGACGTTCACCTGAACATGGGCCAGCGGCAGGATCTGGGCCAGGGGGTTCATGGCATGGAAGCGGATGCGGACATGGATGCGGGCGCGCAGCCCCCGGGTGCGGGGTGCGGCGCCGGGGCCACCGGCGCCGCGGGCACGCGAAATTGAAGCAGTGTATCGGCTGTGGCTGCCGCGTGGAAAACCCTATGGGCGTTCGGCCGAAGCCTCAGGTCGCTGCCAGATGCTTGCTCGGCACGGCCTGGTGCGCGCGGGTCCGGTTCTTGTGCTCGACCACCTGGCGGTCGATCTTGTCGACGAGTTCGTCGATGGCGGCGTACAGATCCTGATCCTGGGTCTCGGCGAAGATGTTGCGTCCCTTCAGTTGCAAGGTGCATTCCGCTCGCTGGCGGCGTTCCTTCTCCTTCTGCTTTTCCACCGACAGGAGCACGTTGACACTGATCAATTGATCGGAATGCCGGGTCACCCGGTGCAGCTTCGACTCCACGTAGCTGCGCAGCGCCGGGGTCACTTCCATGTGGTGGCCGCTGATGGTCAGGTTCATGAATCCCTCCTGATTCGGACAAGGCAATGGTTGCACGATGTTGCACGGGATCCGCCGGTGCCGGCGTGCGATCGGTCAAATTCCCGCCGCACACCCCCTTCGCGGACCCGGCGATGCCAGTGTGCGCCCGCCGCCGGCCAAAATCAAGCCGGCCCGCCGAAGGCCTGAAACAGCCTCGGAAGCCGGCTCCGCGGCCGCCTTGTACGGAGGTCTACCTTCGCCAAATTCCGACAAATTCCACGAAAACCGGCGAAAATGCCCCTGATGCCCGCGTCGGGCATCGGAGATTCCGCTACCTTCGCAGCGCCTCCGGCACGACTGCGGCCTCGCCTTCCAGCCGGGCCTGCGCCTGCTCCCCGGCTTCGGCGCAATCCTCGCGCAGGCCCAGGGCTTCGGCGTACACCGAGCGGTGGCGCAGCAGGCTGCCGATCACCGAGGCGATCACGCAGGCCGGCATCGAAGCCATCACCACGTTGTAGTTGCGGGTGACCTCGAACACCATGATGGCCGACATCGCCGGCGCATGCGTGGTGGCGGCCAGCAGGCTGCCCATGCCGACCAGGGTCCACAGCGCCTGCGAGTGGCTGGCCTCGGGGACCAGGAACAGGTGCGAGACCATCAGCCCCAGGGCGCCGCCGAGCGCCAGGGTCGGGGTCAGCACGCCGCCGGGGATGCCCGCCGCGCTGGCCGCGGTGACGGCCGCCAGGCGCAGCACGAACACCAGCGCCAGCGTGCTCAGCGCCCAGTGGTGCACCAGCATCGACTGCACCATGCTGTAGCCGTTGCCCCAGACCTCCGGCCGGACCAGGGCCAGCAGCCCGATCAGCAGCCCCGCCAGCCCCATGCGCACGGGCAGCAGGCCGATGCGGGCCTGCCACTTGCGGCGCGAGGTGTCGAGCAGCCACAGGAACATCGGGCCCAGCAGTCCGGCCAGCACGCCGAGCAGCGAAGCGTCCAGCAGGTCGATGAAATTCACCGGCGGCACCGCGTGGGCCAGGTACAGCGGCCCGGTGGCGAACAGGCTCTGCGTGGTGAGCTCGCCGATCACCGCGGCCACCAGCACGGCGGCGATCTCGCGCAACTGCAGTCCGCCGAGGATGATCTCGGCGACGAACAGCGTGCCGGCGATCGGCGCGTGGTAGGCGGCGGCGAAGCCGGCCGCCGCACCGCAGGCGACGATCAGTCGCTGGTGCGCGGTGTCGGCGCGGCTGATGCGGCCGAGGATCGACGAGATCAGCGCGGCGAACTGGATCATCGTGCCTTCGCGCCCGATCGTGATCCCGCCGCTGACCGCCACCAGCGACGAGGCCGTGCGCACCAGGTTCGGCGCCAGCGGCAGCTGGCCGTCGCCCACGCGCACCGCCTCCATGTATTCGGGGCCGCGCGGACGCTTGATCCAGCGGTGGCCGGCCCACATGATCAGCCCGCCGACCACCGCGGCCACGGGCGGCACCACCGCGCGCTCCCAGCGAGGCAGCGACTCGGCCGCCGACACCAGGTGGATCTGGTGGTCGCTGTACAGGTTCATGACCAGGTACATGCCCTGGCGGAAGCCTTCCACCGCCAGGGAGCTGATGACACCGACGACCGCGCCGACCAGCAGCATCGGGACCATCGGGTCGAGGCCGTTGCGCAGGTGCGCGAGCACGCTGCGGGATCGCGCACCCGGGCGCGAGCGAACTTCGGATTCGGACATGGGAATGAGCAGGACAGGCGGGCGCCGCGAGGGCGTTCTGGGCGAGCAGGCGTAAATCTTGTTATATGGTACCTTTTGTTCCATTCACGCCGGTTCCGGGATCCGTGTGGAATCCCTTGGGAGTGTACGGGTCTGCGACAATCCCGCGCATGCCTGACCCCATCCCGACGCCGCATGACGGCATTCCGCCGGAGCTCGCGGCGAAGATCTGCGCGCGCGCGCAACTGCCCGCGAGGCTGGCGCGCCTGCCGCGTCCGCTGGTGTTCACGAACGGCGTGTTCGACATTCTGCATCGCGGCCACGTCAGCTACCTGGCGCAGGCGCGCGCGCTGGGCGCCAGCCTGGTCGTCGGACTGAACTCCGACGTCTCCGCGCGCAGCCTCGGCAAGGGGCCGGGGCGCCCGCTGAACCCGCAATCCGACCGTGCGCTGGTGCTGGCCGCGCTGCAAAGCGTCGACCTCGTGGTGCCCTTCGACGAGAGCACCCCGCTGTCGCTGCTGGAGCAGTTGCGCCCCGACGTCTACGTCAAGGGCGGCGACTACGACATCGAATCCCTGGCCGAGACCGCGCTGGTGCGCTCGTGGGGCGGGCGCGCACAGGCCATCGCCTTCGTCGAAGGGCGCTCCACGACTTCGCTGGTGCGGCGCATCCGCGACGGCGCCGGCTGACAGCCGGGGCCCGCGGGCCCCGCGTGCACGGACTCAGACCGCCTTGCGCTGCGCGGTCGGCGGGATGCGCAGCGCCTCGCGGTACTTCGCCACGGTGCGCCGCGCCACGCTGATGCCCTGCGCCGCCAGGCGCTCGGCGATTTCGCCGTCCGACAGCGGCGAAGCCGGGTTCTCCTGCTGCACCATGCCGCGGATCAGCGCGCGCACCGCGGTGCTGGACGCGCTGGCGCCGCTGTCGGTGGCGAGCCCCGAGCCGAAGAAGTACTTGAGCTCGAAGGTGCCGTGCGGAGTGAGCAGAAATTTCTGCGTGGTCACGCGGGAGATCGTCGATTCGTGCAGGCCGAGCTCGTCGGCGATCTCGCGCAGCACCAGCGGGCGCATGCCGAGCTCGCCGTCGCTGAAGAACGCCTGCTGGCGCTCCACCACGGCCTGCGCGACGCGCTCGATGGTCTCGAAGCGTTGCTGCACGTTGCGCACGAACCAGCGCGCCTCCTGCAACTGGCCCGAGAGCCCGTTGCCGTCCCGGCTGCGGCGCAGCAGCTCGGCGTACAGCGAATGGATGCGCAGCCGCGGCAGCACCTCGGGATTCAGCACGGCACGCCAGCGCGTTCCCGTGCGCTGCGCGATCACATCGGGCACCACGCTTTGCGCCGCCTGCTGCCCGAAGCGCGCGCCGGGGCGCGGGTCGAGGCGTGCGATCAGCTGCTGCGCCGCACGCAGCGCGGCCTCGTCGACCTGCAGCGCGCGCGCCAGGCGCTTCCAGTCGCGCCTGGACAGCAGCGCCAGGTGCTCCTGTGTGCACAGCGCCAGCGCCAGTTCGCGGATGTCGTCGGCCGGCAGGCGCAGCAACTGCAGACGCATGCATTCGGCCAGGCAGCTGGCTCCCACGCCCGCCGGGTCGAAGCTCTGCACCAGTCGCAGGCCGACACGCAGCGCCTCGCCCAGCGCCTCGACGTCGTCCGCGGGGCTCTGCGGCGCCAGCTCGGCGGCCAGCTCCTCGGGAGTCTCCGGCAGATAGCCGTCGTCGTCCAGGGAGTCGATGATCGCCTCGGCCGCGGCGCGGTCGTTCGGCGACAGACTGCGTCCGGCCAGTTGCGCGCGCAGGTGCGCACGCAGGTCCAGCGCGGCGTGGGCGAGCCCGAGCGGATCGAACTCGTCGTCGCCCTCGCCGCCCGACTGCCAGTTGCCGCTTCCCGCCTGATCCCATTCGATGCCCTCGCCGGGTTCCGCGGCTTCGGGCGACTCGGCGGAGTCGGCGCTTCGCGCGCCATCGCGCCAATCCTCGGCATCCAGGCGCAACTCGCCGGCCTCGGGTTCGCTGGAGCCCGCCCCCGACTCGGTGGCGGCGCTCGCGCCGGATTCACGTGCCGACTCGTCGGACCCCGCCGGTGCGCCCGCCTCGTCACCCGGCTGTCGTGATTCGGGCGCGAACTCGGCCGCCGCATCGACCGCCGCGTCGCCGCTCGCATCGGAGCCGCTGCCGGCGGCGGAATCGCCCGCGGAGTCGCTCGCCGCGTCGCCGGCGCCGGCGGGCTCCTCGTCGGGCTCCAGGAAGGGATTGAGCTCGAGCATCTGCTCGACCTCCTGCTGCAGTTCCAGCGTGGACAACTGCAGCAGGCGGATGGATTGCTGCAGCTGCGGCGTCAGCGCCAGGTGCTGCGACAACCTCAGGTTCAACGACTGCTTCATCACCAGCGTCTCATGGCTGCTCAGAGCCGGAAGCTCTCGCCCAGGTACACCTTGCGTACCGCGGGGTTCTCGACGATTTCCTGCGGACGACCGACGGCGAGCACGCTGCCTTCGCTGATGATGCAGGCGTGGTCGCAGATGCCCAGGGTCTCTCGCACGTTGTGGTCGGTGATCAGCACGCCGATCCCGCGCGATTTCAGGAACTGCACGATGCGCTGGATCTCGATGACCGCGATCGGATCGACCCCGGCGAAGGGTTCGTCGAGCAGGATGAACTGCGGATCGGTGGCCAGCGCACGCGCGATCTCGACGCGCCGGCGCTCACCGCCCGACAGCGCCGGCGCCGGCGTGTCGGCCAGGTGTTCGACGTGCAGCTCGCGCAGCAGTTGCACGAGGCGCTGCTCGAGCTGCTCGCGCGGCAGCGCGCGTCCGCCCGGGTCGCGCTGCAGTTCGAGCACGGCGCGCACGTTCTCGGCCACCGTCAGGCCGCGGAAGATCGAGGCCTCCTGCGGCAGGTAGGACAGGCCCAGGCGCGCGCGGCGATACATCGGCATCTGCGTGATGTCGCGCCCATCCAGGTGGATCTCGCCGGCGTCGGCGCGCACGAGGCCGACGATCATGTAGAAGGAGGTCGTCTTGCCGGCCCCGTTGGGGCCGAGCAGCCCCACCACCTCGCCGCTGCGCACCTCGAAGCTGACGTCGCGCACCACGGTGCGTCCGCCGTAGCGCTTTTGCAGGCGCCGCACGCTCAGCAGCCCGGCATGCGAGGCGCGCCCCGACGCGATCGCCGGATCGTGCTGGCTCAGGTCCATCAGCGCGACTCCGTTCCCGGCGAACTGCGCAGGGCCGGCGCGCTCGCCGCGCCAGGCGCCGAGGCGGACGCCCCCGCCAGGCGCGGCGCCAGCATCACGCGCACCCGCCCATGCGGATTGGAGGCGCTGACCCCGCCTTGTCCGGCCTTCACGTCGAACACGTCGGTGATGTCGTTGTAGGTGATCACTGCGCCTTGCGCGCGGTCGGTCAGTTGCCCGTTCAGCGAACGCTCGAACAGCGCCTGCCCGGTCAGGGTGATCACGTCGCTGCGTCCGTCGTAGTGCAGTTGCAGCGCGCTGCCGTGCACCGTGGGCCGCGGCTGTCCGGCGGGCGCGTCCAGCGTCTGGTCGAAGGTGGCCGGGTGCGCCGCGCTGCCGTAGGCGGTCGCCACGTCATAGCCGTCGGCGCGCTGGCGCACGCGCACCTTGTCGGCGTGCAGCACCAGCGATCCCTTGGTCATCACGACATGGCCGGTGAATACCGTGGCCTGCGCGATGTCGTCGTAGTGCATCGCGCCGGCGTCGATCAGCAGCGGCTGGCTGCGGTCGGACTGCAGCGCATGCGCGCACGGCAGTCCCAGCGCCAACGCGCCCGCGAGGGTCACCGCGGCCCCCCGCAGCACGGCGGCGGCACGATGCATCGGCACGAACTTTGCTTTCATGCCTCGCATTGTAGGCACGACGCGCCGTTCACCAACGACAAGGCCCGCCTGAGGCGGGCCCTTGCATCGAGCGGGAGGCGTCGCGCGCAGCGCCGCCGGTCCCGCGCGCGCTCAATGCTTCATGCCTGCGCGCACCTTGGCGATGATGAAATCCACGCCCTCGAGCACTTGCGGGTTGTCGGGAGTCTGCGGCATCGAGGCCGACAGCGTGTAGGTGCCCTGCACGGCCAGCGTGGGCACGCCGGTGATCTGGTAGTCGCTGACCATCTGCGTCGCGCGCTTGGCGTCCATCTGCACGCCGAAGGAGTTGAACGCGTTCAGGAAGGCCTGCCTGGACACGCCCTGGGTCTGCACCCAGGCGGCCATCTGCTGCGGGGTCATCAGCGTGATGTGCTGCTGATGGATGGCGCGGAACACGGCGCCTTGCATCTGCGGGATCTTGCCCAGCGCCTTCAGCGCGTAATAGAGCTTCTGCTGGTCGACGAACTGCGGCCCGAAGGCCACCGGCACGCGCTCGAGCACGACGTCGGAGGGCAGCTTCTTCGCCCAGGCCTCGAGCAGCGGCTCCATCGCCGCGCAGTGCGGGCAGTTGTACCAGAAGAACTCGGTGACCACGACCTTGCCCTGCGGGCTCACCGGCTGCGGCACCGCCAGGCGTTCGTAGCCGCGGCCCTCGGTCAGCGTCAGCGGCGCGGCGTGCGCGGCGACGAACGGAAATCCCAGCAGCGCCACGGCCGCGAGACGGATCCACCAAGCTTTCATCGTGCTTCCTTTCGGTTCTTGCCAAACTTGAACGCGGGCATGCGCCATGCGGCCGACGCGGGTTACAGCCGCATGCACAAGAAACAACTCGCCGGGCGCTGCGCCGTCACGGCGCGATGCGCACGACGGCAGAGCCGATTCCGTTGCTGCTCAGGGTCTTTTGGGCCTGGTCGGCCTGCTGCGCGGTCGCATAGGGCCCGACGCGCACGCGCCACAGCGTGCGCCCACCCACCGAGCGCTCGTCGAGATGCGCCTCCAGCCCGCTGAGCGCAACCTTGGCGCGCTGCGCCTCGGCGTCGGCGCGCCGGCTGTACGCGCCGATCTGCACAATGTATTGGACTCCGGGCGTCGCTGCAGGAGCTGGCTGGCTGCTTCCCGGCAGCACGGCCTGGGCCGGCGTGGTCGCGCCGCCGACGGCGCCCTGCGCGCCGAGCACGCCGCTGGCGGGGACTCCCAGCGACTCGATGGCGCGCGGTGTCAGCGGGGCGCTGGCGACCTTGCCGGGGGTGCTGCCGCCGGCCACCGCCGCCGGCGGCACGGCACCGCCGCTCAGGCCCGCGTTGGGCTTCCAGTTCGCCGCCTGCGACGCCGCGCTGACCGGGCGCTGCTGGTAGCGGTTCATGAAGGGCAGCGATGCGCGGTTCATGTAGGTCGCCGCGGCCAGCGCGATCGCCAGGCCCAGCACCAGGCCGATGATGATGCCCAGCAGGGTGCCTCCGCGCTGCGTGGCGGACGGGGTACGGAGAGTGCGGGAGGGACGTGGCATGGTGTGTCGGAAGGTGTCTCTCGGATGCGCGCAGGGCAGGGCGGGCGCGCCCTGCGCGCCCGCGCCGCGGGCTCACATGCGCTGCGGGCTGCTGACCCCCAGCACGTTCAGGGCATTGTGCAACACCTGGCGCACGGCCAGCAGCAGTGCGAGGCGCGCGCGCTTGAGCGCTTCGTCGTCGACCAGCACGCGCTCGGCGTTGTAGTAGCTGTGCACGCCGCCGGCGAGCTGGCGCAGGTAGAAGGCGACGTCGTGCGGGCTCAGGTCGGCGGCTGCCTGGCGCAGCATATCCGGGTATTGCGCGAGCAGCATCAGCAGCTCCATCTCGCGCGGGGCGCACAGCGGCGACAGGTCGCAGCCGGCCAGATCCTGCTCGCGCCCGCCGTCGCGTTCGGCCCATTGCGCCAGCACCGAGCAGATGCGCGCGTGCGCGTATTGCACGTAGTACACCGGGTTGTCGTCGCTTTGCGCCAGCGCGAGGTCGACGTCGAACACGAATTCGGTGTCGGCCTTGCGCGACACCAGGAAGAAGCGCACCGCATCGCGCCCGCGGCGCAGTGCGGCCTCGCGCTCGGCGGGGGACTGCTCGTCGCGCACGCCGCCCGACCACTCGATCAGGTCGCGCAGCGTGACGTAGCTGCCGGCGCGCTTGGAGATCTTCACCTCCTGCCCGCCGCGCATCACCGTGACCATCTTGTGCAGCACGTACTGCGGGTAGTCCGCGGGAATCCCCGGGTCGGCGCCGCGCAGCCCGGCGCGAACCCGCGCGATGGTGCCGTGGTGGTCCGAGCCCTGCACGTTGATGGCGTGCTGGAAGCCGCGCTCCCACTTCGCCAGGTGGTAGGCGACGTCGGGCACGAAGTAGGTGTAGCTGCCGTCGGACTTGCGCATCACGCGGTCCTTGTCGTCGCCGAACGCGGTGCTGCGCAGCCACAACGCGCCGTCGGCCTCGTAGGTGTGCCCCGCGGTGACCAGCGCGTGCACCGCCTCCTGCACGCGGCCGTCGCTGTACAGGCTGGACTCGAGGTAGTAGTTGTCGAAGCGGATGCCGAAGGACTTCAGGTCGATGTCCTGTTCGCGCCGCAGGTAGGCGACGGCGAAACGGCGGATCGCCTCCAGGTCGCCGGGGTCGGCGGCGCCCCGCACGGCCTGTCCGTCCGCAGCGTGCACGCTGGCGCCGGCCAGATAGTCGCGCGCGATGTCGGCGATGTACTCGCCGTTGTAGGCGCTGTCGGGCCAGCCCGGCTGCCCGGGGGCGAGTCCGCGCGCGCGCGCCTGCACCGACAGCGCCAGGTTGGCGATCTGCACCCCGGCGTCGTTGTAGTAGAACTCGCGCGTGACCTCCCAGCCCTGCGCCGCCATCAGCTCGGCCAGGGTGTCGCCGAGCGCGCCCTGGCGGCCGTGCCCGACGTGCAGCGGCCCGGTCGGGTTGGCGGAGACGAACTCGACCAGCACGCGCCGCGCCGGGTCGGCGGCGACGCGTCCGAAGGCCTCGCCCTCGGCCAGCACCCGGCGCAGCACCTGGTGCTTGAGATGCGGCGCCAGCGTGAAGTTGAGAAAGCCGGGGCCGGCCAGCTCGGCCGCCTGCAGGCCCGCGGCGAGTTGCGCGTCGGCCTGCACGGCGGCGAGCAGCGCCTGGCCGATGTCGCGCGGGTTGCGTCCGGCGCGGCGCGCCAGTTGCATCGCCAGCGTGCAGGAGAAGTCGCCATGCCCGGCGGCCTTCGGGCGTTCCAGCGTCTGGACTTCGCCGAGGCTTTGCTGCGGCGGCAGCAACTGCGCGGCGGCCGTGGCCAGGGTGTCGTTCAGCCGGAGGAGGAATTCGCGCATGGTGGCGTGGGTGTTCGGGAATGCAGCCCGCGAACCGGCGCGCGAGGCGTCGGGACGCGCCTGCGCCGGGATGTCCCGGGCGGGCTGGGGCAAAGCGCAGCATTCTAAGATGCCCCCGAGGCGGCGGCGCGGCGTGCGCCCGGCGCGGCGGGGTGCCGCATCGCGGAGGGTTTGCATGGACGGATCGGTGGCGGCGCGCACCTGGCGCCTGGCGGCGCTGCTCACGGCCTGCCTGGGAGCGGGGGCACCTGCCTGGTGCGCGGAGTTCGCGCCCGAGCCGCCGCGGGGCGCGCGGCACGCCATCGTGCCGCGGCCGGACTGCGAAGTTCCCCCGCAGACCGACCCTGCCAGGCTGCGCAGGCTGCCGCCGCGCTGCCTGGGGCCGCTGCACGGCGCGCGCAGCGCGCCGCGGCGCCGTCTCGGGCGACAGCAATGGCGCATGCGCCGCTGCAATGCCCAGGCGCGCTGGCAGCAATTGCGGGGCGAGCAGCGCGAGCGCTTCCTGCGCGACTGCCTGCACCGGGGGCGCTGACAGGCCGGCGGGCTCGGGCGGGCTGCCCGCGGCGGCGGCCCTTCGCTATTGCTGCACGAAGGTGTAGTCGCGCAGGCCGAGGCCGGCCAGGCGCTGGCGCAGCACGGTGTCACGGCTGCCGGCAGGCAGCGGCCCGACCTGCACCTTGTACCAGGTGCGCCCGCGCACGTAGCCGGGAACCACCTCCACCGGGCCGACGCCGGCGCGCTGCAGCCGGCTGGCTTCCAGGCGTGCGTTGGCCTCGATGGTGAAGGCCCCGGTCTGCAGGTAGGTCTGGGGTGCTCCGGCCGGCATCGGCGCCTGGGCCTGCGCGGGCGCCGGGGCCGCGGCGTAGGTGGCGACAACCGTCGCCGGGCCGGAGGCTGCCGCGACGGCCGGTCCGGAGTCCGCGGTGGCGGCGGAGCCGGCGGCCGGGGCGGCGGGAGCACCGGCGGTCCCGGCGGTCCCGGCGGTCGCCGCGATCAGCCGGGCCAGCGCGTCGCTCGCCCGCGGCGCCGGCGCGGCCGGCGCCGACGCCGCGGCCTGCAGCGGCGGCAGCGCGGCCACCTGCATCGGCTCGGGCGCCGCCGGAAGCGGTGTGCTGGCGGGGGTGGGGCCCGACGTTGCGGGCATCGCGGGTGCTGGCAGGCCGGGCGCCGCGGTCGGCGTCGGGGGCAGGGGCGGCTCGCCGGGGAAGCGGGTCTGCGGTTCGAAGGCCTGCGCGGGCGCGGGCTGCGCACCGGTCGGGGCCGGCGACGGCGGGGTCGCCATCTGCGGCGGCAGCATCTGTCCCGATGCCAGCGCGACGATGCGCACCGGAGCGGTGCCGCTGGTCGTCACCCCCAGCGCCTTGGCGGCGCCGTAGGACAGGTCCATGACCCGGCTGTCGACGAAGGGGCCGCGGTCGTTGACCAGCACCAGCGCGCTGCGCCCGTTGCGCAGGTTGGTCACCTCGACGCAGGTCGGCAGCGGCAGCACGCGGCTGGCGGCGGTGAAGGCGCGCGGGTTGAAGCGGCTGCCCATCGACGTGGTCTTGCCCGATTCCCAGCCGTACCACGAGGCCGTGCCGTCGACGTCGTAGCCGGCGGCGCTGTGCAGCGGCGTGTAGTCCTGGCCGAGTACCCGGTAGCTGCGGTTGTAGGCGGCATGCAGGTTCGGCGGCGGCGCGAAGCACCCGCTCGATTCGTTGACCGGAGCCTGCATCGCAACCGAGCCGCTGCGCACCGGACTTCCGGCGCAACCCGCCAGCGCCAGGGCCAGTGCCAGCGCGCACGGCAGCAGCGCGCCGCGTCCCGGTACGGGAGCGCGCGGCGGGCGGGCGGCTGGGCGCGTCGGCATCGGCAGGTGCGGGCAGGCTGGCGGCTCCATGCTACACAGCCCGCGCCGGCCTTCCCAGCCCCTGGGGGTGAGACGCTGACGTCGCCCGCAGGCGTAAAAAAGCCACGCCGCGGGGCGTGGCTCTTCGTGCCGAGGCGAGTTCCCCCGGCGGCAGGGCGGGCATGGCCCGTCCCCTGGGGACCTTTTCAGTGCATGCGTCCGCGCAGCCGGCGGATGGCCGCCAGTTGCGCGGCCAGCATCGCCAGTTCGCCCTCGACCACCGCGATGTCCTGGGTCTCCTTGGCGTGGGCGCGGTTCTCCTGCGCCTGCTTCAGGGCCTCCTGGGCCTTGGCCTCGTCGAGGTCCTTGCCGCGGATCGCGGTGTCGGCCAGCACCGTCACGTGGCCCGGCTGCACCTCGAGCACGCCGCCGGCGACGAACACGAAATCCTCTTCCGTGCTGGCGCCGTCCGGGCGCTCGATGCGCACCGCGCCCGGCTTGATGCGGGTGATCAGCGGGGTGTGGCCGGCCAGGATGCCGAGTTCGCCGGACTCCCCGGGCAGCGCGACGAAGCGGGCCTGCCCGGAATAGATCAGCTCTTCGGCGCTGACCACATCGATTTGAAAGGTTTTCATGCGCACTCCGCAGGGCAGCAGGCGGGCCGCACGGCGGCCCGCCGGGTCGGGCTCAGTTCAGCTTCTTCGCCTTCTCGAAGGCTTCGTCGATGGTGCCGACCATGTAGAAGGCCTGCTCCGGCAGCGCGTCGCACTCGCCGTTGACGATCATCTTGAAGCCGCGGATGGTCTCCGCCAGCGGCACGTACTTGCCCGGCGAGCCGGTGAACACCTCGGCGACGTGGAAGGGCTGCGACAGGAAGCGCTGGATCTTGCGCGCGCGCGCAACCGTCAGCTTGTCCTCGGGCGAGAGTTCGTCCATGCCCAGGATGGCGATGATGTCGCGCAGTTCCTTGTAGCGTTGCAGGATGCCCTGCACCGCGCGCGTGGTGTTGTAGTGCTCCTCGCCGATCACGTTCGGGTCGATCTGGCGGCTGGTCGAGTCCAGCGGGTCGACCGCCGGGTAGATGCCCAGCGACGCGATGTCGCGCGACAGCACCACGGTGGCGTCGAGGTGGTTGAAGGTGGTCGCCGGCGACGGGTCGGTCAGGTCGTCCGCCGGCACGTACACGGCCTGGATCGACGTGATCGAGCCGGTCTTGGTCGACGTGATGCGCTCCTGCAGCACGCCCATTTCCTCGGCCAGCGTCGGCTGGTAGCCCACCGCCGACGGCATGCGCCCCAGCAGTGCCGACACTTCCACGCCGGCCAGCGTGTAGCGGTAGATGTTGTCGACGAAGAACAGGATGTCGCGGCCCTCGTCGCGGAACTTCTCGGCCATGGTCAGGCCGGTCAGCGCCACGCGCAGGCGGTTGCCGGGGGGCTCGTTCATCTGCCCGAACACCATCGCCACCTTGTCGAGCACGTTCGACTCTTCCATCTCGTGGTAGAAGTCGTTGCCTTCGCGGGTGCGCTCGCCGACGCCGGCGAACACCGACAGGCCGCTGTGCTGCTTGGCGATGTTGTTGATCAGCTCCATCATGTTGACGGTCTTGCCGACGCCGGCGCCGCCGAACAGCCCGACCTTGCCGCCCTTGGCGAACGGGCACACGAGGTCGATGACCTTGATGCCCGTTTCCAGCAGGTCGACCGACGGCGACAGCTCGTCGAAGGCCGGAGCCTTGGCGTGGATCGAGCGCAGCTCGTCGCCCTGGATCGGGCCGGCCTCGTCGATCGGGCGGCCCAGCACGTCCATGATGCGGCCCAGCGTGCCGGTGCCCACCGGCACCGAGATCGGCGCACCGGTGGCGTCCACCGCCATGCCGCGGCGCAGCCCGTCGGTGGAGCCCAGCGCGATGGTGCGCACGACGCCGTCGCCGATCTGCTGCTGCACCTCGAAGGTCACGCCGCGCTCGGCCAGTCCCAGGTCCTGGTCGTCCGACAGGCGCAGCGCCTCGTAGACCTCGGGCATGTGTTCGCGCGGGAATTCGATGTCGATCACAGCGCCGATGCACTGGACGATCCTGCCTTGATTGTGGGCCGTGCTCATTTCGGGTTTCTCCGGGATTCTCAATGGGGGTCGACGTCGGGCGCGGGCTTCAGACGGCCGCCGCGCCGCCGACGATTTCGGACAATTCCTTGGTGATCGCTGCCTGGCGGCTCTTGTTGTAGACCAGCTGCAGTTCGTTGATCACGGTCTTCGCGTTGTCGGAGGCCGACTTCATCGCCACCATGCGCGCCGATTGCTCGCTGGCCATGTTGTCGGCCACCGCCTGGTAGACCAGGGCCTCGACGTAGCGCACCAGCAGCGCGTCGATCACCGGCTTCGCATCGGGTTCGTAGATGTAGTCCCAGCCGTACTGCTTGCGCTCGGCCTCGGTGGTGCTCATGGCCTGCCGGGTCAGCGGGATCAGCGGCTCGAGCTGCGGCTCCTGGCGCATCGTGTTGACGAAGCGGTTGAAGGCCAGGTGGATGGCGTCGATCTCGCCGCGCTCGTACGCGTCGAGCAGCACCTTCACCGGTCCCACCAGCTTGTCCAGATGCGGCTTGTCGCCCATCTGCACGAGCTGCGACGCGACGTCGATCCCCAGGCGGTTGAGGAACTGCAGGCCCTTGTTGCCGATCGCGCAGGCGTGCAGCTCGACGCCGTCGGCCTGCCACTGCTTGATCTGCTGGGTCACCAGGCGCAGCAGGTTGGTGTTGAGGCCGCCGCACAGGCCCTTGTCGGTGGTGACCAGGATCAGTCCCACCTTGCGCACCGGCGAGCGCGCCACCAGGAAGGGGTGGCTGTACTCGGGGTTGGCCTGGCTGAGGTTGGCGGTGATGGCGCGGACCTTCTCGGCGTAGGGGCGCGCGGCGCGCATGCGCTCCTGCGCCTTGCGCATCTTCGACGCGGCCACCATTTCCATCGCCTTGGTGATCTTGCGCGTGTTCTGCACGCTCTTGATCTTCAGGCGGACTTCTTTCATTCCGGGCATGCGGGATCTCCGGTCCGTGGCTTCGTCGCGTCGCGCCGCTGCCAGCTGGCGGCGGCGCGCGCGACGGGCGCCGGGGTGTGGTGCGAAGGCTGGGGAATCAGTAGGCGCCGTTCTTCTTGAACTCGGCGATGGCGTCCTTCAGCACGGCCTCGTCTTCCTTGACCAGATCCTTCTTCGACTCGATGCTGTCGATCAGCGCCGCGTGCTTCGAGCGCAGGTGCTCGTGCAGCCCCTTCTCGAAGCCCAGCAGCTGCTTGACGTCGATGTCGTCGAGGTAGCCGTTGTTCACCGCGTACAGCGACGCGGCCAGCTGCCACACCTGCACCGGCTGGTACTGCGGCTGCTTGAGCAGCTCCACGACGCGGCGCCCGCGCTCGAGCTGGCGCCGCGTGGCGTCGTCGAGGTCGGAGGCGAACTGCGCGAAGGCGGCCAGCTCGCGGTACTGCGCCAGGTCGGTACGGATGCCGCCCGACAGCTTCTTGATGATCTTGGTCTGCGCGGCGCCGCCGACCCGCGACACCGACACGCCGGCGTTGATGGCCGGGCGCACGCCGGAGTTGAACAGGTCGGTCTCGAGGAAGATCTGGCCGTCGGTGATCGAGATCACGTTGGTCGGCACGAAGGCCGAGACGTCGCCGGCCTGGGTCTCGATGATCGGCAGCGCGGTCAGCGAGCCGGTCTTGCCCTTGACCTCGCCCTGGGTGAACTTCTCGACGTATTCCTCGTTGACGCGCGCGGCGCGCTCGAGCAGGCGGCTGTGCAGGTAGAACACGTCGCCGGGGTAGGCTTCGCGGCCCGGCGGGCGGCGCAGCAGCAGCGAGATCTGGCGGTACGCCCAGGCCTGCTTGGTCAGGTCGTCGTACACCACCAGCGCGTCCTGGCCGCGGTCGCGGAAGTACTCGCCCATCGTGCAGCCGGCGTACGGCGCCAGGTACTGCATGGCGGCCGAGTCGGAGGCGGTGGCGGCGACCACGATGGTGTATTCCATCGCGCCGTATTCCTGCAGCTTGCGCACCACGTTGGCCACGGTCGAGGCCTTCTGGCCGACGGCGACGTAGATGCAGATCAGGTCCTTGCCCTTCTGGCTGATGATCGAGTCGACGGCCACCGCGGTCTTGCCGGTCTGGCGGTCGCCGATGATCAGCTCGCGCTGGCCGCGGCCGATCGGCACCATCGAGTCGATGGCCTTCACGCCGGTCTGCACCGGCTGCGACACCGACTTGCGCCAGATCACGCCCGGGGCGACCTTCTCGACCACGTCGGTCAGCTTGGTGTCGATCGGGCCCTTGCCGTCGATGGGCATGCCCAGCGTGTTGACGACGCGGCCGATCAGCTCGGGGCCCACCGGCACCGACAGGATCTGCCCGGTGCACTTGACGGTGTCGCCCTCGGAGATGTGCTCGTACTCGCCCAGCACCACGGCGCCGACCGAGTCGCGCTCCAGGTTCAGCGCCAGGCCGTAGGTGTTGCCCGGGAATTCGAGCATTTCACCCTGCATCACGTCGGACAGGCCGTGCACCCGCACGATTCCGTCGGACACGGACACCACGGTGCCCTGGTTCTTCACATCGGCGGCCGTGCCCAGGCCTTCGATGCGGCTCTTGATCAGTTCGGAGATTTCTGCGGGATTGAGTTGCATGGGGAGCCTCGGAATTCGTGGGCGGTAAGGTGTGGGCTCAGGCGGTGAGCGCGCTGCGCATCGAGTCCAGGCGCGCGCGCACCGAGGTGTCGAGCACCTCGTCGCCGACGGTCACGCACACGCCGCCGATCAGCCCGGGATCGACGTCGATACGCGCGTAGAGCTTGCGCCCGAAGCGGCGCTCCAGCGCCGGCAGCAGTTCGTCGATCTGCCGCTGGTCCATCGGGAAGGCGCTGGTCACCAGCACCTCGGCGCGCTGCTGCGCGTCGTCCTTCAGGCGGTGGAACTGCTCGGCAATGGCCGGCAGCGCCGCCAGGCGGTGGTTCTCGAGCACCACCTGCAGCAGGTTGCGCACCGCGGCTGCCGCCGGCTGCGGCAGCGTCGACAGCATCAGCTCGCCGAGCTTGTCGGCGCCCAGCTGCGGGTCGCCGGCGAGCTGGCGCAGGGCCGGGTCGCGGGCGACCGCGGCCAGTGCGTCGAGCTGCTGCGCGACCTGGTCCAGCGACCCGGTGGCTGCCGCGCCCTGCGCGGCCTGGAACATCGCTTCGGCATAGGGCCTGGCGACAGTGGCGAGTTCAGCCATCGCGGTTCCTCCGATCAGAGCTCGGCCTTGAGCTGCTGCAGCAGCTCGGCGTGCGCCCGTGCGTCGACTTCGCGGCGCAGGATCGCCTCGGCGCCCTTGACGGCCAGCGCGGCGACCTGGTCGCGCAGTGCTTCGCGCGCCTTCACGACCTGCTGCTCGGCTTCCGAGCGCGCCTGGGCGACGATGCCCTCGGCGGCTTCCTCGGCCTTGCGGCGGGCTTCCTCGATGATCGCCATCGCGCGGCGCTCGGCGTCCTGCAGACGCTGCGCGCTGTCCTGGTGCGAACGCGCGAGTTCGCGCTCGACCTCCTGGTTGGCCGAGGCCAGTTCGGCCTTGGCGCGATCGGCGGCGGCGAGGCCGTCGGCGATCTTCTTGGCGCGCTCGTCGAGGGCCCTGGTGATCGGTGGCCACACGTACTTAGCCGTGAATGCCGCCAGCAGCAGGAACACGATGAGCTGCGCAATCAGTGTTGCGTCCAGATGCATGGCGCCAACCCTTGCGTAGTGTCAGAGATGGGGAGTTGCGAACCGTCGGAACGGTCGCCCGATCACTTCAGCACGAAGGGGTTGGCGAAGGTGAACATCATGGCCAGGCCGACACCGATCAGGAAGGCGGCGTCGATCAGGCCGGCGAGCAGGAACATCTTGGTCTGCAGCTCGTTCATCAGCTCGGGCTGACGGGCGGCGGATTCGAGGTACTTGCTGCCCATGATGCCGATGCCGATGCAGGCGCCGTTGGCACCCAGACCGATGATCAGGCCGGCGGCCAGCGCGACATAACCGAGAACGTGTTCCATGAATGGCTCCTGAGGAAGGGTTGAAGAGTCAGAGAGGAAAAATCAAACGCAGTTCGGCGCGGGGCACGGCCCGCGCCTACGGGTTTCAGTGGTGATCGTGGGCCTGGCCGATGTAGACCAGGGTCAGCATCATGAAGATGAACCCCTGCAGCACGATGATCAGCATGCTGAAGATCGACCACGCCAGGCCGGCCGCGATGTTGCCGAAGAACAGCGCCCAGCCCGACAGGCTGCCCAGTCCCGCGGCGCCCATCAGCGCGATGATCATGAACAGGATTTCCTCGGCGTACAGGTTGCCGAACAGTCGCATGCCGTGCGACAGGGTCTTCGCCAGGTACTCGAGCAGCTGCATCGCCAGGTTCAGCGGCCACAGCAGCGGGTGGTTGCCGAAGGGCGCGGTGAACAGCTCGTGCAGCCAGCCGCCCAGCCCCTTGACGCGGATGCCGTAGTACAGGCTGAGCAGCAGCACCGTGATCGACATGCCCAGCGCCACCGACAGGTCGGCGGTGGCCACGACGCGCAGGTAGGCGTGCTGCGGATTGTGCCCGGTGGCCGCGGCGGCGCCTTCCCACAGGCGCGGCAGCAGGTCCACCGGCAGCAGGTCCATCGCGTTCATCATGACGATCCAGATGAAGGCGATGAAGGCCAGCGGCGTGACGAATTCGCGCGAACGCGCATTGCGCACGATGCCGCGCGCCTGCTCGTCGACGAATTCGGCGAGGAATTCCACCGCCGCCTGCAGGCGCCCCGGCACCCCGCTGGTCATGCGCTGCGCGACCCGCCACAGCACGAAGCAGGCCAGCCCGCCCAGCAGCAGCGTGACGATCAGCGAATCGATGTCGATGACGTGGAAGTCGATCACCCCGGCGCGCGGCACGTTGGTCCACTGCGTCAGGTGGTGGATGATGTATTCGCCTGCGGTGATGGTGGGTTCTTGGGCGGCCATGGCTGGTTCGGGGATGGTGGGGTCGCGACGAAACGCGGACTCAGGCTTGTTTCCCGCTGCGTCGCGGCTTGCCGCGCAGCAACAGGGCGATCCAGTACACCTGCAGCGTGGCCGCCAGGCCCAGCAGCAGCGCCGGCCAGTTCGGCTCGGGCAGCACGCGCGGGGCCAGCAGCAGCAACACCACGGTGAGGGCGATCTTGAGCAGTTCGCCGAAGGCGAAGCCGAACAGCGCGTAGGCCGGCGCCAGGCGCACCAGCCAGCGGCGCATCGCGCCGGCGAACAACGCGGCCGGCAGCAGCACCACGCCGCCGCCCCACAGCGCCGACAAGCCGACCGCGCGTCCGCCGAGCAGCCAGCCCAGCAGCCCCGCGGCCAGCGCCACCGCCAGTTGCAGCGCGACCACGCGCAGCGCCGACACGCCCGGCCTGGCGCGCAGCAACGCCTGCGCCTGCTCGCGGCTCAGCGGCTCGCGCGGGGCGTTGTCGTCTTCGTCCTGCCAGGTGTCCAAGGCTTGCACGGTGTTGCGGTCGAGGAGGTGATGCGAAGTGCCCGCGCGGCGGGCGCTTGCGGCCCGTGCGCCGGCTCACGGGCGCCCGGGGACCCCGGATGCACCGCACGCCAGGCCCGCGCGTTTGCGCAGTGCCGGTCGGACCCGGGTGCCATGTGCGCCGCCGGCCGCCGGCCGGGCATGGCCGGCCACGCGTGGCACCGGCCGCTCGCCGCGGTTGCAAGCTCGCGGTTGCAAGCTCGCAGCGCCCGCAAGTTCGGCTGCTGCAGATGTGCAGATGGACTTCCCACCCCGGCCCGGCGTTGTAACAAATCGCTCATGGCCAAACGGCGGAAGTATACGTAAACCCTCAGCCCCGGATCCAGTGTTTTCGTCGTCGATGTCGGGGTCGGATTGCGCGGGCGCAATCAGCAGCGCCCCGGGGCGTGCTTGCGCTAGGCTGGTGCGCAAGGAGAGATCATGAACAATTTGTTGCTTTTCATCCACTTGGCCGGGGCCATCGTCTGGATGGGCGGCATGGCGCTGGTGCTGCTGGCGTTGCGGCCGGCGGCGATGCGCGTGCTGCAGCCGCCGCTGCGCGCCCAGTTGCTGCTGCAGGTGCTGGCGGGCTTCTTCCCGCTGGTGTGGCTGAGCATCGCCGCGCTGCTGGGCAGCGGCGTGTGGGCGCTGGCGCGCGTGGGCATGGCGCATGCGCCGCCGGCCTGGCACGCGATGCTGGGAATCGGGCTGCTGATGATGGCGGTGTTCGCGCACATCTTCTTCGCCCCCTACCGGCGCGCGCGGCACGCCGCGCAGGGCGCGCAGTGGGGGGTCGTCGCGGCGCAGCTGCAGCGGATCCACCGCCTGGTGCAGCTGAACTTCGGGCTCGGCTGGCTGGCCATCGCACTGGTCGTGCTGTGGCGCTGAGCCGGCGCGGCGCCGCGCCGACTGCGGTTCAGCCGCGGCGCAGCGCGCGCGCGGCCTCGATCGCGAAGTAGGTCAGGATGCCGTCGGCGCCGGCGCGCTTGAAGGCCAGCAGCGACTCCATCATGGTCGCGTGGCCGTCGAGCCAGCCGTTGTGCGCCGCCGCGCGCAGCATCGCGTATTCGCCGCTGACCTGGTAGACGAAGGTCGGCATGCGGAACTCGTCCTTGACCCTGCGCACGATGTCCAGGTAGGGCATGCCGGGCTTGACCATGACCATGTCGGCCCCCTCGGCGATGTCCAGCCGCACCTCGCGCAAGGCCTCGTCGGAATTGCCGGGATCCATCTGGTAGACCTTCTTGTCGGCCTTGCCCAGCGTGGAGGCCGAGCCGACGGCGTCGCGGAAGGGGCCGTAGAAGGCGCTGGCGTACTTGGCGCTGTAGGCCATGATGCGGGTGTGGATGTGACCCGCCGCCTCGAGCGCGTCGCGGATGGCGCCGATGCGCCCGTCCATCATGTCGCTGGGGGCCACCACGTCGACCCCGGCCTGCGCCTGCACCAGCGCCTGGCGCACCAGCATCTGCACCGTCGGTTCGTTGACGATGTAGCCGCTCTCGTCGAGCAGGCCGTCCTGGCCGTGCGACGTATAGGGGTCCAGCGCGACGTCGGTGAGCACGCCGAGCTGCGGGAATTCGCGCTTGAGCGCGCGCACCACGCGCGGCACCAGTCCGTCGGGGTTGGCGGCCTCCAGCCCGTCGGGGGTCTTCAGCGACGCGTCGATGACCGGGAACAGCGCCATCACCGGGATGCCCAGCTCGACGCATTCGCCGGCCACCGGCAGCAGCTGGTCCAGGCTCAGGCGCTCCACGCCGGGCATCGAGGCCACGCTCTCGCGCCGGCCGCTGCCGTCGAGCACGAACACCGGCAGGATCAGGTCGTCGACCGCGAGCCGGTGCTCGCGCACGAGCCGGCGGGTGAAGTCGTCGCGGCGCAGGCGCCGCAGTCGGGTGGAGGGAAACGGTGGCTGGTTCATGGCGGGCGGAGCCGCGCGCTCGGCGCAGAGGGCGATCAGGGAGGGCCGGGCGGAGTCGGGCCGCCTCGCGGCGGGCTCCGGCTCCGGCATGCAACGTGGTGCAACGTCGGGAACTTTTTCGGAAGACAGAAGTCTATTCCTTCAGGTGGGCGTCGCGAGGCGTCCCCTCCCGCTTCTCCTCCCTGAGCGGGAGCCTTGGCTTTATTCAAGGCTATTGACCCCGGTTTCGTCCGGGGTCTTTTTTTTGTCCGCCACGGCGGCGCCGGCAGGGCGCGTCCGCGCCGCCGAAGGCACAATGCTGGGCTGCCGTCCAAGCCCACTCGAGGTGACCCGATGTTTCTGTGGATGAAGGCCCTGCACGTGATCTTTGTCGTGTCCTGGTTCGCCGGACTGTTCTACCTGCCGCGCATCTATGTCAACCTGGCGATGATCGGCGACACTCCGGGGGCGCAGGCCGAGCGCGAGCGCCTGCTGCTGATGGCGCGCAAGCTGCTGCGCTTCATGACCATCCTGATGGTGCCGGCGCTGGGATTCGGGCTCGTGCTGTGGCTGTACTATGGCGTGGGGCTGCGCGGCCCCGGCAACGGCTGGATGCATGTCAAGCTGGCCTTCGTGCTGGTGCTGCTGGGCTTCGACCACGCGTGCCGGCGCCTGCTGCGCGACTTCGAACTGGGGCGCAACCGGCACAGCCACCGCTGGTACCGCTGGTTCAACGAAATCCCCACCGTCGCCCTGTTCGTGATCGTGCCGATGGTGGTGGTCAAGCCGTTCTGATCGGCCCCGCTGCCGCGCCGCCGCCTCGGGCTCGGCGCTTCGGCGGCTCGCGTCCGCGATCCGCCCGGCCGTCCCTGTTGCCATTGCCCCTGTTGCCATTGCCTTTGCGACCCACGTTTCCCGACCGCGCGATGAGTCACTACAAGTATCACGTGTTCTTTTGCCTGAACCAGCGCGACGGGCCGCGCCCGTGTTGCGCGGCGCAGGGCGCCGAGCAGGCCTTCGAGCACTGCAAGAAGGCGGTCAAGGCCGCCGGGCTGGCCGGCCCGGGCAAGGTGCGCGTGAATCGCGCCGGCTGCATGGAGCGTTGCGAACAAGGCCCCGTGTGCGTGGTCTATCCGCAAGGGGTCTGGTACACCTACGTCGACCAGCAGGACATCGACGAGATCGTCGAGCGCCATCTGGTGCACGGCGAGATCGTCGAACGCCTGCTCGTGCCGGAGGAGGCCGCGCCGTGAACCGCGCGACCCGACGCGAGCGGATCGACGGGCCGGCCGGGCCACTGGAGGTTGCGCTGGACCTGCCCGCGCAGGCGCCGCGGGGCCTCGCGCTGGTGGCGCATCCGCACCCGCTGCAGGGCGGTACGCTGGACAACAAGGTCGCGCAGACCCTCGCGCGTGCCTGGGTGCAATTGGGCTTCGCCGCCGTACGGCCGAATTTCCGCGGTGTCGGCGCCAGCGAGGGCAGCTACACGGGCGGGCCCGGAGAGATCGAGGACCTGCACGCCGCGCTGCTGTACTTCGAGCGCGATCTCGGGCTGACGCAGGACGCCATGCTCGCGCTTTCCGGCTTTTCCTTCGGCGGCTTCGTCGCGTCCCGACTGTGCGCGCAGTTGCACGGGCAGGGGCGCGAGGTGCACCACCTGTGCCTGGTCGGCCCCGCGGTGGCCAGCTTCGATGTCGCGCCGCTGCGCGCCGCCGACGGCGCAACGCTGGCGCGGCGCATGCTGGTGGTGCACGGCGAGCGCGACGAGGTGGTGCCGCTGGCCGCGGTCATGGAGTGGGCGCGCCCGCAGTCGCAGCCGGTGCTGGTGGTGCCGGGCGCCGGGCACTTCTTTCACGGAATGCTCACACCGCTGAAGGACTGGGTCTGCGCCTGGCACGCCACGCTGCCCGCGTGATCGAGGGGATCGATACCTGAGGAAACACCCTTCCTGCCGCTCGCTGCTATGTTGCGGCAGGCTTCGCGCCCCGCCCGGGGCGCAACCGGATCCGCCGGCCACCGCGCGCCGGTTTTTTCGCATCAGGTGATTCGCACAATGTCCCTGCCCAACATGTCCTTTCCGCGCCGGTTCGCCGCGGGCGCTCTCGTCATTTCCGTTGCCTGGGCGGCGCTGCCCGCGCAGGCCGCTGCACCCGCAGCGTCGGCCCCGGCGGCCGCTGCCAGCGCTCCTCCGACCGGCCCCGGCTACCTGCCCAGCGGCCCGACCGCGGCGTTGCTGCGCACCGTCACGCCGCCGAACCTGGACGCGCGCAGCTGGCTCGCGCTGGACCTGACCAGCAACCAGATCCTCGCGCAGTTCAACTCCCACCACGAGGAGGCGCCGGCATCGCTGACCAAGCTGATGACCGCCTACCTGACCTTCAAGGCGATCCACGACGGCGTCATCAAGCGCGACCAGATGGTGCACGAGAGCACGAAGGCCTGGCGCACCGGCGGCTCGCGCATGTTCATCGATCCGCTGGTTCCGGTGTCGGTCAACGACCTGCTGCTGGGCATGATCGTGCAGTCGGGCAACGACGCCGCGATGACCCTGGCGCAGACGGTGGCCGGCTCGGAAGCGACCTTCGTGTCGATGATGAACAACCAGGCCCGGCAATGGGACCTGAAGGACACGCACTTCGCCGATCCCACCGGCCTGCCGGCGCCCGGCCACTACAGCAGCGCGCACGACCTGGCGGTGATCGCCACCCACATCATCCGCGACTTCCCCGGGGACTTCGCGCGCTATTTCGCGGTCAAGGAATTCACCTACAACCACATCACGCAGCCCAACCGCGTCACCCTGCTGTTCACCGACCCCACGGTCGACGGCATGAAGACCGGCTACACCGAGAGCGCCGGCTACTGCATGATCACGACCGCGCTGCGCAAGACCCCGGCCGGGCCGCGGCGCGTGCTCACGGTGGTCATGGGAACGCCGACCGAGCATGCGCGCGTGTCGGAAAGCGCCGAACTGCTGAACTGGGCCTACCAGAACTTCGACGACGTGCACCTGCTGCAGGCGAACAAGCCGCTGGTCGAGGTGCCGGTGTGGAAGGGTGCGGCCTCGAAGGTCGCGCTGGGCAGCCTGCGCGACGTGACGGTCAGCGTGCCGCGCGGCGACGCCTCGCGCATCAAGACCACGATCGAGCGCAACGATCCGCTGGTGGCGCCGCTCAGCGCGGGGCAGCGGGTCGGCACGCTGCAGGTCTCGCTGTCCGGCAAGCCGCTGGCGCAGTTCCCGCTGGTGGCGCTGCAGCCGGTGCGCGAGGCCGGCTTCTTCAAGCGCATGTGGGACGCGCTGCGCCTGGCGATCAAGTAGCCGCAACCGGCGATGGCGATGGCGGCGGCGCCGCGCGGCGCGCCGTCGCCCGCCGCGCCGCGCGGCTCAGGCCGCGGCAGGCGCGCTCGCCAGCTCGCCGCGCAGCGAGTGCGGGTAGGCCTTCGCGATGCGCAGCTCGACCATGTCGCCGATCAGCTGCCGCGGCCCCTGGAAGTGCACCATGCGGTTGTTCCCGGTGCGGCCCTGCAGTTCCCCCGCGTCGCGCTTGCTGGGGCCTTCCACCAGGACCCGCTGGGTGCTGCCGACCATCGCCTCGGAGATCTCGCGTGCGTGGCCTTCCAGGCGCGACTGCAGCAACTGCAGGCGCTGCAGCTTGATCTCCTGCGGCGTGTCGTCGTCCAGCGCCGCCGCCGGCGTTCCGGGACGCGCGCTGAACACGAAGCTGAAGCTGTTGTCGAAGCGCACGTCGTCGACCAGCCTGAGCAACTGCTCGAAGTCGGCTTCGGTCTCGCCGGGGAAGCCGACGATGAAATCCGAGCCGATGCTGATGCCGGGGCGCGCCGCGCGCAGCTTGCGCACGATCTGCTTGAACTGCAGCACCGTGTAGCCGCGCTTCATCGCCGCCAGTACGCGGTCCGAGCCGTGCTGCACCGGCAGGTGCACATGCGTGGCCAGTTGCTCGATGCGTCCATGCGCGTCGATCAGGCGCTGGGTGAATTCGTTCGGGTGGCTGGTGGTGTAGCGGATGCGCTCGATGCCGGGGATCTCGGCGACATACTCCAGCAGCAGCGCGAAGTCCCCGGGCCGGCCGTCGACCTCGCCGCGCCAGGCGTTGACGTTCTGGCCCAGCAGCGTGACCTCGCGCACTCCCTGGTCGGCCAGTTCGGCGACCTCCGTCAGCACGTCGTCGAGCGGGCGCGAGACCTCCTCGCCGCGCGTATAGGGGACCACGCAGTAGCTGCAGTACTTGCTGCAGCCTTCCATGATCGAGACGAAGGCGGTGGCGCCGTCGGCGCGCGCCGCCGGCAGATGGTCGAATTTCTCGATCTCGGGGAAGCTCACGTCGACCTGCGAACGCCCGCTGCGCTCGCGGGCATCGAGCAGTTCCGGCAGCCGGTGCAGGGTCTGCGGGCCGAACACCACGTCGACGAAGGGCACGCGCTCGAGGATCGCCTCGCCTTCCTGGCTGGCCACGCAGCCGGCCACGCCGATGCGCAGCTGCGGGCGCTCGCCCTTGAGCATGCGCAGGCGCCCGAGGTCGCTGAACACCTTCTCCTGCGCCTTCTCGCGGATCGAGCAGGTGTTGAGCAGCACGAGGTCGGCGTCGTCGGGGGAGTCGGTGGTCTCGTAGCCTTGCGCGGCGCCGAGCACGTCGGCCATCTTGGCCGAGTCGTACTCGTTCATCTGGCAGCCGAAGGTCTTGATGTAGAGCTTTTTCATGATCTGGGTGCATCCCCGGCGCGTTCGGCCGGACGCGGTGCCGCGAGCGGCCGCGGCGCCGGTTTCATCAGTACTGCTGGAACAGGCAGTGGTTGGGGGCCGCGGCGACCCCCTGGACGCTCTGGCCCGGGGCGAGCATCCAGACCCGGAACACATTGCCCATGGCATCGCGCTGGAACACCGCCGGTCCGTGCAGCCCTGCCAGTTGCCCGCTCAGCACCAGGCGCTGCCGGGCATCCTCGACGCGCAGTCCCGGGCCCAGCGGATAGCTCACGCAGTTGACCTGCAGGCTGGGGCCGGCGCCGAAGATCGCGAAGCCCGTCAAGCTGCCCAGCGGGTAGATGTGGGCCGGCGCCGGCGGCAGCACCTGCGCGCCGGCCGCTTGGCAACCCAGCAAGCAACCCAGCGCGACGCCGCAGGCGGCCAGGATCCGGCGCAGACAGGACGGGGCTGACGCGCGCACGTGTGGTTTCCTCCTGAGTGGGGTGGGTCGGGCGATTGTAGTGGTCGTGCCGTCAGGGGCGGGGCCACACCAGCACGTCCTCGGGGCGCAGTTCCAGTTCGACTCCGGTCCCCGGGCCCACGCCGTGCTGCTCGAGCTCGGCCCACGTCGCCTCGAACCACAGCAGCACGCCGCCGCGCCGCGCGCCGACGAGCGCGCGTCCCGACTGCGCGCCCACGTGTTCCACGCGCGCGGCCAGGCGCTGCGGCGCGGCGCCGGCCGCGGGCGCCCCGGCGGCCAGGCGCAGCGCCTCGGCCCCGACCGCCCAGTCCACCGGCTGCCCGGCGCGCAGCCCGGGAGG
>JAKAXL010000068.1 GCA_021816585.1 Pseudomonadota bacterium | reverse complement strand
GATCTCCGGCCGCAGCGGCCCCCGTCGCCACGCCGCCGGCTGCCGAAGCGCCCGCGGCGGCGCCCGCGGCGGCGCCCGCGGCGCGGCGCGTGTCGGCCTTCGCGCGGCTGGGCCAGGGCATGCGCTCGCTGCTGCAACCGCAACAGGAGTCGCCGCGCGAGTTCTCCGCCGGGCTGGCCGAGATCATCAAGTGCGCGGCGGTCGGCGACGCCGAGTTCTTCGCCTGGCTGGAGTCGCAGCTCGACGCCTTGCGCGAGCGCGAGGCCGCCGCGGTGGCGCACGCGGTGCAGCGCTTCCCCGAACTTCGCGCGCAGATCGAGGCGCAGGACCGGCAGCTGCAGCGCTCGCCGTCGCCGCTGAGCTACGGTGCGCGCCTCGGCGGGGTGATCGAGTCCCTGGTCGGCTACGGCCAGTACCTGCACGGCGAGGTCGTCGGGCTGGGCATGTGGCTGAGCACCGCGCTGGGCGAGGACCTGGGGGTGCAGAGCGCTTCCAGCGCGGCCCGGCTGCGCGACGTGCTGGTGCGCGCCGGCCTGCCCACGCGACTGCCGCGGGTATCGGCGGGGCGCTGGCTGGAGCTGCTTCCGGTGGACCGCAGCGGACCGCAGGGGATGATCGAGATCGTGCTGCTGGAAGACGTGGCACGCCCGCAGGCGCGCCGCGTGGCGCCCAGCGCGGTGCTGGAAGCGCTGGACAAGGCGGGCGCGCTCAGCGGCGGCTGAGCCCGGCACGGCGGCCGCCGCGCCGCCACGGCCTGCCTGCGCCGGCCGACCGTGAAACAATCGGAACATCCCGTTCCTGAACCGTCCGCGGCGCGATCCCTGCCGTGGCACGTGCCCGCGACATCCATGAGACCTTCCGCCCCCGAATCCACCCCCACCGGCGGCCGCCAGCAATTCGCCAGCGACAACCTCGCCGGGATCTGCCCGCAGGCGCTGCAGTCGCTGCTCGACGCCAACGCCAGCGGCCACCAGCCGGCCTACGGCAACGACGAGTGGACGCAACGCTCCACCGACATGCTGCGCGATCTGTTCCAGACCGATTGCGACGTGTACTACGTGTTCAACGGCACCGCCGCGAACTCGCTGGCGCTGGCCTCCATGTGCCAGAGCTACCACAGCGTGCTGTGCTCGCCGGTGGCGCACGTGGAGACCGACGAATGCGGCGGCCCGGAGTTCTTCTCCAACGGCTCGAAGCTGCTGGTGGGCGAGAGCGACAGCCCGGCGGCGCGCCTGGGCAAGCTCACGCCCGACGCCATCGAGCACCTGGTGACCCGGCGCAACGACATCCACTACCCCAAGCCCAAGGTGGTGTCGCTGACCCAGGCCACCGAGCTGGGTACCGTCTACAGCGTCGAGGAAGTGCGCGCCATCGCGGCCATCGCCAAGCGCCGGCACCTGAAGCTGCACATGGACGGCGCGCGCTTCGCCAACGCGGTGGCCTCGCTGGACGTGCACCCGTCCGAGATCACCTGGCGCGCGGGCGTCGACGTGCTGTGCTTCGGCGGCACCAAGAACGGCCTGCCGGTGGGCGAGGCGGTGGTGTTCTTCGACCGCGAGCTCTCGCAGGACTTCGCGTGGCGGGTCAAGCAGGCCGGCCAGCTGGCCTCGAAGATGCGATTCATCTCGGCGCCCTGGGTGGGCATGCTCGAGGGCGACACCTGGCTGCACAACGCGCGCCACGCCAACGCCATGGCGCAGCGCCTGTACGAGGCGGTGCGCGCGCTGCCGGGCGTGCAGGTGCTGCACCCGCCGCAGGCCAACGCGGTGTTCGCGCAGCTGCCGCGCCGCGCCATCGACGCGATGCACGCGCTGGGCTGGAACTTCTACGAGTTCATCGCCGGCGGCGGCTGCCGCCTGATGTGCGCGTGGGACACCACGCCGCAGACCGTCGACCACTTCGCCGCCGACCTCGCCGCCTCCTGTGAATGTTGAGCCCCCGCTCACTGCGTTCGCCGCCCCCCGCGGGGGCCACGCCCGCCTTGGGGCGGCCCTGCGCCGGGCGTGATCGTTGAGCCCCCGCTCACTGCGTTCGCCGCCCCCCGCGGGGGCCACGCCCGCCTTGGGGCGGCCCTGCGCCGGGCGTGATCGTTGAGCCCCCGCGAACGAAGGCTGAGCCCCCGCTGACGAAGTTCCCCTAAATCCCTGCGGGCGCCGGGGCCGATGCGGCACGGCGCCGGCCGGGCGCTTAGGATGGGGGCGCAATCCCACGGTCCACCCGGCAACACGATGGCTGTTTCGGCATTCGACCTGTTCCGCATCGGCATCGGGCCGTCGAGCTCGCATACCGTGGGGCCGATGCGCGCGGCGCGCGCCTTCGCCATGGAACTGCAGCGCCGCGGCCTGCTCGAGCGCACCGCGCGCCTGCGCTGCCAGCTGTACGGCTCGCTGTCGGCCACCGGACGCGGCCACGCCAGCGACCGCGCGGTGCTGCTGGGGCTGCTCGGCGAGCAACCCGAAAGCGTCGACATCGAGCGCATCGAGCCGCGGCTGCAGGCGCTGCGTGAAACCCGCAGCCTGCAACTGGCGGGCCACCGCATGGTGGCCTTCGATCCGCGCAAGGACCTGGTGTTCGAGCCCGGGCGCGCGCTGCCGCTGCACCCCAACGGCATGCGCTTCAGCGCCTTCGATGCCGGCGACCAGCCGCTGCTGCAGCAGGAGTACTACTCCGTCGGCGGCGGCTTCGTCGTCGATGCCGCCACGCTGGCCGCGGCGGCCCCGGCCGCCGAAGGCCCCGCGTTGCCGCTGCCCTTCCACAGCGCCGGCGAACTGCTGGACATCTGCCGGCGCCTGCGCTGCTCGATCGCCGACGTCGTGCGCATCAACGAGCGCTGCGCGCGCGGCGACGCGCAGATCGACTCCGGGCTGCTGCGCATCTGGCAGGTGATGCGGCAATGCGTGGACCGCGGCTGCCGCGCCGAGGACGGCGAGCTCCCCGGAGGCTTCCACGTCCCGCGGCGCGCGCCGGCGCTGTGGCGCAGCCTGAGCCGGCAGGACACCACGACCTCCGCCGACCCGCTGCACGCACTCGACTGGGTCAACCTGTGGGCGCTGGCGGTCAACGAGCAGAACGCCCGCGGCCAGCGCGTGGTCACGGCGCCGACCAACGGCGCCGCCGGCATCGTCCCCGCGGTGCTGCACTACTACGCCACGCTGTGCCCGGGGGCCGACGACGGCGGCATCGTCGACTTCCTGCTCACCGCCGCGGCGATCGGCATGCTCTACAAGGAGAACGCGTCGATCTCCGGCGCCGAGGTGGGTTGCCAGGGCGAGGTGGGCGTGGCCTGCAGCATGGCCGCCGGAGCGCTGTGCGCGGTGCTCGGCGGCAGCCCCGGCCAGGTCGAGAACGCCGCCGAGATCGGCATGGAGCACCACCTCGGGCTGACCTGCGACCCCGTCGGCGGGCTGGTGCAGATCCCCTGCATCGAGCGCAATGCGATGGGCGCGGTGCAGGCGATCAACGCCGCGCGCATGGCGCTGCGCGGCAGCGGCCACCACCTGGTGTCGCTGGACCAGGTGATCAGGACCATGCGCGACACCGGGGCCGACATGCGCAGCAAGTACAAGGAAACCTCGCGCGGGGGCCTGGCGGTGCACATCATCGAGTGCTGAGCCCGCGCGCGGCGCGGCGCCGCGTCCGCCGTCAAGGCCGCAGCAGGATCTTCGCCGCCGCGCTGCGGCCGTGGTCGAGGTCGGCGAAGGCGGCCGCGCCTTCGGCCAGGCTGCGTTCCTCCACCCACCGCAGGTCGCCGAACACCCCGGCGTGCAGCGCGCGCACGGTGGCGCGCAGGTCGGCGGTGGTGTAGGTGTAGGTTCCGAGCAGCGTGATCTCGGCCAGCGTGAGCTTGCGCATGTCGATCTCGCTCGCCCAGTCCTGCAGCCCCACGTGCATGAACACGCCGCCCGCGCGAAGCCCCTGCAGCGCGGCGTTGCGGGTGTGGCTGCTGCCGACGGCGTCGATCACCAGGTCGAAGGCCTCGCGCGCGTCTTCCTCGCGCGGATCCACCGCATCGAGCCCGGCGCGGCGCGCCGCATCGCGCCGCAGCGGATTCGTCTCGGCGATGCTCAGCTCGAAGCAGCCGTGCGAACGCGCCAGCAGCGCGCCGAGCAGGCCCACCGCGCCGGCCCCGATGACCCGCACGCGGGCCTCGGCAAGCGGGCGTGCCAGCGCGCGCGTGCTCAGGTCCAGCGCGTGCAGCGCGGTGGCCGCCGGCTCGGTGAGCGCGGCGGCGCGGGTGTCCATGTCCTGCGGGATGTCGACCAGGCTCGAGCGCGGGATCGAGATGCGCTCGGCGAAGGCGCCGGGCCGGGTCATGCCGATCATCGTGCGGTGGCTGCACAGGTTCTGCCGGCCCTGCACGCAGTAGTCGCAGTGCCCGCACGTGATCAGCGGATTGGCCGTCACCCGGCGTCCGGCGTCGGCGCCGCCGACGATCGTACCCACCAGTTCGTGGCCGAGGATCAGCGGCGGCACGCGGCGCGGATCGCGGCCGTGGTAGGCGTGCATGTCCGAGCCGCAGATCCCGGCCGCGTCGACTCGCAGCAGCGCCTCGCCGGCCGCCGCCTCGGCATCGGGCTCGTCGCGATAGCTCATCGCGCGTTCGCCGGTGTAGACCAGGGCCTTCATCGCCCGCTCCTCGTCATCTGGCCGTGTAGCCGCCGTCCACGAACAGCGTCTGCCCGGTGATGTAGGCCGACGCCTGCGACGCGAGGAACACCGTCGCCCCGTACAGATCCTCGATCTCGCCGTTGCGCCCCATCATGGTGCCGCGCGCCAGCTCGGCGATTCGCTCCGGGTCGCGGTAGACCGGCGCGGTCAGCGCGGTCGGAAAGAAGCCCGGCCCCAGCGCATTGCAGGTGACCCCGTGCGCCGACCACGCCTCGGCCATGGCCCGCGTCAGCTGCACGATGCCGCCCTTGGACGCACCGTAGGGCGCGCTGTCGGGAAAGGCGCGATACGACTGCAGCGACGCGATGTTGAGGATGCGCCCCCAGCGCGCCTCGATCATCGGCCCCACCATCTCCCGCGCCAGGAAGAAGGGAGTCGCCAGGTTGAGCCGCAGCTGCGCGTCCCAGCTCTCGGGGCTGATCCGCTGCACCGGCTCGCGCAGGTTGACTCCCGCCGCGTTGACCAGGATTCGCGGCGCGCCGAAGCACTCGGCGGCGCGCCGCACGCAGCCGGCCAGCGCGGCGCGCTCGCCGACGTCGCAGTCCACCCAGGCGGCGCGGCCGCCGTCGGCCTCGATCGAGGTCGCGGCCTCGCGCAGCGCGTCCGCGCGGCGCGCCACCAGCACCACCGAGGCGCCGGCGCCCGCCAGCGCGCGCGCCATGCCCAGCCCGATCCCCGAGCTCCCCCCGGTGACCAGCGCGACCTTGCCGTGCAGGTCGAACAAGCTTGCGATGTCCGGCATCGATCAGGCCCCGGTGTCGAAGGACTCGGCGGCAAAGTACTTGCGCAGCCGGTCGTCGGCGGTGCGCGCATGCGCCTCCATGCCTTCCATGCGCGACACCCGCGCCGTGACCTGGGCGATGTGCCGGTTGGCCTCGCGGCTCATGCGCTGCCACGTCAGGGTCTTGATGAACTTGCCCACGCTCAGGCCCCCGCTGTAGCGCGCCGCCTTTTTCGTCGGCAGGATGTGGTTCGGCCCCGAGGTCTTGTCCCCGAAGGCCACCGTGGTCTCCTCGCCGAGGAACAGCGAGCCGTAGGCGCTCAGCCTGTGCAGCCACCAGTCGAGGTCGCGCGCGTGCACCTCGAGGTGCTCGGGGGCGTAGTCGTCGCTCAGCGCCGCCGCCTGCTCGCGGTCGCCGGCCACCACGATCTCGCCGTAGTCGCGCCAGGCCGCGCCGGCCGCGTCGCGCGCGTCCGCGGGCAAGGCCGCGATGCGGCGCGGCACCTCCTCCATCACGCGCCGCCCCAGCGCCTCCGAGGTGGTGACCAGCCACGCCGGGGACTCCACGCCGTGCTCGGCCTGGCCGACCAGATCGGAGGCGACGATCAGCGGGTCGGCCGTCTCGTCGGCCACCACGAGGATCTCGCTCGGCCCGGCGAACACGTCGATTCCCACCTCCCCGTACAGGATGCGCTTGGCCTCGGCCACGTACTTGTTGCCCGGTCCGGCGATCACGTCGGCGCGCCTGCCGGTGAACAGCCCGAAGGCCAGCGCCGCCACGGCCTGCACGCCGCCGAGGGTCATGATCACGTCCGGGCCCGACACCGACATCGCGTGCAGCATCGCCGGGTGGATGCCGGCGCCATGGTGCGACGGCGAGCAGGCGGCGACGAAGGGAACCCCGGCGGCGCGCGCGGTGGCCAGGCTCATGTAGGCCGAGGCGATGTGGGCGTAGCGCCCGCCGGGAACGTAGCAGCCGGCGGCGTTGACCGGTATCAGCCGCTGCCCGGTGACGAGTCCCGGATACAGCTCCGCCTCGAACTCCAGCAGGCTGTCGCGCTGCCGCCGCGCGAAGGCCAGCACGCGGTCATGCGCGAACTGGATGTCTTCCCTGACGGTCTGCGGCAGGTCGCGCGTGCGCTGCCGCACCTGCGCCGCGTCGAGCACCACGTCGCCGCTCCAGCCGTCGAGCTCGCGGGCGTAGCGCAGCACCGCGTCCTCGCCCCCCGCGCGGATCTCGGCCAGCATGCGTTCGACGATCTCGCGCGTCTGCTGCTCGCCGCTTTGCGGCGTGCGCGAGGCCTTTTTCAGATAGGTGATGCTCATCCCGGTCTCCGATCAGTGACTTCCATCGTTGGCGAATGCACGCAGCTTCGGATCGGCCTCGACCATCCGCAGGTACCTGGCGGTGATGTAGCTGCTGGCCGCGGGCATCTGCGGCAGCGAACCCTTGGCATGCATGAACTGCGCGATCTGGTCGAACCATACGTCGGCGGGCGCCGGCTTGCCGCCTTGCCCCTGCATGATCCGCAACTGCTGCGCGAGGTTGAAGATCGGCCGCTGGTACTCCACCTTGGCGAAGCGCGGTGCGATCGGCACCCCCGCCTCCCTGTCGGCCTGCTCCAGCGCCTTCATGGTCTGCGCGGGGTGCTGCTTCTCCCATTGCACCGAATGCAGGTAGACCGCCAGGTAGCGCGCCACCAGCTGCGGATGCTTCTCGGCGTAGGCCTGGCGCACCACCAGCGCGCCCGGGATCATGGCCCCGCCGTCATGCCCGCTGCAGATCACCTGGCCGCCGCCCTTGCTCTCCAGCGTGTAACTGAACGGCGCCCACAGCGCGCCGTACTGCGCCGTGTCGCTGCTCAGCGCGGACACGATGCCGGCCTCGCCCAGGTTCACCATGGTCACGTCGTTCTCGTTCAGCCCGGCCTTCTTCAGGCAGGCCGCGGCCGCGTATTCCCCGGTCGAATTGGCGGTGACCAGGATGCGGTGCCCCTTCAGGCTGGCCGGATCCTTGCGGTACGCGGCGGCCCCCTTCGCGGTCGCCATCAGCACGTTGGTCGCCGACTCGTCGTTGCTGATGCCGATGGTCAGGATGTGATAGCGCTCGGCGCCGATCACCGCGGGCACCGAGCCGGTCGAACCCACGTCCCACGAGCCCGCGGCGGCCGACGCGATCTGCGGCACGCCGGCGGCGAAGGTGCTGTAGCTGACGTCCAGCCCGACGTCGGCCCACCAGTGCTTCTTCGTCGCCAGGTAGAAAGGCAGCGCCCACCAGTTGGTCGGCTGGTAGCTGACGTTGATGTGCACCGGGGCCGCCATGCACGCCGAGGCTGCGAGCAGCGACGATCCGGCCACGGTGGCGAGCAGGGACTTGCGCAGGGTCTTCATGGTGGTCTCCTCCAGGTGGACCCGGGCGGCCCCCGGGCAGGCATGGCATGGGGGCGCCGCAGCGCCCGGGTTCAGACGCCGGACTCCCGTTCCACGTGCTGCTCGCGCAACAGTCTCCAGATGCGCGTGCGCAGCTTGACGAAGGACTCCAGGTCCATCACCTCCTCGATGTGTTCGTGGCTCTCCCAGCGCTGCGCGCGGCGCACGCCGGCGATGTCGAGGATCTCGCGGATGCGCCCCGGGCGCCGCCCCAGCACGACCACGCGGTCGGCCAGGTACACCGCCTCCTCGACGCTGTGGGTGATGAACAGCACGGTGCGCGGATTGGCCCGGCACAGTCGCACGAGTTCTTCCTGCATCACCACCCGCGTCTGCGCATCCAGCGCGCCGAAGGGCTCGTCCATCAGCAGCACCTGGGGGTCCAGCGCGTAGCTGCGCGCGATCGCCACGCGCTGCTGCATGCCCCCGGAGAGCTGCTGGGGATAGGCCTTCTCGTGCCCCTGCAGCCCCATCAGATCGACGTAGCGCGCGACCACCTCGCGGCGGCGCCCCGCCGGCACGCCGGTGCAACGCAGCCCGAACTCGATGTTCTGCTCGACGGTCTTCCACGGAAACAGCGCGAACTGCTGGAACACCACCGCGCGCTGCGGCGACGGCCCGCGCACCGGCTGGCCCTGGACCAGCACGCTGCCGGCGCTGGGGAACTCCAGCCCCGCGGCCATGCGCATCAGCGTGGTCTTGCCGCAACCGGACGGGCCGACGATGGCCACGAACTCCTTGTCTCGCACCTCGAGCTGGATGCCGTCGAGCGCCAGCACCTCCTCGCGCCCGCGGCGGAAGGTCTTGCCGATGCCGCGGAACTCGATGCTCGCCGGCGCCGTCGCCTGCGCTGCCTGCCCGGAAGCGTCCATCAGCCTTCTCCCCAACCCTGCCGCACCAGGCGCTCGAGCGCGCGCAGCAGGCTGTCCAGCACCATGCCGATCAGCCCGATGGCCACCATCGAAGCCATCACCACCGGGGTGCGCAGCGTGGCTTGCGCCTGCACCATCAGGTAGCCCAGCCCGCTGGACACGACGATCAGCTCCGCCCCCACCAGCGACTGCCAGCCCAGCCCGGCGCTCACGCGCAGTCCGGCGACGATCGCCGGCAGCGCCGCCGGCACCAGCACCTGGACGATGATCCGCGCGCTCGAGGCGCCCAGGCTCTGCGCGGCCTCCACCAGCACGCGGTCGACCTGGCGCGCGCCGCGGTAGGCGTTGATCAGGCACGGCGGAAAGGCCCCGCTGAAGATGATCAGGATCGGCCCGCCGATGCCGGTGCCGAACCACAGCGCGGCAAACGGCACCCAGGCGATGGGGGCGACGAAGCGCACCATCTCGAACAGCGGAGAGACCAGGTCGTCCAGCCAGCGGTACCAGCCCATCAGCAGCCCCAGCGGAATGCCCACCAGCGCGGCCAGTGCGAATCCGAGCAGGAAGCGCTGCACGCTGGCCGTCGCATGCCCGAGCAGCGTGCTGCCGGCATAGGGGTGGCGCAGCAGCTGCGCGATGCTGCGCAGCACGCTCGGCGGGTCCGGGAGCACCCGCGACGGCACCAGTCCGCTGACGGCCACCGCCCACCACAGCCCGAAGAAGCCGGCGAAACCCAGCAGCGACAGCAGCGTCAGTTCGGCGCGCGAGGGCGCGCCCCGGCGCGCCGGCAGCACCGCGGGCTTCACCTGCGCCATGGCATCACCCGGCGTTCGATCCAGCCCAGCGCCGCGGTCATCAGCCCGCCCATGATCCCCACCCAGACCATGGCGTAGAGGATCATTCCCGGGTAGATGTCCAGCGAGGCGATCACCAGCACGTGGCCGAGCCCGAGCAGCGCCCCCACCAGCTCGGCCGCCACCAGGGTCGTCCACGACGCCTGCAGCGCCAGGCGCAGGCCGGTGAAGATGCTCGGCAGCGCCCCCGGCACCAGCACCGCGACGAACAGCCGCGGAGTCGATGCGCCATGCACCCTGGCCGCGGCCACCAGCGTGCGGTCGATCCCCCGCACCCCCGTGTAGGCGTTGATCACCGCGGGAACGAAGGCCGCGAAGAAGATCACGAACACCTTGGCCGAGTCGCCCAGGCCGAACCAGAGGATGGCCAGCGGAATCCACGCCAGCGGGGGAATCGGCCGCAGCAGCAGGAAGGTCGGGTTGAGCAGCGCCTCGGCGCGGCGGCTCCACCCCATCAGCAATCCGAGGGGAATTCCCACCGCGCTGGCCACCGCGAACCCCACGAGCACCAGCTTGCTGCTCTGCCAGACATGCGCCGACAGCGTGCCGCCCGCGTAGCCCTGGCCGCTGGAAAGCTGGAGTGCGGCCTGGTAGACGTCCGGCGGCGACGGAAAGCGCCCCGGATCGACCACCGGCCAGACCCAGGTCGTCGCCACCCACGCCAGCAGCACCGCGCCGACGGAGCACAGCGCCCAGCCCAGTCGCCTGGATGGCCGCGGCCAGCGGCGCGCCGCCGCATCGCGTCCGGCGCGCGAGCGCGCGCTCGCCGCCATGCGGGCGCTCATCGCGGAGTCCTTCGCCATCCGGGCCAGCCCTGCATCGTCGCCTCCTCGGACAAGTCCCGCCTCGCATGGCCCGGTGCCCGCGGCCCGCCGCCGCACCCCTCCCCCGCAAGCCCCGCGGAGCCTCGCTTCGCACCGGCTCATGGAAGCGCTTCCACACCGTAGGGCCGGCACACCAGGGTGTCAAGCAGGGTTTGCTCCTAAGCGGAGCATCAGCTCAACCGCTTGTTTTTGGGCTATTTTCTTAACTACTCTCGATTGCAACCGGGGTTTCTGCGGCTTCTCGTCCGGGCTTCGAGCGGGATCGAAGCCCTTGAATGGAATCGCTTCCAGGCAACAGCTCCGCGGCTGCCGTACAGTGTGCGTGCGATGAACAGACTGGCCCCCAAACTCAGCGACGTGGCGCGCGTGGCACGCGTGTCGGTGGCCACGGCGTCGCGCGCGCTGTCGAGCTCTCCGCAGGTGCGCGACGACACCCGCCAGCGCGTGCGCGAGGCCGCTGCCATGCTCGGCTATGTCGTGCATGGCGCGGCGCGCGCGCTGGCCGGGCAGCGCACGCACACCGTCGGAGCCC
>JAKAXL010000018.1 GCA_021816585.1 Pseudomonadota bacterium | reverse complement strand
CTTGTTGCTAGGCCCGTCCGCCGGATTGATCCACTCCGGATTCACCGCACGCCACCAGCAGCCCGGGTCCTCGATCGCGCGCTTGACGTCGAGCACCTGCTCGTGGCGGCGGCCCTGCGCATCGGTCCAGCGCGCGCGCAGCCAGTCGTCGCCGTAGGGGCCGGCGGGGTACAACTCCAGCGGGCCGCTGGCGTTGGCCACCACCGGCAGCATCTCGCGCGCGGTCCGGCCGAAGATGCGTTGGGTCAGCCAGCCGGACAGAAAGCCGCCCTCGCCCGTCATGCCGGCGCGCATGCGCTTGTACGTGGTGCCCGCGCCGTGCGTGGGCATCACGTTGAAACTGACTCCGCCGAGCAGCTCGGGCTCCAGCGCGCCGAGCTCGGGGTGCGCCAGCGCGCGCGCCACCAGCCCGCCCATGCTGTGGGTCATCACCAGCACATGCGGGCAGCCGGCGCCCTGCTGGGCTCCGAGCTCGCGGTAGTGGCGCACCAGCTCGCGGATGCGGGCGGCCACGCCGCGCGCGCTCTGCGCATTGGGCTGCAGCCAGTTGTAGCCCACCGCATGCACCGGGTACAGCGTGTCGCCCAGCCGGAACACCTCGGATTCGAGCAGCGGCCGGGCGGCGGCTCCGCGCGCGCGGCCCCAGCGGCCGGGGTCCACCCCCACCGGGCCGAGGTCGCGCAGCCCGGCACGGCTGAAGGAGCCCCGCCACGACGAGAAGGGCAGCCAGCTGCGGTCCGCGCGTGGCGGCCCGGGTGGCCCCGGCGGCACGGACTCGGCTACGAAACGCATGGTGTTCATGCGCTCCTCGATCTCGCCCAGCAGCGTGCCGTAGCTGTCCCAGTGCACTTCGCTCCAGCCGCGCAGCCGCGCCTTGCGCGCGCCGCTGAGCTCGCGCTGCGGCGCCGGCCAGGCCAGCTCGAAGGGCGCACGCCGATGCAGCAGCGGCAGGCGCAGCAGCAGCGGATCCACCTCGGTGAGGCCGCAGACGTTGTCGTGGCGCTGGTCGTCGAAGGCCTGGGCGTCGAAGTGCTGCGGGTCCTCGGTACCGGGGTAGCGGTCGAGCTCGGTGTGCTCGGGGTCGAAGTTGAGCTGGCGCTCGCGCGCAGTGGCCTTCTTGATGAAGCTGCCGAAGGCGCCCAGGCCCAGCACCGTGCCCAGCCCGAGGTCGTCCGGGCGCCACGCGCGGTTGTCGCTGCGTTCGAGCTTGCCGGTGTGCTGGCGGCTCAGGCGCAGGTTCGAGCCCATGATGCCGGGCAGGAACACGATGGGGACGATGCGCCGGGGCGTCTCGCTGACGACCGGCTCGGCGGGCGGGTCGGCGGCCTGCTCGGCAACACTCGCCGCGGCCAGCACCAGCATGCGGCGCAGCGTCGTCGGGCCCTTGAAACCGTGCTGCGGCGCCTGCACGACGAAGTCCCCGGGGGTGTCGATGCGGATGCCCTCGCGGCTCAGGCTCAGGCGGGTGGCGCCGAACTCGAGCTCCAGGCGCTCGCGCGCGCCGATCTCGATCCAGTCCTCGCTCGACACCACGCTGAGCTGCTGCCCGTGCAGATGGATGCGGCCGCGCGGCGCCTGCAGCTGCACCAGCCCGGCGCGCGCCACCAGGAACATGCCGGCGCGCCGCGCCAGCGCGCGCAGCCCGCGCCGCGCCCCCAGCAGCAGGCTGCCGGAGGACTCCAGCTGCACGTCGCCGGCCGCTTGCAGCGCCAGCGCCTCGCCGGCGGCCACGTGCATGTCGCCGCCGCTGTCGGCCAGCAGCGGCCCGGCCGCGCCCAGCAGCAACTGCGCGTCGCCGGCGTGCTCCTCGGCGTGCTCCTCGGCGTGCTCCTCGGCGTGCTCCTCGGCGTGCTCGCCCCGCTGGGCGTCCCCGGCCTGCGCGGGCGCGCCCTCCTGCCGGCGCATGGCCTCGAGCTGGCGCCGCGCCCGCTCGTCCCATTGCTCGACCTCGCGCACATGGCGCCGCAGGCGCTCGCGCAGTTGCTGCTCGTCCAGGTGCCAGCGCGGATCGGCGAGGTCGATGTCCCAGCGCTGCTCCAGGCTGTGCACCCAGGCGGCCTGCGCCGCGCGCAGCAGGCGCAGCGGCTCGTGCAGGTCCAGCAGCGCGCCGGCTCCGCCCGGCCGGGCGTGCGTGCTCAGCAGCAGCCCGCGCCCGGCGCGCAGCACGCCCTGCGCGTCGCTGCGCAGCTCGAAGCCCTCGCCGCGCGGGCGCCCCACCCGCACATGCCCGCGCCCCTGGCGCCCACACAGCTCATTGAGCACGCCCAGGCTGAGCTGGCTGCGCGCCTGCTCGCTGCCCACATGCGCCTGCAACTGGCCCGGCGTGTCGTCCAGCACCAGCTGGTTGCTCCGCCCCACCTCGGCGTTGCCTCCCAGCGCGCCCCATTCGCGCGTGCGCACGCCGCTGAGCGCGGCGTTGGCCGGCAGTTCCCACGGCGGCGGGTTGGACGCGCCGTGCAGCGAGCCCACGCACACCGGCGCGTCGTGGTCGCCGTCGATGAAGGCCACCAGCACCTCCTGCCCGGCGCGCGGCCACCAGGCCTCGCCGGCGTACTGCCCCGCCGCGGGGGCGCACACGCGCACCCAGCAGCTGGCACCTTCGTCGTGCGGGCCCGCGTCGTCCCAGGCCAGGCGCACGCGGATGCGCCCCAGCGCGTCCAGGCACGGCTCGCTCAGGTCGCGCCCGGGGATCGGCGTGCGCCCCATCACCACCGCCAGCTGCAGCCCCGCCGCCTCGGGCTTGGGCTGCCACTGCAGCGGGCGCACCCGGTTGCGCGCGGGCTGCAGCGTGAAGCGCGCATGCACGCGCCAGCGCGGCGCCACCCACGCCTCGGCCCACTCCCAGGGGTGCGGCTGCCAGCCCCCGGGCCGGCGCAGGCTCAGCCGCGTGCCCAGCACGATGAAGCGGTCGTTGCAGCGCGGCAGCCAGTGCCCGTGGGTGCGCAGGCGCTGCCCGGCCTGCACCCCGCGCAGCGCGCCGCGCCCGCTGGCGCGCTCGAACAGCTGGCGCTGCGCCTGCAGGCGCAGCTGCGCCAGATCCTGCGCCTGCTGGTGCGCGTCGGGCTCCCCGGGGCGCCGCGGCTCGTGACCGGCCTGCGGCTGCGCCACGTCCAGCCCCGCGTGGCCGCGCCAGCGCCGCCCGCCCAGCGCGCCCTGCGCGGTGGGCAGCGGGTCGCTGGCGCGCGCCTCGATGGGCGCCCGTGGTTGCAGGTAGTCGTAGTCCGCTCCTTCCCAGGTGCCGGCCACCAGCCGCTCGTGCCAGCTCATCTGCTCGATGCACTCCGGGTTGCGCGGGTACGGGGCCGACGCCTCCTCGGCGGCACCCCCCTGCTCGCCGTCCACGCAGCGCAGCTGCTCGTACAGCGGCGAGCCGCCCGGCCCGAAGGCGCCGTGGCTGTCGCCCAGCACCAGCACGCAGCGCCCCACCTCGTGCTCGAAGTGGTAGTGGATGCCCCACTCCTGCGCGATGCGCTGCAGGAAGTCCAGGTCCGTCTCGTCGTACTGCACCTGGTAGTCGCGCACCGGGTAGCGCTGCTGCAGCCTCCACTCGACCGGGTAGGCGTACTCGTCCAGCAGGCGCCGCAGCAGGTCGCGCACGTCCAGGTCCTGGTGGATGCGCCGGCGCGTGCGCGTCGTGGCCAGGAACAGCCACGGGTGCAGCCACAGCTCGAACTCGTCGTCGCGCTCGTCCCAGCCCACGTGCTCGACCCGCGTGACCAGCCCGCACAGCGGGCGCCAGCCCTGGCCCCAGCCCCACGCCCGCGGCCCCGCGCGCTCCTGGCGCGCGCCGTCGGGCAGCTCGATGTGCACGGTGAGCTCGCGCCCGGTCATCGTGCTGCCGTCCCACAGCCCCTGCGGGTCGAACTCGCGCGCGCGCTTCAGGCGCAGCCGGTACTCGAACAGCTGGTCCAGCGACTCCTCGCCCTCGAGCTGCTCCACGCGCCAGATCAGCGCGCGATCGGTGTCGTCCAGCCCGGGCGGACCTGCCTCGCGCAGCGCGCTTCCGCTGACCCGCACGGCAAAGCACTGCGACGCACGCGACCGGACCTGCTGCTGCTCGTCCATCCACAGGCACTCCCGCGCCCGCCTGCGCTCGGCCCCATCGGCCGGGCGCCTCGGGCCCCACGCCTGTCAGAGGCTCGGCAGGCCCGCAAGTTCCGCCGGGCCCACGATGCGTGGGGAGAATCGGTGCCGCGGTCGCCGCGAACGCCGCGCGAAACAGCCATACGTAATCACCACACGTTGCATGGGGCCTGCGCCCACTAAGGTGCCGTGGCACCGCGAGCGCGCTGCCACGGCACGCGCCGGGACAGGCATCGCATCAAGAACCACGGACAAGGAGACCTCGATGAACCGCAGGACTGTGATCGCGCTGGGTTGCTGGAGCGCGCTGGCGCTGGCGGGCACGACCGCGCACGCGGCGGTGGCCAGGCCGGCGGGCTTTCCCGATCGCCCCATCACCTTCGTCGTCCCCTACCCCCCGGGCGGCGGCATCGACGTGACGGCGCGCACGCTGGCGGCGCAGATGCAGCGCGTGACCGGCTACCAGTTCCGCGTCGAGGACCGTCCGGGCGGCGGGGCGATCATCGGCAACACCTTCGTCGCGCGGCAGGCGGCGCCGGACGGCTACACGGTGGACGTGCTGGCCAACCCGACGATGGCCATCGGCGTGGTGCACAAGGGCGCTCCCTTCAAGGTCTCGGACCTGGTGCCGATCGCCGGCATCACCTTCGCGCCGACGCTGTGGCTGTCCAACCCGCATTCGAAGATCGGCGCGATGGACCTGCGCCAGATCATCGCCTACGCCAAGGCGCACCCGGGCGAGCTGAAGGTGGGCGTGATCCCGAACGGCGCCTTCGACATCGCCACGCGCATCCTGGAGAAGCAGACCGGCGCGAAGTTCACCATCGTGCCGTTCCAGGGCGGCAAGCCCTCGGCGGTGGCGCTGCTGGGCGGCAACATCGACCTCACCACCAACTACTACGACGAAGTCTCCCAGTACATCCAGGCCGGGCGCATGAAGCCGCTGGCGGTGGCCGACAACACGCCGCTGGCGCAATTGCCGAAGGTTCCGACCATGAAGGACCTGGGAATCCGCATGGCCTCCGGCACCTGGGGCGCCGACCGCCTGGTCGCCGTGAGCTCGCGCGTGCCGGCGAACATCCGCGACTACCTGGCCTCGCTGATCGCGCGCACCCTGGCGCAGCCGCAGACCCGGGCCGCCTTCGCCAAGGTGGGCATCGACCTGATCCCGCTGACGGCGGCGCAGGAGGCCCGGCGCTACCAGGCCTCGTACCGGGAGGTCGAGGAGTACTTCACGAAGGCCGGCCACTGAGCCTGTGCCGGGCCTGTCACCGAGCCGCCAAGCCGCCAAGCCGCCTTTGCACGGAGAGTCTCATGAGCCCCATGTTCGGCGGGTTGGCGCAGGCCCTGTCGCCGCTCAGCCTGAGTGTCGAGATCGGCGGCGTGCTGATCGGGATCGTGTTCGGCGCCATCCCCGGCCTGACCGCGACCCTGGCCATCGCGCTGTTCGTGCCGGTCACCTTCCTGATGACCCCCGAGCATGGAATGATCATGCTCGGCGGGATCTATGCCGGAGGGATCTTCGGCGGGAGCATCTCGGCCATCCTGATCAACGTGCCCGGCACCCCGGCCTCCATCGTCACCGGCTGGGAGGGGCACGCGCTGGCGCTGGAGGGACGCGCGCCCTTCGCGCTGGGCCTGGCGGCGCTGAGTTCGGGGATCGGCGGGCTGATCTCGGGCTTCGCGCTGCTGTTCCTGACCCCGGCGCTGTCGGCCCTGGCGCTGCGCTTCGGGTCGCCCGAGTACTGCGCGTTGATGCTGTTCAGCTTCACGGTGGTGGTGGTGATGCTGGAGTCCTCGCTGCTGAGCAACCTGCTGAGCGCCTGCCTGGGGCTGCTGCTGGTGACCATCGGGCTCGACCCGGTCAGCGGTTCGCCGCGATTCACCTTCGGCATCACCGACCTGATGTCGGGCTTCAACCTGGTGGCGGTGCTGATCGGCTTCTTCTGCATGACCCAGGCCGTGCTGCTGGCGCGCGACAGCCTGTTCGCCGAGCAGCAGAGCCTGGTGCGATACGGCGGCGAGCGCCCGTACCGCGAACTGCTGCAGTCGGTGTCGCAACGCATCGCGACCTATCTGCGTTCCTCGGTGGTCGGGGTGCTGCTGGGCATCCTGCCCGGGCTCGGGCCGGTGGAGACCCCGTTCATCGCGCACAGCATCGAGCGGCGCTTCAACCGGCGCGACGCGCGCTTCGGCAAGGGCTCGGTGGCCGGTCTCATCGCCTCCGAGGCATCGATCAGCGCCAACGTCGGCGGCACGCTGATTCCGCTGATCTCGCTGGGAATTCCCGGCAGCGGCGCGGCGGCGCTGTTCATCGGATCGCTGACCCTGCACGGGCTGCAGCCGGGTCCGATGCTGTTCGTCAGCAATCCGCGGCTGGTCTACACCTTCTTCTGGGGTTTCCTGGCGGTGAACGTGTTCATGCTGCTGTTCGGGCTGTTCGGCGCGCACCACTTCGCCAAGGTCCTGAAGGTCCCGAAGGGTGTGCTGGCGACCTTCGTCGCCGTGTTCTCCATCCTCGGCGCCTATGCGATCAACAACAACCTGTTCGATGTCGTGGTGATGTTCGGTGCGGCGGCCTTCGCGCTGTGGCTGCAGGCGCTGCGCCTGTCCATCCTGCCGGTGGTCATGGCGGTGATCCTGGGGCCGATGTTCGAGCAGCAACTGGCCGTGCTGACCAGTTCCTACCACTCGGCGCACGCGGTGCTGCAGCGGCCGATCGCCGACGCCTTCCTGCTGGCCTCGCTGGCGATGCTGGGGCTGCGGGTGTTCAGGAACCTGCGACGGCGTGCCTCCGGCGTGGCGCAGCCGTCGACTTCGTGATGCGCCGCAGGCGCGCCTGGATGATCTGCCCGGACCCTTGACATGCGCGGCTTCCGCCTGATTTCGTTCCTGTTGTTCCTCGCCTTCGCGGCAGTGCTCGGCGTGCAGTCGCTGCACCTGCGCGGACTCGTGCGCGACTATCCCGCCGCGCTCATCGTGGCGGTGATGGCCGGCATGGCGGCGCTGGCCGGGCTGGAGCTGGCCGCGCCGTCGCGCAGGCGCGAACTGCCGCCCGACCTGGCCCGCCTGCTCGAGCTGCCGCGCGCCGCGCGGCTGCGCCTGCTGGTGTTCGTCGTGCTCTGGCTGGCGTACCCGGAACTGCTGAGCCTGTGGGGCTTCCTGGTCGCCACCTCGCTGGCGCTGGCGGTCTCGCTGCTGCTGCTCGGGCTGCGGCGCGTCGTGCCGGCCGTGGCCGGCTCGGTGCTGTTCTCGGTCGCGCTGGCGGTGCTGTTCTCCACCGTGTTCTACATCCCCACCCCCGCCGGGGTGCTGGACACCGCGCTGACGCGGCTGATCTACGTGATCTCGCGCTGAGCGGGCCATGCGGTGCGGCCGCCCCTCTGCGGGGAACTTCCGCCGGCCGGGCAGGCTCTAAGAGTGTTTCGTCTGGCTGCGGGCCCACGGCCCCGCGGGCCCGCGCCACGCTCCCGCCCCGCTCATGCAGGACATCGCCCCGCTCACCACGTCCCCGCTCGGCTTCCTCTGGCGATCCACCGCGGGCCTGCGCCGCCACTATCTGCTGATGCTGGTCGCGCCGGTCTGGGGCGCGCTGTACGTCCCCGTCTGCTACTACGCGATCCGGCTGATCGTCGACACGCTCGCGGCCAGCCAGACCGTGCATCCCGCCGCGCTGGCGTGGCCGATCGCGCTGTGGCTGGGCATCGATGTCAGCACCGGTCTGGCGTGGCGCCTGTCGACCGTGGCCTCGTGGCACAGCGAGCCCTTCGTACGCCGCAGCATCGTGGTCGACGCCGTCGCGCGCATCCTGTCCTACCGGCATCGCTACTTCCAGAACGCCCCGGTCGGCGCACTGGTCAGCAAGGTCAAGGGCCTGGCCGACGGCTACGACGACCTGTGGAACCAGATCGGCGGCGGCATGACCCACCTGTTGCTGGCGATGCTGGCCAGCGCGCTCAGCATCGCGCTCGTCGACTGGCGCCTCGGGCTGGTCGTGCTGGTCTGGGTCGCGCTCAGCGTGGCGATCAACCTGCGCATGGGAACCGCGATCATCCGCCTGGTCGGTGAGCAGGCCGATGCGAAGCACCGCGCCACCGGCGAGTTCTCCGACATCCTCGGCAATGCGGCGGCGGTCAAGCTGTACGCCGCGCGCCACGCCGAATGCGCCCGCCTGGCGCGCGGCATCGAGCAGGACCTGATGGCCAGGGAGGTGCGCGCGCTGAAACTGGATTTCCGGGTCGGCATGGTCAACGACCTGCTCGGCCTGCTGTTCCTGGCGGCGATGCTCGGCACCGTGCTCCACCTGCGCGCGATCGGGCAGATGGGCATCGGCTCCATCGTGCAGGTGTTCGGCCTGATGTTCAGCCTGAGCATGAACCTGTTCCTGCTGATCCAGGAATACCAGAACCTGGCGCACAAGATGGGCAGCCTGCAAAGCGCGCTCGGCGTGCTCGGCGCCGACCGCGGCGAATACGGCGGGGTCGCACTGCGAGCGGCAGCACCGACCGTCGAGTTCCGCGACATCGCCTTCGCCCACGACGACGGCCGCCGCGTGTTCGAGGGGCTGAACCTGCGCATCGCCGCCGGCGAGAAAGTCGGCATCGTCGGCGAGACCGGCGCCGGCAAGACCACGCTGGTCCACCTGCTGCTCAAGCAGTTCCCTCCGGACGCGGGCCGCATCCTGGTCGCCGCGCAGGACATCGCCGCGGTCGACGCCGATTCGCTGCGCAAGGCCATCGCGGTGATCCCGCAGGACATCAGCCTGTTCCACCGCGATCTGCGCGCCAACATCGCCTACGGCCTCCCCGATGCCAGCGACCGCGGCGTCGAGCAGGCGGCACGGCGCGCGCATGCGCACGGCTTCATCTCGAGGCTTCCGGCCGGCTACGCGACCCTGGTCGGCGAACGGGGCATCAAGCTGTCGGGCGGCCAGCGCCAGCGCATCGGAATCGCCCGCGCGCTGCTCAAGGACGCGCCGATCCTGGTGCTGGACGAAGCCACCAGCAGCCTGGACAGCCGGACCGAGGCGCTGATCCAGGACGGGCTGCGCGAACTGCTCGCGGGCAAGACCGTGCTGGCCATCGCCCACCGCCTGTCGACCCTGCAGGACATGGATCGCATCGTGGTACTCGACCACGGACGCGTCGTGGAAAGCGGAACCCACCAGCAACTGCTGGCCGACCCGCGAAGCCGCTACGCCCGGCTGTGGGCAGTGCAGCGCGCAGCGGCGCCGGGCCGATCCGCCCGCGCAGCGGATACGGGGCCCCTTCCCGCCACGCCCTGATCGCCTGCCAGCGCCTCGAGATCGAGCGCCGGCCCGGGGGTCGTGGTCAAGGCCGTCACCGCGTACCTCCCAGCATGTCCTCGTACGGCTGCGGCGGGCGCGGCACCTCGGCGGGAGCCGGCACGTTGCTTTCGTTCGGGCCCGTAGACCCTGGTCCGAGGAAATCCTCGCGGCGAAGCTCGCCGAAGGCCTGCTCCAGGCTGGGGGCCGGGCCCCCGCACTCGCCACCAGCCATTCGGCGAAGAAGCGCCTGCACGTCGCGATCGGGATCTCATGGGCTTCGTGCGATTCCCGGGTCATCGCTTCGCCCACGAAAAAGCCGGCCCCCGGCCGGCTCCCGCAAGTCCTTGATCGAATTGGTCGGGGCGAGAGGATTCGAACCTCCGACCCTCTGCTCCCAAACTGCCTTTGGGGGTCAAAAACGCTCGATTTGACGGGCCCTGCAAAAATGCAAGTTGTTGATTCTTAACAAGAATGCATTTTTGCTGCGGTGCCGAAATTCGTTTGCAGCTAGCGCCGATTGGCAACAGAATGGCAACAGCAGGAGGGCTGTTGCCATGGCAGGACGTCGGGTCGGACTGACCGTCAAGGAAATCGAAAACGCGCGCGCCGACGGCGCGGACCGCTGGCTGAACGACGGCGGTGGCCTGTTCCTGCACGTGCGCCCTGCCGGCACCAAGACCTGGCGCCTGCGCTACACGGTCGGCGGCAAACGCCGCATCGTCGACCTCGGCGATGCGAAGCTGAAATCCCTCGTGGAAGCCCGCCAGGACGCCGACCAACTGCGCAGAGTCATCGGCAACGGCCTCGATCCGATCGAGGAACAACGCAAGGCCCGTGAAGCCGCCGAGGCCGAGGAGCGCCGCCGCAAGCAGGAGATTGCCTCGCGCCGCACCCTGGCCGACGCCGCCGCGATGTGGCACAAGCTGCAGTTGGCCAACCGCAAGGACGGCGGCATCGAGGCCATGCGCATGCTGCGCAAGGACGTCATCAACGTCCTCGGGCATCGCGAACTGCGCAGCATCGGGCGCGGCGATCTGCTCGCGTGCCTCGACGGCATCGTGGCACGCGGCGCGCGCGTGCAGGCCAACCATTGCCTGGTCGCGCTCAAGCAGTTCTACCGCTGGTGCGAAGCCCGCGACTGGGTCGACCGCTCGCCACTCACCTGGATCGTGAAGAAACAGGTCGGCGGCAACATCAAGGAACGCGACCGCGTGCTCAGCCTCGACGAGATCCGGGCGCTGCGCGATCAATTGCCGCAGGCCAACCTGGAACGCCACGCCGAACTTGCGATCTGGATCCTGCTGTCGACCCTGGTGCGCATCGGTGAGCTCAGCCGGGCGGCATGGAAGGACGTCGATCTCGATGCCGGCGTCTGGTACCTGCCCGAAACCAAGAACGGCCAGCCGCACACCGTGTTCCTGTCCGACTTCGCGCTGCGGCAGTTTCGTGAACTCAAGAGGCACACCGGCTGGTCATCCTGGGTCATGCCCTCCGCGCGCAAACGCGCACTGGACAAGGAGGCCCCACAACCAGAGATCGATGCCCCGATCGGCAAGCAGGCACTGACCAAGCAGTTCACCGATCGTCAAAGCCCACTGGACAAGAAGCACCGCACGCAAGCCAAAGGCACACTCACGCTCGACGGTGGCCGCTGGACGGCACACGACCTGCGGCGCACCGGCGCGACGATCATGGGCGAGAACGGCGTGATGTCCGAGGTGATCGAGCGCTGCCTGAACCACAAGGAGCACCGCAAGGTCGTACGGACCTATCAACGGCAGGAACTACTGCCGGAGCGCCGGGAAGCGTGGCGGGTACTCGGTGACGTACTCGATGCGACCTTGCGCGACACACCCAGCAACGTCGTGCCGATCGGCATTGCAGCAAGGCCGCGCACCGCGACCCTGCACTATCCCCGGTGGGGCGCTGCGAGGCCCGCAAGTCTCCGCAGTCCATCACGCTAATTGCGGCAGGTTGACTTGCCGGCCCGCACGTCTCTTCGGCGACAGCACCTCGGCCTTTGCGAACGCTCACGTCTGCAACGTCGTAGGGCCGGTTCCGCGCCTAAGCAGCGTCACAAGGAAAGGAGCCGTTTCAACCCCATCCACCCCTAAGCTGACCTCAGTAACGAAAAAGCGCACTATTCGACCCAAGTGCCGGTGGCTGCAAATTTGAAAATCCGTGCATGGCAGTCGCGTAGCCGAGTATTCGTCGGCTGTGATTCGTATTTCGCTTTTAGTACAGAAATATAAGATTTGGCAACGCTTTGAGCCGCCTCAACCCCCTCAATATTCCTTATAAGCTTGGTATGTCCTTCTGCGAGCGTGACGAGCGGATACGTATCGTCGCTGTCGATGATTTCATCAAGCGGTTCAAGGAGGCCACGCGCCTCCTCAGCATAGGCTATTGCCGTCCTCTTGTCGGGAGCTTTGCTTCCAAGGATCAGTAGCTGTTGACCAAGCGCATGCTGAGTGTGAGGCATGGGATATGCGCTGAAGGCCGTCCGAAGCTTTTCTAATGCTTCACCGTCATCATGCATGTCGCGTAGGGCCAATCCATACTGAAGCCAGAACAAACCATCCAGCTCGAATGATTTTTCGAGCCCCTTGTAAAGAGAAAGGATGAGCGTTTCCCTGCCCTTTAATATCTCCCACAGGAACTTGTGATTTATAAGCCTTTTATAAATTGTCGCCTCAACCTTATTGAGGTGCTTCATCACAGGAGCCTTATAATGCGAAAAGGCTTGCAGCAAACCTCTGACGGCTTCACCTGTCATGTTAGGATCAACGACATGCTCAAGCAAGTATCTTACGTAAACAGGATGCCGTGCAGTTAGCGAATCGCCTCGAGTCACTACAATTCCAGCCAAGGCTTCACTTAGAACAGTCGACTTCGACAATATTCCTAGAACATTCAGTGCGCGATCAACCAAACCTATCGGTGCGCCAAAGTGATGTTCTGTAACGATTCCAACAGTGAGAAAGAACATTCGTTCTTCATCCGATGTTAACGTCCCATAGTCACTCTCAATGATATCGCCAAATCCACGTCCGTATGTTGCTTCCAAGAGTGCAATCAGAAGTTGCTTCTGAGCTCGATCTACAAGTGCATGAACACGCTCTTTTTCAGACATTTGTCCGAGCACTGTCCAAGAGCCGTATGCTTCAAGCTTGCCAAGAATTTTCTTGGCATCTCGCTGCGAAAATTCGTTAACAGGGATTTCATAAGATGCGAACTGCCCAAGTTTATGTATTGTTCGCTTCTTCCAACTACTTTCACGCTCGGCGCAGAGTATTGTCGTCTTTGACAACCGCCCTCCTGACAGCAATTCGGCTAGTTGATCGGCAACAATGTCTACGTTGTCGATGGCAACGACAACCCGCGTCGCCTCGTGCGATGACTGTTCTAGAGCTTCAAGAGTTTTCTTGAGGTCCTTCTTTGGCTTCTGAATGAAATATACGTACATGCCCTTCGATCGGCATAACGCGTAACACGTCTGCATCAATAGCGTCGTCTTGCCCGAGCCGGCGGGGCCGATAAATGGGATGACAGTGCTTTGTTTCAGAGTTTCCTGAATTAATTTAAGGCTTTCAGCCAAAATGTCGAGTTCCGCGGGAATGCCTTCAACAATGTCACCCCACGTAGGCTGGAACCCTTTGTAGAAGTTGCGAATTGCTCCTTCCGTCTCAGGCTGCGACACCATATCGGGCGTTATTTGGCTTACGTCTTCCAGAAGCGAGGCGTATGCGCGACGATCACTTGCCGCCAAGAATCCTGTGTATTGCGGGAGACTCGCAGTCGCAAGTTGGCTTGGTGTAAGCCCGGTGGGGAAGGTTGCTTGTAGCCAGGCCGTGAAGGTCGACAGCGTTCCTGGAATGTGAACAATATTGAACTGAAGCAAGGAAGCCTGTTGAATCGGAGTCGCGGAAGGTGTGATGACGTAGCTCTTCCCGGGCGTCTTCCCGTTAATGTCCTTGTAACGCTCAATATGGAACTTCAAAAGCGGTTCATTTAGTTTCGTGCCAATGAATAAGAATGGCATGCGCAAGAAATCAGAAGCGCATTGCTCGTACCAAGGAAGTGAGCGATTGGCAGCTCTGGCATAATCGGCACTCGAGAAAATTACGCCCTCCTTGAGCCGATCAACAGATCCGTTTAGCTTTATCAAATCGAGACGATTGAAAAACACATCCCTCTCTTCAATCGCATCCGCAGACAGCCTGATGCAAATATTTTGCTCTGAATCGCGAAATGCCCGTTCGATCCCGTCGTCAATATTGAGTGTATAGATGCGCCGCCAAGCATATTTTCCGAGTGTGCGGTACTCGACCGAAGGCTTGATGTGGCGGAATAGCCTCTCGAGAACCGGATCTAATCTGGACTCAAGTTGAGCGCGAACCGCGGCATAGACCTCGTCAAGTGGCTCATTCGAGTATGGTATGCTAGCTTCCTTGGACAACTCCTTGGCCAGCGAGTCGCCATCGAGAACATCGTCTCCGGTTGAGGTCGTTCCACCTTTAGAAGCACCCGCCCCGAGGAGGAGAATTAGCTCACCCTTCTCTATTGCCGACTTGATAGCCTCGTTCACGTGCCCACCCCCATCAGTAGCTAGCAGTTAATGGCTGGCGTTAACCAGCAATTTTGATGATACTGCATAGTCAGGCTGCGGCCGCCTTTGAGTTGACTATTGACTGGCGGCTTTGAGCTCGTACGAATCCAACGGCTCACTCCCTCCACAGGCCGGTTCAGATTCATTGCCGTCACTGCCGCTCGGCGTGATTAGCGCCTGCTTTGGCCGAGTTCTGACCATTGATACGACGCCAGTTTGCCACCCTGGGATGACGTTAGCCACAGAAAGGTAGAGGTCAACGGTAACATTACGTAAGCGCGCCATGGAGCAGACCGCACGCGCAGCATCTCGCTGTGCGGGCCGTCTTCAGCGCGAATTGTCTGAGCGCGGCTGGCGCCGGCAGCTCGCGGTTGGCGGAAGGCGGCTCAGGTCAGCCTACCCACTCCAAGAAGTGGGCCATTGTTCATGGTCATTTCGAATCGCTGGCAGGAACAGTTGCCGGCGCGGCGCCTAGAAGCAAACTACCCAAGGCCCGTCATGCGGATTCCCTGCTGCTTGGCCTCCCCCGCCGAGAGGTGTTCCGACGCCGCGCCCGCAAAAGACCGCGGACCTTGCCGCAAGGTGGTGGGGCACCGTTGCCCCCTGGCAGAGCTTTTGCCCCGCATGCCGCGATAGCGGCTTGCGGGGATGTGTGGCGCTTGAAGTTGCTGCGGTGGTGTCCGCCGTTGCGCGGGCACGTGCTGTCGCGGAATGCCGGCGGCGACTGGTAGGTATTCGCTCGGCCCCTGCACCGGCACATGCCGCTGCCAGTGGCGTTGTCGTCCGCGGACATGCGCTGCGTGTCTCGCAGCTTCCCCCCCCGCCAGGCAAAGGCTGCATGCCGGCGAGTGGGTCCTCAACCTACTAGCACCTTCGGTGCTGTAGGCGAAGGAAGGGTGCCCCTTCCTTTCGAAACCATCCCAACCCCGCTGGCTGGCCTGATGTCGCCTGGCGCGCTGAACGCTTCGATCATCGCACCTTGGCTATTCCCGCTTAATGCGATCGCCTCTACAACGAGACCGTGTGCGGCTCATTGGAGGTGAGACCATGCTGGACCATGAACATGCCGAAGAACTGCTGCCTCGGGTCTCGGTGCGCCTGGGCGGCGTGCCGATGACCCGCCTGGCGTTCGTCGCTCGCCACAACCTGCGGCAAGGCCCGCCGCCGAACTACGTCGATCCGGAGCGCGCGCATCTCAACAAGGTCCTGTTCGGCCCGGAGGCCGGCGACTTCAAGGCGGCGGCACAAGCCAGCGCCGAGCGTTACCGGAAGCGGACCCGGCAGAAGGTGCAGCGCAAGCAAGCCGTGCTGGTCGAAGGCATCATCACGTTCTCGCGGGCCGCGCAGTCGATCGTGCTGAAGAACCTTGAGCAAGCGCACGCTCGTGCGTTCGCCCTGGTCGAGGACATCGTGCGATCCTTCGGTCATGGCGCCAAGCTGGTGTCGCTGGTCTATCACGGTGACGAGTCCGCCCCGCATTATCACTTTGTCCTGGAGGGTGTCGGCGCCGATGGTCGTGCCGTGCTCCAACGGGTTCACAAGCGCCAAGGCGTCCACATTCAGGAACTCGCTGGCCAGGCTTTCGCAACGATGGGCATTCAACGCGGTATTCCCGTGATCCAGCGCATCCAACGCGGTGACGACCGTAGCAAGACCGTTCATCGCAGCGTCAGGCAGTTGCATGCCGATCTGCCGAAGGAGCTTGCGGCCAAGCAGCGACAAGTTGCGGCCGTGACCGTCGACCTCGCGGAACTGCAAGCAAAGGCCAGCACCACCGAGTCCCGGTTGAACAAGGCTCACGCGGACCTCGTCAAGGTGCAGGCCCAAGCCAGCGTCGATGCTGCCCGCGTGAGCAAGCTCGAGGAGCGCATCAAGGACTACTCAGCGCGCCTGGACAAGCAGCGCGCGCAGATCGATGCGGCGATGCCCACGCCTGTCGAGGTGACGGTGGTCACTGGCACCGAGAAAGGCTTGCTTGGTAGCAGGCCAACGACCGCCGTGCAGTCGTTCCATCCGGTCGAAGAGGTGGCGCACTTTGCCGAGCGCGTGAATCGTGCGCTGCTGCGCGAGAAGGATCGCGCACGCAAGGCCGAGCTGGAACGAGCCGCAGTCGAAAGCCAGGCACAGCGCCTTCGCTCGATCCTCGCGCCCTACCCTCAGCTCGGTTGGCGCTTGCAGTCCCGCGCAGCCGGCGAGCACGGGTCCGAACAGGGCCGCGTGATCCACATGGACCAGCGCTATGTGTACGCGGTCGAGACGCGTACCGATGCGTTGATCGAAGCGCCGAGGCCGCGCGATGTTGAGGTGAACTTCGGCATGGTGCTGGAATTCGACGGCGACCATGTGGCGCAGCCCACGAAACCGAGCATCCGCCCCTGGGGCCTGGAACAGGTGATTGCCGCGATCGGGCGCTTCATCACCGACAAGATGCCCAGCGCCTTGGCCATGCTCACCGCACGTCTTGCCAGCGAGAACGAGGAAATGCGCGAGGAGAGGCGGCGTCAGATGGCCGAAGCCGGATCAGACCTCGCACCCACCGCAGACGGTGCCGCCGATGCGCCCTTGAAGGCGCCCGGCAGCGACTGGGCTTGAGCCGCCATCGCTGCCGGATCGGCCACATGGCCCACTACCTGCCATTCAGTGCCTGTCGCTGTTGCCCACCCGCAACGCCAGGGGCGCCAAGGCCCGCCAATTGGCAACAAATTGGCAACAAACCCCGCCCACGAAAAAGCCGGCCCATGGCCGGCTCCCGTAAATCGTTGATAAATCTGGTCGGGGCGACAGGATTCGAACCTGCGACCCTCTGCTCCCAAAGCAGATGCGCTACCAGGCTGCGCTACGCCCCGAACCGGGTATTCTAGGGGAGGGGCGTCGCGAGGCGCGCCGCATGGTGCGGCTACTCGCGGGCGGCGCTGCCGCTATGCTTGCCGGATGGGGCCGAAACCGACCGCGGCGGCCGCCCCTGCCCCCAATCCTCCTCCCACGCACGCCCATGTCACGCACCGCCTCCGCCTCGCCCTGGTTCGCCACCCTCAACCTGCTGATCGCGCTCGCCTGCGTGGGCATTCTGGGCGGCGCGCTGTGGTTGCAGCAGACGCAGGGTGCCCTGCCGTGTGCGCTGTGCGTGCTGCAGCGCATGGCCTATCTCGGCTTGCTGGTGTTCTCGCTGCTGGCCGCGCTGGGCTTCAAGCTGGGGCTGCGCGGACTGACGCGCCTGGCGCTGTGGCTGGCGCTGCTGGCGGCGCTGATCGGGCTGATCTTCGCCGCCAAGCATGTCTGGCTGGTGTTCCATCCGGAACAGACCTGCGGGCTGGACCCGCTGGCGCTGCGCATCAACCACTGGGGCGTCACCGCGCTGGCGCCCTGGCTGCTGCGCGCCGACGGGCTGTGCAGCGACATTCCGTACCTGTTCGGGCTGCCGCTGCCGTTGCTGTCGGGAATCGGCTTCGTCGGGCTGGGACTGCTGACGGGACTCAGCCTGTCCGCCGCCGGGCGCATGCGCCGCCAGGCCTGAGGCCGGGCGGCTGCGGGAGGCGGGCCGCCCGCGGCCCGGCCCCGCCGGCCTTCACTGCATGAACCAGCCGTGGCTGACCACCAGCGACTGGCCGGTCAGCGCATTGCTCTCGAATCCGGCGAACAGCAACGCCACTTCGGCCACGTCCTGCACGGTGGTGAACTCGCCGTCGACGGTCTCCTTCAGCATGACCTTGGAGATGACGTCGGCCTCGCTGATTCCCAGCTCCTTGGCCTGCTCGGGAATCTGCTTGTCGACCAGCGGCGTGCGCACGAAGCCCGGGCAGATCACGTTGGCGCGGATGCCGTGCGGGCCGCCTTCCTTGGCCACCGCCTTGCACAGCCCGATGAGCCCGTGCTTGGCCGTGATGTAGGCCGACTTGAGCAGCGACGCCTCCTTCGAGTGCACCGAGCCCATGTAGATGATGCTGCCGCCGCGACCCGCCGCCTTCATGTGGGCCACGCAGGCCTTGGTGGTCAGGAACGCGCCGTCCAGGTGGATGGCCAGCATCTTCTTCCATTCGGCGAAGGGGAACTCCTCCACCGGGTGCACGATCTGCACGCCGGCGTTGCTGACCAGCACGTCGACCCCGCCATAGGCCTCGACCACCCTGGCCACCGCGGCGTTGACCTCTTCCTCGCTGGTCACGTCCATGGTCACCGCCATCGCCACGCCGCCGGCGGCGACGATCGAATCCGCCACCGCCTGCGCCGACTGCAGGTTGATGTCGGCGATCACCACCTTGCCGCCTTCGCGCGCGTAGGTCAGCGCGATCTCCTTGCCGATGCCGCTGGCTGCGCCGGTGACGATGCAAACCTTGTTCTTGAGTTTCATGCAACCTCCATCGATCTGAACGGGAACGGTTCGCCCCGGGATTCGTGCCCCAAGGTTCTCAGGCCAGATAATCGTGCACAACCCGTCCCAGGCCAAGGGTCAGGTCGGTCAGCAGGTGCGCGCCGGACACCACCTCGAGCACCGGCAGCGCGGCCACCGGCGCCAGCGCGTGCTCGACCAGTTGCAGCGCCGCCGGCGCGGTCCAGGCGCCCTTGAGCACCACGTCCTCCAGCTTGTATTCGACCAGCTCGCAGATGCGCGGCGTGCCGTCGACGTGGGGGATGATCTTCAGCAGGTAGCTGGGCTGCAGCAGGCCCGGCATCACGCTTTGCGGGTCCAGCGCGCGGTGCTTGTAGCCCATGGTCGCGGTGGCCACGCGCACCGGGCCGTAGTCCAGCGTGCCCAGCAGCGTGTCGGTCTGCACGCTCAGCGACGGCGACGCGTACTTCTTCGGGAAGCCCCACAGCTCGCGCCCGCCGGCGATCGGCGCCTCGTCGTTGAGGAACATCGAGTGCACGTAGCTGCCGCGGGTTCCGTTCAGGCGCACCGGGATCACCTGGCCCGACTCGGTGTAGTCGCCGAATCCGGTGGAGTCGGGCATGCGGATGAATTCGTACTTCACCAGCGGCTCGTCGATCTCCAGCGGCTCCGGCACCACGGCGCGCAACGCGTCCGGATCGGTGCGGTAGGTGATGACCAGGAACTCGCGGTCGATGAAACGGTAGGGGCCGGGTGGATAGGCCGGGCTGGTCAGCGGCATCGCGAACGCCTTTCGCCGGACTTCATCGATGTTCATGGTCGGGTTCCTCCGTGGGTGAGACCTCGGTGCCTGGGCGGGAGCTCAGGGATTCGCGGGAGCAGGCACGTCGAACACATGCACGCCCTCGGCCTCGGGATCGCGCCCGCGCCAGCGCGGGTCGTTGAGCGTGCGGCTCATGTCGGTGGCTCCGGCCTGCCAATGCTCGGCCATGGAACGCCGCGAGAACTCATAGTCCTTGGTCTGCCCCTCGTAGCGCTTGCTGCGGTAGATGAGGTGCACGATGTCCATGCCGCCGGGCTGCTGCTGCAGCTGCGCCAATAGTTGCGCGTCGGGGTCATCGCGCAGTGCCGGCGGCAGCTTGGCCAGCAGGCGGCGCGCCGCGTGCGCCACACGCTGGCGCTCCACCGCGTGCGCGGTGTTGAGGCGGGTGCGGCTGGAGAAGCGGATGTCCTTCTCGCGGGTCGCGACCTCGCCCATCGTGGCGGGCACGCGCCCCAGCGAACTGAACAGGTCCACCTGGAAGACCGTGCGGCGCTGCGCGCTGGGCTGGTCGAGCACGTACTGCAGCGGGGTGTTGGACACCAGCCCGCCGTCCCAGTAGGACTCGCCGTCGATCTCCACCGGCGGGAAGCCCGGCGGCAGCGCGCCGCTGGCCATCACATGGCGCGCGTCGATGCGCCGCGCGGCCGAATCGAAGTATTCGAAGTTGCCGTTGCGCACGTTCACCGCGCCCACCGACAGCCGGGTCGGCCCGTCGTTGACGCGGTCGAAGTCGACCAGGCGCTCCAGGGTGCGGCGCAGCGGCGTGGTGTCGTAGTGGCTGACCGCGCCGACCGTGCCGCGCGGATGCAGGTGGAACGGCGGGATGCGCGGCACGAAGAAACCCGGCACCCCGAACAGCACGCCGCGCAGTGCGCTGACCTCGTTGAAGCTGCTGCGCAGTTCCCCGCTGAGCACCGCATCGAGCCCGACCGGCATCGGCGAACTGACGAGTTCCCAGAACTCGCGCAGACGCTGCAGTCGGTGCTGCGGGGGATTGCCGGCGATCAGCGCGGCGTTGATGGCGCCGATCGACACGCCGGCGACCCAGTCGGGCTCGCGGTGGATCGACACCAGCACTTCGTACACCCCGCCCTGGTAGGCGCCGAGCGCGCCCCCGCCCTGCAGAACCAGGATGCACTGCGCGTCCGCACATTCCTCCGCCGCGGACCTGGAGATCGATCGCTTCGTGGACATCGCCGCCTCGCCGTCGAGTTTGTTGCAGCGCACAAGGTTAGCAGTGCATGACCCCCCGGGGTGTTACGAAATCCTCGTGGCGCGAAACTCCACGCGAAAAAAACCCCGCAACTATTACCGTTGCGGGGTTTTTAGGAGCTGGCTCGCTTCGGTCGCGGACTCAGTCGTGCAGCACGCGAGTCGCTGCCTCGTTGAGGCGCGGCGGGGTCTCGAAGGTGTGGAAGGGCGGCGGCGACGGCACTTCCCATTCCAGGCCTTCGGCGCCGTCCCACGGACGCTGCGGGGCCTTCTCGCCCTGCCCGCGGATCATCGGCAGCACCACCGCGAACAGGAAGTACACCTGGGCCAGGCCGAAGATGAACGCGCCGATCGACGACAACTGGTTGAAGTCGGTGAACTGCAGCGGATAGTCGGCGTAGCGACGGACCATGCCTCCCATGCCCAGGAAGAACTGCGGGAAGAAGGTCAGGTTGAAGCCGATCATCGACAGCCAGAAGTGGATCTGCCCGGCGCGCTCGTTGTACATCACGCCCGACCACTTCGGACCCCAGTAGTACGCCGCCATGAAGATCGCGAACAGCGAACCCGCGACCATCGTGTAGTGGAAGTGGGCGACCACGTAGTAGGTGTTGTGGACCTCGGTGTCGATCGGCACCATGGCCAGCACGAGCCCGGTGAAGCCGCCGATCAGGAACACCACGATGAAGCCGATGGCGAACAGCATCGGGGTCTCGAAGCTCAGCGAGCCGCGCCACATCGTGGCGACCCAGTTGAACACCTTCACGCCGGTCGGCACCGCGATCAGCATGGTCGCGTACATGAAGAACAGCTGACCGAAGGTCGGCATGCCGGCGGTGAACATGTGGTGCGCCCACACGATGAACGACAGGATGGCGATCGACGCGGTGGCGTAGACCATCGAGCTGTAGCCGAACAGCGGCTTGCGCGAGAAGGTCGGCACCACGGTGCTCATCACGCCGAACGACGGCAGGATCAGCACGTACACCTCGGGGTGGCCCATGAACCAGAACAGATGCTGGTACAGCACCGGGTCACCGCCGCCGGCGGCGTTGAAGAAGTTGGTGCCGAAGTGGCGGTCGGTCAGGGTCATCGTGACCGCGCCGGCGAGCACCGGCATGATCGCGATCAGCAGGTACGCGGTGATCAGCCAGGTCCACGTGAACATCGGCATCTTCATCAGCGTCATGCCGGGCGCGCGCATGTTCAGGATGGTGACGATGATGTTGATCGAGCCCATGATCGACGACGCGCCCAGGATGTGCACGGCGAAGATCGTCAGATCCATGCTCATGCCCTGCTGGATGCTCAGCGGCGCGTACAGGGTCCAGCCGACGTCGGGCGCTCCGCCCGGCACCAGGAAGGTCGACACGCCGAGGATGGCCGCCGGGATCAGCAGCCAGAAGCTCAGGTTGTTCATGCGCGGGAAGGCCATGTCCGGAGCCCCGATCTGCAGCGGGATCATCCAGTTGGCCAGGCCCGTCAGCGCCGGCATCACGGCCATGAAGATCATGATCAGGCCGTGCATCGTCGCGAACGACAGGAACATCTGGGGATTGAGGAACTGGATCCCCGGCTCGAACAGCTCGGCGCGGATCCCCAGCGCCAGGATGCCCCCGACGAACAGCATGGTCAGCGCGAACACCAGGTACATCGTCCCGATGTCCTTGTGGTTCGTGGAGAACAGCCAGCGCCGCCAGCCATGCGGGTGGTCGTGGGCATGGTCGGCACCGTGTGCCGGTGCATGGACTGGGTCGAGCACGACGCTCATCAGATGCTCCTTTCTTGAAGAAACCGTTGTCTTGTGAATCTCGTGAATCGTGCGAAAACTGCGAATTCTGTGGTGCGGTCCCGCGCCCCGCCGGCGGCCGCTGCAACGGCCGCAGCATACACCGGCTGGCATGCCGTGCGCGCGTTTTCGCGCATTTTCAGCCCTGCGACTTTGTAGCCTTGAATGTCAAGCGGCATCTCAGGGTAAACACCAGGGCGCAGTGACCGCTGTCAAGCCCGCGTTCGATGGCTCCGCGCAGCGTCGCGAGCGAGGCGGCGAAGGCACGCGGCGCATCAGTTCCAGCTGCCCGAATCCGAGGAATCGTCACCCCACGAGCCCGCGTCGGAGATCCCGAAATCCTGGTCGTCGGGCAGCGGCCCGGCATCCAGCGGCGCCTGTCCCGCGTTGCCGGCGTCCCACGTGGGCGCCGCGCCGCGCGACGGGTCGAACAGCTTGTCCACCAGCATCTCGCCGGCCGCCACCCCCGCCCCCATCGCCAGCCCGGTGCCGACCGCGCCGAGCATTCCGCTGCCCGTGGCCGCGCCCGGCGCGTAGCCGCCGGGCATCGCAGCCGCGCCCGGCTGCGGGTAGCCGGCCGGGTACCCCGCGCCCGGCGCGGGCCAACCCTGCGGCATCGCCTGCGGCCGGCGCGAGGCCCGGTACACGGCCCACAGCACCAGCACCGCCAGCACCGCCAGCGCGATGCCGATGGTGCCCAGCGGGAATCCGCGGCGCGCCGGCGCGGGAGCCGCCGCGCGCCCGACATGCGCATCGACCTGCCGCGTGAAGGCCTGCAGCGTGTCGCGATGCTCGAAGGACAGGCCGGGGTCGAGGCTGCGCGCCTTCGCCAGCTCGGAAGCGGCCAGCGGCCAGCGTCCCTGCAGCGCCGCGATGCGCGCCGACACGAAATGCGCCTTCGCCGAGTTCGGATAGGCGGCCAGCACCTGGTCGATCTCGCCGCGCGCCTGGTTCAGGTGGCCGGTGGTGGCCGCGGTGTACACGTCGTGGATCGACGGCACGGCGGGCGCCGCGCCGGCGGCCAGCGTCGAGCCGGCGGCCAGGGCCACGGCGAACAGCAGGGAGCGCAGCAGTTTCATCGAGGGGGGAACGACGTGGGTTGTGCGGCAGGCCGCGTCGCGCGGCCCGCACCGGCCCGGGGCTTGGTCCACGGGCATGGCTGCATTTTAGTGAATCCAGCGCTCGTGCCCGCGCCGCTCATGATGGCGCTGCGACTGCGGCTGCGGGCCGACGTAGCGCCGGTACGCGGCGATCCAGTCGGAGGCGATCTCGCGCTGCGCCTGCGCCAGCGGAACACGGCCCTCGCAGACCAGCGCATGCAGGCGGTCCTCCAGGCGGTCCTTGGCGTAGCTGCCCCAGCCGCCGTCCACGCGGTGCGGCTGCGGCCACAGGTTGCGCGGATCGGCCGGCGCGCCGCCGAGCTCCAGCGGGATCAGGTGGTCCTCCTCGTAGTCGCCCAGCCGGTGATCGGCGTAGCCGTACTCGCGGATCTGCCTGCGCTTCAGGCGCTCGGTGTAGCGCTCCGGCGGACGGATCGACCGCGTGTAGCCGCGCCTGCGGCAGATCGTGGCGCGCAGCTTGTCGGGCGCCACCCGCGGGTTCAGCGCGCCCGGAGTGAGGCGCGGATCGGGCAGCGCCGCCGACAGCGGGAACACGAAGCCGCGACTCGCGTGGGAATCGTCGAAACGCGCATGCGCCCGCGCCGCCGAGGCCGCGCCCAGCCAGACGGCGAGCAGCAACACGCCGGCCAGCCAGCGCCGCGCCGGCGCGCACGATGGACGCGGCACGGCCGCGCAACGGGAATGGAACAGGGTCATGGCAACGACGCGGGGCCGCGCGAGTTCGAGTTCGAAAGGCGCGCCATTGTGCCTGCGTGCTGCTGTCGCGTGCGCCGCAGGCCGCGCTGCACGCCGCGCCGCGGCGCGGCACAATGTTCCCCATCATGCACGCCATTTCGCGAATTCGTCTTTCCATGCTCGACCTCGTCGCGGTGCGCGAGGGAGGCAGTGTCGCCGACGCCCTGGACATCGCACTGCGCACCGCGCGCCATGTCGAACAGCTGGGCTTCGTGCGCTACTGGCTCGCCGAGCACCACAACATGCCGGGCATCGCCAGTTCGGCCACCGCGGTGCTGATCGGCCACATCGCCGGCGCCACGCACAGCATCCGCGTCGGCTCCGGCGGGGTGATGCTGCCCAACCACGCACCGCTGGTCGTCGCCGAGGCCTTCGGCACGCTGGCCGAGCTGTACCCCGGGCGCATCGACCTCGGCCTCGGCCGCGCACCCGGCACCGACCCGCTGACCATGCGCGCGCTGCGCCGCGACCGCGTCGAGAGCGAGGACGACTTCCCCCGCGACGTCGCCGAGCTGCAGCAGCTGCTGGCGCCGCCGCAACCCGGGCAGCGCCTCGTCGCGACCCCCGGCGCCGGCACGCGCGTGCCCATCTGGCTGCTCGGCTCCAGCCTGTTCTCGGCCTCGCTGGCGGCGCAGATGGGACTGCCCTTCGCCTTCGCATCGCACTTCGCGCCGCGCCTGCTGCTGCAGGCCCTCGAGCTGTACCGCAGCCGCTTCCAGCCCTCCGAGGTGCTGCAGCAGCCGTACGTGGCCATCGGCGTGCCGCTGATCGCCGCCGAGGACGACGCGCAGGCCGACTTCCTGGCCAGCAGCACCTACCAGCGCGTGCTCGGCATCATCACCGGGCGCCGCGGCCAGCTGCCGCCGCCGGTGCACGGTTTCCTGCAGGGCCTGCACCCGCAGGAGCGCGCGGCGATCGCCGATTTCCTCGGCGCCGCGGTGATCGGCGGCCCGCAGACCGTGCGCACCGGGCTCGAGACCCTGGCGCAGGCCACGCAGGCCGACGAGTTCATCCTGGTCAGCGACGTCCACGACCCCGCGCTGCGGCTGCGCAGCCTCGACCTCGCCGCGCAGGCCTTGCGCGACGCGCAGGCCGCCGTGCAATCCGCGAACGCCGCCTGACCGGCCGGCGTCCATCCGCCGGCACGCGCATCGGCGGGTTGTTGCGCCAGGACAAGGACGCGCCGGCGCCGGCCGCATAGCCTTGGTGAAGGAACCGTCCGTGCGCCGCAGGCACGGCGGTCGCGGGGGAATGCATGCCGGGGACCTTGCTCGACGAAGGGTGGACAGGCCGTGCCGCCGATGGCGACGGCGCCGCGCCACAGGCGCTGCGCCGCCGGCAGCGTCGCGCGCTGGCGACCGCGATCTCCGGACTCAGCTATGCCATCGACCTCGTCGTGCTGGGCCTGTTCTGGCGTGGCGGCGCCGCGCCCGGCGGGCTGCTTCCGGTGTACGCGGCCGCGGCGGGGCTGCACGTGCTGGTGTTCGGTTCGCTGCAACTGGCCGGTGTCGGAGAGAACAACGCGAACCCGAACTTCACCGGTCTGCAGATGGCCTGGGCCATCGCGCTGCAACTCGGGGCGATCCTGTGGGCGCCGGCGCTCACCGGATATTTCGTGGGTGTGATGTTCGTCGTGTTCTCGTTCGGCGCGCTGCGCCTGCCGCTGCGCAGCGCGCTGGGCATGTGGGTGCTGATCAGCCTGCTGTTCGGGCTGCTGCTGTGGAAGATGCCGGTGCTGGGGGCGATGCAGCCGCAACTGCGGGCGTCGCCGTGGGTGCGAGCCGCCGCCGGCATCGGCATCTCGAGCCTGCTGTTGCGCTGCATCGTGCTGAACTTCCGTGCCATGGCGCTGCGCGCGCGCTCGCTGCAGCATGCCGCCCGCCTGGCCGCCGAGGCCGCAGCCGCGCGCGAGCGCGCCACCCGCGACGGGCTGACCGGCGCGCTCAACCGCGACGGGCTGCTGCCGTTGCTGCAGCATGAACTCGAACAGGTGCGCCGCGGCCACCTCGAATGCTGCGTGGCGATGATCGACATCGACTGGTTCAAGAGCGTCAACGACGACCGCGGCCACCTCACCGGCGACCGCACGCTGCGCACGCTGGTCGAACTGCTGCAGCGTCACCTGCGCGCCGGCGACCAGTTGGCGCGCTTCGGCGGCGAGGAGTTCATCTTGCTGATGCCGGCCACCGGCGAGCCGGACGCCGTGGAAGTCGCCGAGCGCCTGCGCCGGCTGGTGCAGGGCCATGACTGGTCGGCGCTGGCCGAGGGGCTGTGCCTGACGGTGTCGATCGGCATCGCGCAGGCGCATCGCGACGACGGCATCGACGACCTGCTGGCGCGCGCCGACACCGCGCTGTACGGCGCCAAGGCCAGCGGGCGCAACCGCTGCTGCGTCGCGCTGCAGATGGCCGGCTGAGGACCCGCGAGGCATCCGGCGCGGCGGCGCGCGCCACCGCCCGCGCCCTGCGGGCCGCGGCTGCCATTGGTGCCATACTTGCGCCAGACCAGCCCGCCCCGCATCGCCATGCCCGTGCCCGCCCGCCGCAGTCCCCTGCCCTGCACCTTCACGCTGCTCGCCATGCTGGCGGGCGTGGCCGCTGCCGGCACGGCCGTCGCCGGCCCCGCCCCAGGCGGTGCGCAGCGCGGCGCGCCGGCATCCGTGCTTCCGCTCGACGGCGCGCGATCGGTGCAGCGCCTGGTCCAGCCGCGGCTGCGCTTCGACTCCGCACGCGGCGCGCTGGACGCGCTGCACGCAGGCGTGGAACTGCTGGGGCCGCTCGGCATCCCGGTCGGCCTCGTGCGGCGCGTCAGCGGCGACACGCTGCGACTCGAGCCGGCGCTGCCGCTGGCCGACTGCACGCGCTACACGCTGCGCCTGCGGGGGCGGGCTTCGAGTGCGTGGCACAGCCGCTTCCGCACCGCCTGCAGCCGCTGGAGCGAGCCGCTGCAGATCGACGACCGGCGCAGCGCGCGCCGCCCCGGCCGCGGTGCGCGCGAGGTGCAGCTGGCGTCCGCCGCCGGCGGCGACGTGCTCGCCGCGTGGTTCCAGTCGGACGGCCGGCGCAGCGCCATCGAGGCCAGCCGCTATGTCGCCGACACCGACTCGTGGCAGGCGCCGCGCGCCATCGACCTGCCGCATGCCGGCGGCTCCACGCTGCCGGCGCTGGTCACGCTGGCCGACGGACGGGTGCTCGCCGCGTGGGTGCAGCAGTTGCACGGCCATGCCGAGTTGCTGGCGCGCGTGCTCGGCGGCGCCGACGCCGGCGCGCCGAAGCGCCTGGATGCGCCCGGCTTGCGCGCCGGCCCCGGTACGGTGCAGCTGGCGGCGGATGCGGCCGGCCATGCGGTCGCCGTGTGGCAGCAACCCGACGCGCGCCACACCGCCGTGTGGGCCGCGTACTGGAACGGCCGGCGCTGGAGCCGCGCGCGTGAACTCGACACGGCGGCGCCGCCCGACTACGCCCCGGTGGTCGCCGGGGCCGGCGACGACCTGTTCGTCGCCGCGTGGGAACGCGGGCGCGACGGACACGAGCGCGTGGCCGCCAGCCGCTGGCTGGGGCGCGCGTGGTCGGCGCCACGTCGGCTCAGTGCACGCGGCGCGCATGCGCGCAGGCCGCTGCTGGCGCTCGACGCCGCGGGCCGCGTCGGCGCGGCGTGGATCCAGGGCGACGGCGATGCGCGCCGCATCGCGCTGCGGCGCATGCAACTGCGCCCCTGGCGCGGCGCCGCCGCGCGCACCGCGCGCGCGCCCGGGCTGCGCGCAGCCGCGGTCGCCGCGGCCATCGCCTTCGACCCCGCCGGGAACCTGGCGCTGGCCTGGGAGCAGCAGGCGCGTGCGGGCAGCCCCGACGTGATCGAGGCCGCGCGCTGGATGCGCGGCGCCGCGGCGCCGCAGCCGGGCACGCGCATCGACCCGGCCGGCCAGCGCAGCGCCGGCAACCCGGTGCTGGTGTCCGACCCGGCCGGCAACCTGGTGTGCGCGTGGTATCAGGACACCACGCAGGGCCTGCAGGTGCTGGCCGCGCGCTTCGACGCGGCGCGCGCGCAGTGGCAGCCGGCGCAGCTGCTGTCCGACCCGCGGGGCACCGTGCAGGCCAGTTTCCCGGCGCTGACGGTCGACGCCGCCGGCAGCGTGAGTGCGGCGTGGCAGCAGTTCAACGGCTGGCGCAACGTGATCGTCGCCAGCCGCCTGCGCTGAGGCCGCGGGACGGCCCGGGAGAGCGACGCGGCAGCCGCGGATGCGAACTGCCGGGGCGCCGCGGCGCCCTCAGGCCGGCTCCGGCACGCTGGGCAGGCCGGCCAGCGCCATCGCCAGTTCGCTCTCGTCGTAGGACTCGTCGCGCAACTCCCCGGCGAAGTACTTCTGGTAGGCCGACATGTCGAAATGCCCGTGGCCGCAGAGATTGAACAGGATGGTCTCGCTGCGCCCCTCGCGCTTGCAGCGCAGCGCTTCCTCGATCGCCCCCTTCACCGCGTGGTTGGCCTCGGGCGCCGGCACGATGCCTTCGGTGCGCGCGAACTGCACGCCGGCGGCGAAGCATTCGCCCTGCGTGTAGGCCACGGCCTCGAGCAGCCCGAGCTGCCTGAGGTGCGACACCAGCGGCGCCATGCCGTGGTAGCGCAATCCGCCGGCGTGGAAACCCGGCGGCGTGAAACTCGAGCCCAGCGTGTGCATCTTCGCCAGCGGGGTCATGTGCCCGGTGTCCCCGAAGTCGTAGGCATAGCGCCCGCGGGTCAGCGACGGGCAGGCCGCCGGCTCGACCGCGACGATGCGCGGCCGGGGCCCGCCGCGCAGCCCATGGCCGATGAACGGAAAGGCGATGCCCGCGAAATTGGAGCCTCCGCCGGTGCAGCCGACGACCACGTCGGGCCACGCATCGGCCAGTTGCATCTGCTCCATGGCTTCCAGCCCGATGACCGTCTGGTGCATCAGCACATGGTTCAGCACCGAACCCAGCGCGTACTTGGTGTCGTCGCGTTGCGCCGCCAGTTCCACGGCCTCGGAGATCGCGATCCCCAGGCTGCCGGGGTGGTCCGGGCGTGCCGCCAGCACGCGCCGCCCGTACTCGGTCTGGTCCGACGGCGACGGCAGGCAGCGCGCGCCGTAGGTCTCCATGACGGCGCGGCGGTACGGCTTCTGGTCGAAGGACACGCGAACCTGGAACACCAGCACCTCGAGGCCGAACAGCTGCCCGGCGAAAGCCAGCGAGGTCCCCCATTGCCCGGCCCCGGTCTCGGTGGTCAGTCGCCGCACCCCGGCCTGCGCGTTGTAGAAGGCCTGCGGCACCGCGGTGTTGGGCTTGTGGCTGCCGGCCGGACTGACCCCTTCGTACTTGTAGAAGATCTTGGCCGGGGTCTGCAGCGCGCGCTCCAGGCGGTGCGCGCGGTACAGCGGCGCCGGGCGCCACAGCCGATAGACCTCGCGCACCGGCTCGGGGATCTCGATCTCGCGCTCGGTGCTGACCTCCTGCGCGATCAGCGCCATCGGGAACAGCGGGGCAAGGTCGTCCGGGCCGATGGGCGCGAGGGTTCCCGGGTGCAGCACCGGCGGCAGCGGCTTCGGAAGATCGGCCTGGATGTTGTACCAGGCCTTGGGAATGCGGCTTTCGTCGAGCAGGTACTTGGTCGTCTGACTCATCACGATTCTCCAGGGTGGACCGACGGCAGCGCGGGGGCCCGGCGCCGACCCCAGCATATCGGCAGGCAGGGCCGGCGCACACACCCCCGAAGCGGGTGGGTGGCACCGGCCGCAGCATGGTGCCGCACAGCAGCGCGGGCTGCTACGCTTGCGGCGTTCCCCACGCGTGCGAGGCCCGCCATGCTCATCGTCACCACCGAGAACGTCCCCGGCCACACCATCGTCGAGGTGAAAGGCCACGTGTTCGGCGTCACCGTGCGCAGCCGGGGCATCGGCGGCAACATGATGGCCGGCCTGCGCACCATCGTCGGCGGCGAGATCCCCGAGTACACGCAGATGCTCGAGGAGGCCAGGCGCCACGCCGTCGACCGCATGGTCGAGAACGCGCTGATGCGCAAGGCCAACGCGATCGTGATGATGCGCTTCGACTCCTCCGAGCTCGGACAGTCGATGAGCGAGATCGTCGCCTACGGCACCGCCGTGGTCATCGACCCCGCGTGACATGGTGGACCCCCGCTCACTGCGTTCGCCGCCCCCCGGGGGGAGCACAGCCCTGACATGCTTCGAATCTTCGTCCTGCTGCTGGGTGCCGCGCTGAGCGTCGGCGGGGTGCTGGCGCTGGTGCTGGGGCACGGTGCGCGCGGCGCCGCGATCGAGGCGCTGGTGCTGGGCGTGCTGCTGCTGGTGGGCACGCTGTTCGAACGCCTGCGCTACGGCGAGTCCGACGCGCCGCCGCCCGAATCCGACTGGGAGCGCACCGACGAGAGCTTCGTCGACCCGGTCAGCAAACGCCCGATGGCCGTGTACCAGCACCGTCGCAGCGGCGAGCGCCGCTACGTGCCGTTGCGCTGAGGCCTCCGCGTCCCCTGCCCGCGCGGCTCAGCCGGGGCCGGACGCGGCGCGCTGCAGTTGCACCGGCGGGCAAGGCACGTCGCCGTAGGAGCAGAACACGCAGCAGTCGCCCGGCCTGGGGCTGAGCACCGCGTGGCAGGCGCGGCATTCGTAGAACCACTGGCAGGCGCCCTCGGGCATGGTCTCGAGCTGCGCGTGGCCGCAATGCGGGCAGCGGATGGTCGATTGCAGTCGTGGGGTCATCGTCCGACCCCGCTCATTCGCAGGCGCATGCGCAGGGCTCCTGCGCCCAGGCGCGCCACGCCTGCAAGGCCGACACCAGGAACAGCGCGATCAGGCCGCACAAGGCCCAGACCCAATGCCGGCCCAGCGCGGCGCCGGCCGCGGTGCCCGCCAGCACTCCGACGAGCAGCGGCAGGTGGCAGGGGCAGGCCACCACGGCCACCGTGGTCCACAGGGAACGGCCGATGATCTTGCGCATGGTTCAAGTCCTTTCCGGACGATGTCGCAGGCAAAGTCCGCTAAGCTGGATTGTGCCGCAGCGCATCATCGGCCCGCCGGCCCACGCGCCGGCGCATCCCTGTTTTCCTGGAGCCTTCGCGTTGCCATCCCTCGCAGGTGCCCTGCAGACGCCGGGCGAAGAAATCGCCAACAGCCTCACCCACGGCCTGGGCCTGGCGCTGGCCATCGCGGCGATCCCGGTGCTGGTCGTGCGCGCCGACGGCGATGCCGCGGTCGTCGGGGCGGCCGTCTTCGGCTCCAGCGCGGTGTTGTCGTACCTGGTGTCGACGCTCTACCACGCGGTCACGCCGCTGCGTGCGAAGGCGGTGCTGCAATGGCTCGACCATGCGGCGATCTACGTGTTCATCGCCGGCAGCTACACGCCCTTCACGCTGACCGTGCTGCGCGGCGCGTGGGGCTGGTCGCTGTTCGGACTGGTGTGGGGGCTGGCGCTGCTGGGGATCGTGTTCAAGACGCTGGGAGCCGGGCGCTTCCCGCGGGTGTCCACGCTGCTGTACCTGGCCATGGGCTGGGTCGCGCTGGTGGCGATCCGCCCGCTCGTGCTGGCCATGCCGGTCGACGGCCTGTGGTGGCTGTTCGGCGGAGGCGTGGCCTACACCGCGGGGGTGGTGTTCTTCGTGCTGGACCAGCGCCTGCGCTACGCGCACAGCGTGTGGCATGGGTTCGTGCTGGCCGGCAGCGTGTGCCACTTCTTCGCCGTGCTGGCGGTGCTTCGCTAGCGCCCGACGCGCAGCCGCCTCTCGAAGTCCTCGCGCGGCAGCGCCGCGTCGAACAGGAATCCCTGCGCCTGGTCGCAGCCCATCTCCCGCAGGCGCAGCATGGTGGCCTCGTCCTCCACCCCCTCGGCGACCACGCTCAGGCTCAGCGCATGCGCCATCTGGATCACCGCGCTGACGATGGCCGCGGCATCGGCATCGTCGGTGATGCCGCGCACGAAGGTCTGGTCGACCTTCAGGCGGTCGACCTCGAGGCGACGCAGGTAGGCCAGGCTGGAGTAGCCGGTGCCGAAGTCGTCGATGGAAATGCGCAGGCCCGAGCGTTTCAGGTCCGCCAGCACCGCGCGCATCTGCAGCGCATCGTCCATGAACACGGACTCGGTCAGCTCGACCTCGAGCTGGCCGGCATCCAGACCGTGGCGCGCCATGGCATCGGCCAGGATCGACGCGAAACCGCCGCGTCGCATCTGCACCAGCGAGACGTTCAGGCTGAGCTGGATGTCGCCGAAGCCGCCGGCCTTCCAGCGCGCGGCGTCGGCGCAGACCTGCTCGACCACCCAGGCCCCGATGTCGACGATCAGGCCGGTCTGCTCGGCCACGCCGATGAAGCGCCCCGGCGCCACCAGGCCCCGCTCGGGATCGCGCCAGCGCAGCAGGGCCTCGGCACCGGCGAGCCGGCCGCTGGCGAGTTCGATCTGCGGCTGGTAATGGATCTCGAATTCCCGCTGCTGCAACGCGCGGCGCAGGCCCTGCGCGATCCAGAAGTGCTCGCGCACGCGGTCGTTGGCGCCGGCAGTCGCATAACGCACGATGTTCTTGCCCGCGCCCTTGGCCGCCTGCAGCGCGGCCGCCGCCTGCCCGAGGAGTTCGTCGAAGCCGCTCGCGTCCTCCGGAAACTGCGCCACTCCCTGGGACAGCGTCAGTTCCAGCGAGGTGCCGCCGACCTCGAAGGGGCGGCTCACCGCGGCGGCGATGCGCGCGCACAGCTCCGACACCGAGTCGAGGTCGGTGGCCGACGCGATCATCACCAGGAATTCGTCGGCGCTCCAGCGGCACACGCCGTCGGCGTCGCCCAGCACCTTGCGCAGGCGCTCGGCGACCTCGCGCAGCAGCTGGTCGCCCGCGGCGAGTCCGAAGGTCTCGTTGACGCAGCGGAAGTCGTCCATGTTCAGGCAGCTCAGCGCCAGCCTGGATCCTCCCTGGAGCAGGCTCTCGCAGCGCGTGCGGAACAGCATGCGGTTCGGCAGCCCGCTCAGCGCGTCGTGGGTCGACAGGTGCTGGATGGCGTTCTCCGCCGCCTTGGCCTGGCTGAGGTCGTTGAACACGCCGAGGTAGTGGGTGACGCTGCCGTCCGAGCCATGGATCGCCTTGATCGACAACCACTCGGGATAGACCTCGCCGTTCCTGCGCCGGTTCCAGATCTCCCCGCTCCACGCACCGGTGTCGCGCAGGCTGCCCCACATCGCCGCGTAGAAGTCCTCGCCATGCAGGCCCGAGGCCAGCATCGACGGAGTCCTCCCGAGCAGTTCGTCGCGCTCGTAGCCGACCATCCTGCTCATGCCGGGATTGACCTCGACGATGCGCAACTGGCTGTCGGTCACCAGCATGCCCTCTTGCGCCGAGTCGAAGGCGCGGCCGTACAGGCGCAGGCTGTCCTGCCACTTGGCATGCGACAGCACGATGCCCACCAGCGCGGCGCCGGTTTCCAGCAGCTTGCGGTGGAACCATCCCGGCGCGCGGTGCTCGAAGCTGGACAGCGCGAAGGTGCCGATGATCTCGCCGGCATCGTCATGCACCGGAACCGACCAGCAGGCGCACAGGTTGAAGTCGTAGGCCACCTGACGCAGGTCGGTCCAGCGCGGGTCGCTGAAGGTGTTGCTGACGAACTGCGGGGTACCCTGGTAGATCACGTTGCCGCAGGAGCCGCCCCCAGGCCCCGGCTGCAGGCCGTTCAGGCGCATGACCGCGGCGTCCGGCACGCTGGGCGACGAATAGACGTAGAGCTTGCGATCATCGGGGTTGCGCAGCATCACCGTGCCGACCGCGTTCGGAAGCAGCATCTCGGCCAGGTGGCAGATGTCGGCGACCATGGCGATCGAATCCCGGCTTCCCAGCACCGCCCGCAGGATCGATTGCTGGTATTCGAGGATCGCCTGCTGCTCGTCGGCGCGCAGGCGCGTTTCCTCGCCGGGGTCCCGCAAGCTTGCAAGTTCGCGTGAAGTCATGATCACCGTGTACGGACTGGAATCACCGTCGGCCGGCCCCTGGGCCGACGCCGGACCCTCCGTCGGGACGGCGCACGCCGCGCGCGCATCGTCGCGCGCTGACCCGGGATTCGACTCCATGAAACTGGAATTGGCAAATCATTTCAATACATGGCATTTTCAGGATGTTTGCCGATCATCGAAACGCGCGGGGCCGCCCCCCGAAATTCCGGGTAGGCAAGGCGGGCCGTCGCATGCATACTCCCGCCGGGTTCCCGGCAGGCACGGCCGTCCGTGCTCCCGCCGCACTCTCGCCGAGCCGCGCCCACGCCCGTCGTCGCGGCGACGCAGCCGCCCCGGGCCCAGCCCCCCGACCGCACAACCGATGCCCAACCCGAACCGGCCTCGCACCGCCCTCCTGCTCCGCGAGCACGAGACTCTGCTGAACACCGACCTGATGGGTATCGCCAGGTTGCAGCGAAGCCGTTTCGCATGGACCAACGCGACCTTCGACCTGATGTTCGGCTACGAGCCGGGGGAACTGCTGGGGCGGCGCACCACGGCGCTCTACCCGGACAGCACCACGGCGGACGCGTTCGAGCGCGAGCCGCGCGCCCTGCTGCTGCGCGACGGCACCTTCCGCAGCCAGCTGCGCCTGCAGAAGAAGGGCGGGGAAGGCGTCTGGGCCGACGCCCGCGGAACCCTGCTGTCCGCGCGGCAGTCGTTGTGGATGCTCGTCGACGTCACCGGCTGGAAGGAGCAGGCGAGCCGCATCGAGACCCTGGCCTTCCATGACCCGCTCACCCGGCTGCCCAACCGCGCCATGCTGCGCCAGCTGCTGGAGCGCGAACTGGCGAGCTGCAGGCGCCTGCACGACATGCTGGCGGTGTGCTTCGTCGACCTGGACCATTTCAAGCCGATCAACGACCGCAAGGGGCACGCGGCCGGCGACGCCGTGCTGCAGGCGGTGGCGGCGCGCATCCAGGACAGCGTGCGCGGCAACGACATCGTCGGGCGCATCGGCGGCGACGAGTTCGTGCTCGTGCTCACCCACCTGGAACACCGGCAGCAGGTGCAATCCACCTTGTCGCGCCTGCTGGAGCGACTGCGCGAGCCGGTCGCGCTGGACGGCGGCGACAGCGCCGAGGTGTCGGCCAGCATCGGCGTGGCGATCTGCCCCGACGACGCGGTGACCGCGCAGGCCCTGCTGCGCTGCGCCGACGAAGCGATGTACAGCGCCAAGGCCGGCGGCCACGGCCGCTGGCGCTTCCACGAGTCGACCGCCTGAGCCGCGCGCCGGCCCCCGCCGGCACGCGGCGGGCGATCGCGCGGGATCAGGGCGCCGACGACAGCACCAGGCGGTCCTCGAAGCGCGCCGGTTGCGCGGGCGAGGCGTGCCGCACCGCGTCGGCGAAGCGCTGCACCGACTCGAGCCCGTCGAAGCCGTAGGCCACGCCGCTGGGCCGCGCATCCCCGCTGGCCGGGTAGACCACGAACACGGGCCCGCCCAGCCGGCCTTGCGCCAGCGCGCGCGCCTGTGCCGCGGAGACCGGGCGCAGGAACTCGTCCTGCGCGCAGGCGGCGTCCGCCGGGCATTCGGAGCCCAGACGCTGCACCGCGTAGCGCCCGTCGGACGCGGGGCGCAGCACGACCAGATCGAACTTGCGCAGTGCGAAACGCGTCGCGCCGGAATGCATCAGCGCGTCGACGCGCTGCGAATCGAGGTCGTGCCCGAGCACGAGCACCCCCACGCCCAGCAGATGGCGCTCGTGTGCGTCGAGCTGGGCGCGTTGCAACGCGGTCGGCGCGGGATGGGCCAGGGCCTGCGCCGCGTACAGGCAGCAGGCCGGGAGCAGCTTGCGAATCGAGAGTCCGGGCATCGTGTTCCTTCGCGGAATCGGGTCCCCGCGAGACAGCGGCGACCCAACGCCGACGAATTAGAGCGAAGGCGGGCCGAGTTTCTATCATCAATATTGCCTAATAATCCCTGATTCACGGGGGAGATTTTCCGGAACTCGATGCGAAACGGACAAGCCGTCGCGATTCGCGACGGCCCCGCGGCATGCGAAGAGACACCTTGTGCGACCCACGCAGGATTTTCTTGCATGGCCCTTACGGCGCGCCGGCCATGCCGTGTCAGGGCGCCACCCCGCATTCCGCTACATTGCCCGGAAGCGCTTGCAGCGGCGCCGCCTGCAAACCCGCCTCCATAATCGTTCGACAACCCTTCGGAGTCCCCCATGGCGTCCATCGGGCACAGCATCTCCAAATACCCGACCGGGTTTTCGGCCACGCCGCCGGACCCCCTGTCGCCGGCCGTGACGGCGCTCGCCGCCGCGCTGCGCCATGCCGGCAAGGGGGTGCTCGCGCTCGGGCTCGACCGCGCCCTGCTGTACGCCGACGAACTGGCCCGTTCCCTGCTGGAACCGGCGGGGCCCTTGCGCCTGCGCGACGGCAGGCTGGGCGCGTCGGGAGTCGACGGGCAGCGCCTGCGCCAGTCGCTGGAGCGTCTGGAGCGCAGCGGCGAAGCGCAGTTCCTGCTGCTGCGTCGACGCGCCGCAGGCCGTGAGGACGCTGCCGGGCCAAGCTTCGCCGTGACGGCGCTTCGCGCGGGCGCCGCGCCGTTCGACGTCTGCCACGTGCTGATCCTGGAGCCGCTGGAAAGCGCCGCCGCGCTGGGAGAGCATGCGCTGGCGCAATGGTTCGGTCTGACGCCGGCGCAGGCGCGGGTCGCCGCCTGCCTGTCACGCGGGCTCACGCCCGAGCAGGTGGCCGCGCACTGCGGGCGCTCGATCGCCACCGTGCGCACGCAGATCCGCGCCATTCTCGAGCGCTGCGGCAGCAACGGCCTGCAGCAGCTGCACCGCCAGCTCGCCAGCCTGGGACGCGGCAGCACGCGCTGAGGCCGCGTGTGCCGCGGGCGCCTCAATCCAGCCCGGGGGGTATCGATCGCATCTCGGCGTGCCAGACCTGGGTCAGGTGCGCGATCACCTGCGCCCGCACGCGCAGCCGCGCCGCGAAGCCCTCGTCGAAATGCTGCGCAAGCAGGTCGGCCAGCGGCGAGCGCTGCAGACCGCGCTCGGCGATGAACACCTCGATGGTCCGCCGCGCATCCACCGGAGCCGCGCTGCCCTCGTGGTGGGGGGGCGCCGCCGCCTGCATGTCCCACAGCAGGTAGGTGGCCAGCGCCCCCAGCGCCGTACGCGGGCGCAATGGGTCCACGTCGTGGTGGAACCCGCGACGCCAGGACGCGAGATGCTCGACCGGCATGGGCCGCGCGATGCCATAGCCCTGCCCCAGGTCGGCGCCCAGCACCACGGCTCCCTCGATGAGCCCGCGGTGCTCCAGCCCTTCCACCGTCACGCGCATGTCGAAGGCGTGCACCAGGCGGGTGAGATAGAGCATGAACTCCAGCGCCCGCTGCGGACGCTGCGTGGCGCGCCGCACCAGGCCCTGGTCCATCTTGACTTCGTCGAAGGCATACTTGTCGAGGCGCAGCAGCGAACTGTGGCCGGATCCGAGGTCGTCCTCGGCCAGCCGCACTCCGGCATCACGCAGCTTTTGCAGGAAGGCGCCGCGATGTTCGTCGGAGTCGTGCCCCTCGCGGCTTTCCAGAAGCTCCAGCTCGATGCCCACGCCGCGCGCCCGGCATCGTTCCACGGCGCGCAGGATCGCGCGCTCGCAGCGCGCATCGCCGATTCCCTCCGCCGGGAAATTCAGGGCGATCGCGGCGCACAGGCCCTCCCCGACCAGCAGCTCCGAGTCGATGCAGGCCTGCTCCAGGCCCAGTTCCAGCAGCGCGAACAACTCCTCATTGCCGCACGCGGGCAGGAAGCGGTCGGGCGGCACGATGCGACCGTCGTCGTCGCGCAGCCGCGCCAGCGCCTCCACCTTGCGCAGTTCGCCGCTGCGCAGATCGATGATGGGCTGGTACACGAAGGCCACGCGCTTGTGCGCGACCCACGCCCGGTACTTCTGCCGCAAGGGCAGCGCCACCACGGGAGCCGAACTCAGCCTCTGCACGGCATGGCTCAACGAGCGCTGCAGGTGGCTGAGGAAGCTGCCGCTGCGCAGGGTGGAGAAAAATCGCGGCCACGCGCTGTACAGGGTGAGCAAGGCGATGGTCTTGCCGGTATCGTCCTGCAGCGGCATCGACGCGCTGGAGCGGAACCCCAGTTCGGCGCCGAGCGCCTGCCAGGGCTTGTTGCGCGACTCGATCGCCCAGGCGTCCGACACGATGATCTGCCCGCTGCGCCACGCCTGGCCCCCGGGGCCCTGGCCCGAGGGCTTCGACGCATCGATGCTGATCTTCGGCACCAGGCCCGTCATCATGGCTTCGTGGTAGCGGTGGCCCGCCGCGCCCTGCGAGGCCTCGATCTGCAGTTCGCCGCTGGTGTCGCAGCGCCCGAACAGCGCCGACAGCTCGCCCTCCAGACCTCCCATCAGGCGCATCACCCCGCGCACCAGGTCCGAGAAATTGGCCGTCTGCTGGATCAGTTCGTCGATCCCGGCGGCGGCCAGCGCAAGTTCGGTGTCGACCCGCTGATAACTCCAGGCCTGCGCCTGCAGGTCCACGTAGATGCGTCGCTCGACGATCTCGAGCACCGCGTCGCGCTGTTGCTGCGCGACCAGCGGCACGATCTCCTCGCGGATCTTCTGCTGCAACAGCGCGAGCGACTCGATCAGGGCATGCAGTTCGACCCCCACCAAGGCATGCGCGCGCCCCAGGCGCTGCGCCGCGGACTGGTGCTGCGCCATGCTCGACTGCGGCGAGAACAGCAGGAGCAGGTACTGCGCGTGGCGCTCCTTCAGGCGGGCGAACTCGTCGTCCCGCAGGGCATCCAGGATTCGCGCTCCCTCGACGGTCGCGGCCAGCGCGTCGAAGAACTCGCTCGAGAACTGCGCGGCCAGCCCGCACACGACGCCCTGGACGGGTTGCAGGCAGGCGGCCGCCTGCGCGCCGTAGGCCCGCTCGTAGGCCACCCCGAAGCGCATCACCGCCGCCAGGCCCGGCAGGCCGCGCGCCGCGCCCGCACGGACCCGCTCGCTGCCGGGACCTCCCGCGCACGGGGTCCCCGTCGCGCGCACGAAGCCGGCGCCGAGGGGTCGGCTGGAGAGTTCCGAAAAGGCGTCACATGTTTCCCCAAGAGTCAACAAATCATTGTCAAGATTCGGCTCACGGCGCAATGCTCGATCGTCATAGCTTAGCGACTACGACATAGCCGAACAATATTCGGAATTCCCAGGGGTTTGACCCTTCTCCGTGTGCGCCTAATCTTGCGCAAGGGGAATGCGCAAGCCGACCCGGCCCGATTCCCCCGGCCCCGCGAGCCGCGGCAACGGCCTCGTCCGATGCGGCGAGGCGCGTTGCGCCGCATGCCCGGGCCAGCCGCCGTCCCCCACCACCCTGCCGCACGAGCCCACCATGGCCACGAAACCCCTGAAGATCGGAATCTCGGCCCGCATCGAACATCCCCATCCGGGGCAGGCCGGCCTGCGCGCCAAGACCCTGCAGTACCTGGAACAGTCGGTGGCGCACTGGGCCATGTCGCGCGACGTGCTGGTGTTCATGGTGCCGACGGTGGCCAGCGGCGGCGGCATCGTGCGCAGCAACATCCGCCTCTCCGACTACGCCGACGCGCTCGACGGGCTCATCCTGCAGGGGGGCGCCGACATGAGTCCGAACAGCTACGGCGAAGAGGCGCTCAAGCCCGAATGGGCCGGCGACCCGATGCGCGACGGCTACGAAATGGAGCTGCTGCACGAGTTCATCGAAGTGCGCAAACCCGTGCTGGGGATCTGCCGCGGCGCACAACTCATCAACGTGGCCATGGGCGGCACGCTCTATCAGGACGTGCCGACCCAGCTTCCCGAGCACGGCACCCTGCATCTCAGCGAGGCCTACGACCTGAACCTGCATCCGGTGCGCTTCGTCAAGGACGGACTGCTCGCGCGCCTGTACCCGGAGGTCAACCCCGCGACCCTCAACGTCGTCTCGGTGCACCACCAGGCGGTGCGCAGCCTGGGCCGCGATCTCGTGGTGGACGCCATCAGCCCCGAGGACGGCCTGCCCGAGGCGATCCGCGGCACGGGACGCAACTTCCTGCTCGGGCTGCAGTGGCACCCCGAGTTCCACCACCCGTCGAACCCGCAACTGCTGGACTGCGCCCCCATCCTCGAGGAATTCCTGCGCCACGTGCGCAAGCGCCGCTGGTGATGGGTGCTGCCGACCCCGCGTTCATCGGGGCGGGCGCATCGCATGACCAGCTGCAATTCCTGTAACGCCAGGAAACCGTCATAGCCACCCACTCGGGGGGGCTTTTCGTCACATTCGGCAGCGCCTGTTTGCAATTCGGCCCCGGCCCCTCCGCGCGTCGCCAGGATTGTCGGACCGGACACCTGCGCAGGACACTTCCCGGCAACACCGCCTTGCACCGCCCATGGATAATCAAAGCGCCCCCGAAAAAACCAACAAGACGGTGGCGCATGTCTCGGCGGGATATTCCGGAAGATTCATATTTTCTTCGGCGCCGCAGGCCAGCGATATATTCAGAACGACGATTCAACAAGAATGAATCACCTGCGGAGGACGATCTTTCTCGCGGCATGTCTCTGCGCTCCGCTGCAGGCGAATGCCTCCAACCATTCCCGTTACGTCTTTTCCGTCGACGGAAACACCCTTCTCGATCAAGGGCAAATCGCCCATGCCCTCGCCGGGGTGCCCGCGCTCCCCCAGTTGCCGGCGATCCGCCAGGCGGCCCGGCAGCTGCAGCTCGCCTACCGCAAGGCGGGCTTCGGCACCGTGGTGGTGCAGGTGCCGCCGCAGACCATCGAACATCATCGGATCCACCTGCGTGTCATCGAAGGCCGCCTGAGCCAGATCGACGTGGCCGGACTGCGTCAGTTCACGCGCTCGAACATTCTTCGCGGCCTGCCCGCGCTGCGCCTGGGACAGGTTCCGGACCTCGCAGCGCTCGACAGCGAGTTGCTGATGGTCAACGAGAACCCCGCGAAATCCGTGCGCGTCGTCTTTCAGCCGGGGCAGCGCGTCGGCCAGGTCGAATCGCTGGTCGTCGTGCATGAGCGCCCCCTCACGCAGTGGACCTTGGGCTTCGACAACAGCGGGAATTCCGACACCGGGCGCGCGCGAACGACTCTGGCGTATCGCAATGCGAACGTGCTGGACAGCGACAGCGTCCTGCGCCTGCGGCTGCAGGCCTCGCCCGACAGGCCGGGGGACGCGGCCAGCCTGAGCACGACGCTGCGCGAACCGCTGTACGGAAGGCACACCTTCCTGGAATGGTCGGCGCTGGCGTCGAACACGGCCGACCGTCCCATCGCCACCCCTGCGGGAGAGCTGCGCTTCACCGGCAAGGGCTATTCGGCGGGGGTGCGCGCCTTGTGGCTGCAACCCCTGCTGGGACGCTACCGGCAGCAGTTCTTCATCGGCGTGGATGCCAGGCGCTACCGCAACGACTGTTCGCTGGGAGTGTTCGGTTCCGCCGGCTGCGGCTCGGCGGGAGCTTCCCTGGACGTGCTGCCGCTCTCGCTGGGCTACCAGCTGCAGCGGCCCGGCGACCTGATGGCGCAATGGACCGTGGTGCAGAACCTGCCCCTCGGTTCGGCAGGCGACCAGGCCGCCTTCGACGCCGCGCGCCCCGGATCGAGCAGCCGCTATCACCTGTTGCGGGTCGACGCGCTGGGGCGGCAAGGCTTCGCTTCCCGGCGACGCCTGGATTGGCGATTCGACGCGCAATACAGCGAAAGGCCGCTGGTGTTCGCGGAACAGTTCGGAATCGGCGGTGCGCAAAGCGTTCGCGGCTATCCGGAAACCGCGCTGGTCGGCGACTCGGGCGCATCGGGCAGCCTGCAGTACAGCGTGCCGCTGACACCGGCGATGCCGGCCGCGCGACGCGCCGCGGACTCCCTGCGCGCACTCGCCTTCCTCGACGCCGGCAGCGTGGCCGATCGCCAGGGAGTCGACTGCCTTCCGGGCCGCACCCACTGCAGCATCTGGGGCGCCGGCGTGGGCCTGCGCCTGCGCATCCAGACCGCATGGCTGCGCCTCGACCTCGGTCGCGCCGGAGCCACCGCCGCAAGCACACAGCGCGGCGACTGGCGCATGCACCTGAGTCTGCGCTTCGAGCTCTGATCCGCGAACGAGCATGAAGACCCCATCACGAAGCAAGCTGCACGCCCCCTCCCGCAGCCACCCCCGCCTGCGCCCGCTCACGCTGAGCCTGGCCGTCGCCGTCGCGTGCATGGCGCACGGCGCCGCGGCCGGCGCCGCAGCGCTGCCCAGCGGCATGCAGGTGCTGGCCGGACATGCCGCGGCGACCCGCTCGGGCGCCACGCTGGACATCCGGACCGGTCAGCGCACCATCCTCGACTGGCGGCGCTTTTCCATCGGCGCGGGCAACGCGGTGGTGTTCGAGCAGCCCGGCGCGAGCAGCGCCGTGCTCAACCGCGTCATCGGCGGGGATCCGTCGGCCATTCTCGGCGAGCTGCGCAGCAACGGCCAGGTCTGGTTGATCAATCCGCACGGGGTGCTGTTCGGCTCCGGCGCGCGCGTCGACGTCGCGGCACTGGTGGCCTCGACGCTGGACATCGACAACCGCGCCTTCCTGGCCGGAGCGGGCATGCTCGCCGCGCCGCCCGGCGGGGCGGCGGCGGTGGTCAACGAAGGCAGCATACGCACCCCCTATGGCGGGCATGTGCTGCTGGTGGGCTCCAGCGTGCGCAATGAGGGCAGCATCGAGGTACCCGGAGGGCGCGCGGCGCTGCTCGCCGCCCGCAACGTGGAGCTGGCCGACAGCAACACGCCCTTCATGCGCTTCAAGGTGCCGTCGCTGGCCGGACTGGCCGCACAGCAAGGCTCGGTGGCCGCCGGAGAAATCGACATCTACGGCGCCGTCGTGAACCAGCAGGGCACGGCGGTGGCTTCGAGCCTGGGCCGCGACGCGGCGGGCCGCATCGTGCTGCGCTCGCGCGGCGACATGGTCCTCGGGGCAGGCAGCGTGACGCGGGCGCAAGGCGGGTCGGTGCGGATCTCGAGCAGCCGGGCGGACGTGCTCGTCGACGCAGCCGTCGACGCAAGCGCCGCCTCGGGCAACGGCGGGAGCATCGCTGTGCGGGCCCGGTCCATCGCGATCGGCGCGGGCGCCAGCCTGCGCGCCGACGCGGCGGGTGCCGGCCACGGCGGGCGCATCACCTTGCGCGCGCGCGACTCGACCACCGTGCTCGGCGCCTTGAGTGCCCGCGGGGGCTCGATCGCCGGCAGCGGGGGCCGGATCGAAACCTCGGCGGGCGACCTCTTGAATGTGCAGCGCGCTCCCGATGCGTCGGCCGGCCATGGCCAGGCGGGAAGCTGGCTGGTCGACCCCTACGACATCACCATCGTCGCCGGCAGTGGCGCCAGCGCGATCAGCGGCAGCAATCCCTTCGACGCCAGCGCAAGCGGCGCACAACTGGGCGCGCGGCTGATCGACAGCGCGCTGGCCGCCGGAACCAGCGTGGTCGTTTCCACCGGCGGATCCGGCAGCGGCGCGCAGGCGGGCGATATCACCGTTGCCAGCCCGATCAGCGCGAGCCTTCCGCCAGGCGGCGCCACGCTCACGCTGGACGCCTGGAACAACATCCAGGTGGACAGCGCGATCTCCGCCATCGCCGGCGGCGGCCCCCTGGCACTGACCCTCGACGCCGGACAGGGCGCAAGCGGCGGCCAGGTGAACCTGCCCGCCGGCGCCAGCATCCGTCTGAACGGCGGCACGCTGAGCCTGGGCTCGCGCGCCCTGCTGTCCGGCGCGACGCTGCAGAACCTGACCGTGACCGGCACGGCCGGACTGAGCGCCACGGCCGGCACCAGCGTGCTGGACAACGTCGTGCTGCAGGATCCGCTGAGCATCGCCGCCGGCGCCAGCGTGGACGTCCCCAACACCCTCGGACTGGCTTTCGACGGGCTGCTCGGCGTCACGCTGCAGGGCAGCAGCGGCGCGACCGCGGCACTGGACTTCACGGGCAGCGGCACGCTTGCGGCGATCACCGGCAACGGCGCCGTCATCCTTGCCGGAACGTCCGATGTCGTGCAACCCGTGAGCGTCGGCTCCACGCTGAGCGTCGGGCCCGGAATCGAAGTCGCATCGACCTCGCCGGGCAGCAACGTGCTGGGCAACAGCTCGCTGGGCCTGCTGAACCAGGGCGCCGTGGGGGCGGACGGTCGGGCAGGCGTCGCCGCCGCGTTGACCGTGACGGGAAGCGGCTGGGTGAACCAGGGAACGATCGGACCGGGTTCCAACACGTTCCTGGGCTCCAACGGCGCCGTCACGCTGCAAGGATCCTGGAGCAATCCGGCCGGCGGCACGCTCTACGTCGGCGCCGACGGAACCCTGGTACTCGATGGCGCATTCAGCACAAGCTCTCTGGGAACGGTCTCCAACCCGTACCTGAGCGGCCGCTTCGTCCTCGGTCCGCAAGGCGTGTGGAACAACTCCGGACAGAGCTACAGCCTCGCCGCGATGGGCGGCCTGCAACTGCAGGGCGGGCAGATCCTCGGCGGCGCGCTGGCCGGCGCCGGCTACCCGATCGAAGCCTCGGCCGGGAACAGCACCCTCGACCGTGTCGAGCTGGGAGCGAACCTGCAGATCGACCCGGGGGCGGCGGTGACCGCGCTGAACACCCTGACCATCGACCCAGGAATTTCGGTCGACATGAACAACCCGTCGGAGACGGGCACCGGTCCCCTGCTGAGCCTGCAGGGCACCGCGCCGTTGCTCACCGGCGGGGGCGTGGTGAACCTCAACGACAACTCCGTGCTGGCGCTCGGGCCGAATGCCACCATCGCCAGCGGCATGACCGTCACCACCACCTCCAGCGGCACACTGTCCGGCGTCGCGACCATCCAGGCGTCCAACGGCTTCGACAACCAGGGCACCATCAGCTCGGCCTCCGCCTGCCCCTCGGGATGCGCGTTCACGCCCGACAGCGAAGAGCTGGAGATCGCCGGCAGCGGGGTGAGCTGGAGCAATTCCGGCGACATCCAGGCACTCGGCGGGATCGTCGACCTGCAGGGCAACTGGAGCAATGCGTCGGGGACACTGGACAATGAGGGCGGCGTGTTCCTGCTCGACGGGAACTTCGACACTGCGGGTCTCGGGAACCTGCTCGGTGCGGGAACCTACGCACTGGCCTCGCACGGGGTGTGGAACAACCAGAGCCAGACCTACAACATCGATGCCATGGGAGGTCTGGTGCTGGCGGGAGGTTCGCTGCTCGGGGGCACCTTGACCAGCGCCGCGGGCAATGCGGTCGCTGCCGCACCGAGCGCGCTGACCCTGCTGCAGGCGAACGGGACGCTTGCAGCAGGAACCATCGCCGAGTGGGGCCCGCAGAGCACCCTGGACGGCGTCACGCTGGACGCCGCGACCTTCATCGATCCCGGCGCCGGCATCGTGGTGCCGGGTGGGCTGAGCCTGACCAGCCGGGGCGACATCAGCATGGGCGGCTATGGCGGCCCCTACGCCTACGGCGCAGGCACGGCGCTGCTGGACTTCAGCGGAGCGGGGCTCGCCCCGCAACTGCTCGGCACCGGCACCGTCGATCTGCTCGGCGCGGCGGTCGTGCAGGCGAGCGCGGCGGCGTCCACGCTGACCATCGGATCGGGCGCCACGGTGCGCGCCGACACGGCAGGCGGCAATGGGCTCGGAGGCGCCGGCGCGAAGCTGCTCAACCAGGGGACCTTGCTGGCGAGCGCGTCGGGCTCGCTGCAACTGCTCGGCACCAGTCTGCAGAACCAGGGGCGAATCGTGGTCGACGCCGGAGGCAGCATCGCCACCGGGGGCAGCGATCTGCTCAACGCGGCCGGGGCGACCGTGCGAGGCGACGGAACCATCGACCTGCGCTCAGCCGGCGGCGCGGCCGGCACCCTGATCAACGACGGAACCATCGATCCCGGAATCGCGGCGGGCGCGACGGGCTCCCTGTCGCTCGATGGCAATCTCTCCCAGTCGGCGAGCGGCACGCTGCACGTGGACCTTGGCGGCCCCTCCCCGGGAAGCGGCTACGACGTGCTCGAGACCACGGGATCCGCGGCGGTCGGCGGCACGCTCGATGTGGCTGCGACGAGCGGCTACACCGCTGCCGCGACCGACAGCTTCGCCTACCTGCGATTCGGCAGCAGCAGCGGGGCATTCTCCCAGGTCGTGTTCCATGCACCGGCGGCGTCGTGGGGACTGACGAACCTGCGACAGGCCACGGCCTGGGTGCTGCAACAGCCGCCGGCTGCGGGAGGCAGCGGGGGAACCGGGGGGACAGGCGGCACAGGCGGCTCAACCGGCTCAACCGGCTCAAGCGGCTCAAGCGGCTCAAGCGGCTCAAGCGGCTCAAGCGGCACCCATGGCACCGGCGGCAGCGGCGTCCCAGGCGGTGTCGGCGCCAACGCGCGGGCCCCGCTGGGCCCGTCTGCCGCGGCAACCGTCCTGCAGTCCGTCCTGGACTTCGCGCAAGGCGCCTCGTCGAATTCCGGGCCCGGTGCTTCGCCGACTTCCGCCGCGCGCTCTTTCGCTGCGGCCGGGAAGCTCCTGTCGGGCGCGCCGCGGGGCGGCCTGACCGGCGCCTCGTCGGCGATCGTGAATTCCGTTCCGTCGGAGACGCCTGCCTGGTCGGGAAGCAGCGGCAAGGCCGCCCCCGCGGGTTCCCGCCCGCTCGGCGCGGCAGCCATGTTCCACACCGTTCCCCGGTACCTCTATCTGGATTCGGACCTGTCCAATCTGTACTTCCGCGTACTCCCGCTGACGCAGATGGGACGCGGCGAGATCGGCAAGGTGCTGAGTGCGCGCAACGCCTACATGCGCCAGCTGTTCGCCGCTGCCAACAAGCAGCTGGCCGCGAATCCGGATCTCGCCAACCTGCCCGATTGCACCCCGGCGCAGAACCCCGCGGCCGGCAACTGCCTGTTCGTACCACCCAGACATCCGCCGCGGGACGATCGCCCCCGCTTCGCGCGGGCCGTGGTGATCGGACTGGACAGCTACACCGACCCACGCATACCACGGCTCATCGGTGCGGTGCCCGACGCGCACGCCATCGGCAAGCTGCTGCATTCGGAGATGGGATACCGCGTGCAACTGTTGCGCGATCCGAGCAAGCGCGAACTCATCGGGGCGCTGAACACCCTGATCGAGCATGCCGGGCCCAACGACAGCATCCTGATCTACTACGCGGGACATGGCGACACCGTGGACAGCACCGGCGAGGGCTACTGGATTCCCAGCGATGCCGACCCCGACAGCCCGCGAGGCTGGGTTTCGAACGTGGACATCGACCGCTTGCTGCAGCGCGCGCGCAGCCGGCAGATCGCCGTGGTTTCGGACAGCTGCTACTCGGGCCAGTTCGTGCAGAACCGCAAGGTCATGGACCTGCGCAGGGTGCCGCCGCTGAGCGCGCTGCTGCGGCGCCGCGCCGTCACCGTGATGTCTTCCGGCGGCGACGAACCGGTGGCCGACACCGGGGATGACGGCCACTCGGTGTTCGCCTCCGACTTCATGCGCAGCCTGCGTTCGATTCGCGGCTGGAGCAACGGCGACCGCGTGTTCCACCAGGTGCGCACCGGCGTCGAGAGCGTCCTGCCGCAGTCTCCGCGCTACGGCGCCGTGCTGAGCGCCGGGCATCAACCCGGAGCGGACTACGTCTTCGAGCGCGGCGCGCAGGGAGCACCCGATTGAAGCCGCTGCGCGCCCTGCTCGCCTGGCTGCAACGCCTCAGCGGCCAGTTTCTCTACGAGGCCTTGATCCGCACGCTGCGCAGCTCCTTCCTGATCGGCGGGGCTGCCGTGTTGCTGTCCTCGACCGGCACCTGGAAATACCTGGTCAGCAGCTTCGCGGCGCACGATTTCGTGCAGGCCAGCCAGCTGCCGGCCGGCACCGCGGTGCCGAAGGTGGCGACGGTGCTGATCGACGACAAGGGCTACCGGGACTATTTCGGCGAGCGCTCGCCGCTGGACCGTGCCCGGCTGCTGAAACTGCTGCAGACCATCGATGCCGCGGTGCCGCGTGCACGGGCGATCGTCATCGACCTCGACCTCGCGCCGCTGCCGGGGCATTCCCAGAAGGCCCTGCTGGATTGGTTCGCACGCGATCCAGGCCGCTGGGTGCTGGCCGCCCCGGACGTCACCGCCAACCCGCAAGGGCCGGGGCGCGCCGCCTGGCGGCAAGCGCTGTGCCGCGAGGGTGTGCGCATCGGCTGGCCCTATCTACCCTCCGATTTCGGCTACGCCTCCACGATGTTCCAGTTCGCCGGATCGCTGAGCCAGGTGGCCGCGGACCCGGCCTTCGGCTGCGCCCGGCTCGCCGCGACCCTGGCCGGCGCACAGGGCGGCCCGGGCGCCCTGCGCAGGGTCGCGGCGCCGATGCAGCCGCAGTTCGTGCGCAATGGGCTGGTGTTGCCCTTCGATGGTGATCTGGGCGAACTGGAGAGCCTGCTGTCGGCGACTTCACCGCGTTGGGTGGTCCTGGGCGGCAGCTGGGGCAAGAGCGACCTGCTGGACACCCCGCTGGGCAAGCGCTACGGGGCGCAGTTGCATGCCGCCGCGCTCGCCGGACGCCTCGGCGACCAGCGCATGGCGCCGCTGCTCGTGCAGATCCTCGTGGCGTGGCTGTTCCTGGCTTGCGTGGACATGCTGCTGGGCCTGCTCTACCGCGGGGTCGAGCGCATGCTGCTGCCGTGGAGCGATGCCTACGCCGGGCACCGCTTCCTGGCCCAGCGCATCTGGCCCCTCACCCTGGTCGTGGTGGTGATGGCCGGCGTGCTGCTGGCGTCGCAGGCCAGCGCGCTGCTGCGTGTGCGAACCGGCTACTGGATCCCGTCGGCCACCATCGCGGCCGTGTCCTTCATCAATGTCCTGTTCGTCTGGAACTGGGGGCTGAACAAGCTGGTACGGCACGACAGCCTGGCCTCGGCCTGGAGGCAGGTTTTCGTGGCGCCGATACGCAGCGACTGGAAGGCCCTGCTGCACGCCGCCGCGCTGCTGCGCGGGCACCTGCTGCGCGTGCCGGCGCAGGGCGCCCTGGGCGTGCCGCGCGCGGTCGTCGAACTGATCGCGGCGCTTGCCAGCCTGCTGATCCAGACGGGATTTCCGATGCTGGTATTGGCATCGGCCTTGCGTTGAACCCGATAGGGAGCTCCCTGCCATGTCCTTGCCTTGCGACTTCCGCGCCCGCAGCCTGCTGGCTGCGGCCTGCCTGACACTTGCCGCCGCCTCGCCGGCGCCGGCCGCCACTCCCTGCATCGTGCTCGGCAGCGCGTCGGCCAGGGTGTCGTCGGTCGAGGGAATCCGCTCGCCGGTGTTCGAGACTCGTTCCTGCGCGGCCTTGCGTCTGGTGTCCGGCCGCGCGCTCGCCAGCTGGGTCGACGCCGGCGGCCAGCCGAAACTGGTCCCCATCACCCCATCGGGCGTGGCCTCCTTCCCGCGTCCGGGCAGCGAAGTGCGCTCGGTCCGCGTGGCGTGGGCCGAACTCACCTCGACACGCGCCGACGAGAAGCCTGCCTACATGCGGAGCATGGGCCTGCCGCATCCGGTCCCCGTGTACATCCCCAGCTCCGGGCTGCGCCTGCCGGCACCGCGAGGCTCTGCGCTGCGCGTGCGCATCCAGCCCCTCGGCGCCCCCGCCGCGGCGCTGCAGGACATCCAGGTACCCGCCGGCAAGCCGGTGCTGCTCACGCGTGCCATGCTGCCGCCGGGGCGCAGCTACCGCATCGAGCTGCAGGCCCCGGGGGCCCAGCCGAAGCGACTGGAATGGCGCGTGGTCGACGCCAGCGAGCAGGCGCTGATCGATTTGCGCCTGCAAGCCCTCGCCCGGCAACTGCCCGATGCCTCGCAGCGGGAAATCGTCACCGCCATGCTGTACGACCAGATGAAACTGGAGACCAACCTGTCGCTGTTCGCGCCCCGGCTGCGCGCCGCCGCACACACGCAGGCCCCGGGTTGAAACGCCGGGCCTCGCGCGCGTCGCGGCCCGCTTGACGATGTGCGCATCATGAACCTGGAGCTCGAAACTTTCGAGCGGCTGGTCCACACACGCCGGCACGACGCGGCGCTGGCCATGCTCTGGCGCCTGCTGGGCGCGCTCGACAGCGGCTACGGCTCGCTCGAGGGAGTACTTCGCGCCGAGCCGGCGCGCGCACTGGACCCCGCGGAAACCGGCCAGCACCTGCGCATGCGCCTGGTGACGGCGATTTGCGCCTTGTTCGCGGAGCGCGGCGTACGCCCGCCTCGATCCGCGATGCCCCGCCTGTTCGAACTGCAACGCTGGCTGGCCGCGCTGTTCGCATCGACCCCGCTGCTCAACGCCGACCCCATCCTGCGCAGTCTCATGCGCCCCGGGGACGGCGCCGACGCGCCGGTGATCGACTCCGACGATCTGCTCAAGTTCTGCCTGCTGTATTTCCCGGAGTCCGAGGTCGAGCTCGACATCGATGCCGTCTGGCGCGCCGACCCGGGACTCGCCGTCGGCCTCGGCCTGGCCCTGCTGGCGCCGCGATTCACCGGCTCGGCGAGCGCCCACCACAAGCGGGAGATCCTGCTGCCGTGGCTGACCGACAAGCTGGCGCTGATCGAGGACGTCGAGGCGCTGCCGCTGGGCATCCTGCACGATGTGTACATGCACTGCAGCTACGCCGACCGCGCCGACAAGCACGCGATCAAGGCTTCGATCAATCGCGTCGTCGGGCGCCTGCTCGAGCGTGGCGGGATGCGTGCCGCGCAGCCCCGCGCGCGAGTCGATGCGCCCGGCTGCAAGCCCGTGCTGCTGGTGGTGGTCGAGTGGTTTCATGCCGATCACTCGATCTACCGCACGCATTCGAGGGCCATCGAGGCCGCGCGCGAGCACTTCCATGTACTCGGCGCGGGCCTGGCCGCGACCACGGATGCGGCGGGCCGCGCCGTGTTCGACGAATTCGTCGAGCTCCGGCCCGGCGCGGCCATGCCACAGCTCGAGCAGTTGCGCGAGGTCGCGCAGCGCAGCCGAGCGCAGATTCTCTATATGCCCAGCGTGGGCATGTTCCCCCTGACGATGCTGCTGGCGAACCTGCGCCTCACCCCGCTGGTGGCCATGGGCCTGGGCCACCCGGCCACGACCCATGCGGGGGCCATCGATCTGGTCGTGGTCGAGGAGGACTTCGTCGCCGACCCCGGCTGCTTCAGCGAGATCCTGCTGATGCTGCCGCGCGACGCCATGCCCTACCGGGCCCCGCCGGACTTCGCCCGGGAAGCGCCGGCGATTCGCGACAAGCCCGAGGTCGTGCAGGTGTGCGTCGCCGCCTCGGCGATGAAGATCAACCCCGGCCTTCTCGATGCCTGCCGCGAGATCGCCGAGCGCTGCTCGGTGCCGGTGCACTTCCATTTCACGGTGGCCTTCGCGCACGGCGTGCTGCACGAGCAGGTGTCGCGGGTCGTGCGGCGCCGCCTGGGGATGCGCGCCACCGTGCACAGCCACCGCGACCGGCCGCGGTACATGGACATCCTGCGCGCCTGCGATCTGTTCATCGACCCCTTTCCCTTCGGCAACACCAATGGCCTGATCGACTGCATCGAGGCCGGGCTGATCGGCATCTGCATGGTCGGGCCCGAGGTGCATCAGCGCATCGACCAGGCGCTGATGCAGCGCCTGTCGATGCCCGCCTGGCTGGCGGCTCCCGACCGCAGTTGCTACGTGGAGGCCGCCGTGCGGCTCATCGAACAGCACGAATTGCGTGGCGAGCTGCGCCGCAGGCACAGCGGAGCCCACGCCCTGAGGCCCCTGTTCCACGGCCGCCCGCACGTGATGGCACGGCGATTCCTGCTGGCGCTGGACGCCGTGCAGGCAGGCCTCGAACACGGAGTCGCGAGACATCGCCGCCCCTGATTCCCGGGCTCGCCCCGGATCTCGCGGCCGCCGCGATGTGGCCCGGAGCTGCGATATCCCCGTTTTCCGTGAAATAGTTGCACCCGCCGCCCCGCGAGCTTGCCTAGCATGGATTCAGCACCCATCGCGGAGGCCGCCATGAACCGCATCGAGCTTGAAACCGTCGAAGACTCCAGCGAACTGGATCCTCGGGCTCCCGGAGTCTGGGCCCAGGGATCGTTCAACCTGGACGATGATGAGACCCTGCTGGCGGACGCCGAAGTGGTCCAGATCCACGTGCGCGGCGAGCGCCGCGCCCATCACCTGCCGCACCTGCGCCGGGGACTGCGCCCGCGGGCGACCAGGCAGTTCCGGATTCGGCAGACCGCCGAGAGCGTGTGCTGACCGCCGCGCGGCCCGACCGCCCGGGCCGCGGCGCCACGCGGTGGAGGTGGCGCGTACGCGCCCGACGCCGCACGCGCCCTGAACCATCGGCACTTCGTGCGGGCGTGCTCCGCGCCTACAGCGCGAACTCCTCCTTCGTCCTGCCCTTGGCCACCTCGGCCGTCAACCAGCGCGGCATCCTGCCGCGTCCGGTCCACGTCTCGCCCGTGGCCGCATTGCGATACTTGACGGCCACGGTGCGGCCCGTTGCCAAAGCCAGGGATGCCCGCCCAGGGTCCAGGTCCGCGGCCGTGATGCCGAATTCGGCCATCGTGGCCCGGATTTCCCGGATCACCGCTGTGCGCTCACCGTTGCGCTGAGCCTCCGCCTGCTGCATGAGCGCGGCAATCTGCGCAGAGAGTTCTTGATGCGTCGGCATGCGTTTCACCATCGATTGGCGCCAAGCACAACAATACCCGAGTTTTGCAGGGCCGCGAACCCCTGCGCTGCGCGACGCCGCCTCGCAGCCGCCGCCGTTGCGTGCGCAGCGCATCGAATGCGCATCGAATGATGGGCCACCTTGAATCGGCCTGCCGCCGTCATCCGCCACGGACTCGGCCGGAAAATGTAGACTGCTCGACTCCTCCAGATGGCGACGATCCGCTGGGGTTTCCTCCCGAATCTGCGAGAAAGACGCTCCCCAGATGCGACCGTGGGCGACAATGATCCATGGCAGCGCCCCCAGCCATCCCGGCCCCGGCCGCCGACTCATCGAAGCCACCACCCTGACGCCAGGCGGCGGATTCGCCGATGCCCGTGCGCCACGAGCTTCGGCAGATCGGGGATCCGAGCAGCGCCGCGGCCCATGACGCTGCGCGAAAACCACATTGCGCGTGCGTACGGCCCGCAGGCGGCCGAGGCGCTCCGCGCGGCTGCGCCGATGCTCTGCGCGCTTGTCAAGCACCATGGCGCGCAACTCGCCGAGCGATACCGTGCGGCCGGCACGCGCGACGCCGTGCTGCGCCAGCTCACCGAGCAGGAGCGAAGCGACTTCGGCGATCGCGACGTCGGCCACGTGCTCATGCTGCCGGACCCGGATCTGACCAGGGCGGAGCACGAGTGCGCCGCCATGCGCATCGGCATGCAGCACGCGCTTGTCGGCGCCGACACCCTGTGGCGCATCGAGGTCTTCAACAGCTTGCAGGAGGCCGCCGCACGGGCGATCCGGGAAGGAGTCGCCGATCCGGCACTGCAGGAACGTGCCACGCGGGCCATCAGCAGTCGGATCTACCTCGACATGCAGTATCGGATCTCCTGCTTCCGGCGCGTCGACGACAGCATCTTCGCGGCCCTCACGCACATCGACGAAGTGGCGATCCGGACCACCAATCTGCCGGACCTCGTGCACGGCGTGCTGTCCGCGATCGCGTCGGTCGAGGGGGATGTCTCGGGACTGTTCGGACGATCCGACGCGCAGGGCCTGCTGCAGATCGAGGCGTCCATCGGGCGACACGCGGAGCTGTACCACGAGGCGCTCGGCAGCCCGCACGCCCCCCCGAAATCGCTGCGGGCGGCGGACGGGGCGGCGCCCGCGCCCATCCAGCGCGCCTGGTCGACGGGAAGCATCGTGATCGTGCCGTCGTGGGCCGCCGATGCGTCGCTGGGGCCGTGGCGAGAGGTCGGGCTGGGAATCGGCTTGCGCTCCGCCGTCGCGATTCCGCTGCTCGATCGCTCGGGCCAGTCGATCGCGCTGTTCAACCTCTACAGCATCTGGCCGGGCTATTTTTCCTCCCACAGGATCCGCCACTTCCTCACCCACGCCCAGAAGATCCTCAGCCACGGGTTGCAGCAGCGCCCGCAGCCCCGGGTGGTCGTCCTCTCGCAGCAGCGGCGCTACCTCGATCTGCTGCGGCGCGGGCGCGTGCGCATGCTCTACCAGCCCGTCGTCGACCTGCGGGACGGACGAGTCGCCAAATTCGAAGCCCTGGCGCGCCTCGCCGACGAGGACGGCGCGCTGATCGCGCCCGCCGACTTCCTCCCGACCTTCGGGGAGGAGGAACTGCTCGGCCTGTTCGAGCAGGGCTTCCAGCAGGCGCTGCACATGCGCGCCCGCTTCGACGCACAGGCTCTGCCGCTTCAGCTCGGACTGAACTTCCCACCCGAAGGATTCGTCGACCCCCGCTATGAACAAATCCTCTTCGCGACCCTCGCCGCCAGCGGGGTCGATCCGCGCGGGCTGGTCCTCGAAATCCTCGAGCACGGCGACCTCGTCGCCAGCGACGCCCGGGTCCGGGGCTTCCTGACCCGCCTGCGCGACGCCGGAATCCGGATCGCGCAGGACGACCTCGGGTCGGGCCACAGTTCGCTGCTGCGGCTGGAGCAATTCGCCTTCGATGCGGTCAAGATCGACCAGGGCTTGGTGCGCGGCGCGATGGCCGAGCCGCAGCACGCGCTCGAGTTCATCCTGCACCTCACGCGGCTGTCCCATGCCCGCGGACTCCCCGTGACGGTCGAAGGACTGGAAAATGCCGGCCTGGTGGAAGCGGCGACGCTGCTCGGCGCCGATTACGGCCAGGGCTACGCGATCGCCCGCCCGATGCCGGAGTCGGAGGTCGTGCCGTGGGCGCTGGGCTACCCGCTCGCGGCCACGCCTGCCGTCCGCACGGCCCTGGGCGCCATGGCGGGCCACATACTCTGGGACGTGGAATTCAGCGCCATCGAGCAGTGGCCGCAACTGCGGGAGGCGTTCCTCGCCCTGCCCTCGTGCCTGGACCGCTTCATCGCGCACAACCACCTGCAGGGCGGAGCGCTCGATCATGCGCACAAGCACAACCGCGCGATCGCGATGAACGGCGCCCACACCCGGCTGTACCGGGAATCCCGCCGCAAGGTGCTGGATCTGCTGCGCGAGCATTGGCGCGACGCGACGTGATGGGAACGGGCGTTCGGCGCCGCCTGCAAGCGGGTGCGTGAAGCGGTTCTGCGGAGTACTTGGGAGCTGGGCTGCGTTCGACGGGCGGACGGCCGCTTGTCGGCCGGAACCGGCCGTTGGGCAACGTTCTAGGCGGCGACAGCATGGATGCGGATAGCGTCCCCATGGAACACGAAGAGATTGATCCGTGTCCATGAAACGGGGAACAGCCCAATGTCCGCTCAGCGGATCAGGGTCATGCCAGCAGTCTTCGCCGCGGCCGAGTCGAAGGTCATCGTCCGCGCACAACCCGCGCAGGCAGCCATGCGCTCGATCAGGCAGTCGGCAAAGTCCGCGCTGCCCTCTCTGAAGATACGCAGCGCGCGCACGACATGCTCGGCCTGGTCGACGACCAATTGCCTGGATCGGAGGATGATTTCCAGGGACTGCGCAATTTGTGAGCGATTCAGGTCGTAGCAGGACGACAACACCCACACCAGCTCGACGACCGACACAAGGGTGATGAAGCCAGGTACCGCCGCGGAAAGGCTCTCGATGAGTGTCGTGGCCTTGGCCGCCTGTCCGGCGTCGTCCTGCATGATGTAGCGGACCAGCACGTTGGTATCCAGTCCGATCATCGCGCCGAGGCTCCGCGGGCGGCGATGGCCGCGTTCATGTCCTCGATGGAGACGGCCTTGGCCGGCTTGCCGAACATGCCCTTCAACTCCGTCACAGACCGATTTGCCGCCACGAACAGGAATTGTCCGGGCTCGATCTGGACGAATTCCACCCGGTCCCCTGCGTCGACGGCGAGCGCATGGCGTACCTCGGCCGGAATCGTGATCTGGCCTTTGGATGTGATGGTGGCAGTTGTCATAGGGCGGCTCCTTGGTCTCCTTACTTTAAGGTAAGGCAACGCAAATGACAAGTCGACGGCCCTTCGTTGCGTAGTCGGGCACCTCCGGATTTCGTTGTGGCCCCGCTCCTCATCGTGGCAGCCTCCGATCAGGTGACCGATGGTCTCGGCGACCGCTGAAGGACTCACTGCGGCCGGTGCGGCGAGCTTGCTCCAACGGCCTTGGCCGATCAGCCGTCTTCCGGGTATCGATCAGGCCTTGGCTCCGGCGAACAAGGCGAGCCAAGACGGTTGCGATCGACGTGAGCAGCCGCGCGCCGATCAAGACCCGCATCACGGTGGATCCGCCAGGGTGGCTGGCCGTGCATCGGGAAATCCGCAGCAACGCGCGCGTCAGGGCGGTGTTCGACTTCCTCGCCACGGCGGTTGCCCAGGCGCTGTGATCCGACGGCTTTGCCGGGCCGCGACGACAGATCGGCGCCCGGGAGCCTGGGGCACCCCGTCGCGGCGGCAACGAGAGGCTGCGTGACGCGCCGTAGCGGCACCACGCCCCGGTCCGACAGCGCTGACGCCGGCCGGGCCCCGGCAACGGGATGGGGCCGATGAAGCGCGGCCCCTGCCCTGTCACGTCCGCGTCATTGCGCCGAGCGAGCATGGAACGCAAGCTCCCGCGACCCCACCGCAATGACCGCCGCCACGTCGCCCCGTGCCGCATCGAGTCGCCGCATCGCCGCAACCATGCTGCTGCTGCAGATGCTGCTGTGCTTCGTACTGCCCTGGCTGGTTCGCGAGCGCCCGGCC
>JAKAXL010000017.1 GCA_021816585.1 Pseudomonadota bacterium | reverse complement strand
GCGGGGCTTCGTGGGTGGGAAGGAGAGGTGTCGACTCAGCTCAACGTCCTCCAGCGCACGCACGTGCCCCGCCGTCCGATCACACGGACGTAGCGAGTCCAGGTCTTGTTGCTGGAGCGCATGGTGACGAGCAGGTCGAAAGTCATAGCGGAGGCGACGAGGGGGCTAACAGGTGTGGCGCGGGGACTCTGTGGACTCCATTGTGGCCAGGATGGAGCAAATCACACAAGGTGTGAATGAAGGACTTCTGGAAGTCTGCATCGGCTCGAGGACCTTGAGTGTTTCGTAGTTCTATCACTTACGAAACAGTCGCCGCACGTCGCCCGCAAACGTTGCGATTCGAAGTCACCTTCGCTGGCGAGCTGAGAATCCCTGCAAAGCCAGGAAATACACGGCTCCACGCGCTTCGCCCCATTGCGACGCTCGGACTTTCGGCCAGCCGAAGGTCCGCGTGCAGTCCACCGCATAAACGCCAAAGCCAACGCTTTGAAGCCCCCTCGACTGGCCTTCAATAGCACTGTTGCGTTCAGGCGACAGACACTCCACCAAACCTGTAGTCGAGGATTCATCTGCTACGAGGTAGGCTCAACCAAGTCTTCGATTCCCGCATTTGTAGTGTCCCAAGTTGGGACACCTGAACACGTGTCCCAACTTGGGACGCCTTTGACCGCAGCAACCTGACCTTGCCCGCGAGTTCCGGATCCCATAGCTGAGACCGTTACGCAGCCTGCCTGTTCTGGGCGGCAAACCAAGCCCGTTCGAATTGCATCGGGCTGACGTAGCCCAACGACGAATGAAGCCGCCGGTGGTTGTAGAACGTCAGCCAGTCGACGATCTCGTCCATGGCGTCACGCCGGGTCTTGAAGCGCTTGGCGTGCAGCCTGCCCACCTTGAGCGAGCCCCACAGGCTTTCCGTGGGCGCATTGTCCCAGCAATTGCCCTTGCGGCTCATCGAGCTGCGCATGCCGTAGCCGGTCAGCGCCTTCTGGAAATCGGCACTGCAGTATTGGCTACCGCGGTCGCTGTGGCAGATCAGCCCCGGCGGCGGATGCCGACGGAACCAGGCCATGTGCAACGCGTCGATCACCAGCTCGCGCCTCATGTGCGACTGCATCGACCAGCCCACGACCTGGCGGCTGAACAGGTCGATGATCACCGCCAGGTACAGCCAGCCCTCGTCGGTGGCCACATACGTGATGTCGCTCGTCCACACGGCGTTCGGCGTGGTCGGCTTGAGCTGCCGATCCAACAGGTTCGGCGCCACTGGCAGCTTGTGGTTGCTGTCGGTCGTGGCCTTGAACTTGCGTTTGCCACGGGCGCGGATGCCGTGCAGACTCATGAGCTTGCGAACGCGCTCCTTGCCCACCCGAATGCCGCGTGCCAGCAACTCCTTCCAGATCCGCGGCCAGCCATACTCGCCGCGCGTTTCGGCATGGATCGCTCGGATATGAACCAGCAGAGCATCATTGCTGATGCCGCGGCGCGGCCACGCTTGGCGCACACGGTGGTCGTGGTACCCGCTGGGGCTCACCCCCAGAACTGCGCACGCCACCGACACGGGCCAGCGCTTGCGGTTGCGCTCGATCCAGGCGTACTTCACCCCCGCTCCTTCGCGAAGTACGCCGTCGCTTTTCTCAGAATGTCGCGCTCCATCTTCACGCGCGCAAGCTCAGCACGCAGCCGTGCGATCTCCATCTGCTCCGGGCTCACAGGCTTGCTTCCAGCGCCAGCCAGCCGACCATCTCGATCCGCACGGATCCAGTTGTGCAGCGTCTGCTCCGCAATGCCCAGAATCTTCGCCGTCGCCGCCATGCTCTGCCCAGCCTTGACCAGCCTGACCGCTTCCAGCTTGAACTCCAGCGTGTAGCGCGCCCTCGTTGCCTTCATCACTTCCGTTCTCCTTGCCTGTATTCAACCACTCAGCAAGGGATCTGAACCGCCCCGGGTTTGGTGGAGGCTCCAACTTTTGAGAAGATGGAGCCATGAAGAAGTCACCGAAGTTCAGCCCCGAGGTTCGCGAGCGCGCCGTGCGCATGGTTGCCGAGGCCCGCGGCGAGTACCCGTCGCAGTGGGCGACGATCGAATCCATCGCGGCCAAGATCGGCTGCACGGCGCAGACCTTGTCCAACTGGGTGCACCAGCACGAACGTGACACCGGCCAGCGGCAGGGACCGACGACGTCGGAGATGCAGCGGGTCAAGGAGCTCGAGCGCGAGGTCAAGGAGTTGCGCAAGGCCAATGAGATCCTGAAGCTGGCCAGCGCGTTTTTCGCCCAGGTCTTCGATTCCCGCATTTGTAGTGTCCCAAGTTGGAACACCTGAACACGTGTCCCAACTTGGGACGCCTTTGACCGCAGCAACCCGGTTCACTGCCCAGCAGTCGCGGGATGCGCATTGACGCCGAAGGCATGAAGCATTTCAGGGACGAGGAAGAGGCGAAGAACGCCAAGAGTCTGGTGCAGGCGGTCTGCCAGCATGGTCTTGCCGCTTCCCGGAGCGCCCACCAGCAACAGGAGGTGCGAGCCGGCGAGACTTCCAGTGCGTGCCGTGCCTCGGCCTACGGTCGTGAGTCAGAAATTCATTGAACTATTTTCGCTTTTTGGAGTCCATCGTGTATGGTGATCACACGGTGAGGCTGAGATGAGCGGAAGACCGAAGGCGCCCTTGGTGTTGACCGAGGCGGAACGCAAGGAACTCGTGGCGCTGACCCTGCGGCGCAAGACGGCGCAGGCGCTGGCCTTGCGGGCGCGCATCGTGCTGGCGTGCGCGCAAGGCGAGGACAGTCGGGTGGTCGCCGCGCGTCAGCGCGTCAGCGAGCAGACCGTGTGCAAATGGCGCGGTCGTTTTGTGGCGCAACGCGTGGAAGGGCTGCTGGACGCGCCGCGCTCGGGGGCACCGCGGAGCATCGATGATGCGCGAGTGGACGCGGTGATCGTGCGGACGCTGGAGAGCGTGCCCAGCGGGGCCACGCACTGGAGCACGCGCACGATGGCCCATGCGATGGGCATGTCGCAGACGGCGATTTCGCGCATCTGGCGTGCCTTCGGCTTGCAGCCCCATCGCCAGGAGACTTTCAAGCTGTCGACGGATCCGATGTTCGTCGACAAGGTGCGCGACATCGTCGGCCTGTACCTGGACGCACCGCGCAGGGCCATGGTGCTGTGCGTGGACGAGAAGAGCCAGATCCAGGCGCTGGATCGAACCCAGCCGATGCTGCCGTTGGCGCCTGGGATGCCCGAGCGGCGCACCCACGACTATGTCCGGCACGGCACGACCACGCTGTTCGCGGCGTTGGACGTAGCCACCGGCCGGGTCATCGGAGAGACTCATCGTCGCCATCGCAGCAGTGAGTTTCTGAAGTTCCTGCGCACGATCGAGGCCAATGTCCCAGCCGAACTCGACATTCATCTGGTGATGGACAACTACGGCACGCACAAGACGCCGACCATCCGGCGCTGGCTGGCGGCCAGGCCGCGCTTTCAGGTGCACTTCACGCCCACCTCCGCGTCCTGGATCAACCAGGTCGAGCGCTGGTTTGCCACACTGACCGAGCGCTGCATCCGCCGCTCCACCCATCGCTCGACGCTGCAACTCGAACAGGCCATCGGCGAGTACCTGGATGTCCACAACGCCGCGCCCAGGCCCTTCGTCTGGTCCAAGTCCGCCGACGCGATCCTTGCCAGCATCGAGCGCTTCTGCAACCGTGTTCAGCCTGTGGAGTCCTGAGGCCATGGATATCGACACCGACGCCATCGACGAGGCCGTGCTCGCCCTTCTGCACCTCACGCTGCATGACGGAAACCGGGCCTGGAAGGGCCATGACTGGGATGCGCTTGGCCGCCTGCATGCGCGAGGACTCATCGCCGATCCGGTCAACAAGACCAAATCGTTGGTGCTGACCGAGGAGGGACTGCGCGAATCCGAGCGCCTCTTCAGGCACTACTTCGAGCGCTCACGGTCCCGCAAGCAATCATGAAACGAACTTCCAACTCACCACACTAGGGGCGCACCTCGCACGCGTCGGGCCCGAGCCCGCCGCACAGGTAGGCGGCGACGTCGCTGAGGTGACGCGCGCCCAGCACTGCGTCGGAATCGGCCAGCGCGGCCTCGCGTGCGCTGGCCAGCGGCAGCAGCACGCGGGTACCGGCTTCGCGCTTCCCGCACAGCATCGGCAGCGCGCCGCGCACCGGCCGCAGCTCGCCGGACAGCGAAAGTTCGCCGGCGAACTCGTGCGCCTGCAGTCGTGCGGGGTCGAAGGCGCGTTGCGCGGCCAGCAGCCCGAGCGCGATCGGCAGGTCGAAGCGGCCCGATTCCTTCGGCAGGTCGGCCGGGGCCAGGTTGACGACGATCCTGCGCGACGACGGAAAGGGCCGCGAGCTGTTCAGCAGCGCGCTGCGAACGCGTTCGCGGGCCTCGCGCACCTCGGCTTCCGGAAGGCCGACGATGCAAAAGGCGGGCAGCCCGCCCGACACGTGCACCTCGACCTGCACCGCGGCCGCGTGCAGGCCTTGCAGTGCACGGCTCGCGACGACGGCCAGCGGCATCGTGCGCGAGCCTGCGTGCGGTGCGCGTGCGCGGCGGGCGCGCGTGAGCGCGTGCTCAGGCCTTGCCGTCGCCCGGCGAGCCGCTGCCTGCGGCGGCTTGGGCGCCGGGCTGGCCGGCTTGCGGCTGCGCCCCTGGGGATGGTGGGCGGGAGGCCCGAGCCGCAGCCTGCTCGCTGGCGGCCAGGTGCGATTCCAGTGCGGCCACCTGGGCCTCGAGTTGCGCGATGCGCTGCACCGAGGCGTTGAGCATCGCCTGCAGCGCATCGAATTCCTCGCGCATCACCAGGTCGAGGCGGCCGGCCGCCGAGTGCGCGAGCGCACGCACGTTGCGTTGCAGGTCCTTCAGCGGGGACTGTTCCAGCGCCTGCGCGGCGCGGCGCAGGAAGGCGCGTGGCGACGGCGGGGTCGGGGGAGTCGGATCGGAGGGAGGAAGGGTGTCCATCGTGGTGACCTCTGCGAAACCTGTTCGAGGACCCCATTGTCGCCGCGCCCGCGCCGTGGCGGTCTGACTGCGCGCAGTGACTGCGCGCCGCGGAGGGGGACCGGCCGTCGACCCCGCATGCACCAGCGCAGCGCAGCCCGGCGGTCCGAGCGCACGAAAGCGGTGCGTGGACTTCGCGAAATGGGCCGCAACGGGGCGCGCGCGGGCCGCCGCGGGCCTGGCACGAAAGCTGCGGAAGGGACTCGCCACCGGGCCCGCCCGGGCGACTACGGCCCCGATACCGATTTCCCGTTCGCATCCGCTTCCGATCCCGCAACCTCCTGAGGAGATTCCTGATGAAAAAAGCCGCCCTCGCCGCCTGCCTGGCTTCGGCCTTCGCCTGCTCCGGGCTGGCCGTCGCGCAGACAGCGCCGGCCGCATCCGCGTCCGCCCCGGCCACGCCCAGTCTGGGTGCCGTGCTCGCCGCCACTCCGGGCCTGAGCCTGAGCGGCTACGTCGCCAGCACCTACACCCACTTCGACGCCAGCCCGCCGGCGCAGCGCCAGTTCGACACCACGCAGAACGGCTTCACGCTGAACCAGGCCTCGCTGACCGCGGCCTACCTGCCCGGCAGCGGTTTCGGGGCCTCGGTGACGCTGCTCGGAGGCAGCGACGCCACCTACCTGCCCGGCGGCACCCAGATGGGCATCGAGAACGCCTTCGTGCAATACGCGGCGGGCAACCTGACCCTGATGGCCGGGCGCCTGCCGACGCTGGCCGGCATGGAAGTGGTCAACCCGCTGGCCAACAACGAGATCTCGCGCTCGCTGCTGTTCTACGACCTGGAGCCGATCTACCACACCGGGGTGCGCGCGGCCTACGCCGTCAACGGGGCGCTGACCCTGACCGGCGGCGTCAACGAGGGCTTCAACCACGCCACCCAGGTCACCGGCAACTCCAGCACCGTCGAGCTCGGCGCCTCGGGCAGCCCGACCAAGATGTTCAGCTACTCGGTGGCGTACTACTACACCGGCACCGGCTCCTACTACCCCGGAAGCATTCCCAGCAAGGAACAGCTGCTGGACCTGGTGGGCAACCTCAACGTCACCTCCGCGCTGAACTTCGGGCTCAACGTCGATCTGGTCACGAAGGCCCAGTTCCAGGGCGCGGGCACCGGCAACGCCAAGGCGGACGGCTACGCGCTGTATGCCAATTACGCGATCAACGACCAGTTCTCGCTGTCCGGGCGCGGTGAATACCTGGACGACAAGCAGGGCCTCGTGTCGGGAACCCTGGGCAACGCGAACAAGATCAAGGAGCTGACCGTGGCGCTGAACTACGCGCCGATGAAGAACGTCAAGCTCGCAGCCGAACTGCGCCAGGACAAGTCCGACCTGCCGATCTTCGGCAGCGGCGCGAAGACCAAGCAGACCTCGTTCGAGCTGCTTGCCGGGTATTCCTTCTGAGCCGCCGAACCGTCCCTACCAAGGAGCCATCCATGAAGATGATCATGGCCATCATCAAGCCCTTCAAGCTCGACGAGGTGCGCGAAGCGCTGTCGGGAATCGGCGTCACCGGGATCACCGTCACCGAGGTCAAGGGCTTCGGGCGCCAGAAAGGGCATACCGAGCTGTACCGCGGCGCCGAGTACGTGGTCGATTTCCTGCCCAAGGTGAAGATCGAGGCGGCGGTTCCCGAGACCCTGGTGGAACGCACCATCGAGGCCATCGAGACTTCCGCGCGCACCGGCAAGATCGGCGACGGAAAGATCTTCGTCTCCGAGCTCGAGCAGGTGGTGCGCATCCGCACCGGCGAGACCGGCGGCGACGCCCTGTGACAGACCAGCCATTCCGAAAGGTCAAGGACATGAAAAAGTATCTCGCAAGCATCGCGCTGAGCCTGGTCATGCTGGGCTCGCCGCTGGCCGCGTGGGCGCAGACCACCACCGCCCCGGCGGCCACCGCTTCGGCAGCGGCCGCTCCGGCCGCTCCCGCGGCACCCGTGGCCGCCGCTTCGGCCGCCAAGAATCCGGGGGCCTTCATCAATTCGGGCGACAACGCGTGGATGCTCGCATCCACCGCGCTGGTGCTGATGATGACCATCCCGGGCCTGGCGCTGTTCTACGGCGGCATGGTGCGCAAGAAGAACGTGCTGGCCACGTTGATGCAGAGCTTCGCGATCACCTGTCTGGTCACGGTGTTGTGGATGGTCATCGGCTACAGCCTGGCCTTCACCAACGGAACCGGGTTCATAGGAGGATTGAGCAGGGTGTTCCTGTCGGGAATGGGACTCGATGCCGCGACCTCGCTGGCACCGACGATCCCGGAGAGCACCTACATGACCTTCCAGATGACCTTTGCGATCATCACCCCGGCGCTGATCGTGGGCTCGTTCGCCGATCGCATGAAGTTCTCCGCGCTGCTGTGGTTCATGGGCCTGTGGCTGCTCGCCGTGTACGCGCCGATCGCGCACATGGTGTGGGGCCCCGGCGGCTGGCTGGGTGGTGACGGCGTGCTCGACTTCGCCGGCGGCACCGTGGTGCACATCAACGCCGGTGTCGCCGGCCTGGTCGCGGCGCTGGTCATGGGCAAGCGCGTGGGCTATGGCAAGGAGCCGATGCCCCCGCACAACCTCGTGCTGACCATGATCGGTGCATCGCTGCTGTGGGTGGGCTGGTTCGGCTTCAACGCCGGTTCGGCGGTCGCCGCCAATGATCGCGCCGGCATGGCCATGGCCGTGACCCAGATCGCCACCGCGGCTGCGGCGCTGAGCTGGATGTTCGTCGAGTGGATGGCGCGCGGCAAGCCGACCATCCTGGGCATCTGCTCGGGCGCGGTCGCCGGCCTGGTCGCGATCACCCCGGCGTCGGGCTTCGTCGGCCCCACCGGCGCGCTGGCCATCGGCATCGCCGCCGGCGCCGTGTGCTTCTGGACCGCCGTCTACATGAAGGAGATGATCGGCTACGACGACTCGCTCGATGCGTTCGGCGTGCACGCCGTCGGCGGCGCGCTGGGCGCGCTGCTGACCGGGGTGTTCGCGGTCAAGGCGATCGGCGGCACGGCCGGCGTGCTCGAGGGCAACACGATGCAGCTGCTGATCCAGGCCAAGGGGGTGCTCGTGACCGTCGTGTACGACGCCGTCGTGTCCTACGTGATCCTCAAGGTCATCGACATGCTGATCGGTCTGCGCGTGACCGAGGAGCAGGAGCGCGAGGGGCTGGACATCAGCCTGCACGGCGAGCAGGTGCTGTAAGGCCCAGGGCCGCGGCGCCAGGCTCGCCTGGCGCCGCGCCGGGCCCCGCGAGGGGCCCGGCACACGAAGTCTCCAGAGCAGGAACGTTGCGCCCGGCCCCCCCGGGCGCTTTTTTGTTGCCGGCGCCCTTGCGCTGCGAAGCCTGCGGCCCCAGATACTCGGGTTGACCCGGAGCATTGTCGTCCGCGCGGCGCTGACGCAGCGCGATACGCGTTTGCCCAGGGTCTGCAACAATCGAAATCCTGGTCCTTCGCGGCCGCCCACGTTCCGAAAGTGCGCAGCGCATGATCCCTCACCTCGTCTCCCCCGAAAGCGGGCCGGTGCTCGAACTCGAGCAGCGCCTGCTCGAAGCCCAGCCGTCGATCGAGCGTTGGTTCCGCCTCGAATGGATGGAGCACCAGCCGCCGTTCTACGCGTCGGTGGACCTGCGCAACGGCGGCTTCAAGCTCGCGCCGGTGGACACCAACCTGTTTCCAGGCGGCTGGAACAACCTGTCCGAGGAGATGCTGCCGCTGGCCGTGCAGGCGGCGATGGCGGCGATCGAGAAGATCTGCCCCGAGGCCAAGGGCCTGCTGCTGATCCCCGAGCGCCACACCCGCAACACCTTCTACCTCGAGAACCTGGCGCGCCTGACGCAGATCTTCCACCAGGCGGGGCTCAACGTGCATGTCGGCACGGTCGACGAGACCATCACCGAGCCGAAGACCGTGAACCTGCCCAACGGCGCCAGCCTGCTGCTCGAGCCGCTGCTGCGCGGTCGGCGGCGCCTGGGGACGAAGGACTTCGATCCCTGCACGATCCTGCTCAACAACGACCTGTCGTCGGGAGTCCCGTCGGAGCTGCAGGGCCTGTACGAACAGTACCTGCTGCCGCCGCTGCACGCGGGCTGGACGACGCGGCGCAAGAGCACCCACTTCCGCAGCTACGACGCGGTGGTCAAGCGCTTCGCCAAGCTGATCGGCGTCGACCCGTGGATGCTCAACCCGTACTTCGCGCAGTGCAGCGGAATCGACTTCCAGGAACGGCGCGGCGAGGACGAGCTGGCCGAGGCGGTCGACGGCGTGCTCGGCAAGGTGCGGCGCAAGTACAAGGAGTACGGCATCCACGACAAGCCCTTCGTCGCGGTGAAGGCCGACGCCGGCACCTACGGCATGGGCGTGATGATGGTGCACGACGCCAGCGAGGTGCGCGACCTCAACCGCCGCACCCGCAACAAGATGAGCGTGGTCAAGGAAGGCATGGAAGTGCGCGACGTGATCGTGCAGGAAGGCATTCCCAGCATCGAGCGCCTGCAGGAGGCGGTGTGCGAGCCGGTGGTCTACATGATGGACCGCTACGTCGTCGGCGGCTTCTATCGCGTGCACGCCGACCGCGGGCCGAACGAGAACCTGAATTCGCCGGGCATGCACTTCGTGCCGCTGGCCTTCGACGAGCAGTTCAACGTCACCAACCCCGATGCCAAGCCGGGCACCAGCGGCCCGAACCGGTTCCACATGTATGGCGTGATCGCGCGCCTGGCGCTGGTGGCCGCCAGCTACGAGCTCGAGCGCACCGACCCGGAAGCCGAATCCGAATGATCTGCAGCGCCCGCGGCCTCGCCGCGGGCCGCCCACCGCCATGAACCTGCTGTTCGTCGCCGACGCGCTGGAAGCCTTCAACCCGAAGAAGGACTCGACGCTGGCCATGATGCGCGAGGCGGCACGCCGCGGCCACGCGGTGTGGGCCTGCGAGCCGCGGCATCTGCAATGGGGCCGCGACGGGCGCGGCGCGCAGCCGGTGAGCGCGCCGTGCCGGCACATCGAGCCGCTGGACGGGCCGCGCCCGTGGTTCAGCGAGATCGAGGTGGTGCAGCGCGCGCTGCGCGACTTCGACGCGGTGCTGATGCGCAAGGATCCGCCGTTCGACAGCGAGTTCTTCTACGCCACCCACCTGCTGGAGCAGGCCGAGCGCGAGGGCGCGCGGGTGTTCAACCGGCCGCGCGCGCTGCGCGACCACCCGGAGAAGCTGGCGATCCTCGAGTGGCCGCAGTTCATCCCCGACACGCTGGTGAGCCGCGACCAGGCGGCGCTGCGCGGCTTCGCGCGCGAGCATGGCGACGTCATCGTCAAGCCGCTCGACGGCATGGGAGGCAGCGGCGTGTTCCGCCTGCGCAGCGGCGCCGACGGTTCGCCCGATGCGAATCTCGGCGTGGTGCTGGAAACCCTCACCGACACCGGACGGCGCACCATCATGGCGCAGCGCTTCGTGCCGCAGATCGCGCAGGGCGACAAGCGCGTGCTGCTGATCGGCGGCGAGCCGGTGCCCTACGCGCTGGCGCGCATCCCGCAGCACGGCGAGACCCGCGGCAACCTGGCCGCCGGCGGCCTCGGGCGGGCGCAGCCGCTGCAGGACGCCGACCGCGCCATCGCGCAGGCGCTGGGCCCCACGCTGGCCGCGCGCGGCCTGTTGCTGGTCGGGCTCGACATCATCGGCGAGCGCCTGACCGAGATCAACGTGACCAGCCCGACCTGCTTCGTCGAGATCCGCGATCAGACCGGCTACGACGTCGCCGCGCGCTTCATCGACGCCTTGCAGCAGGCGCTGGCCTGAGGCGACGGCTCATCGCTTGAGCCAGCGCAGGAAGTCGGCGTAGACCTGCGGGTTGCCGGACTCCCAGCCGGCCACGTGCAGCGAGCGGTCCAGCGGCTGGGCGTCGGGCGCGAGCAGCGCCGCGCGCACCTTCGCCACCTGCGCCGCCGGCACGTCGGGGGCCGCCAGCACGGTCCAGAAGGGCATCTGCTGGTGCGCCAGCACCACCCCGCCATGGGCGCGCCACTGCGCCGACACCAGCGGCGTGACCACGCCGATCACCGCCGCGTGCGTGACGCGCATGAAATCGGTGACCGCGTTCTGGTACTGCACGTGCACGGTCGGCGGCAGCTTGGGTGCGTGCATCAGCCACATCTTGGCGGCGACCTTGTCGACCAGGCTGCCCTTGGCCGGCGCCAGCAGCACCGCGGCCGGCGACTTCCACACGTCGCGCACCGCGACGCACGAGGCCGGCGAGCTGTCGGCGATTCCCAGCGTGCTCAGCGTGGGGCCGCCGAGCAGCACCGAGTCGGCGTGGCCCGGGCAGGGCTGTGCGATGAAATCGGTGCCGAAGCCGTGCGGCGGCAGCGCCACCGCGACCAGCTGCCACCCCTTGGCCAGCATGTTCGCGCTGAGGCTCGGCGGCTTCACGAAGGCCCAGGCGGCGGGCTGCGCCGCCAGCGCCGGTCCCAGCGCGTCGTGGGCCACCCACAACGTGCGTCGGCCGGTGGCGCGGCCGATGGCGTCGGCCAGGCGCTGCGCGCCGTCGGCCAGCGCGACCTCGTTCTCCTGGACCAGCCCGTTCTGCACGCGCAGCAATTGCGGCGCGCCGGGAGCCGTCGCGGCCATGGCGGCCGGCGCGGGTGCGGCCTGGGCCGGCGCGAGCAGCGCGGCGGCCAGGCTGAGCAGCCCGGCAAGGCTGCAGCGCAGCAGGAGCGGGAGGTGGCGCACGCTAAGCGGAGCTGTCTGGGGCATGGTCGGGGCAGAGGGGGCCGCCGGCGCGGCAGTCGGTCAAAAATCTAGCAGAGTGTCGGCGCGGCGTGTATGTCGGCGACTTCCTCGCCGCCGCGGCGACTAGCATGACGGGTCCGGCGCGCCGCGCGCGCCGCGTCACGCGACCTCCTTTTCCGGTGTATTCCATGTCCGACCTGCACAGCCTGTACCTGCCCTGTCCGCGCGGCCTCGAGCAGGCCCTGCTGGACGAGATCCGCGACATCGACGGCTGCACCGCGCGGCTGGAGTCCAGCCACCACGCCGGGGTCGCGTTGCGCGGCAGCCTGCGCGACGTCATGCTGTTGAACCTGCATTCGCGCATCGCCTCGCGGGTGCTGCTGCGCATTGCGCAGGCGCCGGTGGCACAGGCCGACGACGTCTACCGGCTGGCGCTGCGCCAGCCCTGGGAGCGTTGGTTCGACGCCACGCGCACGCTGCGCGTGGACGTCACCGCAGAGCGCAGCCCGCTGCCCAGCCTGCACTTCGCGATCCTGCGCGCGAAGGACGGAGTGTGCGATCACTTTCGTCTGCGCGACGGCCAGCGGCCCAGCGTCGCGCGCGAGAACCCGGATGTGCGTATCCACCTGCACCTCGACGCGAGCAACGCGCTGCTGTACCTGGACACCTCGGGCGAGGCGCTGTTCAAGCGCGGCTGGCGCGCCGCGCACGGCGAGGCGCCGCTGAAGGAGAACCTGGCCGCCGGGCTGCTGCGGCTGTCCGGCTGGACCCCGCAGGCGGTGCTGTACGACCCCTTCTGCGGCGCCGGGACCATCGCCATCGAGGCCGCGCAGATGGCCTGCCGGGTCGCCCCCGGGCTGCAGCGCGGCTTCGGCTTCGAGCGCCTGCAAGGCTTCGACGCCGCGCAGTGGCGGCAACTGCGCGAGCAGGCGCAGGCCGCGCGCCGCGACGCGCCGGCGCCGATCATCGCCGCCGACATCGACCCGCGCATGGTGCGCCTGAGCCAGGACAATGCGCAGCGCGCCGGGGTCGAGGATGCGCTGCAGCTGCGCCAGGGCGACGCGCTGGAGGGCGCGCCGCCGCTGCAACTGGCCCCGGGGCAGTCCGGCTGGGTGCTGAGCAACCCGCCCTACGCCGAGCGCATCGAGGCCAAGGGATCGCAGGCGCAGGATTTCCTGGCCCGGCTCGGAGACCGCCTGAAGCAGCGCTTCACCGGCTGGAACGCCGCGCTGCTGCTGGCCGACCTGCGCGCCGAGCGCGGCCTGGGGCTGAAGGCCTCGCGCCGGCACGTGCTGTACAACGGCCCCATCGAATGCCGTCTGTTCACCTTCGCGCTGGTGGCCGGCCGCCCGCCGCGCAAGCCGATGGCCGAGGCGGCCGGGACCGCCCCCGGGGAGTCTCAGTAACCCCGCAGGGCCAGGCGCAGCACGGCGGCGCTGTAGTGCCGCGCCACCAGGTTGGTGAAGCGCTCGAAGTCCAGGTGCGCGCTGGCGTCGGCGCGGTCGGAGATGCAGCGCAGCGCCGCGAACGGGACCCGGTAGTCGGCGCAGACCTGCGCCACCGCGGCGCTTTCCATGTCCACCGCCAGCGCATCGGGCAGCACGGCGCGCAGCTCGGCGGCCTGCGACGGGCCCCAGACGAAGCGGTCGCCGCTGAGCAGCAGCCCGCGATGCAGGCGCGGCGAGTCGATGCCCAGGCCGTGCAGCCGGGTGTGCCCGGCGACGTCGGCCAGCATGCCCTGCAGTGCCTGTTGCGCGGCGTCGGCGAGGCGGTCGCTCCAGCCGCGGTCGGCGTCGAAATGGCTGCGTCCGGTCAACGGCACCTCGAAGCGCGGGAACAGCGGCGACGCGTCGAGGTCGTGCTGCACGCACTGTTCGGCCACCACGATGTCGCCGATGGCGACGCCGTCTCCCAGCCCGCCGGCGGTGCCCGTGAACAACAGCGCCTGGCAGCCGAACTCGGCGATCAGGCTGGTCGCGCTAGTGGCCGCCGCCACCTTGCCCACGCCCGACAGCACGAGCACGGCGTCGTGGCCCCACAGGCGCCCGCGGTGGTAGGCGCGCTGGCCGTGCAATTGCAGCGGGCGCGCCGCCAGCAGCTCCTGCAGCAGCAGCTGCTGCTCGGCCTTGAGCGCGCTGAGCACGCCGATGCGGGGTTTGCGGGCTTCGGCCACGGGTCTACTCCAGCGTGCCGGCAGGGGGCACGGCGTCGGTGAACACGCCCTGCGCACCGGCGTCGAGCCAGCGGCGCAGTTGCGCGGGGTCGTTGACGGTATACACGCGCGCCTGCAGCCCGGCGGTGCGCAGCTGCGCCAGGTCCGCCGCGGCGCAGCCGGCGGCCGCCAGGTGCAGGGCGCTCAGGCGCAGCGTCTGCGCCGCGCCGTGCCAGGCATCGGGCAGATGGTCGCACAGCCAGGCGCGCGGCAGCCGCGGCGCCGCCGCCTCGGCACCCTGCAGCGCGGGCAGGGAAAACGACGACAGCAGCGGCGGCGGCGCGTCGCGCCACAGCGCGGCGGCCTGCTGCGCGATGCGCTGCCCCCAGGACGTCTGCAGCGCCGCGCAGGCGTCGTCGTCCACCTTGATCTCCAGGTTCAGCCAGATCGGCTCGGGGCACTCGCGCAGGCAGTCGCGCAGTTCGCGCAGGCTGGCCAGCGGAGCACCGCCCGTCAGCGCGCGCAGCCACCCCCAGGGCAGCGCGCTGGCTCGCAGCGGGCAGCCGTGGCTGCGCAGCAGCGAGTCGTCGTGCAGCAGGAAGGCCTCGCCGTCGGCGCTGAGCTTGACGTCGCACTCGAAGGCGCGAAACCCCGCGCGCAGCGCGGCGCGGCACGCCTGCAGGGAGTTCTCGGGGCCCAGCGCGGCGCCGAGGCGATGGGCGATCACTGCCTGCGGCAGGTGCGCGGCCGGTGCGTTCACGACCGCTCGCTTCTCAGGAGCCGCAGTGCGCTTTCAGGCGGTCCAGCTCGGCGTAGGTGATCACGTGCCCGCCCGCCTGCGCCTGATGGATCGCCTGGGCGATGCACACCGAGGTCTCGCTCATCGCGAGTTCCCCGGGATCCACCACCAGGTGGTCGCGGCGCAGGTGCAGCAGCACCAGCATGACGCCGACCACGATCGCGCCGAGCAGGACCCCGGCAAGGCCTTGCAGGTGCGGGCTGAGGGGTTTGCGCGGGGAGGGGGAGCTGGACATCGGTGGAGGATCGGGTCGGGAGGGCAGGCGGCGCGAAGTCTAGCGCGCCGCGCCCCGCCGGGCGAGGGCTGGCGTCAGGACGCGGCGGCCAGCGTCGGGTTGAGGGAGTAGGTCCCGGTGACGCTGGCATGCGCCAGGATGTGCCCGACCATGGCATCGCGCACCTGCTGGCCGGAGAAGTCCGCGTCCACCGGGCAGCGCGCCAGATCGAGCGCGTACAGCGTGAACACGTAGCGGTGCACCAGCGAGTCGTTCCACGGCGGGCACGGCCCGTCGTAGCCGAAATAGTTGCCCTGCATGTCCTGGTCGCCGCGGAACCAGGCCGTGTAGTCGTTGATGCCGTGGCGCGGCGCGGGACCGGCCAGCGGCGGCTTGCCGCGCGCGGTGACGCCGGAGCTCATCGACCCGGCGGCGATCTCGCGCGCCTCGCTCGGCAGGTCCACCAGCACCCAGTGGAAGAAGTCCACCCGCGGCAGCGAGGCCGGAACGGTCCGGCCCTCGCGGTTCACGTCCTCGGCCGAGCTGGGCACGTCGGGGTCGTGGCACAGCAGCACGAAGCTGCGCGTGCCCTGCGGGACCTCGTCCCACGCCAGGTGGGGGTTGCGGTTGTCCGACAGCGCGACATGCCCGACCGCGGCCGGCTTGCAGAACGCGTAGGCGGGGGGAATGGCATGCTGATCCTGGAAGGAATCACTCCGAAGTCGCATGGCGGTCTCCTGGACGGGCTGGCGGAGTGCGGCCGGCTGCGCCGCGGCCGTGCTCCCTGGATCTCCATGGTAGTCCGCGCACGAGGATTTCAGTCGGCGAGGGGGCTGCGCGAGGGCGACGCGACCGCCGGGTCCGCGCCTTGCGGGTTCGCCTCCTGACCGCCCTCCTGCAGGCTTTCCTGTCCCTGCGGCAGCATCTCGATGGTCACCACCACGCCGGCGATGTGCCGGGTGAGCGCGCGCTCGACCTGCAGCCGGAAGTCCGCGGCGCGCCCCAGGCTCCAATGCGCCGGCATGTGCATGTGCATGCCGACGAAGCGCCGGGTGCCGGCGCGCCGCGTGCGCACGTGGTCGAAGCGCACCTCGTCGCTGCGAAAGCCCTGCAGCACACGCTCCACCTCGGCGAGGTCGGCCGCCGGCAGCGAGCGGTCCATCAAGCCGTCGACCGAGCGCGCCACCAGGCGCCAGCCCTCGCCGGTGATGTGCCCGGCGACGACGATGCCCACCATCGGGTCCAGCCACAGCCAGCCGGTCAGCGGCACCAGCGCGACGCCGATCAGCACGCCCACGCTGGTCCACACGTCGGCGAGCAGGTGGCGCGCGTCGGCCTCCAGCACGATCGAGCGCATGCGCTGCGCGCCGCCCAGCATCCAGCGCGCCACGCCGAGGTTGATCAGCGTGGCCAGCAGGTTCAGCGCCGCGCCGGCCGGCACCGCGTGCACCGGCTGCGGGCTCAGCAGCCGGCGCACCGCCTCGGCCGCGATGGCCAGCGCGGCCACGCCGATCAGCATGCCCTCCAGGGCGCTGGAGAAATACTCGGCCTTGGTGTGGCCGTAGGGATGGTCGCTGTCGGGCGGGCGCCCGGCGATGCCGACGATGAACAGGGCGAAGCCGGCCGCGACGACGTTGACCAGGGACTCCAGGGCATCCGACAGGAATCCGACCGAGCCGGTCAGGTACCAGGCCCCGAGCTTGAGCGCGATGACCCCGAATGCGGCGGCGAGCGAGACGTACAGGTAGCGGCGCATCGGGCGGGGGCGGCTGGTGCGGGGTGGGCCTTTCGCCGCCATTGTGCCGCGCCGGCGGCGTTCGGTGAGGGTGTCGGCGGCGGCGGGCGCGTGCGTCGCAACCGCGTAGTCACGCCAATGTCAAATTGAAACTTATAGACTTGCGGGCTGGATCCACCCAAGCCTGCCGCAGCGCGAGCACAATTTTCCCGCGTGCACGCGCAAGCGCTGCACGCGGCCGCACGGCCAGGTGGTGCCGCGGCCGCATGCATGTGCGCCCGCCGCCGCTTTCGCGCCGCCCCGTTCGAGCCCACGCCGACGATCTCGATGTCCAACGCCCTGCGCCGACTGCCCCTGCCCGTGCCCAACCGGCGCGACCTGGTCGCGTTGCCGCTGGTGCTGGCGTTGTTCTTCATCGTCAGCCACGCCGGGCGCGAGATGGCGGTGCCCTACCAGCTCGGGCAGCAGCTGCCGATCTCGTTGTCGCCGTGGGCGTTGCCGGCCTACGGGCTGTACACGGTGCTGCGCATGCTGGCGGCGCTCGTGCTGTCGCTGCTGTTCACGCTCAGCTACGCGTGGCTGGCGGCGCACAACCGCTACGCCGAGCGCGTGCTGGTGCCGGTGCTGGACGTGCTGCAGTCGGTGCCGATCCTCGGCTACCTGTCGATCACCGTCAGCGGCTTCATGGCGCTGTTCCCGGGCAGCCTGGTCGGCGTGCAGCTGGCGGTGATCTTCGCCGTGTTCACGTCGCAGGCGTGGAACATGACCTTCAGCCTGTACCAGTCGCTGAAGACCATCCCGCGCGACCTGCAGGAGGCGGCCACGCTGTACCGGCTCAACGCCTGGCAGCGCTTCTGGAAGCTGGAGCTGCCGTTCGCGATGCCGGGGCTGCTGTGGAACACCATGATGTCGATGTCGGGCGGCTGGTTCTTCGTCGTCGCGTCGGAGGCCATCACGGTGTCGGGCCACGTGGTGACGGTGCCGGGCATCGGCTCGTACATCGCGCAGGCCATCGCGCGCCGCGACCTGGGGGCGATCGGGCTGGCGATCGGCGCGATGATCGTCATCATCGTGCTGTACGACAACCTGCTGTTCCGGCCCATCGTGGCGTGGGCCGACAAGTTCAAGCTGGAGATGACGGCGTCGGCCGACGCGCCGCGCTCGTGGGTGCTCGATTTCCTGCGCCGCACCCGCATGCTGCGCCAACTCACCGCGCTGCCGCACGGGCTGTGGCGCCTGAGCATCCGCATCATGCCGCGCGTGCACAACCGTCCCGCGCCGCAGGCCGCCAGCTGGCGCCGTGGCGACGCGCTGTTCTACGGCGCCGTGCTCGGCTTCGCGATCTGGGCGCTGCTGCGCCTGGTCGAGGTGCTGCCGCGCGATTTCGGCTGGCCGCTGGTCGGGCACGTGCTGTGGCTGGGGCTGATCACCGGCTTCAAGGTGTTCGTGCTGGTCGCGCTGTCGGCGCTGGTGTGGGTTCCGGTCGGCGTCTGGGTCGGCCTGCGCCCGCGGCTGGCCGCGATGGTGCAGCCGCTGGCGCAGTTCCTCGCCGCGTTCCCGGCCAACCTGCTGTTCCCGCTGGCCGTGGCGGCGATCGTGCACTGGCACCTGAACGTCGACGTCTGGACCGCGCCGCTGATGATCCTGGGCAGCATGTGGTACGTGCTGTTCTCGGTGGTCGGCGCGGCGTCGGCGATCCCCAACGACATGCGCGAGGCGGCCCAGAGCCTGGGGCTGCGCGGCTGGCTGCTGTGGAAGCGGTTGTATCTTCCGGGGGTGTTCCCGGGTTTCGTCACCGGCGCCATCACCGCGTCGGGCGGCGCCTGGAACGCCAGCATCGTGGCCGAGGTCGTCAGCTGGGGCGACAAGACCCTGGTGGCCGACGGCCTGGGTTCCTTCATCAGCGAGGCCACCGCGAAGGGCCGTGGCGCGGACATCGCGCTGGGGGTCGGAGTGATGTGCCTGTACGTGATTCTCATCAACCGGCTGGTGTGGCATCGCCTGTACCAGCTGGCCGCACGCCGCGTGCGCCTGGACTGAGCGTCCCCGCCCACGCTTTCGCAACCCCGCGAGTCCGAGCCGCATGTCCGCCCAACCCGAAACCGCGAACACCGCCGCGCCGGAGCAGGCCGCGCCGGACCTGTTCCTGGCCGAACACGTCCGCAAGGCCTTCAAGGCGCCCGACGGCACCGAGCTGCTGATCCTCGACGACGTCAACCTGCGCCTGCGCGAGCACGAGATCCTGGTGCTGCTCGGGCGTTCGGGCTCCGGCAAGTCGACGCTGCTGCGCATGCTGGCGGGGCTGTCCGAGCCCAGCGCCGGCTCGCTGCTGCATTGCGGGCAGCCGATCCAGGGTCCGGTGCCCGGGCTGGCGATGGTGTTCCAGAGCTTCGCGCTGTTCCCGTGGCTGACCGTGCTGCAGAACGTCGAGCTCGGCCTGGAGGCGCTGAAGGTGCCGCAGGCCGAGCGGCGCCAGCGTGCGCTGGCGGCGATCGACCTGATCGGGCTCGACGGCTTCGAGTCGGCTTATCCCCGCGAGCTGTCCGGGGGCATGCGCCAGCGTGTCGGATTCGCACGCGCGCTGGTGATCAATCCGAACGTGCTGCTGATGGACGAGCCCTTCTCGGCGCTGGACGTGCTCACCGCGGAGACCATGCGCACCGACCTGCTCGACCTGTGGGGCGAGCGCAAGATCCCCACGCGCGGCATCTTGCTGGTCTCGCACAACATCGAGGAGGCGGTGCTGATGGCCGACCGCATCCTGATCCTGGGCTCCAACCCCGGGCGCGTGCGCGCCGAGATCCCGGTGGCGCTGGCACGTCCGCGCGATCGCGAGTCGCAGGAGTTCCGCGACCTGGTCGAGCACATCTACGGCATCATGACCTCGCGTCCGGCGGCCGCGGTGAACGTGGCGCAGCGCGGCGCGCTGAGCATCGGCCACCGCCTGCCGCCGGTGTCGGTGAACCAGCTCGCCGGGCTGCTGGAGGAGCTGCACGGGCTCGAGCAGGGCTCGGGCAACAGCCGCATCGGGCTGCCCGACCTGGCCGAGGACATGCACTTCTCGGTGGACGACCTGTTCCCGCTGATCGAGGCCGTGGAACTGCTGGGCTTCGCGCAGGTCGCCGACGGCGACATCGAGCTGACGGCGGCCGGGCGCTTGTTCGTCGACGCCGACGTGCAGGAACGCAAGGAGCTGTTCGCGCGCCACCTGATCGCGCGCGTGCCGCTGGCCGCGCGGGTGCGCGCGGTGCTCGACGAGCGCCACAACCACCGCGCGCCGGGCACGCGCTTTCGCACCGAGCTGGAGGACCTGCTCAGCGAGGAAGAGGCCGAGCGCGTGCTCGACACCGCGATCGACTGGGGCCGCTACGCCGAGGTCTACGCCTACGACGACAACGCCGACGTGTTCAGCCTGGACAACCCCGGCGCCGAGGAACCGCAGGGGGAGGCGGAATGAGCGTAGCGACACGAGGGCGCGGCGATGCATGAGTCGGCGCGGGTGCGCGTCGACCTCGTGTATTTCAACGCCGGCGGCGGGCACCGCGCGTCGGCGCAGGCGCTGCAGCAGTCGATCGCCGACAGCGGGCGCGACTGGGACGTGCGCCTGCTCAACCTCAGCGACGTGCTGGACCCCAACGGCAAGCTGCGTCGCCGCGCCTTCTCGCCGGAGAGCTACTACAACGCCCGCCTGGCCCACGGCCTGACCCTGGGAATGCACGCCGAGTTGCGCGTGCTGCAGGCGCTGATCCAGCTGCTGCAGCCGAGCCTGATGCGCACGCTGCAGCAATACTGGAAAAGGGACGAGTGCCCCCAGGGCTCCGCCGAGCCTTCCCGGGGTCCGGACCTCGTGGTGTCGCTGATCCCCAACTTCAACCGCGCGCTGTGCCTGAGCCTGGCCGCTGCGCATCCGGGGGTCCCGTACGTGACCGTGCTGACCGACCTGGCCGACCATCCGCCGCATTTCTGGATGGAGCCGGGGCTGCCGCAGCATGTGGTGTGCGGTACCGAGCACGCGGTGGCCCAGGCGCTCGCCGCCGGGATCGCGCCGGCGCGCGTGCACGCCACCTCGGGCATGATCATCCGCCCCGACTTCTATCGCCTCGCCGAGGGCTTCGACCAGGCCGCGAGCCGCGCGGCGCACGGCCTCGATCCGAAGCGTCCGACGGGAGTCGTGATGTTCGGCGGGCACGGCGCGCGCGCCATGCTGTCGATCGCCGAGCGCCTGGCCGACCAGCAGCTGATCCTGCTGTGCGGACACAACCAGCGCCTGGCCGAGCGCCTGCGCGCACTGCCGGCGCGCGCTCCGCGCCTGGTGCTGGGCTTCACGCAGCAGGTGGCCGACGTGCTGCGCATGGCCGACTATTTCATCGGCAAGCCGGGACCCGGCAGCCTCAGCGAGGCCTTGCACCTGGGCCTGCCGGTGGTGGTCACGCGCAATGCCTGGACCATGCCGCAGGAGCGCTACAACACGCAATGGGTGCGCGAGCGCGGCTTCGGCCTGGTGCTGCCGTCGTTCCGCCAGGTCGCCGACGGCGTCGAGCGCCTGCTGGCCGACCTGCCGGCGTACCGCGAGCGCGTGGCGGCGCTGCGCAACCGGGCCGTGTTCGAGCTGCCGCCGCTGCTCGAGCGCATCCTGCGCGAATCGCGTGACAGCGCCCAGGCTGGCGCGGACGGACCGCTCGCGCTCAGTTCAGCAGCACGTGGCGTGCGAGCAGGCTGAGCGGACGTTCGGCCCAGCGCTGCAGCCGCGGCCCCAGCTGCAGCGGCTTGATGATCATGCGCACCGCCAGCTCGATCGGGTACTCGGTGCGCATGCGCTCGAACAGGCCCTGGCGCACGTCGCGCAGCGCCGGCGGCTCCGGGCTGTCGCGCCAGCGCCAGGCGGACACATGGCGCAGCGCGACGTCGGCGTCGCTGCGGCGCAGCTCGGCCACGCGGCGCCACAGCGCGGCGATGACCTGGCTGCGCCCCAGGCCCTCGCTGCGCCGGTACTCGAGAAAGCGCCGGTAGAAGTTCTTGTAGTGCTGCACCTCGTCGGTGCGGATGTTCCAGCTCAGCTGGCGCAGCACCGGTTCGTCGCAGATCGCGTTCAGGGCCTGGTAGTAGGTGGTCGTTCCCATCTCGACGATGCAGCGGGCGACCAGCTCCTGCCCGCGCGTGGGCTCGAGTTCGTCGAGGGTGCACAGCGCGGAGTACTCGGCGAAGAAGTCGCCGTAGGCCGCGGGCCAGTCGAAGTCGGGCCACACATGCTCGACGTAGGCGCGCAGCGCGCGCCCGTGCTGCAGTTCCTCGGGCTCCCAGTGCTCGCGCAGCCAGGCGCCGAATTCGGCATCGGCGTCGAAGAACTCCAGCAGGTTGCGCGTGTACAGGTCGGTGCCGCTCTCGATGAACGAGGCGCTGCAGACCAGCAGGAAGATGTCGTCGCGCGCGGCGACGGCGGCACGGTCGATGGCATCGAGGTCGAGTTCCTCGAGGCGCCAGCGCAGGGACGGGGATCCGCTCGGGGATCCGGTGCTGAGAGATGTCGTCATGGCGGTACGGTTCCGGTGTGCAATGTGCAGATTGCCGATATGCATTTCGCAAACCCGGCCGCCGCGCGGCGCCAGCCGCGCGGCGGTCGTTCCCCCTGCTTCCTGTCTCCCCGGGGCGCGGCGTGCGTGGCGCCGCGCTCCACCCGCTGCCGGGCGCGGCAAACCGCGGCGGCACGCGCAATCCTTGTCTTAAACTGCCAGGACACTATTTTGCGCCGTCGCGCGAGTCCTTGCCCAAGGAGGAAATGATGTACCAACGCAGCCTTGCCGCCGTGGCCGTCGCGTCCCTCGCGCTCGCCGGTTGCGCGAACATGAACCAGTCGCAGACCGCGACCGCGCAGGGCGCCGGGATCGGCGCGGCCGCCGGCGCGGTGATCGGTGCGCTGACGGCCGGCGGCAACACCGGCAGCAGCGCGATGCAGGGCGCCGCGCTGGGCGCCGCCGTCGGGGCCGCCGGGGGCTATCTGTGGAACCGGCACCTGGAGCAGCAGAAGCAGCAGATGCAGCAGGCCACCGCCGGCACCGGCGTGCAGGTCACGCAGACCGCGGACAACCGCCTGAAGATCGCGGTCCCCGCCGATGCCGGATTCGCCACCGGCAGCGCGCAGCTGAACGCGCGCATGTACCCGGTGCTCGACCAGCTGGCCGGCGGACTCGTGCGCAATCCCGGCGAGACCGTGCAGGTGTACGGCTTCACCGACAACACCGGCTCCGACGCGATCAACTACCCGCTGTCGCAGAACCGCGCGCAGACGGTGATGAACTACCTGGTGTCGCGCGGCGTGCCGGCGCAGCGCATCGCGGTGCGCGGCATGGGACCGAGCGATCCGGTGGCCAGCAACGCCACCGCGCAGGGCCGCGCGATGAACCGCCGCGTCGAGATCTACGTGGCGCAGCCGGCCGCGCGCTGATGCCCGGCCCGCGGGGGCGGCGCCGTCAGAACACCCGCCGGTGGCCCAGCGCCGGCAGGCTGGCGCGCCGCGCGGCGATGCGCTCGGGCTCGATGTCGGCGGTGATCACGCCCTCGCCCTCGGCAAGCAGGGTCAGCACGTCGCCCCAGGGGTCGATGATCATCGAATGTCCCCAGGTGCGGCGTCCGTTGGCGTGGCGCCCGCCCTGCGCGCTGGCCACCACGTAGGCCAGGTTCTCGATCGCGCGAGCCCGCAGCAGCACCTCCCAGTGCTTCTCGCCGGTGGTGTAGGTGAAGGCCGCCGGGACCAGGAAGGCGTCGCAGGGCGCCGGCGTCGACAGCGCGCGGTACAGCTCCGGAAAGCGCAGGTCGTAGCAGATCGACAGGCCGATGCGCATGCCCTGCGCGGCGAAGGCCGCCGGCGCGCTGCCCGGGGCGATGGTGTCGCCCTCGGCGTAGCGCTCGGTCCCCTGCTCGAAGGCGAACAGGTGCATCTTGTCGTAGCGCGCCACCAGCGTGCCGTCGGGGCCGAAGGCCATCGTGCTGTTGTAGACGCGGTCGGGTTCCGGGCATTGCAGCGGCAGCGAGCCGCCCACCACCCACATGCGGTGGCGCGCGGCCGCCGCCGCCAGCATCTGCTGCACCGGGCCGCTGCCGGGGGCCTCGGCGAAGCGTGTCTTGCTGGTGCCGGGCTGCTCCATCACGCAGAAGTACTCGGGCAGTACGGCCAGGTCGGCGCCGCGTCGCGCCGCCTCGTCGAGCAGCGCATCGGCGCGCTGGAGGTTGTGGTCGAGATCGGTGGAGGAAACGACTTGAAGTGCGGCGATGCGCATGGCGGACTCCGGGGGCGGGCGGCGGGCGGGGGCGCGGACGACCACGGCCGCGACGTCACGGCAACAGCGCCTCGGGCCGCGCCCGGGGCACGTGGGGTTCGCTTTGCGGCTCGACCTTCGGGTCGGCCCAGCTGCCGGTGACGTGGTAGCCGTAGGTCAGCGCCTTCATCAGGGGTTCGCGCGCGATCAGCTGCGCGATGAAGGTCCCCAGCCCGACCGCGGGATTGATCAAAGCATAGGCCAGGGACGCCGAGCCTGCATTGATGTCGGGGACCACGACCACGTACAGGTTCTGGGTCTCCCCGGCCAGGTCGGCCGAGCCGTCGATGAACACGGTGGCCGCCAGCCCGCTCATCTTGAAATTGTTGGTGGTCGCGATCCCGTCCTGCAACTGCACGTCGGCGTCGACCTTGTCGAAGGCGAAGCCGCGGGCGAACACATCGTTGAAATTGAACATCAGGCGCCGCGGCAGGCTTTGCAGGCTGAGCACGCCGAGCAGCTTGGAAATGCCCAGGTCGGCCTTCAGGAACTGTCCCTTGCCCAGGCTCAGGTTGAACTGGCCGGACAGCGTGGGATAGTCCAGCGACAACGGCGAACCGAGCCACGATACGGTGCCTTGCAGGAGCCCCTTGCCGCCCTTGAGCAGGCCGGGCTTGCCCAGGCGCGCCAGCAGCGCGCCGGCGTCGGCGACGTCGAGCCGGAAGCCCAGCGACATGCGGTGCGGCGAGCCGGGCCCGGCCGAGCCCGGGCTCCAGACCCCGCTGGCGGTCAGCTGCGCATCGGGCGAGCTCAGGCGCACGCTGTTGAGCAGCCACACCCGCTGCTCGCCGCGGCCGCGGTTGTCGGCATGCAGCTGCAGCGAGTCGAAGGAGTGGTCGTGGATGACCACGTCGCGTGCCTGCAGGTCGATCGCCGGCAGGCTGCGCACGTGTCCGTCGAGCAGGCGCTCGACATCGTTGTCGGCGCTCTTGGGCAGCTGCAGGTGGCTCAGGCGGGCGACGACGCTGCCGGGGTTGTCGCCGCTGCCCATGCGCCAGCTCAGCGCGCCGCCGAGCTGGCGGCTTTGCAGCTGGGCCTGCCACAGCGCGCCGCTGCGCGTGGCGGCGAGCACCACGTCGTCGAATTCGCGACCGGCGACGGTGAGCCTGGCCGTGCGCAGCGAAAGCGCGTCGGGAAGCCATCCGCGCTGCAGCGCACCGGGCTTGGCGACGGAACCCGCGGGCGCGGAGGCGCCTGTCGAGGCGTCTGCGCTGCCGTTGCCCGGGTTGCTTGCGGGATCCGTGCCGGCGTTCGTGGCGGCGCCGCCCAGCGCGCGCTGCCAGGCGTCGATGTCCAGCGCCGGCAGATCGACGTCGGCCTGCACGCCCTTCGCCGGTCGCGGCAGCTTCGCGTGCGCGCCCAGGGCCACGCCGAGTTCGCGCCAGCCGACGCCGGATGCCGCGGAGTCGTCCTGCACGCCCTGCGCGCGCAGCACGCCGCCGAACTCCAGCTGCCAGCGCGTGGTGTCGGTGCCGGCCTGCTGGGTCACGCGCAGCGCTTCGCTGGTCGCCGCGGTCTTGCCCAGCGGCGCCGGCAGATCGACGGCCAGGCCCTGCAGCGTGCTGCGCAGCTGCACCGTCGGTTGCGCCTGCCCGACGCCGGCGTCGACGCGAAGCTCGAAGGGCGCGCTGCCATCGAGATGACGCAGCAGCGGTCGCCATGCGCGAAGCTGCGGGGCGGCGCGCAGCGCCGTCGCGCTGGCCTGGCCGCTGGCCTGGATGTGCAGCCCGGCGGTCGCCGACCTCGTGCCGCTGAGCTGCAGGGGGCCGCCCGCGAAGCGCTGCGCATCCAGGCGCATGCTGAAGCCCTGCTCGCTGAAGTCGACCCTGCCGCGGACTCCGTCCATCGTCGGCATCGTCGGCAGGTAGTCGACCTGGTCGCCGAGCAGCTGCAGCTGGCCGCGCACGCGCGCCGCCGCGACATGCTGCAGCGGCAGGCTCAGGTCCAGTTGCAGGCGCAGCGGACCGCTTGCGCGGGCCTGGCTGAGGCTGTGCCCGAGCAGGCCGTCGAGCGGGGAACTGCGCACGTAGCGCAGCGCCTCGTCCGCCTGCGCCAGCACCTGCCCGCGCGCCCGCAAGAGCGGCTTCGTGTAGTCCGGAAGGTCGAGTTCGACGCCGCGCAGCGAGGCCGTGCCGACGCGCGCGCTGACCCCGCGCGCGCTCATGCCGCGCGAGGTGAAGCTGAAGTTGCCGTCGATGGAACGGAATTCAGGCCATTCGGCGTTGGCCGCGACGTCGGCGGCGCGCGCCTGCTGGCCCTTGGGCAGCAGCTGGCGCGGTGCGGCGTTGAACACGCCGTCGCGGATCTTCGCGTCGACGCGGAACACGCCGCTGCCCGGCTGCACGAAGGGAAAGCTCGCCAGCGGCCCCTGCACCAGGAAGTGCACGTCGTCGGACTCCCCGCCGGCGATCGCGCTGCGCAGGTAGTCGCGCGTGGGATCGCCGATCCCCCGCGGAAGGTACAGCGGCACCGCGCGCGCGTCCGCGTGGCTCAGCTGGGCGCTGAGGTCGAGCAGGCCGGGGCCGTGCGCCTGCGTGGTGTAGCGCAGGTTGGCGCTGCCCGTGGCGTCCGGGGTCTGCAGCTGGATCTGCGAGCCCTGCACGTCCCAGCGGCCGTCGCCGCCGCGGCTCCAGCTCAGGCGGGCGTCGAGGCGCTGCACCGGCAGGCTGGGAGCCTCGAACACGGTGGGCAGCGCCACCGCGCCGTCGCGCATGCGCAGCCGCGCGTTGCCGCCGTCCTGGTTGGCGCTGAGCGAGCCGTCCAGCGCGCGGATTCCCGGGAGGTCGAGCGGCAGCGCCGCCCCTGGCGGGTCGCCGGAATCCGTGGGGGCGGTCGCGCGCGCCGCCGGGCTGTCCCAGCCCAGCCCGGAAAATCCCGCCTGCAGCGCATAGCGCTGGGGCAGCGTCTGCGCGCCGCCCCAGCTGCCGCTCCAGCGCAGGCTGGCGCTGGTGATCCGCCCCTGCGGCTGCAGTGCCAGCAGGCGCGCGCGCCATGCCGTCGGCAGCGGCAGCCGCTGCGCCAGCTTGTCCAGCGCGCCGAGGTCGAGGTCGCCGACGCTCAGGCTGCCCTGCTGCGCCGCGCCGGGCGGTGTCTGCAGGCTCCACTGCAGGCGCCGCGGCGCCAGCAGCGTGCCGTCGGCGTCGCGCAGGCGCAGGCCCGCGATGTCGATCTGACTGCCGTGCGCCAGCCGGCGCCAGTTCAGGCGTCCGGACAGATCGCTCAGGCGCAGCGCCGGCAGCGTGGGACCCAGGCGGGCATCGAGCTCGCCCAGCGCGGCCACCACGGTGGCGCTTTGCGGCTGGTAGTCGCGCCCGAGCTGCAGCCAGCCGCGCAGCGCGCCGTTGCCGCCCGACAGTTGCGCCGGCAGGTGCACCCAGCGCGACAGCTCGTCGAGGTCGACGCGCGGCAGGTCGGCCCACAACTGACCGTGCCATGCCGCGAAGTCGCCGGGGTGGCGGTCGAACAGCGGCTGATGCATGTCGGCGCGCAGCTGCAGCGTGCCGCCGAGCACCGGCGGGGCCTGCGCCAGCAGCGCGGCGCGGTGGTGCAGCAGCGTGTTGCGCAGGTCCAGCTGCACGTGGCGCAACTGCAGCGGCGGCGCGTCGCGGGTCTTGTCGATCCAGGTGATGTCGCTGTCCTGGATCAGGATCTGGTCCTGCGAGAACAGCCAGTCGGCGAACTGCCGTCCGCCGCCGCCGGGGGTGCTGCGCAGGTCGAGGCGAATTCCGCCGATATCCAGATGATCGGCGTCTTCGCGGGTGATGCGCAGGTCGGCGCCGCGAATCGCCAGCTGCTCGAAGCTCAGCTGAAGCCGCGGCAGGCTTTTCCACGACGGCAGCGCCTGCACCGCCGCCAGCCGAAGCGCGGGACGCCCGTGGCTGTCGTCGATCACCAGGTTGCGCAGGGTCAATGTCGGCAGCAGTCCATGCCAGCGGCTGCTCACCGAGCCGATCTGAACCGGCAGGCCCAGCGCGCGGCTGGAGACCTGCTGCAGCCAGGGCACGAACTGCTGCGCGTTGGGCAGCACCGCATAGCGCAGCGTGAGCAAGGCTGCGCCGAGCAGCAGATACGCGACCACGACCAACGCGATCGACGCCTCCAGCAGCCGGGTGGCGAATTTGACGGTGAGGCGCAGCGCAGACACGAAATCAGGTACGGGAGACGGGCCGCAATCGGCGGGCCGGGGCGGGGCCGGGGCCGCCGCCTGCCGCTGCGATGGTAGCCAAGGAAAGGTCCCATGCGCCTTGCAGCGGAACAAGGGTCGATCCAGGGCAGGCCCGATGCACGCCGCGCCGGCCTGCAATATGCTGCGCCCTGAGCGCCGCCCATCCGGTGGCAGCCCGTTGGTCACCGCGCATGCAACTCGACGCGTATTCCCGTTTCTATCGCCGCCATGCCGGGCGGTACGACGACATCCTCGCGCGGTGGCCGGCCGGCATCCCGGCGCGCGACGATCTCGAGATGGCAGTGCAACAAGCGCGCGCGCGCGGCGATCTGGGCGCCGCGCTGCGCCGGGTTCGCAACGCCTTGATGCTGCGCCTGATCGAAGCCGACCTGCTGCACGACGCGCCGTTGTCGCAGGTCTGCCACGGCATCGGCTGCATGGCGGAGGTCGCCATCTGCGCCGCGCTGCGCGACGCCCATGCCGAGCTGCGCGCGCGCCACGGCGTGCCGCGCGGCACCGACGGCGCCGAGGCGCAGCTGCTGGTGGTCGGCATGGGCAAGCTCGGCGGCGACGAGCTCAATGTGTCGTCGGACATCGACCTGGTGTTCGTGTTCGACCAGGACGGGCAGACCGACGGTGCCGTGCCGCTGTCGAACTTCGACTACTGCGCCCGGGTCGTGCGCCAGCTCGTGCCGACCCTCAGCGACCTGACCGCCGAGGGTTTCGTGTTCCGCGTCGACACGCGGTTGCGCCCGAACGGCGACAGCGGCCCGCCGGTGGTCAGCCTGGCCATGCTGGAGGAGTACTTCCAGGTGCAGGGGCGCGGCTGGGAGCGCTTCGCCTGGCTGAAGAGCCGGGTCGTCTCGCCGCAGGACGGGCAGCAGTCCCAGCAGGCCGCGCTCGACGCCGTGGTCGAGCCCTTCGTGTGGCGCCGCTACCTGGACTTCGCGATGCTCGAGGCGCTGCGCTCGGTGCACCGGCAGATCCGCCAGGAGGCGGCCAGGCGCGCCAGCGCGCGCCCGGAGCGCGCCAACGACCTCAAGCTCGGGCGCGGCGGCATCCGGGAAATCGAGTTCATCGTGCAGCTGCTGCAGATCGTGCGCGGCGGACGCATGCCGCAGATTCGCGACCGCAACACGCTGCACTCGCTGCGCCTGCTCGGCGAGGCGGGCCTGCTCGATCCCGAGCAGGCGCAGCGCCTGAGCCACGCCTACGAGTTCCTGCGCCGGCTCGAGCATCGGGTGCAGTACCTGGACGACGCGCAGACCCACTGTCTGCCGGCGGAGGACGGCGATCTCGAGCGCATCGCCGCGAGTTGCGAGGGTTTCGCCGGGGCGACCCGCCCGGTCTGCTCGATGCTGCGTGAGCTCGACGCGATCCGCGAATTCGTCGCCGGTGAGTTCGACGCGCTGCTGCATTCCTCGCAGCCGCGCTGTGTCGGCTGCCGCAAACCGGCCGACAGCGTCGACGCCCTGTTGCAGATGCTCGGCGGGGCCGGGATCGAGGGCGGCCAGGCGGCGGCGCGATTGCGTGCGCTGGCGCAGTCGCCGCGCTACGCGGCGCTCAGCGACGATGGCCGCGCGCGCATGCTGCGCGTGATCGACCAGGGCATCGGCATCACCGCGCGCCAGCCGCAGGCCGACGCCGTGCTGGCGCGCCTGATCGACGTGCTGGAGGCGATCGGGCGGCGCGAGACCTACCTGGCCTTCTTTGCCGAGCAGTCGCAGGCGCTGGCGCGCCTGGTCGCGCTGCTGGGCGCATCGACCTGGGCCGCCGACTACGTCAAGCGCAACCCGATGGTGGTCGACGAGCTGATCGTGCCGCCGGGCGAGCGATTCTCGGCGCAGGCCTGCCGCGACGAGTGCGAACGCCAGCGCCGGCGCGCGCTGCAGCGCTCGAGCTGGGACGCCGGCGAGGGGCTCGACGTGTTGCGCCGCGCCTTCCACGCCGAGCTGTTCCGCATCCTGGTGCGCGACCTCGGCGGGCGGCTGCACGTGGAGCAGGTCGCCGACGAACTGTCCGAGCTGGCGGACACGGTGATCGGGCAGGCTCTGGAGTGGGCCTGGGACGACCTGCCGCGACGCCACCGCGACAAGGCGGCCTTCGCGGTCATCGCCTACGGCAAGCTCGGCGGCAAGGAGCTGGGCTACGGCGCCGACCTCGACGTCGTGTTCGTGTACGACGACGCGGCGCCGGACGCCGCGGAGCGCTATGGCGCGCTCGCGCGCAAGCTGGTGTGGTGGCTGACCGCGGCGACCCCGGCGGGGAGCCTGTTCGAGATCGACACGCGATTGCGCCCGAACGGCAACGCCGGCTTGCTGGTCATCTCGCTCGAGGCCTTCGAGCAATACCAGCTCGGGCGCGGCAGCAACACCGCGTGGACCTGGGAACACCAGGCGCTGACGCGGGCGCGCTTTTGTGCCGGCGACCCCGCGCTGGGGGCGCGCTTCGAGGCCATCCGCGCCCAGGTGCTGGGCATGCCGCGCGACGGCGCGAAGCTGCGCGCCGAGATCGGCCAGATGCGCCGGCGCGTCGCCGAGGGACATGCCCATTCCGGCGGCCTGTTCGACCTCAAGCATGATCCGGGCGGCATGGTGGACGTGGAGTTCGCGGTGCAGGCCCTGGTGCTCGAGCATGCCGGCGCCTACCCGCAACTGGTGGCCAATGTCGGCAACATCGCGCTGCTGCTCCTGGCCGAGCAGCTCGGCCTGCTGCCGCGGCGCGTGGGGCGCGCCGCCGCGGTGGCGTACCGCCGGCTGCGTCGGCTGCAGCACGCCGAGCGCCTGCGCGGGGCGGCGCAGGCGGCGCTGGTCGACCCGGCGCGCGTGCTGCGCGAGCGCGCCGCCGTGCATGCGCTGAGCCACGCCGTGTTCGGGCGGGACGAGCCGGCGCAGCGCGCCGGATGACGGGGCGCTGCCGCAGGGCGGCGTGCGTCGCTACCATGCGCGGATGAGCTCGCTGGACGATCTGCGTCGCCACACGCGTGTCGTGGCCGACACCGCCGAATACCTGCGCCTGCCCGGATTGGGCGCGCAGGAAGCCACCACCAACCCCAGCCTGGTGCTGCGCGCGGTGCGCGCCGCCGAGTACGCGCCGCTGCTGCGCGAGCCGGCGCTGCGCGAGGCCGCGGCGCGCGACCGCGACGAGGCCATGGACCGCCTGCTGGTGCGCTTCGGCTGCGAGATCGTGCAGCGCGTGCCGGGGCGCGTGTCCACCGAGATCGACGCCCGGCTGTCGCACGACACCGCTGCCAGCGTGGAGCGTGCGCGCCGCGTGATCGGCCTGTACGAGGCCTGCGGGGTGCCGCGCCAGCGCGTGCTGATCAAGCTTGCGTCGACCTGGGAGGGCATCGAGGCGGCGCGCCTGCTGCGCGACGAGGGCATCGCCTGCAACATGACCCTGCTGTTCAGCTTCGCGCAGGCGCGCGCCTGCGCCGCGGCGGGCGTGCAACTGGTGTCTCCGTTCGTCGGCCGCATCACCGACTGGGCGCGCCAGCAGGCCGGCGCGGCGTGGGATGCCCAGGCGCACAGCGGCGAGCGCGACCCGGGGGTGCTCGCGCTGCTGCGCATCTGGAACTTCTACAAGGCGCGCGCGATCGCCACCGAGGTCATGGGGGCGAGCTTCCGCGACGTCGCGCAGATCGCCGCGCTGTGCGGTTGCGACCTGCTGACGGTGTCGCCGGCGCTGCTGGGCGAGCTGGCGCAGTCGTCGCGCCCGCTGCCGCGCCGACTCGACCCGGACAAGCCGGCTCCCGCCGAGGATGACGCGCCGCTGGCGCTGAGCCGCGCCGGGTTCGCCGCCGCGCTGGCCGCCGACCCGATGTGCAGCAGCAAGCTCGAGGAGGGAATCGGGCTGTTCGCCGCCGACACCGAGGCGCTGCTCGAGTTGCTGCGCGACTGAGCCACACGCTGGCGGGCAAGCCGATGCACCGTCTGTACCTCGACCCCGCCCTCGCGGCCGGGCCGCGCGCGCTGGACCCGCGGGCGCAGCGTCACGTGCGCGCGCTGCGCCTGCGCGACGGCGATCCGGTGCAGGTGTTCGACGGCAACGGGGGGCAGTGGAGCGCGCGCCTGCGCGCGCAGGGCACGCAGATCGAGCTGCTGCAGTTCGAGCCGGTCGAGCGCGAACTGGCGCGCCCCGTCGAGATCGCGGTGGGCATGCCCGCCAACGAACGCATGGACTGGCTGGTCGAGAAGGCCACCGAGCTGGGCGCGCAGGCCATCACGCCGCTGATGTGCACGCGCAGCGTGTTGCGCCTGCACGGCGAGCGCGCCGAGCGTCGCGGCGCGCATTGGCGCGGCGTGGCGCTCGCCGCCTGCGAGCAATGCGGACGCAACCGCCTGCCGCTGCTGCGCCGGGCCGCCACGTTGCCGGACTGGCTGCGGGCGCTGCCGCAACCCGCCGACGAGGCGCGTTGCGTGCTTGCGGCGCCGTCGCAGCCCGGCGCGCAGGGCTACGCGCGATGGGCGGCCGGGTTGCACGACGCCCAGCCGGTGCTGGCGCTCAGCGGCCCCGAGGGCGGGCTCGACGAGCAGGAGATGGCGCTCGCGCTGCAGGCCGGGTTCGTGCCGCTCAGCCTGGGTCCGCGGACCCTGCGCGCCGAGACGGCGCCGCTGGCGCTTCTGGCCGCGCTTGCCGCGCCGTGCGCCTGAGACGCGCGGCGGCCGCCGACTGCGCCGGCGACGGGCTGACCGCCTCGGCCGGGGTCGGCTGCAGCGCGCCGAACTCGCGCGCCAGGTAGGCCTCGCCGTTCTCCAGCACGAAGTAGCGCAGCGCCTCGGCCGACGGCGACAGCATCTTGCTGGCGGTGTGCACGACCTGCCAGCTGCGCACCAGCGGCAGGCCCTCGATGTCGGGCACGCCGATCAGGCCGCTGCGAAGCTCCAGCCCGATTCCGTGCAGCGACAGGAAGCTCACGCCCATGCCCGACATGACCACCTGCTTGATGGTCTCGTTGCTGGCCAGTTCCATCTCGATGCGCGGGTCGATGCGCCATTCGCGCAGGTAGTCCTCCATCGCGCTGCGCGTGCCGGACCCGGACTCGCGGATGACGAAGCCGAACTGCTCGAGCGCCGACGCCGGCTTGCGCTCGCCGCGCATCAGCGGATGGTCGGGGGCGCACACGACCCCCAGCGGATGCGCCGCGAAGGGCTCGCCGCGCGTGGCCAGTTCGCGCGGCGGACGCCCCATGATGGCCAGGTCGAGGTCGTTGCCCTGCAACTGCTCGGACAGCTGCTCGCGGTTGCCGACGACCAGCCGGATCTCGATGTGCGGATGCTCCTGGCGGAACATCGCCAGCAGGCGCGGCATGAAGTACTTGGCCGAGCTGACCATGCCGATGGTCAGGCGCCCGGACTGCAGGCCGCGAAAGCGCGCCAGTGCGTCCTCGGCGTCCTTCAGCGTGGACAGCACGCGGCGGGCGTAGACCAGCAGGTATTCGGCGGTGATGGTCAGCGACACCGACTTGCCGTTGCGCTCGAACAGCGGCAGCCCGACATGCTGCTCGAGTTCGCGGATCTGCATCGACACCGCGGGCGGGCTCAGGTGGAGTTCCTGCGCCGCCTTGCCGAAGTTCTGGTGCCGGGCCGCGGCCACGAACACGCGCAGTTGGCGCAGCGTGACGTTTTTCATCAGCTTTCCTGAATTCAAGATCAAGAAATTGTGAATTTACCTTAATTTAGTCGCCGCTTATAGTTGTTCACAAGTGCGGCGCGCTCCGCTCTGCGAAGCAGCAGGGACGGGAGGGTGTCGCCAGGGTTGTGAACGGGCTCAGAGGGGCGACCGATGAGCTTTTCTCCGCAGTCGCAGTGCCATTTCGTTCATGCGAGTCTCCGTGTTTTCTGGCTGCGGGTTTTTTCAAGGGTCCTGTCGTGCCGCAGGGCCTTTGAAAAAGACAGGCGCCACGGATCGGCCCGGGAGCGCGTTGCCGGGCTGAGCGCCCGGCTCGCCCGGGTGCGGTCGCAGGCGCCGCGAAGGCATTCAAGCATCCGGGAGACGCATCATGCTGCAGGGCCGCACCACCGTATCCAAGTTCCTCATCGAGCAGTTGCGCGGCGCCGACGACCAGTCGGACCTGGCGGCGCTGCTGGTGGACGTCACCGCGGCTGTGAAGGCCATCGCGGCGATGACCGCCAAGGGCGCGCTCGGCGGCTACCTGGGCTCGCTGGGCAGCGAGAACGTGCAGGGCGAGACGCAGAAGAAGCTCGACGTGCTGTCCAACGAGGCGATGATCCAGGCCTGCGAGTGGGGCGGCCTGGTCGCCGGCATGGCGTCGGAGGAGCTCGACCAGCCCTACGCGCTGCCCGAGCAGTTCGAGCGCGGGCCTTTCCTGCTGGTGTTCGACCCGCTGGACGGTTCGTCGAACATCGACGTCAACGTCTCGGTGGGGACGATCTTCTCAGTGCTGCGCATGTCCCGCCTGGGCGAGCCGCGCGACAGCGACTACCTGCGCCCCGGTGTCGAGCAGGTGGCGGCCGGCTATGCGATCTACGGCCCGTCGACCATGCTGGTGCTGACCGTGGGCAAGGGCACGCACGGTTTCACGCTGGACCGCGAGATCGGCAACTTCATCCTCACCCATCCGGACCTGAAGATCCCGGAAGAGACCAGCGAATTCGCCATCAACGCCAGCAACGAGCGCTTCTGGGAACCGCCGGTGCAGCGCTACGTGGCCGAATGCAAGGCCGGCCGCACCGGCGACCGCGGGCGCGACTTCAACATGCGCTGGATCGCCTCGATGGTCGCCGAGGTGCACCGCATCCTGGTGCGCGGCGGTGTGTTCCTGTACCCGCGCGACACCAAGGACCCGGCCAAGCCGGGCCGCCTGCGCCTGATGTACGAGGCCAACCCGATCGCCTTCATCGTCGAGCAGGCCGGAGGCGCCGCGTCGACGGGGCGCCAGCGCATTCTCGACGTCGCGCCGGAGGCGCTGCACCAACGTGTGCCGGTGATCCTGGGCTCGCGCAGCGAGATCGAGCGCCTGGAGCGCTACCACCGGGAATACGATAGCGGGCAGGACAAGCCCTTCGTATCTCCGTTGTTCAAGGACCGCTCGCTGTACGGCGACAGCGTCCGCGCCTGATCCAGGCGGCGCGCGCGCCCTTTTTCCCACGGTTTTTGCGGCTTCGTCGCGCAGGCCGCCGTCCCCCGGCGGCGGCCTGGGCTTTGTCCTCCGCCTTTCACGCTCCTTCCGTCATGTCCGCCAAGCACCCCATCATCGCGATCACCGGTTCGTCGGGAGCCGGCACCACGACCGTGATGCGCAGTTTCCAGCACATCTTCCGGCGCGAGAAAATCCGCGCGCAGATCCTCGAGGGCGATTCCTTCCATCGCTACAACCGCGCCGAAATGCGCGAGGAGATGAAGCGGCGCGAACAGGCGGGCAGCCTGAATTTCAGCCACTTCGGCCCCGAGGCCAACCTGCTGGGCGAGCTGGAGTCGGTGTTCCGCGCCTACGGCGAGACCGGCGTCGGCAAGGTGCGCAAGTACATCCACGACGACGCCGAGGCCGCCGAGTTCGGCGTGAAGCCGGGGCACTTCACCGACTGGAAGGACATGCAGCCGGGTTCCGACCTGCTGTTCTACGAGGGCCTGCACGGCGGCTACGCGGATTCCGAGGTCGACGTGGCCAGCCAGGTCGACCTGCTGGTCGGCGTGGTGCCCATCATCAACCTGGAGTGGATCCAGAAACTGCACCGCGACCAGGTGCAGCGGGGCTATTCGCAGGAAGCCGTGATGGACACGATCCTGCGGCGAATGCCCGACTACGTGCACCATATCACGCCGCAATTTTCGCGAACGCACGTCAACTTCCAGCGAGTTCCGACGGTCGACACGTCCAACCCCTTCATCTCGAAGGACATCCCGAGCCTCGACGAGAGCATGGTCGTGATCCGCTTCGCCGATCCGCACGGAATCGACTTCCCGTACCTGCTTTCGATGCTGCACGATTCGTGGATGACCCGCCCGAACACCCTGGTGGTGCCGGGGGGCAAGATGGGCCTGGCGATGCAGCTGATCTTCACTCCCATGATCCTGCGGCTGATGGACATCAAGCGCCGCGCCGGATGAAATGCCGGGTCGGTCGCCCGAAATCCCCTGCGAGAATCCCACGATGAACGCCCATAACGAACTCTTTCCCGTGATCGACCCGACGCAGCGCCGGCGCCTGGCCAACGCGATCCGCTTCCTGGCCATCGACGCCGTGCAGGCCGCCAACAGCGGGCATCCCGGCGCGCCGATGGGCATGGCCGACATCGCCGAGGTGCTGTGGCGCGGCCACCTGCACCACAACCCGGGCAACCCGCACTGGGCCAACCGCGACCGCTTCGTGCTGTCCAACGGCCACGGCTCGATGCTGCTGTACGCGCTGCTGCACCTCAGCGGCTATGCGCTGCCGCTGGAGGAGATCAAGCGCTTCCGCCAGCTGCACAGCAAGACCCCGGGGCACCCGGAGGTCGGCTACACGCCGGGGGTGGAGACCACCACCGGGCCGCTGGGCCAGGGGCTGGCCAACGCGGTGGGCATGGCGCTGGCCGAGACCCTGCTGGCGCGCGAGTTCAACCGCCCCGGGCACGACATCATCGACCACCACACCTACGTGTTCGTCGGCGACGGCTGCCTGATGGAAGGCATCAGCCACGAGGTGTGCTCGCTGGCCGGGACCCTGCGCCTGAACAAGCTCATCGCCTTCTACGACGACAATGGCATTTCCATCGACGGCCATGTCGAGCACTGGTTCGCCGACGACACCGCGCGCCGCTTCCAGGCCTACGGCTGGCAGGTCATCGGCCCGGTCGACGGCCACGACGCGCAGGCCGTCGAGCGCGCGGTCGCCGAGGCCAAGACCAGCGAGCGCCCGAGCCTGATCGTGTGCAACACGACCATCGGCTGGGGCTCGCCGAACAAGGCCGGCAGCCACGACGTGCACGGCTCCGCGCTGGGCGCCGCCGAGGTCGAGGCCACGCGCAAGGCGCTGGACTGGTCCTACGGCCCCTTCGAGATCCCGCAGGACATCTACGACGCGTGGGACGCGCGCGCGCACGGCGCCCGCCTGGAGCAGGCCTGGAACCAGCGCTTCGACGCCTACGCCAAGGCGCACCCGGAACTGGCCGCGGCGCTGACGCGCCGCATGCGCGGCGAACTGCCCGGCGACTGGGCGGCCGCGGTGCAGCAGCTGTACGCGAAGGCGCGCGCCACCAGCGCCGCCACCGCCACGCGCAAGGCCTCGCAGATCGCGCTCGAGGTCCTGGTGCCGGCGCTGCCGGAGATGTTCGGCGGTTCGGCCGACCTCACCGGCTCCAACCTGACCGCGGTGAAGGCCTCGCAGGCCTGGGCCACCGCGAAGGACGGCGCGCCGGTCAACTACCTGTCGTACGGCGTGCGCGAGTTCGGCATGGCGGCGATGATGAACGGCATGGCGCTGCACGGGGGCTTCCTGCCCTACGGCGGCACCTTCCTGGTGTTCTCGGACTACTCGCGCAACGCGGTGCGCATGAGCGCGCTGATGAAGCAGCGCGTGGTGCACGTGTTCTCGCACGACTCCATCGGGCTGGGCGAGGACGGGCCGACGCACCAGGCGGTCGAGCACGCGCCCAGCCTGCGCCTGATCCCGAACCTCGACGTGTGGCGTCCGGCCGACGTGCTGGAGACGGCGGTGGCGTGGAAGCACGCGGTGGAGCGTGCCGACGGCCCCAGCGCGATGCTGCTGTCGCGCCAGAATCTGCCGGCGCTGGCGCACCCCGACGACGCCGAGGCGGCGATCGAGCGCGGCGGCTACGTGCTGGCCGAGGCCGCGTCGGGCAAGCCGCGGGTGGTGCTGATGGCCACCGGATCGGAAATCGAGATCGCGCTGAAGGCGCGCGAGCTGCTGGCCGCCGAGGGCGTGGACGCGCGTGTCGTGTCGATGCCCTGCACCAGCGTGTTCGACCGCCAGGACGCGGCCTGGCGCGACAGCGTGCTGCCGCGCGGAGTCGCGCGCGTGGCCGTGGAGGCCGCGCAGCCCGACCTGTGGCACAAGTACGTCGGGCTGGACGGCGCGGTGGTGGGCATCGCGAGCTTCGGCGAATCGGCGCCGGCGGGCGAGCTGTACCGCTATTTCGGGATCACCCCCGAGCGCACCGTGCAACTGGCGCGCGAGGTGCTGGCGCGCGCCGGCGCCGCCGCCTGAGGAGCTTCGAAGATGTTCGACCTGGTCATGTTCGATCTCGACGGCACGCTGGTGGAGACCGCCCCCGAGATCGCCGATGCCGTCAACGACCTGCTGCGCGAGATTGGGCTGCCCACCGTCGGCGACGATCTGGTGAAGGACTGGATCGGCCACGGAACCCGCGAGCTGATGACCCACGCCTACGCGCACGCGGCGCAGATCGACATCCTGACGGTGCGCCGCGCCGGCACCATGGACAAGCTGATGCCCCGCTTCGCGCCGTACTACGAGCGCCGCTGCGGAACCCGCAGCCGCCTGTACCCGGACGTGCTGGAGGCGCTGCGCAGCCTGCGCGAGCGCCACGTGCGCCTGGCGGTGGTGACCAACAAGGAGGGGCGCTACACGATGCCCATCCTGATGGCGCAGAACATTCGGCATTTCTTTGATCTCGTTGTATCCGGGGACACTTTGGCGGCGAAGAAGCCCGATCCGCTTCCGGTACAACACTGCCTGGACACCTTCCACGTCGAGCCCGGGCGCGCGCTGTTCGTCGGCGATTCGCAGATCGACGTGCAGGCCGCGCGCGCCGCGGGGGTGCCGGTGTGGGCGGTACCCTATGGTTACAACATGGGACAGGCGGTCGCCGACAGCCACCCCGACCGGCTGATCCCGACCATGGCGGCGCTGGGCGACGCGGTGCGCCAGGCCTGCGCCGCGTAGCGCGCCGGCGTCGCCGAAGGAATTCGATTTCGAGCAAACAAGGAGCTTTTTCATGACCATCCGCGTTGGCATCAACGGCTTCGGCCGCATCGGCCGCATGGCGCTGCGTGCCGTCACCCAGGAGGCCGAGTTCGGCGACATCGAGGTCGTCGGCATCAACGACCTGCTGGAGCCCGAATACCTCGCCTACATGCTGCAGTACGACTCGGTGCACGGCCGCTTCCGCGGCGACATCGCGATCGACGGCGGCAACCTGGTGATCGGCGGGCGGCGCATCCGCCTGAGCGCCGAGCGCGACCCCTCCAACCTCAAGTGGGGCGACGTCGGTGCCGACGTGGTGGTCGAGTCCACCGGACTGTTCCTGACCGGCGACACCTGCCAGAAGCACCTCGACGCGGGTGCCGGCAAGGTCGTGCAATCGGCGCCGAGCAAGGACGACACGCCGATGTTCGTGTACGGCGTCAACCAGGCCAAGTACGCCGGCGAGCGCATCGTGTCGGCGGCCTCGTGCACCACCAACTGCCTGGCCCCGGTGGCCAAGGTGCTGCACGACCGCTTCGGCGTCAAGCGCGGGCTGATGAGCACCGTGCACGCGGCCACCGCGACGCAGAAGACCGTCGACGGCCCGTCGGCCAAGGACTGGCGCGGCGGACGCGGCATCCTGGAGAACATCATCCCGTCGTCGACCGGCGCGGCGAAGGCCGTCGGTCGCGTGATCCCCGAGCTCAACAAGAAGCTCACCGGCATGTCCTTCCGCGTGCCCACGTCGGACGTCTCGGTGGTCGACCTCACGGTCGAGCTCGAGCGCGGCGCCAGCTACGAGGAGATCTGCGCGCAGATGAAGTCGGCCTCCGAGGGCGCGCTCAAGGGCGTGCTCGGCTACACCGACAAGAAGGTGGTGTCGACGGACTTCCGCGGCTGCTCGCTGCCGTCGATCTTCGACGCCGAGGCCGGCATCGCGCTCGACCCGACCTTCGTCAAGCTGGTCGCGTGGTACGACAACGAATACGGCTACACCTGCAACATGATGCGCTTCGTGCGCCATGTCGCATCGAACTGACAGCATCGCGCGCGGGGCCCGGCCCCGCGCAGCCCCCGCAGGCGCGAAGTCCCGCATCACCGCATACCGAGTCGCGGCCCCAGCATGGCGGGGCCGGCGGCCGCCGAGGAGCCACCACCATGCATATCCTGAGCTTTGAACAGGTCTGCCGCGACGGGCAGGCGCGCGGCAAGCGCGTGTTCATTCGCGCCGACCTCAACGTGCCGCTGGACGACTCCGGTCGCATCACCGAGGACACGCGCGTGCGCGCCTCCATGCCCGCGCTGCGCATGGCGCTGGATGCCGGCGCCGCGGTCATGGTGACCTCGCACCTCGGACGTCCGACCGAAGGCGAGTTCAAGCCCGCCGACAGCCTGGCCCCGGTGGCGCAGCGCATGGGCGAGCTGCTGGGCCGTCCGGTGCGCCTGGTGGCCGACTGGATCGACGGCGGTTTCGAGCTGCACCCCGGCGAGGTGGTGCTGCTGGAGAACTGCCGCCTGAACAAGGGCGAGAAGAAGAACGACCCCGCGCTGGCGCGAAAGATGGCCGCGCTGTGCGACATCTACGTCAACGACGCCTTCGGCACCGCGCACCGCGCCGAGGCCACGACCTACGGCATCGCGCAGTTCGCGCCGACCGCCTGCGCCGGCCCGCTGCTGGCCGCCGAGATCCAGGCCATCCACCGCGCGCTGGCGCAGCCGGCACGTCCGCTGGTGGCCATCGTCGCCGGCTCGAAGGTGTCGACCAAGCTGACCATCCTGCAAAGCCTGGCCGACAAGGTCGACGGGCTGATCGTCGGCGGGGGCATCGCCAACACCTTCATGCTGGCCGCCGGGCTGCCCATCGGCAAGAGCCTGGCCGAGCCCGAGCTGCTCGACGACGCGCGCCGCGTGATCGAGAAGATGAAGTCCCGCGGCGCCGAGGTGCCCATCCCCGACGACGTGGTAGTGGCCAAGGAGTTCCGCGCCGATGCCGAGGCGGTGGTCAAGCCGGCCAGCGAGGTGGCCGCCGACGACCTCATCCTGGACATCGGGCCGCGCACCGCGCAGCGCCTGGGCGAGCGCCTGAAGCAGGCCGGCACCATCGTCTGGAACGGCCCGCTGGGGGTGTTCGAGTTCGACGCCTTCTCGCACGGCACCGAGGCGGTGGCGCGGGCCATCGCCGACAGCCGCGGCTTTTCCATCGCCGGCGGCGGCGACACGCTGGCGGCCATCGCCAAGTACGGGATCGCCGGGCGCATCGGCTACATCTCCACCGGCGGCGGCGCCTTTCTCGAGGTGCTGGAAGGCAAGACCCTTCCGGCCTTCGAGATCCTGGAAAAGCGCTCCCGCGAGCAGCAGGCCGCGGCGGCCTGACGCGCACACCCCCACCATCGAACCCCAAAACCACCGAACCGGAGTTGCCCCATGGCCCTGATTTCGCTGCGCCAGCTGCTCGACCACGCGGCAGAGCATTCCTACGGCGTCCCCGCCTTCAACGTCAACAACCTGGAGCAGATGCGCTCCATCATGGAGGCCGCCGCCGAGACCGATTCGCCGGTCATCGTGCAGGCCTCGGCGGGCGCGCGCAAGTACGCCGGCGCGCCGTTCCTGCGCCACCTGATCCTGGCCGCGATCGAGGAATTCCCGGACATCCCGGTGTGCATGCACCAGGACCACGGCACCAGCCCGGCGGTGTGCCAGCGCTCGATCCAGCTCGGCTTCTCGTCGGTCATGATGGACGGCTCGCTGGGCACCGACGGCAAGACCCCGACCAGCTACGAGTACAACGTCGACGTGACCCGTCGCACGGTGGAGATGGCCCACGCCTGCGGCGTGTCGGTGGAGGGCGAGCTCGGCTGCCTGGGCTCGCTGGAGACCGGCACCGCGGGTGAGGAGGACGGCATCGGCGCCGAGGGCAAGCTCGACCACAGCCAGCTGCTCACCGACCCGGAAGAGGCCGCCGACTTCGTCAAGAAGACCGGAGTCGACGCGCTGGCCATCGCCATCGGCACCAGCCACGGCGCCTACAAGTTCACCCGTCCGCCGACCGGGGACATCCTGGCCATCGACCGCATCAAGCAGATCCACGCGCGCATCCCGAACACCCACCTGGTGATGCACGGTTCGTCGTCGGTTCCCCAGGAGTGGCTGAAGATCATCAACTCCTTCGGAGGCGACATGGGCGAGACCTATGGCGTGCCGGTGGAGGAGATCGTCGAGGGCATCCGCCACGGCGTGCGCAAGGTCAACATCGACACCGACCTGCGCATGGCCTCGACCGGCGCGGTGCGCAAGTTCCTGGTCGAGAACCCGAAGGAATTCGACCCGCGCAAGTTCCTCGCCGCGTCGACCAAGGCGATGAAGCAGATCTGCAAGGCGCGCTACGAAGCCTTCGGCACCGCCGGCAAGGCGTCGAAGATCCGCGCGCTCAGCCTGGAGACCATGTTCCAGCGCTATGAGAAGGGCGAGCTGGCGCCGAAGGTCAACTGATCCGGCGCCCGCGATGCCTGTCGCCCCGCCGCTGCGCGCGCTGATCTTCGACGTCGACGGCACGCTGGCGGAGACCGAGCGCGACGGGCATCGCGTCGCCTTCAACCGCGCCTTCGCCGAGCTCGGGCTCGGCTGGGAGTGGGACGAAGCCCTGTACGGGCGCCTGCTCGCCGTCACCGGGGGCAAGGAGCGCATGCTGCACTACTGGCGCGGCATCGACCCGCAGGCCGCCGCAGCTCCGGACGCGGCCGCGCTGGTGGCCGAGCTGCATCGGCGCAAGACCCGGCATTACGTCGAGCTGGTCGGGCAGGGAGCGCTGGGGCTGCGCCCCGGCGTGCGCCGGCTGCTCGAGCAGGCGCGCGACAGCGGTCTGACCCTGGCCATCGCCACCACCACCACGCCCGACAACGTCGACGCGCTGTTGCGCTCGACCCTGGGCGAGGGGGCGGACACGCTGTTCGCCTGCGTCGGCGCCGGCGACATCGTGCCGCGCAAGAAACCCGACCCCGGCATCTACCTGTGGGTGCTGCAGCGCCTGGGAGTGCCGGCGCGGGAATGCCTGGCCTTCGAGGACTCGCCGGCCGGCCTGCGCTCGGCCAGCGCCGCCGGACTGCGCAGCGTGGTCACGCCGGGGGCCTACACCCGCGACGAGGACTTCGACGGCGCGTGGGCGCTGCTGGACGGGCTGGGCGAGGACGCGCGGCCGGCTCGCGGCCGTGTCGCCGGAGCCGACTGGAGCGGGGTCGTCGACCCGCAATGCCTGCGCCGGTGGGCGCAGGTCGGCCAGGAATACTTGTCCAGGTAGCGGATGACCATACGCGTCTGGGGACGCGTAGCTTCATCGCTCGGGAAAATTTCAGCAGATGTTGAAAAGCGGCCACCAGGTGAAATTCATGGGTACAATTTCAGGGGGTCTAGCATCTTCAGCATATGCTGAAATAAGATCCATCCATGAAAAAACCGGGAAATCGAGCGGATGAGTGGCTACGCGGATTGCTTGCGCAGATTTCCATCGTCCACGTAGACGGGGTCGACGAGGTTGACGAGGCGTCCGACCCAGGCCGGTGGCAGCCGGATTTCGTGGTTCGCCTGCACGTGGACGGTCAGCCACACCAGCTCCTATGCCAGTACCAGTCGAACGGCCAGCCGCGGTTCGCCCGCGCCGCGCTCCTGCAATTGCGGGACTATGTGGCGCGACACGCGCCTCAAGCGACTCCCGTCTTCATGGCCCCCTACATCTCGCCGGCCGTGAGGCTCCTGTGTCACGAGCATGGTGTGGGCTATCTCGACCTGGGGGGAAACGCCTGGATTGCCTTCGGCGGCGTATTCATCGAGCGCTCGGTAGCGGGCAATCCGGCGGCCGAGCATCGAGAGCTCAGGTCGTTGTTCAAGCCTAAATCGGCGCAGGTGTTGCGTGTCTTGTTGCGCGAGCCTGGTCGCGCATGGCGAGTCACCGAACTGTCGAAGGTCTCCGGGGTCAGCCTTGGACACGTCAGCAACGTCCGTACGGCGCTGCTGGATCGGGAATGGGCCCGAGTTTCGGACGAGGGCTTGGTCCTGTCCGAACCAGACATGCTGCTGGACGCCTGGAGAGACAGTTACGCCGCCCCACCGGGTGAGAGGCTGCGCTTCTACACGCCTTTGCACGGCAGTGCGCTGGACGAAGCGGCCCGGCCTGCCCTCAGCGCGGACCAGGCCGTCGGACGCGCTGCATACGCCTCGTTCTCGGCGGCACAGTGGCTCGCTCCCTACGCGCGCACGGGTACGCACTACTTCCTCGCCGATGAGCAGGGGGTCCGCAAGTTGCGGGCCGCCCTGAACCTGGCGTCCGCGGCACAGGGAGAAAACGTGGTCGTTACCGTGCCCGAGGATCTGGATCTGCTCTCCGACACCGTGGAGCCCCTACCTGGTGTGATCTGCACCAGCCCGGTCCAGACCTATCTCGAGCTTTGCAGCGCTGGCGAGCGCGGCGCCGAGGCCGCTGAGCACTTGCGTCGAAAGGCCCTGACATGGCCCCGATGAACCCCTCCCGGGAACCACAGTACGCCTCGGACTACGACGACCGCACCACCGCAGCCGTGAAGTCCGTACTGATCGAAATCGGGCAGATCCTCGGCAGCTTCAAGGGCAGGTTCGCCATCGTCGGCGGAGCCGTGCCGTGGTTGCTCTTGGCCAATGACGAAATGCCCCATGTCGGCACGCTCGACCTGGACCTTGGACTCGACGCCGAGGCGCTCGGCGAGGGCGAGTACGCAACACTGATCGAGGCCTTGCAGAGCCATGGATATGCTCAGCGAGACGGCCTACGGCGTTTCCAATTGGTCCGTGCAGTGCCGGCGCGAGATGGCGGCGCAGCGATCGATGTCGTGGTCGACTTCCTGATGCCGCGCGATGCGAACATCGTCAAGAACGTCCCACCCCTGGTCAGCGGCTTCGCCGTGCAACGCGCGGATGGCGCCGAATTGGCGTTGCGGTTCTACAAGCTCGTGGCCGTGGCCGGATCGATGCCGGAAGGAGGTGCGAACCGCGTCGAAATCGCGGTGTGCTCCATACCCGCCTTGCTGGCGATGAAAGGTCACGCGCTGGCAGGCCGCTACAAGCAAAAGGACGCATACGACATCTACTACTGCGTGCGCAACTTTCCCGGCGGCATCGAGGCGCTGGCCAGCGAGTGTCGCCCGCTGTTGGCGCACCCAAGCGCAGAGCTGGGCTTTCGGTACATCGCGGAAAAATTCGATGCGTTCGACGCCTACGGCCCCACATGCGTGAGGCGCTTTGTCGAAAACACGCACGCGCTGAGGGAGCGCACGCCCCAACAGTGGCAGCAGGATGCCTTCGGGCAGATCGATGCGCTCCTGCGCGCGATGGGCTTGCGGGGTTGAACGGGCGCCCATGGACCTACGGTGCATCCGACTACGTTCTGTCAGATACACCGCAGCCGCCGGTACGCCCGCCGGCTACAGCAGCACCAGGCGCGCGCCGGCGCGCGCCGTGGCGCCCAGCGGCGCCACCGCCTGCGCCATCGCCAGCGCGAGCTGGCGCACCGCTTCCCAGGGCTCGTGCGGCAGCCCCGGCGGACGCAGCCCCTTGACGGCGCGGTCGCAGGCGGCGGCGCGCAGCAGCAGCCCCTCCAGCGCCGACTGGCCGAGCCCCGGGAGCACGCGCTGCAGCAGCTTTTCCTTCGGCCCCCAGACCCGGTTCGCGCGTGCCAGGCTGGCGAAGCTGTCGCCGGAGTCGAGGCCCTGGCGCATGCGCAGCCAGGTGCGCAGTTCCTCGGCCAGGCTCCAGTGCGCCAGCACCGGGGCCACGCCTTCGCCCTGCAGCCCGTCGAGCATGCGCAGCAGGCGCGCGCCGTCGCCGGCCAGCACGGTCTCGCCGAGCCGGAACACGTTGTAGCGTGCGGAGCCCTGCACCAGGCTTTCGACCTGCTCCGGGTCGAGCTCGCCGGGCTCCACCAGCAGCGCCAGCTTCTCCACCTCCTGATGCGCCGCCAGCAGGTTGCCCTCGGTGCGCGCCACCAGCATGTCCAGGCAGCCCTGGCCGGCCGCTCCCGCCGGCAGGCGCAGTCCGCGGGCCTGCAGGCGCTGGCGCATCCAGGCCCCGAGCTGCGCCGGTTCGACGCTGTCGACGCGCACCGCGGTGCCGCGCCCGCTCAGGCGCGCGAACCAGTCGCTCTTCTGGGTCGCCGCGTCGAGCCGCGGCAGCAGCACCAGCAGCAGCGTGTCGCCGGGCTCCTGCTGCGCCAGTTCGGCCAGTGCGGCGCCGCCGTCGCGGCCGGGCTTGCCGCCGGGAATGCGCAGCTCGACCAGCTTGCGTTCGCCGAACAGGCTGCGCTCGCGGGTCTGCGCCAGCAGCACCTGCCAGTCGAAGTTGCGCTCCACCTGATGCGGCTCGCGGGTGGAGTAGCCCGCCTGCATGGCGGCCGCGCGGATCGCGTCCACCGCCTCCGTCACCAGCAGCAATTCGTCGCCGAACACCGTGTACGGGCCGTGCAGCCCTGCGCCAAGCGAGGCGGCTAGCTGGTCGTGGCGGATCAGGGGCATCGCGTCGGAAGCGGGCGGTGGTGGACTCAGCGCGCGGGCGCCGCGGGTGCGGGCGGCCGGAAGTTGCCCAGCTGGAACAGCATGCGGTTGACCAGCGACTGGCGCATTCCCGCATACAGCAGGTCGGCCTCGCTGGCCTTGGCCAGCGTCGCCGAAGTGCTGTAGCTCATGCGGCTGCTGCGCGTGATGGTGGTCGGCCCGATCAGCACGGCGCCGTCGGGCGCGGTGAGCTCGAAGCGCGCGGTGTCGCGCAGCTCGTACTGCGCCACGGTGCCGTCGGTGTTGTAGGCGGTCGGGGTCTGCGAGGTGCTTTCCTGCAGCAGGGTCAGCACCGCCTGCGCCTGCTTCGGGTCGCTGACGATGTTCGTGCCGGTGACCGCCACGATGTCGCGCCGCAGCAGGTTCAGCAGCGGTCCCTGCTGGCCCTGCACGACCAGCGTGTCATAGGCCAGGCGGGTCGACTCGCGCAGGTGGAAGCCGCAGCCGCCGAGCAGCAGCGGCAGCAGCACCGCCGCGCCGAGCCCGCGCAGCCAGGCTCGCCGCCGCGCATCGGGGACGCAAGCCGGGAGCGCGTCAGACCACGACATTGACCAGCCTTTGCGGGACCACGATCACCTTCTTCGCGCTGCGCCCCTCGGCGTGGCGCGCGAACTCCGGGCTGGCCAGCGCCAGCGCCTCGATCTGCGCGCGCTCGGCCTGCGCCGGCACGCGCAGGCTGCCGCGCAGCTTGCCGTTGATCTGCAGCACCAGCTCGATCTGCTCCTGGCGCAGCGCATCGGGGTCGACCTGCGGCCACGGCGCGTCGAGCAGGTCGCCCAGCCGCGCGGCGAAACCCAGCTGCTGCCACAGCACATGGCAGATGTGCGGGGTCGCCGGGTACAGCGCGCGCAGCAGGATGCCCCAGGATTCGCCGAGCAGCCTGGCGCGCCACGGCGCATCGGTCTCGCGCGACGCCACCTGCTCGATCTGGTTGAGCATCTTCATGCAGCCCGACACCACGGTGTTGTACTGCATGCGCTCGTAGTCGTGGGTGACCTGGCGCAGCGCGAGGTGGATCTCGCGGCGCGCGTCGGCCAGCTCGCCGAGCTCGCGCGGCAGCTCCGACCACGCCTGCGTCGCCGGCGCGCCCGCCGCAGCCAGGGCCTGCGCGCCGTCCCACACGCGGCGCAGGAAGCGCTGCGCGCCGTCCACCGCCGAGTCGTTCCATTCCAGCGTCGCCTCCGGCGGCGCCGCGAACATCGTGAACAGGCGCGCGGTGTCGGCGCCGTGGCGGTCGATCAGCTGCTGCGGGTCGACGCCGTTGTTCTTGCTCTTGCTCATCGTGCCGACGCCGTCGTAGCCGACGGCGCTGCCGTCGCTCCTGAGCGTGGCGCCGACGATGTGGCCCTGCGCGTCGAGCACGTTGTCGACCTCGTGCGGCCAGAAATACTCGACGCCGCCGGCGGCGCTGCGTCGCGAGTAGATGTGGTTGAGCACCATGCCCTGGGTCAGCAGGCGCTTGAAGGGCTCGTCGGCGCGCACCAGCCCGAGGTCGCGCATCACCTTGGTCCAGAAGCGCGCGTACAGCAGGTGCAGGATCGCGTGCTCGATGCCGCCGATGTACTGGTCCATCGGCAGCCACTGGTCGGTGCGTGCGTCGACCATCGCGGCGTGGTTGTCGGCGCAGGTGTAGCGCATGTAGTACCACGACGAGTCGACGAAGGTGTCCATCGTGTCGGTCTCGCGCCGCGCCGGTTTGCCGCATCGCGGGCAGTCGACCTTCAGGAAGGACTCGCAGCGCGCCAGCGGGTTGCCGCTGCCGTCGGGGATCAGGTCCTCGGGCAGCAGCACCGGCAGGTCGCGCTCGGGCACCGGCACCGCGCCGCAGTGCTCGCAGTGGATGATCGGGATCGGCGTGCCCCAGTAGCGCTGGCGCGACACGCCCCAGTCGCGCAGGCGCCAGGTGGTGCGCTTGTCGCCCAGCCCGCGCTCGGCGAGCAGCCCGGCGACGCGATCCACGGCGTCCTTGTAGCCGAGCCCGTCGAGGAACTCGAAGCCCTTGCCGGAGTGCACGCAGCGGCAGCGCTGCTTGTCCCCGTACCACTCGGCCCAGGCCTCGGTGCCGAAGGTCTCGCCCGGCACCTCGACGACCTGGCGGATCGGCAGCCCGTACTTGCGCGCGAAGGCGAAGTCCCGCTCGTCGTGCGCCGGAACCCCCATCACCGCGCCGTCGCCGTAGCTCATCAGCACGTAGTTGCCGACCCACAGCGGGATCGCCTCGCCGGTCAGCGGATGGCGCAGGTGCAGCCCGGTGGGCATGCCCTCCTTGTCCTTCAGCGCCAGCTCGGCCTCGGTGGTGCCGCCCTGCGCGCAGCGCTCGATGAACGCGGCGAGCGCCGGGTTCGAGGCGGCGGCGTGCGCGGCCAGCGGGTGCTCGGGCGCGACGGCGCAGAAGGTCACGCCGAAGATGGTGTCGGCGCGCGTGGTGAACACGTACATGCGCCCGCCCTGGATCGGCTGTCCGGCGGCGTCGCGGATGTCGTGCTCGAAGGCGAAGCGCACGCCCTCGCTGCGTCCGATCCAGTTCTCCTGCATCAGGCGCACGCGCTCGGGCCAGCCGGACAGGAAGTTCGGGTCGGCGGGGTCGGCGACCGCCGACAGCAGTTCCTCGGCGTAGTCGGTGATGCGCAGGTAGTAGCCGGGGATCTCGCGCCGCTCCACCGGCGCGCCGCTGCGCCAGCCGCGGCCGTCGATGACCTGCTCGTTGGCCAGCACGGTCTGGTCGACCGGGTCCCAGTTGACGACCTGGGTGCGGCGCTCGGCGATGCCCTTGTCGAGCATCTTCAGGAACAGCCACTGGTTCCAGCGGTAGTACTCGGGCGAGCAGGTGGCGACCTCGCGGCTCCAGTCGATGGCCAGGCCCATCGCCTGCATCTGCCGCTTCATGTAGGCGATGTTGTCGTAGGTCCAGCGCGCCGGGGGCACGCGGTTCTTCATCGCCGCGTTCTCCGCCGGCAGCCCGAAGGCGTCCCAGCCCATCGGCATCAGCACGTTGTAGCCGTTCATGCGCAGGTAGCGCGTCAACATGTCGTTGATCGTGTAGTTGCGCACGTGCCCCATGTGCAGCTTGCCGCTGGGGTACGGAAGCATCGAGCAGGCGTAGAACTTCGTGCCGGGCGCGTCCTCGCGCACACGGTAGGCGTCGGTGGCCTGCCAGTGCTGCTGCGCTGCGCGCTCGACGGCGGCTGCGTCGTACTTGGAATTCATGTCGGCTGGTCGGAGGGGGTCGGACGCCGCGCTGCCCGCGGCGCAAAGCTGCATGGTAGTTGGCGCGCGGCCGCCGCGGAGCGCCAGCGCCGGCGGCGTGGATCAGCGCGCCGGGGCCGAAGCCGCCGCCGGCTGCGTGACCAGGCCCAGGCGCGTCAGCCCCGAGGCCTGCGCCGCGGCCATCACACGCGCCACCTCGCCGTAGGGCACCGCGGCGTCGGCGCGGATGCGCAGCTCGGCCTGCGGCCTCGCGGCGGCCAGCGCGTGCAGGCGCTGGCGCAGCTGCTGCCGCGGCACGTCGCGCCCGTCCAGCACGATGCGTCCGTCGCGCGGCAGCTCCAGCACCAGCGCGCCGGGCGCCGCCGCCTGCGGGGTCGCGGCGACCCGCGGCAGGCGCAGCGCGATGCGCCCTCCCAGCAGCGGCGCGGTCAGCAGCAGGATCACCAGCAGCACCAGCATGACGTCGATCAGCGGCGTCATGTTGATGTCGCTCATCGGCGCCTCCCCGCGCGGACGTTCGAATCGGCCGAAGGACATGGCGGATCCGGGCGCGGCGTCAGCCCGCCGGCGGCGCGTCGGCGTCGAGCGCGAGCTCGCGGCGCAGCAGTTCCCAGGCCTGCTCGGCGGTCTCGACGAAGTGGAACAGCTGCAGGTCGTGCTGCGCGATCATGCCGGTGTGCACCAGGTGGTCGAAGTCGATCAGCGAACTCCAGAACTCGCGGTCGAACAGCAGGATCGGGCGCTTGTGCACCTTGCGCGTCTGCGTCAGGGTCAGCACCTCGAACAGCTCGTCGAGGGTGCCGAAGCCGCCGGGGAAGCACACCAGCGCGACCGAGCGCATGAGGAAGTGCATCTTGCGCATCGCGAAATAGTGGAAGCGGAAGCACAGCTCGGGGGTGATGTACGGGTTGGGCTCCTCCTCGTGCGGCAGCACGATGTTGAGCCCCACGCTGGGCCCGCCGGCGTCGAGCGCGCCGCGGTTGCCGGCTTCCATGATGCCGGGGCCGCCGCCGGTGACCACGGTCAGCGGTTGCGCCAGGTCCTGGCTGGCGCGCGTGACCAGTTCGGCGAAGCGCCGCGCCTCGACGTAGTGCCGGGACAGGCGCAGCGCCTGGCGCGCGCGCGCCACGAGCTGGGCGTCGCCGTCCTGCAGCGCCTGCTCCAGGCGCTGCTGCGCGACTTCCGGGGGCACGATGCGCGCGCTGCCGAACAGCACCACGGTGGCGTCGATCCCCTGCTGGCGCTGCACCATCTCGGGCTTGAGCAGTTCGAGCTGCATGCGCACCGGGCGCAGGTCGTCCTGCAGCAGGAAGGCGGTGTCGGTGAAGGCCAGCCGGTAGCTGCTCTCGGGGCCGGCGTAGCGCGACGGCAGCCGGTGCTGCGCGGCTTCCTCGCGCGCGCTGGGGAAGTTGCGGGCGTGCAGCGAGTTCTTGCGTTTCCTGGACATGCGGGCAGCGTAGCAGGGCCGTGCCAGGCGGCTCCACTCCCTATACTGGCGAGCCGCGCGCGCCGTGCGCGAGCGCTCCTTTCCCGAGCATCCATGGCACCCAACCCGGAAGCGCCCGAGCCGCGGCCCGAGCGCATGCACTTCGACACCCCGCTGACCCTCAAGGGCGGCGCGGTGATGCCGGCCTACGAGCTGATGGTCGAGACCTACGGCCAGCTCAACGCAGCGCGCAGCAATGCCGTGCTGGTGTGCCACGCGCTCAATGCCAGCCATCACGTGGCGGGGCGCTACGGCGACGACGAGAAGACCCGCGGCTGGTGGGACAACATGGTGGGGCCCGGGCGCCCGGTGGACACGCGCCGCTTTTTCGTCATCGGCGTCAACAACCTCGGCTCGTGCTTCGGCTCCACCGGACCGATGAGCATCGACCCCGCCACCGCGAAGCCGTGGGGCAGCCGCTTCCCGGTGGTCACCGTGGAGGACTGGGTGGACACGCAGGCGCGCGTGCTCGACCGCCTGGGAATCGAGCGACTGGCCGCGGTGATGGGCGGCAGCCTCGGCGGCATGCAGGCGCTGTCGTGGACCGTGCGCCACCCGCAGCGGGTGACGCATTGCGTGGCCAGCGCCACCGCGCCCAGCCTGTCGGCGCAGAACATCGCCTTCAACGAAGTGGCGCGCCGCGCCATCATCACCGACCCCGACTTCCACGGCGGCGACTACTACGCGCACGGCGTGGTGCCGCGCCAGGGGCTGAGCGTGGCGCGCATGATCGGCCACATCACCTATCTGAGCGACGACGCGATGGCGCGCAAGTTCGGGCGCAGCCTGCGCGGCGGCGCGCTGAACTACGGCTTCGACGTGGACTTCCAGATCGAGAGCTACCTGCGCTACCAGGGCGAGAAGTTCAGCGGCTACTTCGACGCCAACACCTATCTGCTGCTGACCCGCGCGCTCGACTACTTCGACCCCGCGGGCGAGCACGACGGCAACCTGGCGGCGGCGCTGGCGCCGGCGCGCGCGCGCTTCCTGCTCACCAGCTTCACCACCGACTGGCGCTTCTCGCCGGAGCGCTCGCGCGAGATCGTGCGAGCGCTGCTGGCCAACCAGCGCCAGGTCAGCTACGCGGAGATCGAGTCGCCGCACGGCCACGACGCGTTCCTGATGGACGAACCCCACTACCACGACGTGGTGCGGGCGTACTTCGCCCGCATCGCCGAGCAGCTCGGCCTCGGAGACCCGGCATGAACCCGCGCTTCGACATCATCGCGGCGCGCGTGCCGAAGGGCAGCCGGGTGCTCGACCTGGGCTGCGGCAACGGCGCGCTGCTGGCGCACCTGCGGGACTCGCGCGGCTGTTCGGTGCAGGGCGTCGAGATCGACCCCGACAAGGTGGTCGCCTGCGCGCGCCGCGGCGTCGACGTGCTGCAGATCGACCTCGAGCAGGGGCTGGCGATGTTCGCCGACGGCAGTTTCGACGTCGTGCTGCTGATCGACTCGCTGCCCAACCTGCGCAACACCGAGCGCGCGCTGCGCGAGGCCTCGCGGGTCGGGCGGCGCGGAATCGCCACCTTCGCCAATTTCGCCTACTGGCGCATCCGCATGCGCGTGGCTTCCGGGCGCCTGCCGGTGACCGAGGAGCTGCCCTACGAGTGGTACGACACGCCGAACCTGCGCGTGACCACCTACGCCGATTTCTCGGTGCTGGCGGCCAAGTGCGGGCTGCGCGTCGAGCAGGCCTTCGGCATGCACGCCGGGCGCGAACTGCACACGCTGCCCAACCTGCTGGCCTCGGAGGCCATGTTCGTGTTCAGCGCCGGCTGAGGGGCCCGCGCGCCGCGCGGGTCCGTGGCGCGGGAATCAGGATCCGCGCACCAGGCGCATGAATTCCTCGCGCGTGCTGGGGTTGCTGCGGAAACTCCCGAGCAGCGTGCTGGTGACCATGCTGACCCCGCGCTTGTGCACGCCGCGCGTGGTCATGCATTCGTGCGTGGCCTCGACGATCACGCCGACCCCATGCGGCCGCAGCGTGTCGTGGATGCACTGCGCGATCTGCGCGGTGAGCTTTTCCTGCACCTGCAGGCGCTTGGCGAAGGCGTCGACCACGCGCGCCAGCTTGCTGATGCCCACCACGCGGTTGCTCGGCAGGTAGCCGATGTGCACGCGACCGATGATCGGCGCCATGTGGTGCTCGCAGTGGCTCTCGAAGTCGATGTCGCGCAGCACGATGATCTCGTCGTAGCCGGCGACCTCCTCGAAGGTGCGTTCGAGGTAGGCGGTGGGGTCCACGGCGTAGCCGGCGAACCATTCGCGGAAGGCGCGCGCCACGCGCGTCGGGGTGTCGAGCAGACCCTCGCGCTGCGGGTCGTCGCCGGCCCAGCGCAACAGCGTGCGGATGGCCTGGGCGGCCTGCTCCTCGGTGACCTCGCCGTGGGGCGGGGTCGGCGTCGACATCGAATCCATGGGCACGGTATGGGTAGCAGGGAGTAACGCGGGCCCGCGGCCCGCCGGACCCCGCAGTGTAGGCCGCTGCGGCGCGACGCGCAGCGCGTGGCTCAGCCGCGCGCCGTGGCCGTCGCCGGGCGCCGCGGCAGCGCCGCCGCGATGCGCCGGGCCATGCGGCGCAGCCCCAGCCACTGCTGTGCCCACACGCCGCGCCCATAGTCCTCGCCGCGGCCCTCGGGGGCCGGCATCTGCTCGCGCACCCCGGTGGCGCGCGGCGCCGTGTCGAAATCGGCGGAGCCGAACAGCTGGTCCCACCACGGCAGCAGCACGCCGAAGTTGCAGCCGTACAGGCGCGAACGGTTGCCGTGCCCGAGTTCGTGCCCGAAACCCACGGCGTGGTGCAGGCGGTGAAAGCGCGGGCTCACCAGCAGGCGCTCGCCGATGCGCCCGAAGCCGATGCGCACGTTCGCGTGCTGCAGGCTCTGCAACGCGCCGCCGAGCAGCGCCAGCCCGATGAACTGGCCCGGCGGCACGCCGATGAACAGCGCCAGCGCGGCGAAGAACGCGGCCTGCAGCGCGTCGTCGACGAAGTGGTTGCGGTCGTCGGCCCACAGCGACAGCTTGCGCTGGCTGTGGTGCACCGCGTGCAGCTCCCACCACCAGCCGATCTGGTGCTGCAGGCGGTGGTACCAGTAGCCGGCGAAGTCCAGCACCACCAGGTAGATGACGAAGCCGAGCAGCGGGTGCAGCTGCATGCGCGGCCACAGCGCATCCAGGTTCAGGTTGTCCCAGCCGTGCAGGTGCATCCAGGCCAGCAGATGGTCGAAGACGGGCTGCAGCGTGAGGAAGAACAGCAGCGGCACCAGTCCGAGACGGTTGACCAGCGTGTAGAACACGTCGGGGCCGATGCCGCGCCGGTTCTCCCAGCGCTCCAGCGGCGCCAGCCATTCCAGCGGGCGCAGCACCAGGTACACCAGCGCCACCTGCAACGCACCGGCGACCACCCACAACAGGTTGTCGTAGGCCAGGTCGTCCATGTCCATCAGGTGCAGGTGCCACAGCAGCGGCTGCACCAGGGTCACGAACAGCCAGGTCTGCGCGTCTCCGGTCAGGTTGTTGACCAGTCGCGCCACGGCGTCGAACAGCTCGGCCGGATGCATGGCCCGCTCAGGCGCTCACAGCTTCACCGCGGCCGCCGGCGGCGACAGCGGCGGCAGGTTGTCGTAGAAGGGCGCGCGGTCGCGGAAATAGATCCCGTGCGGCGACTTGCCGACCCCGATGACGTCGACCAGCCGCAGGCTGTGCATGTCGATCACCCCCACCGCGCGGTCGAAGCGGAAGGTGGTCCACAGCCAGCGGCGGTCGGCCGACAGCTCCATGTCGTCGGGCCCCGGGCGCAGCCCGGTGATGTCGCCGACCTTGCGCAGCGCCTGCATGTCGAGGATGCTGATGGTGTCGGCGATGCGGTTGCTCACCAGCACATGGCGCCCGTCGGCGAGCGAGCGGAAGTTGTGCGCGGCGTCGCCGGTGACGATGCGCCCGAGGATGCCGCGCCGGCGCCAGTCGACGGCGACCACCGCGTTCGACCCGGTCAGCGCCACCAGCAGCACGCGGTCGCGCGGGGTGAGCCAGACGCCGGCCGGGGTGTCGCCGACCTTCATCGTCCACAGCAGGGTCTGCGTCGGCAGGTGGATCGCCGCCACTTCGCCGGTCTGCTGCAGGCTGACGAACACGATCTGGCTGTCGGCGGTGAAGGCCATGTGGCTGGGGATGGCCTCCAGCGGCATGCGCTTGACCAGGCGCAGCTCGCGCCCGCCGCCGTAGCGGTACAGGTCGACGCGGTTCAGGCGCAGGCAATTCGTGACGAACCAGCGCTTGTCGGGGGAGAAGCCGATCTGGTAGGGGTCCTCGATGCCCTGGCGCCACCCCTCCGGCATGCCGCTGACCGGGTTGAGGAACAGCAGGTTGCCGCTGATCGCGTCGGCGACGATCAGCAGCTGGTTGTCCGGAGTCGCCATCAGGTGATGCGGCTCCTTGCCGGCCGCGAAGGTCTGCAGCGGGCGGTGCGTGGTCTGGTCGATCAGCGTGATGCTGGCGTCGGCGGAATCGAGCACCACCACGCGGTCGGGGTCGTCGGCGCCGGCCAGCGCGGTACGGCCCAGCAGCGGGGAAAGCGCCAGCGCGCTGGCGGAGACAAAGGATCGACGACGCATGAAGGGGTGGAGCAGGGACGCGAAGGAAGGAGGGGCGCCACGCAAGGGCGCGCGCGCGCGGCGGGCGCGATTTCCGCGCCGCGAGCCGGGCCGCGGGCGTTGGAGCCGGTACCCATGGCTCCAACGCAACAGCCTAGCCGGCGGTTGACCCGGTGCGTGAATCGGGCGTGGCGCCGGCAACAAAGCAGCAACGCATCTGTGGATAATTGGCCACAAGATGTTTCGCGCCGTATGCGCATTGCAACATGCACGGCCGCGCGCCGCGCCGCCGCGGCCGCCCGTTTGGAGGAGTCGAATTCCATGAATCCCAGGATCCTGCGCACGCTGGCGACCGGTGTCGCCGCCACCCTGCTCGGCGCCGTGCCGGCGCTGGCCGACGGGCCGCCGGTGAGCTTTTCCATCACCGTGGGCAACCCGCCGCCCGTCTATGCGCCTGCGCCCGTGTACGCGCCGGCCCCCGTGTACGCGCCGCCGCCGATCGCCGTCGCGCCGCCGCCGATGGTCTGGCTGCCCGAGGTCGGCGCCTACGTGGCGCTGGGGCTGCAGCAGCCGGTGTTCTACCTGGGCGGCGTGTACTACTACCGCTACGGCGGCGGCTGGTACGCCGGCCCGAGTTACGGCGGGCCGTGGCACCCGGCCGGCCCGCCCGGGCCGCTGCGGCGCTTCCGCGACCCCGACTGGGCGCGTTACCAGCGCATGGCGCGCGAGCACCACGACCGCGGCCACTGGCGCGAGTTCCACCCGCGCCCGATGCGCGGCGAGCCGGGGCCGCGCCCCGGCGACTACGGGCGCGGCCGGGGCCCCGACCACGGGCGCGGTCCGGACCGCGGGCCCGGCCGGGATGGCGGGCCCGACCGCGGGCGGGACCAGGGTCGGGATCATTGAGACGCCGGGGGGCCATGCAGGCCTCTGCGGGAGCCGCGCCGCGTCCGGCACCGCTGTCGGCAGAACCCCGCGGTGCTGCGTTACAGGTCCTGGAGCGACGTGATCATGAAGCCCTTCAACCATCTCATGGCGGCGCTGGGAGCCGCGCTGGCGCTGGCCGCGGCCGCGCCGGCACAGGCGCACGTGCGCTGGTCGGTAGGCATCGGCATCGGGGTGCCCGGCTACTACGGTGCGTGGGGCCCCGGCTGGGGTCCTGGCTGGGGTCCCGGTTGGGGTCCCTCGCCGTGGTACTACCCCTACGCCCCGCCGCTGGTCGTCGCGCCGCCGCCGGTGGTCGCGTATCCGCCCGTGTACGAGGCGCCACGCCCGCTCGGCCCGCCCCCGCCGTCCTTCTGGTATTACTGTTACAACCCCGCCGGATACTATCCTGAGGTGCCGAGCTGCCCGGGCGGCTGGACCCCGGTCCCCGCGCAGGCGCCGCCGCCGCCGCCGGCTCCCGCGGCGGCGCCTCCGAATCCTCATCCTTGACGCAATGACCATGCGCAAACTTCTGCTTCCCACGATGCTCGCCAGCGCGTGGCTGCTGGGCGGCTGCGCCAGCGCCCCGATGGGCCCGACGGTGACGGTGATGCCGGCGCCCGGAATGCCCCTGGAGCAATTCCAGTCGATCGACGCGACCTGCCGCGCGTTCGCGCAGCAGCAGACCGCCGGCTACACCAACAGCGCGGCGCAGTCGGGGGCCATCTCCGGCGCCGCCGGCGCGCTGCTCGGGGCTGCCGCGGGCGCCTTGATCGGCGGCAACCACAACGGCGCCGCGGTCGGCGCGGGGGTGGGCCTGCTGGCCGGCTCCGCGGGCGGGGCGGGCAACTACAGCTCCGAACAGATGACTTCGCAGCACGCCTACAACGTCGCCTACAAGCAGTGCATGTACAGCAAGGGCGCGCAGGTGCCGGGTTATGCGGCTCCGCGCTATACGCCGCCGCCCCCGCCCCCGCCGCCGCCGCAGGGCTACGCGCCGCCGCCCCCGCCGCAGGGCTATGCGCCGCAGGCTCCGCAGTACCAGCCGCAATATCAGCCGCAG
>JAKAXL010000016.1 GCA_021816585.1 Pseudomonadota bacterium | reverse complement strand
CCAGCATGCCCAGCAGCGCCACCCCGGCCACGCCGGCCGGCAGCAGCAGGCGCAGGTAGACCTGGTTCAGGGTGTCGATGTCGGCCTGCAGCCGAGACAGCAGGTCGGCGCTGCGCAGCAGGTCCAGACGCGCCGGCGCCAGCGGTTCGATGGCCTGGTACAGCCACACGCGCAGGCGCGCCAGCACGCGAAAGGTCGCCTCGTGGGTCAGCAGGCGCTCGACGTAGCGCCCGCCGGTGCGCGCGATGGCCAGCCCGCGGATCATCGCCGCCGGCGTGAAGTAGTCGATCGCGACGTGCGCCGCGCCGGCCAGCGCCATGCTGGCGATGAAGGCGCCGGACACCGCCAGCAGGCCGACGTTGGCCAGCAGCGCCAGCAGCGCCACCGCCGCCCCGCCGAGCATCCAGCGCCGCTGCGCGGCCAGCAGGCGCCACAGGCGCAGCAGATCGGCGCGCGCCTGGGTCATCAGACGACCCTCCTCGCTGCGCTCGACTCCCCGAGGGAGTGGAGCGCCGCTTCGGAGCGGCCGTGCGCGGCGCTCATGGAACAGTCCCCTGCTGCTCGCGCAGCAGCCGCGCGAAGGCGCCTCCGGCGGCGGCCAGCTGTTGCGGGCTGCCCTGCTCGACCACGCGACCGCCGTCGAGCACCACCACGTGGTCGGCCAGCTCCAGCGTGCGCAGGCGGTGCGCGGCCATCAGCACGGTGCGGCCGCGCAGCTCCTGGCGCAGCGAATCCATCACCTGCTGCTGGGATCGCGCGTCCAGGCTCGCGGTGGCCTCGTCGAGCAGCAGCAGCGGGCTGTCGCGCAGCAGCGCGCGCGCCAGCGCCAGGCGCTGCGCCTGGCCGCCCGACAGACCGGCGCCCCGCTCGCCGAGCAGGGTGTCGAAGCCCTGCGGCAGCGCGTCGATGAACTCCTCGGCGGCCGCCGCGCGCGCGGCGCGGCGCAGCGCCGCGACATCGGCGTCGGGGCGCGCCAGCCGCAGGTTGTCGGCGACGCTGGCGGCGAACAGGTGCGGGCGCTGCGGCACCACGGCGATGCGCTGCAGCCAGGCCTGCTCGTCGAGCTCGCCCAGTGCCACGCCTGACACCACGATGCGCCCGCGCTGCGGCCGGCCCAGCCCGAGCAGCAGCCCGAGCAACGTGGACTTGCCCGACCCGCTGGCGCCCACCAGCGCGGTGACCTTGCCGGCGGCGGCCTCGAAGCTGCAGCCGCGCAGGGATTCACGCCCGTCGTCGTAGGCGAAGTGCAGGTCCTCGAAACGCAGTTGCGGGGCTCCCGCCGGCGGAACCGCTCCACCGGCGCCGGGCGGCGCGGCGGCGATGTCCAGCACCGGCTGGATGCGCTGCGCGGCGCCGATGGCGTCCATGCGCAGGTGGTACACGCCGCCCAGCGCGCGCAGCGGCGCGTAGTACTCGGGAGCCAGCAGCAGCACGAAAAAACCCTGCTCGAAATGCATCTGCCCCCACATCAGCCGAAAGCCGATCAGCACCGCCACCAGCGCGATGCTCACCGTCGACAGGAACTCCAGCACCACCGAGGACAGGAAGGCCACGCGCAGCACCCGCATGGTGGCCGCGCGGTACTCCTCCGACACCTGCTCCACCACCTGCGCCTCGCGGCGGCCGGCGCCCAGCAGCTTCAGCGAGACCAGCCCCTGCAGGGTGTCGAGAAAGCGCGCGGAAAGCCGCGCCAGGCGCTGCCACTGCTGCTGGTTCATGTCCTCGGCGCCGCGCCCGATCAGCCACATGAACAGCGGGATCAGCGGCGCCGTCAGCAGCAGCACCAGCCCGGAGATCCAGTCCACCGGGAACACCACCAGCAGGATCGCCGCCGGCACCAGCGCGGTCACGCGCGCGGTCGGCAGGTAGCGCGCGAAATAGGCCTCCAGCGCCTCGATGCCGTTGACCAGGCTGTTGAGCAGGTCGCCGCGCTGCTGGGCGCGCAGCCACAGCGGGCCCAGGCGCTGCACGTGGTCGAGCAGGCGCCTGCGCAACTGCTGGCGCAGCGACGCCCCGGCGCGAAAGGCCACGCGCTCCGCGCCGCGCACGAGGGCGAAGCGCAGCGCGAACACCGGCAGCAGCGCCAGCAGCCACGGCAGCGCCTGGCGCAGCGGCGCGCGGTGCTCCACCGCGGCCGCCCCCACGTGGGCCAGCAGCGCCGCCTGCGCCACCACCAGCAGCCCGGACAGGCTGCCCAGCGCCACCGCCTGGCGCAACGGCCGGCGCAGCTGCGGGACGAAGCTCTTCAGCCAGGCCTGGGCGCGGGGGTCGCGGGACGGAGTGGGAGGCGGCGACATGGAAGGAAAGGGCGCGGCGGGTCCGCGATGCACCTATTCGAGCATGCGCCGGCCCCGCCCGCGCTGCCCTTGCGCGAAAACCGCGGCGACAGACGCCACGCGGTTTGCTTTGGATCATGGTTGGCCCCACGCACCGGGAGGATCATCAAAACATGAATACTTTCGAGGGTTCGTACCTGGGCGATGCCGCACGCATCGCCGACGACGCCCGGCTGGAGTGCAAGATCTGCTGGTGGATCTACGACCCCGCGGTGGGTGACGAGCGGGCGCAGATCCCCGCGGGTACGCCGTTCACGCGGCTGCCGGACGACTGGCGCTGCCCGAACTGCGAAGGCGAGCGCGCGCAGTTCATGGTCGTCGCCGACTGAAACGCACCGCACTGGAGCCTGCCATGTGCCTGGGAATTCCGGCCCGCGTGGTCGAGATCGTCGACGCCGAGGCCCTGCTCGGCAAGGTGGAGATCGCCGGCGTGCGGCGCGTCGTGAACCTGGCCTGCGTGGTCGACGACGCGCACCCCGTGCAGGAACTGCCCGGCAACTGGGTGCTGGTGCATGTCGGCTTCGCGATGAGCCGCATCGACCCCGACGAGGCGCGGCAGACCCTGGAGCTGCTGGCGCAGGTCGACCTCGCCGACGACGAGATCGGCATGCTGCGCGCCTGAGCGCAGCCTTCGCCAGCCGGAGCGAGCCATGCCCATGCCCATGCAATACATCGATGAATTCCGCGACCCCGTGCACGCGCGCGGGCTCGCGCTGCGCATCGCCGAACTGGCGGCGCGCGCCGCGGCGGCGCGCGGGCGCGCGCTGCAGATCATGGAGTTCTGCGGCGGCCACACCCACACCATCTTCCGCTACGGCATCGAGCAGATGCTGCCGCCCGAGGTCGAACTGGTGCACGGCCCCGGCTGCCCGGTGTGCGTGCTGCCGCTGGGTCGCATCGACGACGCGCTGTCCGTCGCGCTGCGCCCGCAGGTGATCTTCACCACCTTCGGCGACGCCATGCGGGTTCCCGGCGCGCAGGGCAGCCTGCTGCAGGCCAAGGGCGCGGGCGCCGACGTGCGCATGGTGTACTCGCCGCTCGACGCGCTGCAGGTGGCGCGCGCCAACCCGGGGCGCGAGGTCGTGTTCTTCGCGCTGGGATTCGAGACCACGATGCCGGCCACCGCGTTGACCGTGCTGCAGGCCGACCGCGAGGGCCTGCGCAACTTCTCGCTGCTGTGCTGCCACATCGCCACCGCGCCGACGCTGCGCGCGGTGCTCGACGAGCCGGGGCTGGGGCTCGACGGCTTCCTCGCGCCGGGGCACGTCAGCATGGTCACGGGAGCCGAGCCCTTCCAGTTCGTCGCCCGCGACTACCGCAAGCCCATCGTCATCACCGGTTTCGAGCCGGTCGACGTGCTGCAGTCGCTGTGGATGGTGCTGCGGCAGATCGACGAAGGGCGCGCCGAGGTGGAGAACCAGTATTCGCGCGTGGTCGACACCAGCGGCAACCGCGCCGCGCTGCAGGCCATGGCGCAGGTGTTCGAAGCCGGCGAGGACGCGCACTGGCGCGGCCTGGGCGCGATCGGCGGTTCGGGCTTCCGCCTGCGCGGGCGCTTCGCCGCGTACGACGCCGAGGCGCGCTTCCCGGTGCCGGCCGCCACCCGCGAGGAACCCCCCGGCTGCCAGTGCGGCGAAGTGCTGCGCGGCATGCTGCAGCCGCAGAACTGCCGCATGTTCGGCAAGGGCTGCGACCCGGCCAACCCGCTGGGTGCGCTGATGGTGTCGTCCGAGGGCGCCTGCGCCGCCTACTACAACTACCGCCACCGCCAGACGGAGCCCGCGCGATGAACTCCCCCTCCCCCGCATCGGCGCAGCTGACGCAACGCATCACGCTGTCGCACGGCAGCGGCGGGCGCGCGATGCACGAGCTGATCTCCGAGCTGTTCGTCGCCGCCTTCGACAACCCGCTGCTGGCCGCGCTGGAGGACCAGGCACGCCTGCCGCTGCACGACTTCGACCCCGCCGGCGACCGCCTGGCGCTGACCACCGACTCCTATGTCGTCAGCCCGCTGTTCTTCGCCGGCGGCGACATCGGGCGCCTGGCCGTGTCGGGCACCGTCAACGACCTCGCGGTCGGCGGCGCGCGACCGCAGTACCTGAGCTGCGGCATGATCATCGAGGAGGGCCTGGAACTGGCCGTGCTGCGCCGCGTCGTCGAGTCGATGCGCGCGACCGCCGAGTCCGCCGGGGTCCGCATCGTCACCGGCGACACCAAGGTGGTGCCGCGAGGCAGCGCCGACGGCCTGTTCATCAACACTGCCGGGGTCGGCGTGATCCCGGCCGGGCGCGACGTACGGGCGTCGCGCGCCGGCGCCGGCGACGTGATCGTGGTCAACGGCTTCATCGGCGACCACGGCGCGGCGATCGTCGACGCGCGCGGCGAACTGGCCCTGGAGACCTCGGTGGCCTCCGACTGCCAGCCGCTGAACGGGCTGGTGGAGGCCATGTTCGGGGCCTGCCCGGACATCCACTGCATGCGCGACGCCACGCGCGGCGGCGTGGCCACGGTGCTCAACGAATTCGCCCGCGCCAGCGGCAGCTGCCTGCACCTGCACGAGTCGGCGATCCCGCTGCGCGACGAGGTGCGCGGCGTGTGCGAGCTGCTGGGTTTCGACCCGCTGTACCTGGCCAACGAGGGCAAGCTGGTGGCGCTGGTCCCGCGCGAGCATGCCGACGCGCTGCTGGCGGCGATGCGCGCCCACCCGGCGGGGCGCGACAGCGCGATCATCGGCGAGGTCACCGAGGCCCCCGCGAGTTCGGTGGTGCTGCACACGCGCCTGGGCGCGCAACGCATGGTCGACATGCTGGTCGGCGACCAGCTTCCCCGCATATGCTGAAGCCCGGCGCAAGGCGCCGCGCCGGCGCCGCCTCAACCGACCCGATGCACCGTCAGCACGTCGCGCCGCGCGTGCTGCTGCACCGCGTTCGCGGTGGCGCCCAGCCACGCGGCGGCCGCGTGCAGCCCGCGGCTGCCCAGCACCAGCAGGTCCGCATGCTCGGACTCGGCCACTTCGCAGATCTTCTGCCAGGCGGCGTTCTCGCAGAACTCGACGCGGGCCACCGCGGTCGTGAAATCGAGCTCGCGCACCAGTTCGGAAAGCCGCTCGCGGGCGCGCCGCGCCTCGTATTCGGCGGGGTCCTGGTCTTCGGGCGCGATGCGCTGGTTGGATCGCTCGCCCGGGAAGTACTCGACCACGTGCAGCACGGTCAGCCTGGCGCCGCACAGGCGGGCGAGTTCGACCGCGCGGCGCGCCGCCGAGGTGCCGAGGTCGGAGAAATCGGCGGCGCACAGGATATGGGTGTAGATCGACATCGCAGGTTCCTTTGCAGCGAGGGCAGCCGGCCGCGTGCCGCGGCGCTGCTTGAAGTATGCGGCGCCTAGAACCGGCCGAAACGGCGCCCGATGCGCCGGGCTTGATCGAAAGCAGCCCGGGCGGAATTCGCATCGAGCTGGCGCGCGACGGCAGCGGGTCGCGCGCGCGCCTGGCGTCCAACCGCCCGGTGCATGCGGTGCGGGTGTTCGAGCGCTGGCCGTCGGACACCGCGCTGCGCATGCTGCCGCGTCTGTTCGGTGTGTGCGGGCAGGCGCACCGCGCGGCAGCCGCCGCGGCGCTGGGCCTGCACACCGGCGGCGCCGGCGCGGCACTGCGCGCCGAGACGCTGCGCGAGCACCTGCTGCGCGTGCACCTGGACGGCCCGGCGCTGCTCGGGCTGCGTCCGCGGGTCTCGCTGATGCCGCGCCTGCTGCGCGCCTGCGAGCGCGTCGGCGAGTCCGCCGACGAAGCCTGCGCGCTGCTCGAGCGCCACACGCTGGGGATCGCTCCGCACGAATTCCTGCGCATCGACGACCCTGGCGCGCTGCGCGCCTGGTCGCGCAGGCACGCCGCGAGCAGCCCGGCCGCGGCGCTGCTGGAACATGTCGCGGGCCTCCCGAGGCTGTTGCCGGTGGACGAGCCCGACGGGCTCGCCGAGGTCGACCTCGACCAGCTGCGCGAGCGCATCGACGGCCCCGACGGCGATGCCTTTGTCGCGCGGCCCGAGCTGGACGGCGCATGCCGGCAGACCGGCCCCTACGCGCGCCATGCCGACAGCGCGCTGCTGCGCGAACTGCGAGCGGCCGACGAGCCGCTGCAGGCGCGTCTGGCGGCGCGCCTGCGCGAGCTCGCGCTGTACGCGCTGTCCGAACCCGAGCCGCCCTGCCGCGGCGACGGCATCGCGCGGGTCGAGACCTCGCGCGGCACCCTCGTGCACCGCGTGCTCGCCGACGCGCAGGGGCGCATCGCGCGCTGGCGCGTGCTCGCGCCGACGGAATGGAACTTCCACCCGCGAGGCGCCGCCGCGTGCCTGCTGGACGCGATCCCGTCCGAACTGGCCGATGCGCAGCGCGAGCATCTGGCGCGGCTGGTCGTGCACGCGGTCGATCCCTGCGTGGCCTTCGAGCTGAGGCTGCGCCCCGCCGGAGACGCCGATGCATGAGATGTCGCTGTGCGAGAGCATCCTGCAGATCCTGCAGGACGAGGCGCGCGCGAAGGGCTTCCAGCGCGTACGCGAGGTGTGCCTGGAGATCGGCGAACTCGCGTCCGTCGAGCCCGAGGCGCTGCGCTTCGGCTTCGACGTGGTGATGCGCGGCAGCCTGGCCGACGGCGCGCGCCTGCGCATCGAGCCGGTCGCCGGGGCGGCCTGGTGCATGGCGTGCAGCAATCGCGTCGCGCTGCCACGGCGCGGCGACCCCTGCCCGCGCTGCGGGAGTCATCAATTGCAGGTGCTCGCCGGTGACGCGATGCGCATCAAGGAACTGGAGGTAAATTGAGATGGAGCGACCCCCACGCTCACTTCGTTCGCTGCCCCCCGAGGGGGCGCAGGCCTCCCTTGGGGCGGCCCTACGGGAGGCCTGAGATGTGTACGACATGCGGATGCGAAAACGGTCAGGCACGCATCGAGGGTGCCGCGCTTGCGGAACACGACCACGACCACGACCATGAACATGAACACGACCACGCCCACGACCACGCCCACGCGCACCATGACGGCCATGCCCCGGAGCATTCGCATGCCCCGGGGATCGATCCGGCGCGCATGGTCAGCGTCGAGCGCGACATCCTGTCGCGCAACGACGCCTTCGCCGCGCGCAACCGGGCCTGGTTCGTCGAGCACGGCATCCTGGCGCTGAACCTGGTGTCCAGCCCGGGATCGGGCAAGACCACGCTGCTGGCGCGGACCATCGAGGCACTGAAGCCCGAGTTCGCGCTGGCCGTGCTGGAGGGCGACCAGGAGACCTCGCTGGATGCCGAGCGCATCCGCGCCACCGGGGTGCCGGCGCTGCAGATCAACACCGGCAAGGGTTGCCACCTGGACGCGCACATGATCGAGCACGCGCTGCCGCGGCTGCGCCCGGCGGACGCCTCGGTGCTGTTCATCGAGAACGTCGGCAACCTGGTGTGCCCGGCCGCCTTCGACCTCGGCGAGGCGGCGAAGGTGGCGATCCTGTCGGTCACCGAAGGCGACGACAAGCCGCTGAAGTACCCCGACATGTTCAGCGCGGCGCAACTGGTGCTGATCCACAAGACCGACCTGCTGCCCTACGTCGACTTCGACGTCGCCCGCTGCATCGAACACGCGCGCCGTGTCAACCCGGGAGTGCAGGTACTGCAGCTGTCGTCGCGCAGCGGCGACGGCCTCGACGCCTGGTGCGAATGGGTGCGCCTGGCGCGGCGCTCGCGCCTGCTCGGATGGCGCGCCGCGTGAACCCTGCCTGCGCCGCGCCCGCGCGCCTGGGTCGCGACATCCGCGTGCGCGGCGTCGTGCAGGGCGTCGGCTACCGGCCGACGGTGTGGCGCCTGGCACACGAGCACGGCATCGACGGCAGCGTGCGCAACGACTCCGACGGCGTGTGGATCCACGCCTGGGGCGACGCCCCGGAGCTGCTCGCCTTCATCGAGGCGCTGCGCAGCCGGGCGCCGCCGCTGGCGCGAGTCGACGAGGTCGAGGTCGGCGAGCCGGCACAGCCGGATCCCGGCCCGGGGTTCGTCATCGCCCCCAGCGTGGACGGCGCCGCCGCCACCTACATCAAGGCCGACAGCGCCACCTGCCCGGACTGCCTGCGCGAGATCGGCGACCCGCGGGACCGTCGCCACGGCTACGCCTTCACCAACTGCACCCACTGCGGGCCGCGGCTGTCGATCCAGCGCCGCATTCCCTACGACCGTGCCGGCACCAGCATGGGCCTGTTCACGATGTGCGAGGACTGTCGGCGCGAATTCGAGGACCCCGCCGACCGCCGCTTCCACGCGCAGCCCAACGCCTGCCCGCGCTGCGGACCGGCGCTGTGGCTGGAAGTCGACGGCCGGCGCCAGCACACGGCCGACCCCGTCGCGCTGGCGGCGCGCCTGTTGCGCGCAGGGTGCATCGTGGCCGTCAAGGGTCTGGGCGGCTACCAGCTCGCGGTCGACGCCACCAACGCCGATGCGGTGGCGCGGCTGCGCCGGCGCAAGCGGCGCCCGGCGCGACCGCTGGCGCTGATCGCGCGCGACCTCGACGTGGTGCGGCGCTGGCGCACGCCGACTCCGGAGCAGGAGCAGGCGCTGGCCGCTTCGGCCGCGCCGATCGTGCTGCTGGAGGATCCCGGCGAGCTCGAGCTGCCGCGGGTGGTGGCGCCGGGCAGCGCGGCGCTGGGATTCATGCTGCCGATGACTCCGCTGCATCACCTGCTGCTGGCCGGCTTCGGGCACCCGCTGGTGCTGACCTCGGGCAATCCGTCGGGACAGCCGCAATGCACCGGCGACGACGAGGCACGCTCGCGCCTGGCGGGGATCGCCGACGCGCTGCTCGGGCACGACCGCGAGGTGGTCAACCGTGTCGACGATTCGGTGCTGCGCTGCTTCGACGGCGTGCCGCGCCCGCTGCGCCGGGCCCGCGGCTACGCCCCCGAGCCGCTGCGCGTTCCGCTGCACGCGACGCGCCGGCTGCTGGCGCTCGGCGCCGACCTGAAGAACACCTTCTGCCTGCTGCGCGACGACCACGCCGTGCTGTCGCAGCACATCGGCGACCTCGACGATCCGGCCACCCGCGCAGACTGGCAGCGCACCCTCGAGCTGTACCTGCAGCTGTTCGGCGGCGCGCCGCAGGCGCTGGTGGTCGACCGCCATCCGGACTATGCGAGCAGCCGTCACGGCCGCGACTGGGCGGCGCGCCTGGGCATCGAGCTGGTCGAGGTGCAGCACCACCACGCCCACGCGGCCGCCTGCATGGCCGACTGCGGCCACGCCGTGGACGGCGGGCGCGTGCTCGCGCTGGTGCTCGACGGACTCGGCTGGGGCGACGACTCCAGCGCCTGGGGCGCCGAACTGCTGCACGCCGATTACGTCGACGCACCGCGCGTGGCGCGCCTGCAGCCGGCGGCGCTGCCCGGCGGCGACGCCGCCTCGCGCGAGCCCTGGCGCAACCTGGCGGCGCAGCTGCTGCTGGCGGATCCCGACGGCACGCTGCGCGCGCGCCATGCCGGCGAACTGCGTCGCCTGCACGACAAGCCGCTGCGGGTCGTGCAGCGCATGATCGAAGGCGGCGTGAACTCGCCCCCGGCGTCGAGCTGCGGGCGTCTGTTCGACGCCGTCGCCGCGGCGCTCGACCTGTGCTTCGATGCGCAGAGCTACGAGGGCCAGGCCGCCGCCGAGCTCGAGCAGCTCGCGCTGCGCAGCGACGATGCCGCGGCCTATCCCTTCGCCGTCGCCCGCACGGGCGAACTCGACGAGCTGCGCACGGCGCCGATGTGGCAGGCGCTGCTGCACGATCGGGCACGCGGAGTCGACGCCGCGCGCATCGCGCGGCGCTTCCACCTGGGGCTGGCGCAGGCGTGGTGCGAGCTGCTGCTGGAGCAGGCGCGACGCCTGCGATGCCCGCGCGTCGCGCTGAGCGGAGGCGTGTTCCAGAACCGCCTGCTGTTCGAGACCATGCTGCGGCGCCTGCGCGCCGAGGGCCTGCAGGTGCTGGCGCACCGCGCGGTGCCGAGCAACGACGGCGGAGTCGCGCTCGGCCAGGCCGTGGTGGCGGCGGCCCGCTACGCCGTGCCGGCCGCCGGCGCGCCGCGCGCCGAGAGTCCGTCGAGATCGGGGAAGTAGCGCGACAGGTCGGTCTCGCCGCGCAGCGCCGCCTCCACGGCGTCGAGCGCCAGGTCGATGCGCGAGGCTTCGTCGGGTTCCAGGCGCTCACGCGCGCTGTCGCCCAGCACCAGCAGCCAGCTGCCGCAAGGCGCCTCGCCGAGCAGCCCCAGGTTCACGCGGCGCTGCACGCCGCGGCCCTCGCAGCGCGCCCACAGGCCGTCGACCTCCACCACCCGCATCGGGATTCCCAGGCACATGGCACGGCCTCCGTCACTGCACGCCCAGCGCCTGCAGGCGCTCGAGCAGGTTGACCCGGCACTGGCTGGGAATGCGCAGGCGATGGTCGTCGAGCCCGCGCCCGGCCAGCCGCAGGTCGCGCTCGCGCTGCAACTGCGCGACGTCGTCGGCATACACGCACAGCAGGCTCTCCAGCCAGGCGCCGACCTCGGTCGGCGCGGCGTCGCGCAGCCGCGGATGCTCGCCGGCCAGTTCGCCCGAGCTGCGCCAGGCCTCGTCGGTGACCCAGCGGTTGGTCGTGAACAGGCGCAGCGGCAGCCCGCGGCGATCCAGCGTCAGCCCGATCCAGTGGGTCCAGAGATCGTGACCGGCGGGCAGGAACACGTGGAAGTGCCCATGCTCGTGGTACAGGCGCTGGCTGGCCGCATGCGCGTGGTAGTAGAACTTCCAGCCGGACACCGGGTCGATCGCGTCGGGCTGCGGGTAATGCGCCCACTCGACGAAACCCCTGGCCGCTCCCAGCAGCAGGGTCGGCGCGCTGACCCGGCGCTGCGCCCAGTCGAGCATCCGGCCGGCCAGTTCGCGTGCCGCGTCCTGCTGCTGCGCGTGCTGCTGCGTCACGTGCTGGCGCCACGGCGCCTGTCGTGCGGCCTCGGCCCCGGCCGGGGATGGCTGCGTTGCATTCACCTCGTTGACTCCATGTCCAGCAGCGCGCGCAGGCGCTGCGCCGATTCGGCGAGATCGTCGTCGGCAGCGCAGGCCACCGAGGGCACCGCCGCCACTTCCAGCGTGTTGAGAATCATGGCATCGCTGGAGTTGTAGTACTGCACCCACCAGGTCGAGGCCTGCAGGGTACTGCGGATGCGTGTCGCCCCATAGCCTTCGGAGACGATCACCACCGGCCCGCTGCCCAGCATCTCCACCAGCCAGGCCTGGTCGGCCGGGCCCAGCGGAAGCAGGTCCAGGTTGAACACATGGCCCGGGCCGCCCTGCTCGAAGCGCCGGCTGCGCTCCAGCACCTCGGCCAGCAGGTGCGGCGCGTTGCTCACGTCGGCGGGGATGCGATCGCGATCGGGCATGGCGAGCAGCCCGGCCGCGGCACGCGCCGCCTCGCGCAGCACGTCGGGAACCGCGCCGATCTCCAGCACGTCGCCGAGCCGGCCGCGCTGCGGATCCATCACCTGCACCCGCCACAGGCCGGTGAACACCGATTCGCGGATGTGCAGCTCGGGCTGCCCGAGCACGCTGGCGCCGACCTCGCCGCGCCCCAGCAGTTGTTCGAGCTGGCGCAGGGCCTCGGGACCCAGCGCGTCGAGCGGAACGCGGGTCGACGGGGCGCCTGCGCGCTGCGCGCCCAGGCGATCGGCCAGCGCCTGCACCCAGGCCGGGCCGAGGCCGTCCAGGCCGGAGTCGAGGTCTGGCTGCACGTAGGTGTGCATCTGCGACGGCAGACGCAGGTAGTCGGGGCCGGAATCTCCGGCCTGCCCGGGCAGCCGGATGGGTTGTTCAAGGGTCTTCATGTCGGACTCGCGGCTGCGCCGCCCAGCATGGCGGCGATCTCGGACAGGTAATACGCCCAGTCGCGCATGCGCGCAATGGCCCCCAGGCGCACGCCGTCCCGCACGAACACCAGCGTGGGCCGCACCCCGGCATCCCAGCGCATCAGCGCCTCGCGGTCGGCGTCGGGGTCGACCACGCCGACCCCGAAGCGTCCGTCGAAGGCCCGCATCAATTCGGGCAGTATGACCGCCACGTCGTCGATCTCGGGATGCCGCCCGGGATCTCCGGTGAAGAACAGCGCCTGCGTGCCGCGGCTGGCGAACTCGTCGATGCGCGCGCCGCTGAGCGCCTGCACGCCGGGTTGCGCGAGCAGGCGCTGCAAGGCCGGGCTGCTCGGGTTCATCGTCCCGGCTCCGCGTCGCCGGGACGCCCGCTCTCGTAGGCGCGCAGCGCCACCGACGGCGGCGCCAACGCCGGCGCGCCGCCGCCGCTGCGCGCGCGCGCCGGCAGTCCGAGTCCGGCGAGGAAGCGCAGCGCCTCGCGCACCGCCGGCTGCACGCAGGCCTGCAGCAGCGGCGACAGGCTGCCGCCGTAGTCGTCGAGTTCGGCCGGCTGCGCGCCGATCAGGCGCATGCGCGACGGCACGCGCCCGTGCAGCGCGGCCAGCCCCAGCACGTCCTGGAAACTGGTCTGGTGCAGGCTCATCTTCTTCGCGCTCAGATAGCGCGGCACCTCGTCGTCGTCGACCGTGCACAGCGTGCCCGGTGACAGCCCGTAGTCGACCGCGTCGAGCACCAGCAGGGTGTCGGCGTCCTCGACCCACGGCAGCAGCCCCAGGCCCTGCGTGCCGCCGTCGACCACGCTGACCTGCGGCGGCAGTTCCCAGGCCTCGTGCAGCGCCTCGGCGGCGCGCACCCCGAAGCCCTCGTCGGCCCAAAGGATGTTGCCGATCCCCAGCACCAGCACGCGCCCCGGCGCATCGGGGTTCATGGCCTGCCGTCCTTGAAGTAGCGCCAGCCGTCGACCATCGTGCTGATCATGGTCTGGCGCGACATGATGTCCTCGCGGATCACCATGTACAGGTGCACGATGACGAAGATCAGCACGTACCACATCACCAGGTGATGCCAGGTGTGCACGGTCTGGCTGCTGCCGAACAGCGGGATCACCCACGAGGTGAACGCGCGCGAAGCCCACGAATGCAGGCCCGCGCCCTCGCCGTACAGCGCGAAGCCGGTGATCACCTCGAACACCGAGCCGAACAGGAACACCACCAGCATGGCCACCTGCGCCAGCGGGTTGTGGCCGACTTCCTTGTCGGTCTCGCGCTCCATCAGCAGGTACCAGCGGATGGTCTTGCGCAATGCGCGCCACCAGCGCAGGCTCCACACCCGCGGCACGAAGATCGCGCGCGCGTAGCGGTTGCCCACCAGCGCCCAGTAGGCCCGCCCGACCAGCCCGACCAGCAGCACGTAGCCGGCGATGTAGTGCGCCAGCCGCAGGTCGTCCATCAGGTGCAGGTCGTAGGGCTGGCCGAAGATCGCCGCCCACGGCGGATTGCCGATCAGCCAGCCGCTGAGCGCCAGCACCGCGATGGCCAGCGCCACCGTCCAGTGCCACAGGCGCACCGGGAGCTCGTAGACGTAGATCGGCGCGGTGACGCGTTCGCCGTTTTCAACAAGACTGGACATGGCGTTTGCCTCCGGCGGATCCGGCACGCAGCCAGGCGCCGCCACCGGCGGCGCCTGGCTGGAGCGTGCGCGTCCGCATGGTTCAGGAGCAGACCTGTGCGCGAACCAGTTCGCCCCCGTCGGGCGCGATGACGTGGGTCGAGCACGCCAGGCAGGGGTCGAAGCTGTGCAGCGTGCGCAGGATCTCCAGCGGCTGCCGGGCCTCGGCCAGCGGCGTGCCGAGCAGCGCGGCCTCGAAGGCGCCGATGTTGCCGGCGGGGTCGCGGGGCGACCCGTTCCAGGTCGTGGGCACCACCGCCTGGTAGGACTCGATGCGCTGGTTGCGGATGTGCGACCAGTGCCCCAGCGAGCCGCGCGGCGCCTCCACCCAGCCGACGCCCTTGGTGTCGGCGGGCCAGGTCGAGGGCTCCCACTTGTCGGTGTTCGCGGTGGCGAGGTCGCCGGCGCGCAGGCTGGCCATCAGGCGGTCGTGGTACATGCGCATCTTGTGCGCGGCCCAGCTGGCCTCCAGGCCGCGCGCGGCGGTGCGGCCCAGCGTGGTGAACAGCGCGGCCACCGGCAGTTGCAGGTCGGTCAGCAGGCGATCGACGGGCTCCTTGAATTCGGGGATGCCGCGCGCGTAGCCGATGGTGAAGCGCGACAGCGGTCCCACCTCCATCGCATGCCCGCGCCAGCGCGGCGCCTTGATGAAGGAGTACTTGGCCGACTCGTCGAGCTGCCGGATGTCCGTGCGCGTTCCCACGGTCTTCGGACCGAGCCGGAAGTCCGGGTCGGTGATGCCTTCCCACGGGTGCAGCCCGGCGGCCTCGTCCGGGTACTTGTACCAGGAGTGATCGACGAATTCCTGCACCTGCCTGGGGTCGCGCAGGTCCACCTCGAGCACGCGGTCGAGCCGCCCCTCGACGATCGCGCCGCGCGGGATCGCCAGGTTGGAGTCCGACCAGTCGTTGGCCGCCAGCGGGAATTCGCCGTAGGACATGATGTTGGTCCCCGCCAGCCCGCGGCCGAAGTCCCAGCCCTTGTAGAACGATGCGATGGCCTGCAGGTCCGGCAGGTACACCTGGTCGATGAAGGCGATGGTGCGGTCGATGATGTCCGACACGAGTTCGAGCTGGGCCATGTTCACCGGCGCCCCCGCGGCCATCTCGCCGTCGAGGTTGATGGCGCAGGCCATGCCGCCGACCAGCCAGTTCGGGTGCGGGTTCTTGCCCCCGAACACGGTGTGGATCTTCACGATCTCGCGCTGGAAGTCCAGCGCCTCCAGGTAGTGCGACACCGCCAGCAGGTTGGCCTCGGGCGGCAGCAGGTAGGCGCGGTTGCCCCAGTAGCCGTTCATGAACGGCCCCAGCTGCCCCGAGTCGACGAACTTCTGCAGACGCGTCTGCACGTCGCGGAAATAGCCGGGCGAGGAGTTCGGCCACGGCGAGATGCTCTGCGCCAGCACGCTGGTCTGCTTCGGGTCGGCCTTCAGCGACGACACCACGTCCACCCAGTCCAGCGCATGCAGGTGGTAGAAGTGGATCAGGTGGTCCTGCGCCCACTGCGTGGCCAGCATCAGGTTGCGGATGGTGTTGGCGTTCTCCGGGATGCGGATTCCCAGCGCGTCCTCCACCGAGCGCACCGAGGCCAGCGCGTGCACCCCCGTGCACACGCCGCAGATGCGCTCGCAGAAGGCCCAGGCGTCCCGCGGATCGCGTCCCTTCAGGATGACCTCGAGCCCGCGCCACATGGTGCCCGACGACACCGCGTTGCGGATCACGTTGTCCTTGTCCAGGTTCACCTCGCAACGCAGGTGGCCCTCGATCCGGGTCACCGGATCGACCACCATGCGCTGCCCGCTGTCGTCCAGCTTGAAACCGTTCGGCGTGGTCGTGCTCATGATTGCCCCTCTCCTCGATCCCTGTTGGAGATTTCCGGCTGCTGCTGCGCCGGCTTGTCGCGGCGCAGGTGCTTGACCACGCTGGCGCCCGCGTGCGCGACCACCGCCGCGCCGACCACCCCCGCCGCGGTGCCGCCCACGACATCGGCCGTGGCATCGACCGCCAGCCCGAGGCCCACGCCCGACAGGCGCTGGTAGAAGGGCCCGTTGTCCCAGAAGTTCTCCTCCGAGCAGCCGATGCAGCCGTGCCCGGCCTGGATCGGGAACGACACCCCGCCGTTCCAGCGCAGGGTCGAGCAGGCGTTGTAGGTGGTGGGTCCGCGGCAGCCCATCTTGTACAGGCAGTAGCCGGCGCGCGCGCCGGCGTCGTCCCACGACTCGACGAACTCGCCGGCGTCGAAGTGCGCGCGGCGATAGCACTTGTCGTGGATGCGCTGGCCGTAGAACATCAGCGGGCGCCCGCGGTTGTCCAGGTCGGGAAGCCGCCCGAAGGTGCTGACGTAGGCGATCACCCCGGTCATCACCTCGGCGATCGGCGGACAGCCGGGGATCTTGATGATCGGCTTGTCGGTGATCACCTTGTCGATCGGCGTGGCGCGGGTCGGGTTCGGCTTGGCCGCCTGCACGCAGCCCCACGACGCGCAGGCGCCCCACGCGATCACCGCCATCGCGTCGGCCGCCACCGCCTTGAGCTTGTCGACGAAGGGCTTGCCGCCGACGATGCAGTACATGCCGTCCTCGTTGAGCGGCGGGTTGCCCTCCACCGCGAGGATGTAGCGGCCCTTGTACTTCTTCGGGATCTCGTCGAGGATCGCCTCCGCCTGCTCGCCGGCGGCCGCCATCAGCGTGTCGTCGTAGTCCAGCGAGATCATTTTCAGGATCACGTCCTTGGCCAGCGGATGGCCGGAACGGATGAAGGACTCCGAGCAGCAGGTGCACTCCAGTCCGTGCATCCACAGCACCGGGATGCGCGGCTTGGTCTGCATCGCCTCGGCGATCTGCGCCGCGTACGACGGGTCGAGCCCGAGCGCCGCGGCGGTGAGGGTGCAGAACTTCAGGAACGAGCGCCGGCTGGTTCCCTGCGCTCGCATCAGCTCGTAGAAAGTCGGGCTTTCGGATACCATTTTTTCGCCTCCCCGCCTTGACGATTCGCGGGTTCCGCGCCCCGCCGCGCCCGCCGCATCCGGCAAGATCACGGCACATACTCCCAGAACCATCGATGGGAGTCCACGCCCGCTCCGGGGATCGCTTGACGGAGGTCAAGCGATCCCGATTCTTCGCACACACCATGAGCCACCCTCCACGATTTCCGGCAAGCAAGGACCAGGCGGGCGCCTATGCGCGCGCGGTGTTCGAAAGCGTCGACCGCATGGACGCTCAGGCCTTCGGCGCCTGGTTCTCGCCACGCGGCAGCTTCGTGTTCGGCAACGCCGCGCCCTGCGTGGGGCCGCAGGAAGTGGCCCGCGAGGTCGGCCGCTTCTTTTCCGCCATCCGCGCGCTGCGCCACGAGCTGCACGAATGCTGGTACTGCGACGGCGCGCTGGTGTGCCGGCTCGGCGCGACCTACACACGCCACGACGGCTCGCAGTTCACCCTGCCGGCCGCGACCATCTGGCGCGGCGGCGAGGCCGGAATCGACGACTACCGCATCTACGCGGACCTCACCCCGCTGTTCGCACCGGGCTGATGGTCGCGCTGGAAGTCGAGCGCGTGCTGCCGTGGCCGGCGCAGGCGCTGTACGAACTGGTCGCCGACGTCGACGCCTACCCCCAGTTCATGCCCGGCTGGAGTTCGGCACGGGTGCTGCGCCGCGACGCCGGCAGCGCCGAGGTCGAACAGCGCGTGCACCTGCTGGGGCGCGATTGGCACTTCCGTTCGCGTGCCGAGTTCGAGGCGCCGAAGCGCGTCGGCATTCGCGCCGGCGCGCCGTTTCGCGCGTTCGAGCTGCGCTGGGACTTCGAGCCGCTGTCGGCGTCGGTGACGCGGGTGCGCGGCACGCTGCACGCGGAGCTGGGCGAGCCGCTGCTCGACGAACTGGCGCGCCATGCGCTGCCGCAGCTGCTGCAGCGCACGATGCTGGCCTTCGAACGGCGCGCGGCTCAGCGCATCGCGCCCAGCACGTAGGCCGCGGCCAGCAGCAGGCCGCCGACCAGGTGCACGCCGATGGTCATCGCGTTCACCGGCAGCAGCTGGAAGGGCAGGCCCGCGCGATCGGCCGCGGGGTCGCGCCAGCGCGCGTTCCAGGCCTGCGCGGCCGCGCGCGCGCGCAGGAACAACGGCAGCGCCAGCAGCGCGATCCACGCCCACGGCGTCGCCAGTTGCGGGCGCAGCCACCCCAGCACCCCGAGCAGCGCGATGGCGGCGAAGCCGGCCAGGTTGAGCGCGGTGTAGGCGACGAAGGCGGCGCCGAAGTCGAAGCTGCCGTCGGGGCGCTCGGAAACCCGCACGACCCAGTTGCGCTTACCGCTGGCGGAGTCCGCGGGGGCGTCCTGGAACTGGTTGATCCACAGCACCAGCAGGATGAACAGCGCCACCGGCACCGAGGCCAGCAGCGAGGCCTGCCACGGCCACGCCACGCCGGCGGCGCCGGCCAGCGCATAGCTGCTGCCCATCACGATCACCGGACCGAATCCCAGCGCCACCGCGACCTCGCCGAATCCCCGGTAGCTCAGCGCGAACGGACCCACCGTGTAGGCCACGCCGAGCACGCAGCCCAGCACGCCGATTCCCAGCAGCGGCGTGAGGGCCAGCGCTGAGCCGGAGAGCAGCGCGTTGATGTGCAGCCCGATGCCCATGGTCGCGACGAAGCACAGCACGCTGGCCAGCAGCATCTGCCAGGGCGCCAGCAGCCCCAGCTGGATCATGCGGCTGCCGCCGGTGAAGGGGTTGCCGCCGACGGGGTTGCACTCGTCGGCGCCGCTGCGCGAGTCGCCGTAGTCGTTGATCAGGTTGGTGCCGGCGGCGGCCAGCACGGCGCCGACCAGGGTCCACGCGAACATCGACCAGCTCCAGTCGGCCGCCGGCATGGCGCGGCGCGCGACGGCTGCGCCGAGCAGCATCGGCACCACCGCGGCGGTGAAGAAGGGCGCGCGCACCGCGCGCACCCACAGCCGCAGGTTGCGCCCGAAGGCTCCCAGCGCCAGCGCCGAGCTGCGCGGCGCGTTCTGCGGGAAGTCCAGCCAGGCCTGCGGCGACGCACCGGACGGACCCGGCACGCTCGCGCGCACGGGGACCAGGCGCAGCAACGCGTACTGCCCCGGCGCCTCGCCGGCCAGGTCGTCCAGCACCTGCGCGGGCAGGCGCCCGGCGAAGCGGGCCAAGGCGTCGCGACGCGCCAGCGCATCGCGCAGCTCGCGGCAGTAGCCGCTGAGCTCGAGCACCGCCTGGCCGCGCTCGTCGAGCACCAGCGCCTGCGCGGCGGCGTTGAGTTCGAGCTGCGCCGCCGCGCGCGACATGCGCGGGCACGCGAACAGCAAGGCGTCGCCGTCACCGACGCAGGCCAGCGCCGAGGCCGACGGATTGCCGGCCACCGCGCTGGCCAGCACCATGCGCCGCGCCTCGCCGAGCAGGGTCGCGACGGCGTTGCGCCCGGGCGCGGCCGCGGCGCTGCCGGCGAGCCGGGCGCCGGCCGCCAGCGGCAGCTCCAGACGCGCGCTCAACTGCACATCCCCTTCAGGTTGACGCGCGGCGTACCGTGCCGCACCGGCGGCGCGGCCGGCGCCGGCGCGGGCGCCGTGGCGCCGGTGCCGGTGGGCGGGATCTGCAGCGACGGCATCGGCGAGGTCTCGGCCTGCGGGCATTCATTGAGGGCGCGCACGATGGCGTAGTCCTCGCGCGACGCCGACCAAGCGTCGACGGCATGCGCCCACGCCGCCAGCCCTCCGGCCAGCTCCAGCGCCGGCACCCCGGCCACGCGCAGCAGCGCGGCGGCCTGCGCCTGCTGGTCGATCTGGCGCGACACCACGATCACCTGCGGGGACTTGCGCAGGCGCACCAATTCGGCGGGATCGAACAGCCGCGCCATCGGCACGTTGATCGCACCCTGGATGTGCCCCTGCGCGAAATCCGCCGGGCTGCGGATGTCGACCAGCGTGAAGTCGCCGCGCCTGGCGGTGAGCAGGCCGCGCAGATGCGCCGGCGTGATGCGGTCCTCGCCGCGCGCCACCGCCTGCGCCAGCACCTGCAGGTCGGGCTGGCGCGGCGTGGCGGCCCACACCACGTCGGCCGGGACCAGCGCCGACACCGCGGGAACGAGCAGCGGCAGCGCGGCCAGCGCGGCGCCGAGGCCGCGCGGGGAAGCTTTGCGTGCAGACATGGGGATGAGTCCTCCGGATGCGCGGGCTTCAGAAGCGTCCCGCAGGGTCGAAGCCGTCATGGCGCAGGCGCGCCAGCAGCGACGGGTCGAACTGGTTGTCGAAATGGGTCCAGCTGGTCTGCTGCCCGGTCTGCACGACGATGTCGCGCAGCAGGTAGCCGCCTCCCAGCACCAGCACCGCGGCCAGCATGCCGGCGCCCAGCAGCGGCCGGCGCCAGCCGGCGGCTTCCAGCAGCAGCGGCAGCACCAGCCCGGCGGCGATGAAGCCGATCCAGAACACCCCCGTCTGGGCGCCGCCCAGCAGGTGGCGCACGGCGTCGCGCTGCAGCGCGTTGCCGTTGAGCATGTCGGCCAGCAGCAGGCCGAGCAGCGCCAGCTCGACGACGATCAGCAGCAGGTCGATGCGCCCGAACAGGTGCCGTTCCTCGGCTTCGCGCGCGCCCAGGATCATCATCGCCGCCCCGGTCGACAGCCCGGAAACCAGGAACAGCGGGCCCAGCAGCGCCGAATGCCAGAACGGCCGCGCGTTGAAGCCCGACAGCAGCACCCCGGTGTAGATGCCCAGCCCGATGCCCAGCACCAGGTTGGCCGCGGCCAGCCAGGCGCGCCAGCGCTCGCACTGCGCGATCAGCCAGCCCAGCAGCCCCCCCACCAGCGGCAAGGCGCGCGCCAGTCGCGCCAGCGGCGCGAAGCCCTGCTGCAGCCCGCCGAGCATGAACAGGATCAGCGCCGGGAAAACCAGCAGCAGGATCCACGAGCCCCAGGACATCACCGACGTGACATGCAGCGTGGTGTAGAAGCGCCACACGTTGATCTTGCGATCCAGGTCGGCGAACAGCGTGGTCATTCCCAGCGCCAGCACGACCAGCCCGACCAGCGGCGCGCGGTACGCCGCGAACGGCGCGTTGCGGCGCCCCAGCACCGCCCACGCCGAGAACACCATCAGGCCCGCGGTGACCCCGCCGAGGAACAGATAGGTGGCGATCTGCCAGCCCCAGATCTGCATCACGGGTTCGACCCGCGGATTCGCCAGCACGCTGGCCAGGACTTGCTCGCGCATGTTCCTTGCTCCGTTGTCAGCGCAGGTAGTACACGTTCGGCTCGTTGCCGCTTTCCGGCTGCAGCACGTACCAGTCGCGGCTGGCGACCAGCCGGCTGACCTCGCTGGTCGGATCGTCGGCGACGCCGAAGTGCATCGCGTGCGCCGGGCAGGTGGCCACGCAGGCCGGGTCCTCGCCGTTGCGAACCCGGTGCACGCAGAAGGTGCACTTGCCGATGTAGCCCTGCGGCTGCAGCACCAGGCGGGCGTCGTAGGGACAGGCTGCGATGCACGCCTTGCAGCCGGTGCAGCGCGCCGGATCGACGACCACGATGTTGCTGCCGTTCCACTGCTGGCTGGCGCCGGTCGGGCAGGCGTCGACGCAGGTGGCGTGGCTGCAGTGGTTGCAGCGCTCGCTGCGGAACTCGGTGTGCAGCTCCGGGTAGCGCCCGCGCGTGACCTCGACCACCCAGTCGTAGCACAGGCCCTCGGGCACCGAGTTCTCCATGCGGCAGGCGTCCACGCAGTCGGAGCAGCCGATGCAGGTGCGCGTGTCGATCACCATCACGAAGCGGGTCATGCCCTGGACTCCTCGGCTTGCAGCGTGACGAAATTGCCGCGCATCCCGGTGGCGCCGCTGATCGGGTCCACCAGCACGCGGGTCATCAGCCCGGCGTCGTCGGCGCCGCGCCCGCGCGCCAGGAACAGCCCCGGCGCGGTGTGGCCGAAGCCATGCACCAGCCACACCGAATCGGGGCGCGTGCGCTCGGTCACGCGCACCCGTACGCGGTTGCTGCGCACCCCGTCCTGGTTGACCAGCACCACGTAGTTCCCCGACTCGACGCCGAAGCGACGCGCCGCGTCGGGGTGGATCCACACCACGTTCTCCGGCATCATCTGATAAAGCACCGGATTGTTCTGTGTGCGACTGAAACTGTGCTGCGGCGCGCGCCCGTAGTTCAGGCGCAGGAAGCCCTGCGGCGGCGCCTGCGGCGCCACGTAGCGCGGCAGCGGGTCGTAGCCCGCCTCGGCCAGGATGCTCGAGTGCAGCTCGATCCTGCCGCTCGGCGTTCCCCACGCCAGGCTCTCGCGGCGCCCGCGGTACAGCGGCGTGGTGCGCGGGAATTTCTTGATGCCGATACGCTGCATCTCGTCCAGCGAACTGCCGACCTGGCGCAGTTGCCAGTCGATGACCTCGCTGTAGTGCTTCCAGGGGAAATGGCGCTGCAGTCCCAGGCGCATGCCCAGTTCGCGCGCGATCCACCAGCCCGGCTTGGACTCGCCCAGCGCCGGCAGCGCCGGTGCGCGCAGCGCCAGGCAGGGCTCGCGCTCGGGCTCGTTGCGCAGAGGGTCGTGGCGCTCCAGGTACGAGCACTCGGGCAGCACGATGTCGGCGAAACCGGTCACCTCCGAGGGCTGCACGTCGATGGCGACGATCAGCTCCAGCTGCGAGCTCGCCTGCTGCAGCAGGCGCCGCGCGCCGGGAACCGACATCGGCAGGTTGGTGTCGTAGATCAGCAGCGCGCGGTAATGCGGATCCTTGCCGGTGCAGTTCTCCAGCACCACGTTGCTCACCGGCAGCGCGGCCAGCGGGAAGCGCTTGTCGGTGACGTCGCGCCAGCTCGAGCGCGGCTTCGGGTATTCGGGAAGCGGGTATTCGGGAAGCCGCACCGCCTCGGGCAGGTAGTAGCCGCCCTTGCGTCCCCAGATGCCCAGCAACGCCGCCAGGATCGCCATCGCGCGCGAGCGTTGCGTGTCGTCGCCCCACCAGGTGCTGTGGCGCCCGGGGTGCAGCATGGTCGCCGGCGCGCTCGCCGCCATCAGCCGCGCCGTGCGCTCGATCAGTTCCGGCTCCAGGCCGGTCTCGGCGGCCGCCCATTGCGGCGTGAAGGCGGCGACGTGGTCGCTGAGCTGCTGCAGTCCGGTGGTCTCGGAGCGGATCATCTCCACGTCGTACAACTGCTCGGCCATGATCACGTGGATCCACGCCAGCAGCAGCGCGATGTCGGTGCCGGGCCGGATCGGCAGCCAGTACTGCGATTTCGACGCCGCCACCGAGAAGCGCGGATCGACGGTGATCACGGTGGCGCCGTTGCGCAGCGCGGCGGTGAAGTCCTGCACCTGCGTGTTGTGCAAGTTCTCGCCGATATGCGAGCCGATCAGCACGATGCAGCGCGCGTTCGGCATGTCGGTCTGCTCGGGCGACGCCAGGCCCTCGCCGAAGGTGAGGAAGAAGCCCGTGTCGCGCGGCCCGCGGCATTGCGCGAAGGCCGGCTCGGCGACGCTGTCGCTGCCGTAGGCGCGCACCAGGTGCTCGAAGTGCCCGGCACCGGGTCCGTGCACCATCGCCGCCAGCCGGTCCGCGCCGTGGCTGTCGCGCAGCTTGTGCAGCTTGTCGGCGATGAAGCCCAGCGCCGCATCCCAGCTGACGACCTCGAAGCTCTGGCGCCCGCCGCGCTCGACGCGCATCAGCGGCTTGACCAGCCGGTTGGGGTCGTAATAGGCGCCGACGCCGCCGGTGCCGCGCGTGCACAGCCGGCCCTCGCTATGCGGGTCGCCGGGATGCCCGGTGATCTTCCACAGCTTGCCGTCGCGCGTGTGCACCTCGCCGGCACAGCTCCAGAAGCACATGTTGCACACCGTCGGACTGCGCTTGGACGGCCCCTCGGCCATCAGCTTCTGCCAATAGGCGGGAGCCGTGCAACCGGCGACACCGCCGCCAAGCAGCGCGCCGGAACCCACCGTCGCACCGATCCTGAGAAAGTCCCGCCGCTGCATCGCAGCTCCTCAACCATTCCAAGATCACCATACTAAGAACGCCGACCCCCCGGCTCCTTTGACGGGGATCAACGCAATGCGCCTGCGTCGCCGCAAGCCCGCGGCGGCGCAGCGCCCCTCGATGCACCGTCAGGGCCGCGACGGCAGGCCCACCGTCGGATTGCCGAGGTGGGTCCATTCGTTCATCGAATTGGCGTACATGCTGGCCTGCCGATTGCCCAGGATCTCGCGCGCGACGAACCACGCGCCGGCGGCGAACTGACCGGTGTTGCAGTAGGTGATGGTCGGCGCCGTGGCGCTGATCGAGTAGCTGGCGAACATCCAGCGGTAGTCGCGCGGGTCGAGGAACAGGGTCACGCCGTCGCGCTCGGCGACGATGGCGTCGGTGGGAAAGGATTTCGCGCCCGGCAGGTGCCCGGCCGCGGTGTCGATCGGCGCCTGCTGCAGCCCCAGGTACTGCGGGGTCGGGCGGGCGTCGATGAACTGCGCCGAATGCAGGGTCAGCGCGCGGCGCACCTGGTCCAGCGTGGCCAGCAGCGACGCGTCCGGTGCGCCGGCCTTCCAGTCGCCGCGCGCCGTCGGCGCCGGGCTGGTGCTGACCGCGTAGCCGGCATGCAGCCAGGCCGCGGTGCCGCCGTTGAGCAGCGCGACCTCGCCGCGCGGCACGCCGAAGTAACGCAGCTGGAAGTACAGCCTCGCCGCCATGTCGGCGGCCGCCACGCCGTCGCCGAGCATGACGACGACCACCGGCTTGCCCGAGGCCGGCATCCCGGCCTTGTCCATCGCGTCGGTGAAGAAGCCGGCGTCCGGCATCAGCGCCTGCAGCGTGTGGCCGTCCTCGACCCGGCTTTGCCGGATGGACTCGAAGTCCACCAGCAATGAGCCGGGGATATGTCCGCCGACCTGCTGCACCGAACGCCCGGGCCCGAGGCGCGGCGCCTTCGTGTACAGCGCCGTCTGGTCGCCGTCGGCGACCGTCAGCACCGTCACCTGCGCGAGATGCGCGTGCAGCCACTGCGCATCCACCATCGGCCCGGGCAGCGTGGCGCCGCAGGCGCCGGATGCCAAGGCCGCGGCGCCCAGCACCAGCGCCGACCAAGCTGCCCATCGATTCATCGAGATCCTCCTGCGACGACGCACGGCATGGCGCGGCACGGGCCGCGGCAGGCCGATTCCGACAAGCCTAGGCGGGGCATTCACCCCTGGCGTTGACGTGGGTCAAGCGCTCCACCGGGCTTGCTTCTACAGTCGTTGCGGACGGCGCCGCGCGCACCGCGATTCCGCGATGAACCAGCCCTTTGCCCCTGCCGAGCATCCCGCGGCGCTGCTGCGCCGGCAAGGCCTGCAGCGCCTGATCGAGGCGCTGGCGGCCGACGGCCGCCGCGTGCTCGGGCCGACGCTGCTCGACGACGCCATCGTCTACGACGACATCCGCGGCATCGACGACCTGCCGGCCGGCTGGACCGCGCTGCAGCAGCCCGGCCGCTACCGGCTGCAACGCCGCGACGACGCCGCACTGTTCGGCTACGCCGCCGCCGTGCAGTCGTGGAAGCGCTTCGTGCATCCGCCGCGGCACACGCTGTGGCACATGCGCCTGGCCGAAGACGGCAGCCTGAGCCTGCTCGACGACGACGAGGCCCCGCAGCCGACCGCCTTCATCGGCGTGCGCCCCTGCGAGCTGCGCGCATTGCAGCTGCTGGACCGCACGCTGCTCGACGGGCCCTGCCCCGATTCCCGCTACGCCGCGCGCCGCGCCGGCTGCTTCATCGTCGCGGTGCACTGCACCGACCCGGCGGACACCTGCTTCTGCACGTCGATGCACGCCGACGGCCCGCGCGCCGGCGGCGGCTTCGACCTCGCGCTGACCGAGTTGCTCGACGCCCACGGCCATGGCTTCGTCGTCGAGGTGGGCAGCGAAGCCGGTGCGCGCATGCTGGAGCGCGTGCCGCACGAGGCGGCCGACGAAGCCCGGCTGCAGGCGGCGCGCGAACGCGTGCGCCGCGCGGCCGGCGCGATGCATCGCAGCCTGCCCGGCGACGGGCTCAAGCAGCTGCTGCAGGACAACCCCGAGCACCCGCGCTGGCAGCAGGTGGCCGAACGCTGCCTGGCCTGCGGCAACTGCACGATGGTGTGCCCGACCTGCTTCTGCACCACGGTGCAGGACCACGGCGACCTGCAGGGATCGACGGCCTGGCGCGAGCGCGCATGGGACTCCTGTTTCACGCTCGAGTTCAGCGAGCTCCACGGCGGCAGCGTGCGCGCCGGCACCTCGTCGCGCTACCGCCACTGGATGAGCCACAAGCTCGCGCACTGGTTCGACGAATTCGGCAGCTCGGGCTGCGTGGGCTGCGGGCGCTGCATCACCTGGTGCCCGGCCGGCATCGACATCACCGAGGAAGTCGCCGCGATGCGCGGCGCGGCGGAGAACGGCCATGCAGGGGCTTGAGCCCATCATCGCGGCGCACCCGCTGTTCGCCGGGCTCGCGCCGCGCTACCTCGAGCTGCTCGCCGGCTGCGCGCGCAACCAGCGCTTCGAGGCCGGCAGCTACCTGTTCCGCGAAGGCGAGCCGGCGCGCGAATTCCTGCTGCTGCGCCACGGCCGTGTCGCGCTGGAGATCCACGCTCCGGCGCGCGCGCCGATCCTGATCGCCACGCTGGGCGACGGCGAACTGGTCGGCGCGTCCTGGCTGGTGCCGCCGTATCGCTGGCAGTTCGATGCGCGCGCGCTGCAGACCGTGCGCGCCATCGGGATCGATGCCGAGTGCCTGCGCGCGAAGGCCGAGGCCGACGCGGGATTCGGCTACGACATGATGAAGCGCTTCGTTCCGGTGGTCGTCGCCCGCCTGCAGGCGACACGCCTGCAGCTGCTCGACGTCTATGGCCGGCGCTGACCCCTCCCCGGACGCGATGCGCCCGCGGCCGTACCGCGTGCGCCGGGCGTGGCGCGAACTGCCCGACACCGTGAGTCTGGACCTCGTCCCCGCCGACGGCGGCGCGCCGCCGCGCGGCAGCCCGGGGCAGTTCAACATGCTGTATGCCTTCGGGGTCGGCGAAGCCGCGATCTCCATCAGCCGCGACGCCCCCGGGGGCTACCTGCACACCATCCGCGAGGTCGGCGCGATCAGCCGCGCGCTCGCCGCGCTGCAGCCGGGAAGTCTGCTCGGCCTGCGCGGCCCCTTCGGCCGCGGCTGGCCGCTGCAGGACTCGCGCGGGCGCGACCTGTTGATCATCGCCGGCGGACTGGGTCTCGCGCCGCTGCGCCCGGTGCTCGACGCGGTGCTGGGCGCACGCGCCGACTACGGCCGCGTGGCGCTGCTGTTCGGCGCGCGCGAGCCGGCGCAGATCCTGTACCGCGAACAGCTGCGGGACTGGGCGGCGCGCGCCGACCTGCAGGTGCACGTGACGGTGGACCACGCGGACGCCTCCTGGCACGGCGAGGTCGGCGTGGTTCCCGCACTGCTGGCACGCGCCGAGTTCGACCCGGCGAATGCCGCGGCGATGGTCTGCGGCCCCGAGACCATGATGCGCTTCACGGCCGGCGCGCTGCGCGCCGCCGGCGTCGACGCGTCGCGCATCCACCTGTCGATGGAGCGCAACATGCAGTGCGGGATCGGGCGCTGCGGGCATTGCCAGTTCGGGCCCACCTTCGTCTGCCGCGACGGTCCGGTGATGCGCCTGGACCGCATCGCCGCACTGCTCGCCTGCCGCGAGGTCTGAGCCATGCCCACGCGCGATCCCGACTCCCGGCCCCGCCTGGCGGTGTGGAAGTTCGCCTCCTGCGACGGTTGCCAGCTGTCGCTGCTGGACTGCGAGCAGGACCTGCTGGCGCTGGCCGGGGCGCTGCGCATCGCGCAGTTCGCGGAGGCCTCCAGCGCGGTGATCGACGGCCCCTACGAGCTGTCGCTGGTCGAAGGGTCGATCACCACCGAACACGACCTGCAGCGAATCCGCCGCGTACGCGAGCAGTCGCGCCACCTCGTGACCATCGGCGCCTGCGCCAGCGCGGGCGGGATCCAGGCGCTGCGCAACCTGGCAGACATCGACGACTGGGTGGCAGCGGTCTACGCGACTCCGGCCTATGTCTCGACCCTCGCCACCTCGACGCCGATCTCGGCGCATGTCGCGGTGGACTTCGAACTGCGCGGGTGCCCGGTCGACAAATCGCAGCTGCTCGAGGTGATCACGGCCTTTCTCGCCGGGCGCCGCCCGGCGATCGCCTCGCACAGCGTGTGCATCGAGTGCAAGCGCGAGGGGCACAACTGCGTGATGGTGCAGGGCCGGCCCTGCCTGGGCCCGGTGACCCACGCCGGCTGCGGCGCGCTGTGCCCGGGCCAGCGTCGCGGCTGCTACGGCTGCTTCGGGCCGATGCAAAGCCCGAACACCGCATCGCTGGCACGGCAGTGGCAGCGCCTGGGCGCGACGCCGCGCGCCATGCGCCTGGCGCTGCACGGCATCCACGTCGGCTCCGCCGCCTTCCTCGATGAAGGCCTCGCGCAGGCTCGCCTGGAAGACGCCGCGCCGGCACGGCAGGCGGGGAACGGCGATGTCTAGGAAGATCCAGGTCGACTACCTCAGCCGCGTCGAGGGCGAGGGTGCGCTCGAACTCGAACTGCAGGGCGAGCGCGCGGTGCGCGCGCAACTGCGCATCTTCGAGCCGCCGCGCTTTTTCGAGGCGCTGCTGCGCGGGCGCGACCATGCCGAGCTGCCCGACATCGTCGCGCGCATCTGCGGCATCTGTCCGGTGGCCTACCAGATGAGCGCGGTGCAGGCGGTGGAGCAGGCCTTCGGCGTGCGGGTGGCCGCGCCGCTGCGCGCGTTGCGCCGCCTGATGTACTGCGGCGAATGGATCTCGAGCCACGCGCTGCACGTGGCGATGCTGCATGCGCCGGACTTCCTCGGCTGCGACGACGTGGTGGGGATCGCCGCGTCGCATCGCGAGATGGTGCAGGCGGCGCTGCAGCTCAAGTCGGCCGGAAACCGCATCCTGCGTGTGCTCGGCGGACGCGAGATCCACCCGGTCGGGCTGCGCCCGGGAGGCTTCTGGCGCCTGCCGCGCGACGCCGAGCTGGCCGAGCTGCGCGGCGTGCTGGAGCCGGCGCGCGACAACGCCGGCCTGCTGCTGGACTGGGTGGCGGGCTTCGAGTTCCCCGACTTCGAGCGCGACTACGAGTTCGTCGCACTGCGCCATCCCGACGCATACCCGATCACCGAGGGCCGGCTGTGCTCCAGCGCGGGGCTGGACATCGACATCGCCGACTACGAGCAGGAATTCGAGGAACGCCAGGTCGAGCACTCGACGGCGCTGCACTCCATGCTGCGGCGCCGCGGCGCCTACCTGGTCGGACCGCTGGCGCGCTACGCGCTGAACTTCGAGCGCCTGCCCGACGAACTGCAGCGCCACGCGCTGCGCGCAGGACTCGGGCCGGTGTGCCGCAACCCCTTCCGCTCGATCGTCGTGCGCGCGCTGGAGACCCTGCTTGCCTGCGACGAGGCGCTGCGCATCCTGCGCGACTGGCAGGCGCCGCCCCAGGCGGCCGAGCCGGTGGTGCCGCGCGCCGCGGTCGGCTACGGCTGCACCGAGGCGCCGCGCGGCATCTGCTGGCACCATTACCGCTTCGCCGCCGACGGCAGCATCGAGCACGCGCGCATCGTGCCGCCGACCTCGCAGAACCAGGCCTCGATCGAGTCCGACCTGCTGGCGCTGGCCGGCGCGCTCGCCCGCGAGTCCGACGAGACCATCCGCGCGCGCTGCGAGCAGGCGGTGCGCAACCACGACCCCTGCATTTCCTGCTCGACCCATTTCCTGCGCCTCGATCTGCGGCGCCGCTGAGGCCAGCCGCCGCCGCCATGCCCGTGCCTGCGTCGCGCTGCCGCCTCTTGCTGTGCTGCATCGGCAATCCGTTGCGCGGCGACGACGGCGTCGCCGCCGCGCTGGCCCGCCGCCTGCGGCGCGGCGCCCCCACCGGGGCGCTGCTGCGCTGCAGCGACGACGACCCCGCCGGATTGCTCGACGACTGGGCGCGCTCCGACGCGCTGCTGTGCGTCGACGCGGCGGCGCCAGCCGGGCGCCCGGGACGCATCCTGCGCCTCGACGCATGCGGGCCGCGGCCCTGGCCGATCGCACCGGAGGTCGCGCCCCCCGGCTCCAGCCACGGTCTCGGGCTGGGCGCGCTTCTGCGCCTCGCGAGGGCGCTGGACCGGCTGCCGCCGCGCGTGGTGGTCTACACGGTGGAAGCCGCGGAACTGGGACTCGGCCGGGGGCTCAGCCCCGCGGCGCGCGCGGCGCTGCCCGAACTCGAACGCCGCGTGCGCGAGGAGTTGCCCCGGCTGCGGCAAGCCGGGGGATCCGCGCGTCGTCGGCGCCCGCGATCCGTGCTACAAACAAGCGTCGAGCGGCCGTGATCTGCAAGACCCAGGACGCGCACGCCCATGGACCGAGTTCGCCTGTTGCTGCTGGTGCCGTTCGCGCTGCTGCTGCTGACGGCGCTGGTCGCGGCGTGGCTGCTCGCGTTGCGCGCGGCGGTGCGCGCACGCGGCGCCGAGCTGCAGCGCCGCCTGCAGTCCAGCGAGCTGGAGGCCTCGCGTCTACGCCAGCTGATCGAGTCCAGCGCCGACGGCATGTGGCTGAAGGATCTCGACGGCGTCTATCTCGAATGCAACCGCCAGGCGCTGCGCTACCTCGGCAGGTCGCGCGACGAGGTGATCGGGTTTCGCGACCGCGACATCTTTCCGGCCGACTATGCGCCGCGGCCCGTCGCCAGCGACCGTGAAGCCCTGGCGAGCGGGCGCGAGGTGCGGCGCGAGAGCACGCTGACCAACCTGGACGGCGAGACCTTCGAACTCGAGGTCATCAAGACCCCGCTGCCGGCGCCCGGTGGCGGCTTCGTCGGGGTGCTCGGGGTGGCGCGCGACATCTCCGAGCGCCGGCGCATGGAAAGCACCATCCGGATGTGGGGCGAGGCCTTTCGCAACGCCGACTTCGGACTGTCGATCTCCGACGCGCACAGCAACCGCTTCGTCGACGTCAACGAGGCCTTCGCGCGCCAGCGCGGCTACGCGCGCGAGGAGCTGATCGGGCAGCCGGTGACCAGCGTGATCCCCGACGAACTGCTGGAGCGCTACCTGGGCAACCGCGACGCCGTCGACCGCGCCAGGCATGCGGTGTACGAGTCCGCGGCCGTGCGCAAGGACGGCAGCCGCTTTCCCGTGCTGCTCGACGTCACCGTGCTGCACGACGCCGAGGGCCGCGCCGAGCGCCGCATCGCCTATTCGCTGGACATCAGCGAGCGCAGGCGCGGCGAGCAGGAACGCAGGCTGTGGGCCCATACCGTCGAGCATGCAGGCTTCGGCGTGGCGATCTCCGACGTCGACACCGACCGCATCATCGCCGCCAACCTGGCCTACGCGCGCCAGCGCGGCTACACCCCCGAGGAACTGATCGGCATGCCGCTGGCGAAGCTGTACCCGGTCGATCGCCTCGACGAGGCGCGCGTGATGCTGGCGCGCGCCGCGCGCGACGGGCGCTGCGTGTTCGAGTCCGAGCACCTGACGCGCTCGGGCCGGCGCTTCCCGGTGAACCTGGACATCACCATCGTGCACGACGAACAGGGCCGCGTGCGCCACCGCGTCGTGTATTCGCAGGACATCAGCGCGCGGCTGCAGGCCGAGCGCGAGGTGCGCATCGCGGCGGCGGCCTTCGAGTCCCAGGAAGGCATGCTGGTGAGCGATGCCCACGGGACCATCCAGCGCGTCAACTCGGCCTTCATGCGCATCACCGGCTACAGCGCCGCCGAGGCCATCGGCAGGCACCCGGCGCTGCTGCGCCCGGACCGCCACGAGCCGGGCTTTTTCGTCGGATTGCTGCGCAGCCTGGCGCGCCATGGCTTCTGGACCGGCGAGGTGTGGAGCCGGCGCAAGGACGGCCGGCTGTTCCTGGCGCGCCTGGCGATCTCGTCGGTGCGCGACGATGCCGGCGCGGTGATCCACTACGTCGGCACGATGACCGACATCACCGAGGAGCGCGAGGCCAAGCGCAAGGCCGAGCGCCTGGCGCGCCACGACCCGCTGACCGACCTGCCGAACCGCCAGTATCTGCGCGAGCTGGTCAACGACGCGGCGGCGCAGTGCTCGCGCAACGGCGAGCTCGGCGCGCTGCTGATGGTCGACCTCGACCATTTCGCGCAGATCAACAGCGCCCACGGCCAGCACCATGGGGACATGCTGCTGCTGGCGCTGGTGCAGCGACTGCGCAAGTCCCTGCGCGCCGACGACACGCTGGGGCGTTTCGCCGGCGACAAGTTCGTCGTGCTGATGCGCGGGCTCGGCGGCGACTGGCTGCACGCCGCGCACCGCGCCAGCCTGAGCGCGGCGCAGATGCGCGAGGCCGCCGCGGAAGCCTTCGATCTCGGCGACCGCCAGATCCCCGGCCCCGGCGCCAGCGTCGGACTGACGCTGTTCGGCCCGGGCGGCCCGAGCGGCGTGGCCGACTGCGACCTGCTGCTCGGCCAGGCCGAGGCCGCCATGTACCGGGCCAAGGACGCCGGGCGCAACACCACGCGGGTGTTCGAGCCGGCGATGCAGGCCGAGCTCGACGCGCGCAACCAGCTGATCGAGGACCTGCGCGGCGCGCTCGCGCGGCGCCAGCTGCATCTGCACCTGCAGGCGCTGTTCACCGCGCAGGGCGCAATCGTCGCCGCCGAGGCCCTGGTGCGCTGGCAGCACCCGCTGCGCGGCCTGCTGCTGCCCGACAGCTTCATCGGCGTGGCCGAACAGACGGGCCTGATCGACGGGCTCGGACGCGAGGTGCTGCGCATGGCCTGCGCGCAGATCGCCGCATGGAGCGCCGACCCCGCGACGCGCCGCCTGAGCCTGTCGGTCAACGTCAGCCCGCTGCAGTTCCGGCGCGAGGACTTCGTCGACGAGGTGCTCGACATGGTGGCCGATGCGGCCGTCGACCCCGGACTGCTCAAGCTCGAACTGACCGAGAGCATGGTCATGGACGACCTCGACGACGCCGCCTCCAAGCTGAGCCGGCTGAAGGAGCACGGCATCCGCGTGTCCCTCGACGACTTCGGAACCGGCAGTTCGTCGCTGTCCTACCTCACCCGACTGCCGCTGGACCAGCTGAAGATCGACAAGGCCTTCGTGCGCAAGCTGCCGGCCAGCCGCGACGACGCGCTGGTGGCGCAGACCATCATCGCGATGGCCAAGGGCCTCGGGCTGGAGGTCGTCGCCGAGGGCGTGGAGACGCAGGCCCAGCTGGACTTCCTGCGCGGCCACGGCTGCGATCTTTACCAGGGCTACCTGCTCGCGCGTCCGGTGGCCGTAGCCGAGTTCATGCGCCTGCCCGCGCTGCAAGGGTAATGGAAGAAGAGGGCCTGCGCGGCGCGCGAGGGCGGCCCGGCGCGGTCAGCGCGCCAGCGGTAGTCGCACCTCGGATTTCACCTCCTTGAGCACGATGCTCGAGCGCACGTGCGTGACCCCGGGCAGGCGGAACAGCACCTGGTGCTGGAATCGCTCGTAGCTCTCGATGTCGGGCAGCATCATGGTCAGCAGGTAGTCGGCCTGGCCGGTGGTCGACAGGCAGCGCACGATCTGCGGCACCGCGGCGACGGCGCGCTCGAAGTCCTCGACGATGCCCTCGCTGTGGCGGCTCAGGTTGATCTCGGCCACCACCATCAGGTGCAGCCCGACGCGCGCACGGTCGACCAGCGCCGTGTAGCCGCGCACGACCCCCGAGGCCTCCAGCTCCTTCACCCGGCGCCAGCACGGCGTGCTCGACAGCCCGACCTTGTCGGCCAGCTGCTGCACGGTCTGGCGCGCATCGCGCTGCAGCTCCTCGAGAATGCGCCGGCTGTAGGCGTCAAGCAGGATTTCCTCGCTCATACCCATTCTCCCGAAAAATCATTTCCATTTTGCCGGTTTTCCAGGACGACTCCGGAAATTTTTTCCGGATATGCGGGATTATGGTTCTGCATCCGACCCCGAGGACTCCGCCATGTCCACGATCCTGCCCCCCGCCGCCCCGACCGAAACCGCCGCCCGCACCCGCCCGGCCGATGACGCCGCGCCGCTGCGCGAGGACTACCAGCTGCGCGACGCGCTGCTGGCCAGCCGCGGCCGCGTGCTGCTCAGCGGCACGCAGGCCCTGGTGCGCCTGCTGCTGATGCAGCGCGCCGCGGACGCCGAGCGCGGGCTGGACACGCGCGGCTTCGTCAGCGGCTACCGCGGCTCGCCGCTGGGCATGGTCGACCAGGAACTGTGGCGAGCCGGGGCCGCGCTCGATGCCGCCGGCGTGCGCTTCGTGCCGGCGGTCAACGAGGAACTCGCGGCGACCCAGGTGCTGGGCACGCAGCGCGTCGAGACCGACCCCGAGCGCAGCGCCGCCGCGGTGTTCGCGATGTGGTACGGCAAGGGCCCCGGGGTCGACCGCGCCGGCGACGCGCTGCGCCACGGCAACGCCTACGGCGCCTCGCCCCACGGCGGCGTGCTGGTGGTCGCCGGCGACGACCACGGCTGCGTGTCCTCGTCGTTCCCGCACCAGAGCGACCTCGTGCTGCAGTCGATGAGCATGCCGGTGGTGGCGCCGTCCAGCGTCGCCGAGTACCTCGAATTCGGCCTGTACGGCTGGGCGCTGTCGCGCTACTGCGGCGCCTGGGTCGGCATGACGGCCCTGTCCGAGGTGGTGGAAAGCCGCGCCAGCGTCGACCTCGACCTGCTGCAGGCGCGGCGCGTGGCCTGGCTGGACGCCGCCGGGGTGGCCGCCGCCACCGGGCACCAGGCGCCGGCCGACGGGCTGCACTATCGCTGGCCCGACCTGCCTTCGCTGCGCATCGAGACGCGACTGGCCGACAAGCTCGACGCCGCGCGCGCCTTCGCGCGGGTCAACAGCATCGACCGCGAGCTCATCCGCAGCGAGCACGCGCGCGTGGGCATCGTCACCTGCGGCAAGGCCCACCACGACCTGATGGAAGCGCTGCGGCGCCTCGAGATCAGCCCCGGCATGCTGGCCGACGCCGGGGTCCGCCTGTACAAGGTCGGACTGTCGTTTCCGCTGGAGCCGACGCGCGCGCTGCAGTTCGCGCAGGGCCTCGACGAGCTGCTGGTGGTGGAGGAGAAGGCGCCGGTGGTGGAGGCCCAGCTGCGCGAGCTGCTGTACAACCACCCGTCGGGCGAGCGCCCGGCGATCGTCGGCAAGCACGACCGCGACGGCCGGCCGCTGGTGGCGGCCGGCGGCGAACTGCGCCCGTCGCGCCTGATCGAACTGCTGGCCGACTGGCTGGTGCGCCATTTTCCGGACGAGCGCACCTTCAACGACCACCGCCGCCACGTGCGCGACTTCCTGCCCGAGCGCCTGGCGCCCAGCCCGGTCGACGCGCTGCGCCGCATCCCCTACTTCTGCGCCGGCTGCCCGCACAACACGTCGACACGGGTTCCCGAGGGCTCCACCGGGCGCGCCGGCATCGGCTGCCACTTCATGGCCACCTGGATGCAGCGCGACACGCAGGGTCTGATCCAGATGGGCGGCGAAGGCGTCGACTGGGTCTCGCATTCGATGTTCACGCGCACCCCGCACGTGTTCCAGAACCTCGGCGACGGCACCTACTACCACTCGGGCTACCTGGCGATCCGCCAGGCCGTGGCAGCCGGCGCGCGCATGACCTACAAGATCCTGTTCAACGACGCGGTGGCGATGACCGGCGGCCAGCCGGTGGACGGCAGGATCTCGGTGGACGCGATCGCGCGCCAGGTGGAGAGCGAGGGCGTGCGCTGCGTCGCCGTGGTGTCGGAGAACGTCGCCGCCTGGCGCGCGATGCAGGGACGCTTCCCGCCGGGAACGCGCTTTCACCACCGCGACGAGCTCGACGCCGTGCAACGCGCGCTGCGCGACATGGACGGCGTCACCGTGCTGATCTACGAACAGACCTGCGCCGCCGAGCTGCGCCGCCGGCGCAAGAAGGGCCTGGCCGCCGAACGCACGCGGCGCCTGTACATCAACGACCTGGTCTGCGAGGGCTGCGGCGACTGCTCGGTGCAGAGCAACTGCGTGGCGGTGCAGCCGCTGGACACCCCGCTCGGGCGCAAGCGGCGCATCGACCAGACCGCCTGCAACAAGGACTACTCCTGCGCCAAGGGCTTCTGCCCGAGTTTCGTCAGCGTCGACGGCGCGCCGCTGAAGCGGCGCCTGGGGCTGCAGGCGCAGGCCGCCGAACGCCTGCTGGAGCGCGCCGCGGCCTTGCCGCAGCCGGCGCCGCACAGCTGGAGCGCGCCCTACGACCTGCTGGTCACCGGGGTCGGCGGCACCGGGGTGGTCACCGTCGGCGCGCTGATCGCGATGGCCGCGCACCTGCAGGACCATCACGCCAGCGTGCTGGACTTCATGGGCTTCGCACAGAAGGGCGGCGCCGTGCTGTCCTTCGTGCGCCTGGCCGACCGCGCCGAGCGCCTGCACCAGGTGCGCATCGACGCGCAGCAGGCCGACGCCGTGCTGGCCTGCGACCTGGTCACCGCGGCCAGCGAGGAGGCTCTGCAGACGGTGCGCCGCGGGCGTACCCGCATGGTGGTCAACGAGCACGCGTCGCCCACCGCGCACACGGTGCTCGACGGCGACGCGCCATGGCCGGCGCAGGCGCTGCTCGACAAGCTGCGCGGCGCGGCGGGAGCCGAGGGCGTGAGCACGCTCGACGCACAGGCCTGGGCCGAGGAATTCCTCGGCGACACCACCGCCGCCAACGTGCTGGCGCTGGGCCACGCCTGGCAGCTCGGCCTGGTGCCGGTGAGCGCGCGGGCGCTGGAGCGCGCGATCGAACTCAACGGCGTGGCCGTGCAGACCAACCGCATCGCCTTCGCGCTGGGCCGGCTGACGGCCGCCGACCCGCAGGCCTGCCACGAGCTGCTGCGGCAGCCGCAGTCGCCGCGCCCCGCCGACCCGGACTTCCTGCACACCGCGATGCAGCATCTGCGCGACTGGCAGGACGAGGCCTGGGCGCAGCGCTACGCGCGACGCATCGACGCCGTGCGCAGACGCGAGTCGGAGCTCGGCGGCGACGGCCGCCTGACCGAGGCCGCCGCGCGCAGCCTGCTGCGCCTGATGAGCTACAAGGACGAATACGAAGTCGCGCGCCTGTACACCGACGGCCGCTTCGCGCGGGCGCTGGCCGAGCAGTTCGACGGCAAGCCACGGCTGCAGCTGCACCTGGCGCCGCCGTGGCTGGCGCGCCCGCGCGACGGCGCGGCGCCGCGCAAGATCCGCGTCGGCGCCTGGGTGCTGCCGGCGCTGAAGCTGCTGGCGCGCGGAAAAGTCTTGCGCGGCGGCTGGCTCGACCCCTTCGGCCGCTCCGCCGAGCGGCGCCTGGAACGCGCGCTGATCGGCGAGTTCGAGGCGCTGCTCGACGACATGCTTCCGGCACTCGACCGCGAGCACCTGGAACTGGGCATCGCGCTGGCCGCGCTGCCGCAGTCGATCCGCGGCTTCGGCCATGTCAAGCTCGCCGCCGTCGAGGCCGCGCGCCTGCGCCAGGCCGAACTGCTGCACCGCCTCGATCCGCGGCGCCATCCGCGCCCGCTGGCCGCGCCGCGCGCCGGCCAGCTGCGCGGAATCGCCATCACCGCGCAGCGCTGATCCCGAGGCCCGCCCCGCGCGGGCCCCGCCGCTTCAGTAGTGGATGCTGTGCGGGGCTCCGCCGCCGGCGGTGATGGCGTCGCCGTTGATCGCCCGCGAACGCGGCGAGCACAGGAACGCGACCACGTCGGCGACCTCGGAAGCGTCCACCAGGTGGCCGATCGAGTTCGCCTGCGCCATCTCCTGCTCGATGCGCTCGGGCGCCACGCCGCGGGCCTCGGCGCGCGCCGCCACCAGCGGCGCCGTGCGCTCGGTGCGCGTGGTTCCCGGGTGCACCACGGTGCACTGGATCCCGAAGGGCCCGAGCTCGTCGGCCATGTTCTTGGTCAGCGCCGCCACCGCGACGTTGCGGATGCTGCCCACCGCGTTGCCGGTCTGCCGCGCCGCCAGCCCGCTGATGTTGACGATGCGTCCCCAGCCGCGGCTCTTCATTCCCGGCACCACCTCGCGGGCGCAGCGGATGTAGCCCATCACCTTGGTGTCGACCTGCCCCTGCAGGTAGGCGGCCTCGATCTGCTCGAGCCGCGGCGGCGCCGCGAAGCCCGCGGGTTCCGCCGCCGCGTTGACCAGGATGTCGATGCCTCCGCCGAGCTGCTGCTCGGCCTGGCGCACCGCGCGCGCCACCTGCTCGTCGCGGGTGGTGTCGGCCGCGACCGTGACCACCCGCGCCGCGCCCTGCGCGCGCAGCTCGGCCGCCGCGTCGAGCAGTCCCGGCTCGCCGCGCGCCAGCAGCGCCACCAGCGCACCCTCCTGCGCCAGCACCCGCGCCACCGCCTTGCCGATGCCGCGGCTGCCTCCGGTGATCAGCGCGCGCTTGCCCTTGAGTTGCAGATCCATGCCGAGCTCCGCTTTCGAGAAATGTCGTGTAGTGTCCTGAACACCGCCTTCGGCGCTACGCCGCGCGCGCCGCGCGCAGGCGCTGGCGCAGCGCCGGCAGCTGGTTCAGCGCCAGCCCGCCGAGCACCAGCGCGCCGGCCAGCAGCTTCCAGTCCTGCAGCGGCTCGTGCAGCACCAGCGCCGCGGTGAGCATGCCGGTCACCGGCACCAGCAGCGTGAACGGCGCGATCTGCGCCGCCGGGTAGCGGCGCATCAGCATCGCCCACACGCCGAATCCGAACAGCGTCGCCGGATAGGACTGGAACGCCACCACCAGCCACGACGCCGCGTCCATCGCTTGCAGGGCATGCAGGTCGGCACCCACCCCCTCGGTGAGCAACGACAGCAGCAGCAGCGGCGGCACCGCGTACAGGCTGCCCCATGCGGCCAGCGCGACGGCATTGGCCGGCCCCAGGCGCCTGGCCAGCACGTTGGCCACGGCCCACGACGACGCGCCGGCGATCATCAGCAGCAGGCCCACGATCGAGGTGCGCTGGTGCAGGTTCAGCGCCACCACGCCCATGCCCGCCAGTGCGATGGCGCCGCCCAGCAACTGCACCGGGCGTGCGCGCTCGCGCAGCACGGCCCAGGCCAGCCCGATGGTGAAAAAGGCCTGCAGCTGCATCACCAGCGAGGCCAGGCCCGCGGCCATGCCCAGCTTCAGGCTGGTCAGCAGCAGCCCGAACTGCACCGCGAACTGTGCCAGGCCCCAGGCCGCCACGCGGCGCCACGGCAGGCGCGGCGGGCGCAGCAGCAGCACCGCCGGGAAGGCCGCGAAGCCGAATCGCAGGGTGCAGAACAGCAGCGGCGGGATGTCGCGCACCCCCAGCTTCATGACGACGAAATTGCTGCCCCAGACGATCACCACCAGCAGGGTCAGCAGCAGGTCACGCACGCGCATCGATCCCTCCCGGCGCGGTGCGCGCGTACGGCGCTCGCTCTGCCGCCCAGTCGCCCGGCATCACAGCCCCAGCTCGTAGTCGATCGACAGCGGCGCGTGGTCGGAGAAGCGCTCGGCCACGTAGATGCTCTCGCTGCCGCGCCGCGCCAGCGCCGCCACGCCGGCAGTCGCCAGCTGGTAGTCGATGCGCCACCCGACGTTGCGCGCACGCGCCTGGCCGCGGTTGCTCCACCATGTGTACTGGTCCGGCAGCGGGTTCAGCGCGCGAAACACGTCCACCCACCCGAGATCGTCGAGCACATGGCTCATCCACGCGCGCTCCTCGGGCAGGAAGCCGCTGTTCTTCAGGTTGCCCTTCCAGTTCTTCAGGTCGATCTCCTTGTGCGCGATGTTCACGTCGCCGCACAGGATCACCTCGCCGGCCGCCTGCAACGCGAGCATGTGCTGCTCGAATTCGCGCAGGAAGCGGAACTTGGCCTGCTGGCGCAATTCGCCGCTCGACCCGGAAGGGAAATACACCGACACCACCGCCAGGCGCATGCCCGACGGCAGCCGGTAGCGCGCCTCGACGTAACGCCCCTCGGCGTCGAACTCGGCACTGCCGTAGCCCACGCGCACCTCGTCCGGCTCGTGGCGGAAGTACAGGCCGACCCCGCTGTAGCCGGGGCGTTCGGCGTGGTGGAAGGCGCCGCGCAGCCCGCCCAGCGCGCGCATCGGATCGTCGAGGTCGCCCGCGGTGACGCGGATCTCCTGCAGGCACAGCCAGTCGGGGCGCGCGTGCTGGTCCAGCCAGGCGCCGACGCCCTTGGTCACCGCGCTGCGCAGCCCGTTGACATTCAGGCTGGTGATGCGCAGGGCGCCTGCGCGCGATGACTGGGACATGGCGGAATTCGACGGGCTCTTGGGAATAGACTTGGGGGCATGCCGGCGAGACGCCGCCGGCAGCTCGGGCGCGTGTTCCCACGCAACCGGGTTTCGCTGCGCATGGGCGCGCCTGACTCGCCCCGCGCACATTGTGCGTCATGTCCGACCGATGCGTAGTCCGATGCCAAGCCGCGAGAGCTCCAGGGCCGAGCCCGACCTGCCCCCCGAGGGGGATGACAAGACCTGTGGCGGCACGGTGCTTTCCCCTGAGCTCGCTGGAGGTCCATCCGATGCCTAGCCCTGCAATCCGTCGCCCGGCGTGGTGGGTGCTGTGCGGCGCGCTCGTCACCGCGCTGCCCGCGCAGGCGGCCGTGTTCGTCTGCAACGACGGCCACGGCGGCATCGTCACCACCGACCACCTCGACACGAACTGCCTGCAGTACGGCGGCAAGGAGCTCAACGCCGACGGCAGCGTGCGCCGACGCATCCTCACCCCGGCGCAGCAGCGCGAGCAGCAGCAGCAGCGCACGCGCCAGCAGGACCTGCAGGAGCAGGAGTTGCGCCAGCAACGCCAGCAGCGCGCGCTGCTCAGCCGCTACCCCGACGACGCCACGCTGCGCAAGGCACGCAGCGACGACCTGAACAGCGTGCAGGCGCTGATCGACGCCGCGCGCCAGCGCCTGAAGGTGCTGCACCGCGAGCGCATCGGCATCGACGAGGACGCGCAGTTCTACCCGTCGGGCAACTACCCGAACAGCCTGCGCATGCGCATGCAGCTCAACACCTCGCAGCGCGAGCAGGAGCAGGCGATGATCGGCGCGCAGCAACGCGAGATCCAGCGCATCGACCAGCGCTACGCCGAACTGCGCGCACGCCTGCAGCCGCTGTGGTCGCGCCAGCAGGCGACGCCGGTCGGCGCGACGCCCGCCAACTAGCAGCCTGCTAGCCGCGGGGCCCCGCCGGGGCCGGACTCAGGCGCCGTCGATCGCCGCGCGCAGCGCGTCGCCGACCTGCTGCGGGTTGGCGCGTCCGCCGGTGGCCTTCATCACCTGCCCGACCAGCGCGTTCAGCGCCTTGGCCTTGCCGGCGCGGTATTCCTCGACGTTGCGCGGGTTCGCCGCCAGCACCGCGGCCACCGCGTCGGCGATCGCCGACGCGTCGTGGATCTGCCGCAGCCCGCGCTGCTCGATGATGCGGTCGACGTCGCGCTCGCCGTCCCACAGCGCCGCGAACACCTCGCGCGCCGTCTTGCCCGACAGCGTGCCGTCGGCCTGGCGCGCGATCAGGGTCGCCAGCTCGGCCGGCGGCAGCGGGCATTGCGCGATCTCCAGCTCGGCGCGGTTCAGCGCCGCCGCCAGCTCGCCCATGATCCAGTTGGCGGCCGGCTTCGCCTGCGCGCCGGCGCCCACGCAGGACTCGAAGTACGCCGCGTGCGCGCGGCTTTGCGTCAGGTAGGCGGCGTCCGCCGCGCCCAGCGCATGCTCGCGCTCGAAGCGCTGCGCCATCTGCGCCGGCAGTTCCGGCAGCTCGTCGCGCACCCGCTGCACCCATTGCGGCTCGATGAGCAGCGGCGGCAGGTCCGGGTCGGGGAAGTAGCGGTAGTCGTGCGAGTCTTCCTTGGTGCGCATCGTGCGCGTCTCGCCGCGATCGGGGTCGAACAGCCGGGTCTCCTGGCGCACCGTGCCGCCGTCCTCGATCAGCTCGATCTGGCGCCGCGCCTCGAAGTCGATGGCGCGTTCCAGGAAGCGGAAGCTGTTGAGGTTCTTGATCTCGCAGCGCGTGCCCAGCGCCGCGCCGGGACGCCGCACCGACACGTTGGCGTCGCAGCGGAAGGACCCTTCCTGCAGGTTGCCGTCGCAGATGTCGAGCCACATCACCAGCGCGTGCAGCGCGCGCGCGTAGTCCGCCGCCTCGGCCGGGCTGCGCAGCACCGGCTCGCTGACGATCTCCAGCAGCGGCGTGCCGGCGCGGTTGAGGTCGATGCCGGTCGCGTCGTGGCCCTGCCAGTCGACCCCGTGCACCGACTTGCCGGCGTCTTCCTCGAGGTGCGCGCGGGTCAGCTGCGCGCTGCGAGCCTCTCCGGCGTGCACGTAGGGCACGTACCCGCCCTGCACCACCGGGATCTCGAACTGGCTGATCTGGTAGCCCTTCGGCAGGTCCGGATAGAAGTAGTTCTTGCGCGCGAACACCGACATCGGCGCCACCGTGGCGCCGACCGCCAGCCCGAAGCGGATGGCCCGCTCGACGGCCCCGCGATTGGCCACCGGCAGCGTGCCCGGCAGCGCCAGGTCGACCGCGCTGGCCAGCATGTTGGGCTCGTGCCCGAACTGGTTCGGCGCGTCCGAGAACATCTTGGACGCGGTGGACAGCTGGACGTGGGTCTCCAGCCCGATGACGACTTCCCAGCCGTCGAACGCGGAGTTGGACATGGTGTTCGCTCGGGACTCGCTGTGGGGGTCGGGGAAGGCGCCGGCGCTGGAGCAGCCGGCGCAGGCCTGGTCAGTCGTGGGGCGCGCGCAGGTGCCAGTCGCTGGCGCGCTGCAGCTGGTGCGCGGCGTGCAGCAGCCGCGCCTCGCCGAAATGCGGCGCCACCAGCTGCAGGCCCACCGGGCGGCGCGCGTGCTCGCCGAGCCCGAAGCCGGCCGGCACGCTCATCGCCGGCAGCCCGGCCAGGCTGGCCGGCAGCGTATGCATGTCGGCCAGGTAGACCGACACCGGATCGGCCTTCTCGCCGAGGTCCCACGCCACGGTCGGCGACACCGGACCGGCGATCAGGTCGCAGCCGCGGAAGGCGGCGAGGAAGTCCTCGGCGATCAGGCGCCGGATCTTCTGCGCCTGCAGGTAGTAGGCGTCGTAGTAGCCGTGGGACAGCACGTAGGTGCCGACCAGGATGCGCCGCTTGACCTCGGCGCCGAAGCCCTCGGCGCGGCTGCTCGCGTACATCTCGGCGAGGTCGCGGTACTGCTCGGCGCGGTGCCCGTAGCGCACGCCGTCGAAGCGCGACAGGTTGCTCGAGGCCTCGGCCGGCGCGATGATGTAGTAGGCCGCGACCGACAGCCGGCTGCGCGGCAGGTCGATGTCCAGCAGCTGCGCGCCCAGCTGCTCGAGCTGGCGCAGCGCCTCGCGCACGGGCTGCGCGACCTCGTCGGCGAGGCCGTGGCCGAACCACTCGCGCGGCAGCCCGATGCGCAGCCCGGCCAGCGGACGCTGCGCGTCGGCGCCTTCGCGCGGCTGCTCCAGCAGGCGCGTGTAGTCGGTGTCCGGCTGCTGCGCGCTGGTCGAGTCGCGCGCATCGAAGCCGGCCATCTCCCCCAGCAGCAGCGCGCAGTCCCAGGCGCTGCGCGCCATCACGCCGGCCTGGTCGAGGCTGGAGGCGTAGGCGATCATGCCGTGGCGCGAGCACAGCCCGTAGGTGGGCTTGATGCCGGTGATGCCGCACATCGCGGCGGGCTGGCGGATCGATCCGCCGGTGTCGCTGCCGGTGGCCGCCGGCACCAGGCGCGCCGCCACCGCGGCCGCCGAGCCGCCCGACGAGCCGCCCGGGATGGCGCGCCGGTCCCACGGGTTGCGCACCGGCCCCCACGCCGAGTTCTCGTTCGACGAGCCCATCGCGAACTCGTCCATGTTGGTCTTGCCCACGCACACCGCGCCGGCCTCGCGCAGCCGCGCCACCACGGTGGCATCGAAGGGGCTGCGGTATCCGGCGAGCATGCGCGAGCCGGCGGTGGACGGCATGTCGTGCGTGACGAACACGTCCTTGTGCGCGATCGGCAGGCCCAGCAGCGCGCGCGAATCCCCGCCGGCGCGCGCGGCATCGGCGGCGCGCGCCGCCTGCAGCGCGGCGTCGGCGGCCACGTGCACGAAGGCGCCGAGCGCCTCGTGGCGCGCGATGCGCCGCAGGTGCTCGCCCACCAGTTCCTCGCTGGAGATGCGCCGCTCGCGCAGCGCCCGCGCCTGCTCGCGCAGGTCCTCGGCGGCCATGCTCATTCCACCACCCTCGGCACGATGAACATGCCCTGCTGCGCCGCCGGCGCGTTGGCCAGCGCGTCCTCGCGCAGATGCGGCTGGTGCGCGACGTCGTCGCGCAGGCGCAGCGGCATCTCCCGCAGCACCGCCAGCGGGTGCGCCAGCGGCTCGACCCCGCGGGTGTCGACGGCGCGCATCGGCTCCACCACTTCCGTGAAAAAGGCGTTGATCTGGTCGAGCATGGCGGCCTGTTCGGGCGCGTCCAGGCGCAACCGGGCGAGGCTGGCGATGCGTTCGATGTCGCTGGCTTGCAGGGTCATGGGCATGAGGCGCGCGAGCGCGCTGACGGCAGGCGCCGGCGCGGGGCCGGCGACGCTGCGCGGCGGCCCCGGCGGCGCGCCGCGCCGTGATGGCAAAAAGAAGCCATTGTACGGCCCGCCATCCGCTAAGATGGCCGGATTCTCGACGCTCGGGATCTTGCGGCAACACGCTGGATTCGTTGCATTTTCACGTCGTACCCACGTCATTTCGCCATGTTCGGAATCTTTCGCAAGTATTTCTCCACCGATCTGGCCATCGATCTCGGCACCGCGAACACCCTCATCTACGTCAGAGGCAAGGGCATCGTGCTGGACGAGCCTTCGGTGGTCGCCATCCGCCACGAGGGCGGGCCGAATGGCAAGAAGACCATCCAGGCCGTAGGGCGCGAGGCCAAGGCCATGCTCGGGCGCGTGCCCGGCAACATCGAGGCGATCCGCCCGATGAAGGACGGGGTGATCGCCGACTTCACGGTCACCGAGCAGATGCTCAAGCAGTTCATCAAGATGGTCCACGAGACCACGCTGTTCAAACCCTCTCCCCGCATCATCATCTGCGTGCCCTGCGGCTCCACGCAGGTCGAGCGCCGCGCCATCCGCGAATCGGCGCTCGGCGCCGGCGCCAGCGAGGTCTACCTGATCGAGGAACCGATGGCGGCGGCGATCGGCTCCGGGCTTCCGGTCAGCGAGGCCAGCGGCTCGATGGTGGTGGACATCGGCGGCGGCACCACCGAGGTCGGCGTGATCTCGCTGGGCGGCATGGTCTACAAGGGCAGTGTGCGCGTCGGCGGCGACAAGTTCGACGAGGCCATCCTGAACTACATCCGACGCAACTACGGCATGCTGGTGGGCGAGCCCACGGCGGAATCGATCAAGAAGGAGATCGGCTCGGCCTTCCCGGGCTCCGAGGTGCGCGAAATGGAAGTCAAGGGGCGTAATCTGTCGGAAGGCGTCCCGCGCAGCTTCACGATCTCCAGCAACGAGATCCTCGAGGCGCTGACCGATCCCATCAACCAGATCGTCTCGGCCGTGAAGAACGCCCTCGAGCAGACCCCGCCCGAACTCGGCGCCGACATCGCCGAGCGCGGCATGATGCTGACCGGCGGCGGCGCGCTGCTGCGCGACCTCGACCGCCTGCTGGCCGAGGAGACCGGCCTGCCGGTGCTGGTCGCCGAGGATCCGCTGACCTGCGTGGCGCGCGGCTGCGGCATGGCGCTGGAACGCATGGATCGCCTGGGAACCATTTTCACTTCGGAGTAACACAGGCCGCGACGCCCCGCCGGGTGCCGCGGCATGCGCGTAGCACGCGATGGCCTTTGCAACCCTGGAGCGCTCGCCCCCGCCGTTCTTCCGGCAGGGCCCCTCGGCAGCCGCGCGCCTGGTGTTCTACGCGTCGCTGTCGCTGCTGGCGATGGCGCTGGACGCGCGCTGGCACCTGGTCACTCCGCTGCGCGCGGGAATCGACCTCGCGCTGAGCCCCGCGGTCAGCGTGGCGCGCGCCCCGCTGAGCGCGCTGGCGGCGGTGGCGCAGCGTCTGCAATCCACCGAGCAGACCCAGTCCGAGCTGGCGCGCCTGCGCCGGCTCGACGTGCACCTGGCGCTGCAGGCGCAGCACAGCGCCGATCTGCAGCGCGAGAACACGACGCTGCGCGCGCTGCTCCAGCTGCGCGACAGCATCCCGGTGCGCTCCAGCGCCGCGCAGATCGTCGCGCAGGCGCGTGACCCCTTCTCGCGCAAGCTGATCCTCGACAAGGGCAGCGCCGGCGGCATCCAGGCCGGCGCGCCGGTGATCGACGGCGAAGGCCTGCTCGGCCAGGTCACCATGCTGTGGCCGCTGGGCGCGCAGGTCACGCTGATCACCGACCGCGACTCCTCGGTGCCGGTGGAGGACGCGCGCAACCACGCGCGCGGCGTGCTGGTCGGCGACGCCGGCAGCACGCCGGGCGGACTGCAGCTGCTGTGGCAGGCCAACGACGGCGACCTGCGCGTCGGCGACGTGCTGGTGACCAGCGGGCTCGACGGGGTGTACCCGGCGGGCCTGGCCGCGGCACGCATCACGCGCATCACGCGCGAGCCCGATTCGGCCTTCGCGCGCGTGCTGTGCGCGCCGCTGGCGCGCGTCGACTCGGGCCGCTTCGTGCTCGCGCTGACTCCCCGCCAACCGCTGTCCCCGGCGCCGGTCGCGCCGGCACGACGATGAGGCCGAGGATGGCGCGCGGCGTACGTGCGGGCCAGGCCATCGACGGCTCGCCGCGCGGCGAGGTGCTGCTGCTGGCGGCGCGCCCCTGGTTCATCTGGGCGACCTTGCTGGCCGCGCTGCTGCTGGATCTGATGCCGGTGGGGCGCCATGGCTGGTTCCCCGACCTGATGGCGGTCACGCTGGTGTTCTGGGCCGTGCACCAGCCGCGACGCGTGGGGATCGGCGCCGGCTTCGTGTTCGGGCTGCTGATCGACGCCCAGCACGCCGCGCTGCTCGGCGAGCACGCGCTGGCCTACAGCCTGCTGACCTTTTTCGCCGTCATGCTGCACCGGCGCCTGCTGTGGTTCTCGCTGCCGCAGCAGGCCTTGCAGATCCTGCCGCTGTTCGTCGCCGCGCGCCTGCTCGAGTTCCTCGTGGCAATGATGGCCGGCGGCTCGGCGCCCGGACTTTCGTACCTTGCCGCGCCGCTGCTGCAGGCGGCGCTGTGGCCGCTGCTGAGCTGGCTGTTGCTGGCGCCGCAGCGCCGCCCCCCCGCTCCGGACCAGGACCGGCCGCTGTGAACCAGCCCGAACTGCGAAACGTCGGGCGCGAGCTGCATCGCTTCCGCCGCCGCCTGCTGCTGGCCGCCGCCGGCGTGCTGCTGGCCTTCATGCTGCTGGTCGGGCGCTGGGTCTGGCTGCAGGTGCTGCGGCACCGCAAGTTCTCGCTGCAGGCGCGCGACAACCGCATCGCGATCGTCCCGGTGCAGCCCACGCGCGGCCTGATCGTCGACCGCAACGGCATCGTGCTGGCCGACAACTTCGCCGCCTACACGCTGGAGATCACGCCGAGCAAGACGGTCGGGTTGCAGGCGACCATCGCCGCGCTGCGCGCCGTGCTGCCGATCTCGGCGCACGACGAGCGGCGCTTTCACGCCCTGCTGGCGCAAAGCCGCAGTTTCGAGTCCATCCCGATCCGCAGCCGGCTCAGCGATACCGAGGTCGCGCGATTCGTCGCACAGCGCTTTCGCTTCCCCGGAGTCGAGGTGCACGCGCGCCTGTACCGCTCGTATCCCCTGGGCTCGCTCGGGTGCCACGCGATCGGCATGGTCGGGCGCATCAACGACCGCGACCTGCAGTACCTGCAGGACACCGGGCAGGCGGCCAACTACCAGGGCGCCGACCACATCGGCAAGACCGGCGTCGAACTGGGCTGGGAAAAGCAGCTGCACGGCACCATCGGCTACGACGAGGTGGAGGTCAACGTCGCCGGCAAGCCGGTGCGCAAGCTGCGCAGCAAGCCGGCGGTGCCCGGCAGCACGCTGGTGCTGTCGCTGGACGCGCGCCTGCAGAAGCTCGCCGAGGACCTGTACGGCCATCGCAGCGGCGCCTGCATCGTGATGGACCCGCGCAACGGCGAGTTGCTGGCGCTGGTGTCCATGCCGACCTACGACCCGAACCTGTTCGTCGAGGGCATCGACCCGGAGAACTGGAACCAGCTCAACACCGATCCGCAGCGCCCGCTGCTCGACCGCGCGCTGCGCGGCACCTTCCCCCCGGGATCGACCTACAAGCCCTACCTGGCCACCGGGGCGCTGACCGAGGGCATCCGCACCGCCAGCTGGATCCTGCACGACCCGGGCTACTACATGCTGGGGCGCCACAAGTTCCGCGACGACGTCCCCGGGGGCCACGGCCTGGTCGACATGCACAAGGCCATCGAGGTGTCGTGCGACACCTACTTCTACGGCGTCGCGCACGACTGGGGGGTCGACCGCATGCACGACTGGGCACAGCGCTTCGGCTTCGGTGAACACACCGGGATCGACATCCCGGGCGAGGTGCGCGGCGTGCTGCCGTCGAAGGCCTGGAAGCGTCGCGCCTTCAAGTCCCTGTCGCAGCAGATCTGGTACCCGGGCGACACCATCAGCCTGGGGATCGGGCAGGGCTACAACAGCTTCACGCCGCTGCAGCTCGGCAATGCGCTGGCCACGCTGGCCAACGGGGGCACGCGCTACAAGCCCCGCGTGGTGCGCATGGTCGAGGACATGGCGACCCGCCGCTTCGTGCCCACGCCGGCGCAGATCGCCCACCGCCTGAACCTGGACAAGGCGGACTGGCAGGTCGTGCACGACGGCATGGTGGCCGTCAACCACTCGAAGGAGGGGACCGGCTACGCGGTGTTCCACGACGCGCCCTACACCAGCGCCGGCAAGACCGGCACGGCGCAGGTGTTCACGGTGGGCCAGCACCAGCAATACGACGCCGCCGACCTCGCCCACCACCTGCTCGACAACGCGCTCTACACGGTCTGGGCGCCTGCCGACGATCCGCGCATCTGCGTGGCGCTGATCGTCGAGCACGGCGGCTGGGGGGCGAGCGCGGCGGCGCCGCTGGCGCGCAAGCTGGTGGACTATCACCTGCTCGGCACGCTTCCCAGCGACGCCGAGATCGAGAAGATCTCCGGGCGCAAGCCCGAGCCGCTGCCCTTCCGCTATGCCGGGGCGCGCGACGGGCTGCCGCCGGTGCCCGGCGCGCATGTCGCGCCGGCTCCGCCCACCGCGTCGGCGGCCGAGGCGTCGAGCGCCCCGGTGGCGCCGATCCAGCCGTGGCCGCAGGCGCCGGCGGCGCCCGCCGCGGGCGCGACCACCGCGGCCGCCGCGGGCGCGACGGCGGCCCGGGATGGACGCTACGCGCCGCCGAGCTGCGCGCCGGGGCCGTTGTTCACGCGCTTCGGCGCGCGTCCCGACCACGTGGATCCGCAGGACGGCGAGCGCCTGTGAACACCGTCATCAACCGCCCCACGCTGCGCCAGCGGCTGCGTCCCTACGTCACCGGCTTCGACACGCCGCTGCTGGTGGCGCTGCTGCTGCTGGTGAGCATCGGCTGCGTCGTGCTGTACTCGGCACTGCAGGGGCAGTCCATCCATTTCGGCGACCAGGTGCGCAACCTGCTGTTCGGCTTCGTCGTGCTGTTCGCGGTGGCGCAGGTCCCTCCGCAGCGCCTGATGCAGGTGGCTGTTCCGCTGTACGCGCTGGGGGTGGCGCTGCTGGTGGCGACGGCCGCCTTCGGGCTGGTGCGCAAGGGCGCGCGCCGCTGGCTCGACGTCGGGGTGGTGATCCAGCCCTCGGAGATCATGAAGATCGCCATGCCGCTGATGCTGGCGTGGTACTTCCAGAAGCGCGAAGGGCTCATCCGGCTGCGCGACTACGCCATCGCCGGGGTGCTGCTGGCGATCCCGGTGGGGCTGATCATGAAGCAGCCCGACCTCGGCACCGCGATGCTGGTGCTGTCGACCGGCTTTTTCGTGATCTTCTTCGCCGGGCTGTCATGGCGGGTGCTGCTCGCCGGGGCCATCGCCGCCGCCGCGGCGGCGCCGGTGCTGTGGCATTTCATGCACGACTACCAGAAGCAGCGCATCTTGATGCTGCTCGACCCGCAGTCCGACCCGCTGGGAACCGGCTTCAACATCATCCAGTCGATGATCGCGATCGGCTCCGGCGGTGTCTGGGGCCAGGGCTACCTGCACGGCACGCAGGCGCACCTGAACTTCGTGCCCGAATCCCACACCGACTTCGTGTTCTCCGTGCTGGCCGAGGAATGGGGGCTGGTCGGCAACGTCACGCTGGTGCTGGCCTATGTGTTCTTCATCGGCCGCGGGCTGTACATCGCGTCGCAGGCGCCGTCGCTGTTCTCGCGCCTGCTGGCGGCATCGATCACGATGATCTTCTTCACCTATGCCTTCGTCAACATGGGCATGGTCTCGGGCATTTTGCCGGTGGTCGGAGTGCCGCTGCCCTTCGTCAGCTACGGGGGCACCGCGCTGGCGACACTGATGCTGGGTACGGGCATCCTGCTTTCCATCGCCCGCTCGCGCAGACTGGTGCAGAGCTGAGGGATAGCGCGACTAAATACTCAGTACGGTATTTGCAGCAAAAACCCCGCTAAGACCCATTGGAAGAATCCATTGGACTTTTGCGCAACGATGCGCAGAATCCGTGTGCCCCGTATATATGGGGATGTGTTTATGAAGCGATTTAAAACCGCTTCCACGAAAACGGGCCCCCAGAGACCCGCCCCCGGGAGGTCGTGACGACGGCCCCCGCTTCGCACCGCGTCGCAACCGCGACGCGGGCCCTGCGGCCCGCAAGCCGTGTTTGTTCCACCAGGAGAAGAGAGTCATGACCCCCATTCGTTGGCTGCGAAGCCTCCGTGTCGCGTTGCTCATCGCGGGCCTCGGCCTGGGCTCGGCGTTGCAGGCCCATGCGGCCGAGACGCCGGCCGCCGCCGCTGCCGCCTCGGGCAAGTTCGTGTTCGACCACCCGACCTTCGTCCACGAGTTGCCCTTCGCGCGCCGCGAAGTGGTGATCCAGGTCAGCGTCGACAAGCCCGCCTACTGGAACCTGGTGCTCAACAACGCGCAGAACCTGCTGGACTTCTTCGGCCAGGAGAACGTGCGCATCGTGGTCGTGGCCTTCGGCCCCGGGCTGCCGATGCTGCTGAAGAACTCCCCGGTGGCCGCGCGCATCGAGTCCCAGAACAGCGAGGGCGTCGAGTTCGACGCCTGCCACAACACGATGGAGGCGATGGCGCGCAAGATCGGCCACATGCCGGTGCTGGTCAAGCAGGCGGTGGTCGTGCCGGCCGGCGTCGTGCGCATCATGCAACTGCAGCACGCCGGCTTCGCGTACATCCGGCCCTGAGGCCGTCGGCGGCCCGGCGCGAGGCCGGGCCCCCTTTCGTATACGCACGAGCCCGCCGAAACCCTTTCGGCAACGCGCTGTTGCATACATCGCGCGGGGCACATGGATCCCCGGGCGCGTCTCTGACGCCCCGGGAGCTGCATTGCGACATTGTCAATCATCGTTACGCAATCCCGCAGCGCAACCCCGGCAAACCCGCATGCCCAGATGCACGCGGGGGTCCTAGCATCCGCGTTGCATCAATCAGACATCCCTAGAAGAGGCTCCCCAAGGCCCACGACTTCCACTGGAGACCGCAATGCAGCATCCGCGCAAGCATGGGCTTGTCGGCGGCGATTTCGATCGTCGCGACTTCCTGAAGACCGCCGGCGCCACCGGCGTGGCCACCCTGCTGTCGACTCCGGCCGTCAGCTGGGCCGCCAGCGAGAACCCGGTCAAGATCGGCCTTGTCGACCCCATCACCAGCACCTTCGCCGCGCTGGGCCAGAGCGAGATCAAGGGCGCCAAGTTCGCCGAAGCCGAGATCAACAAGGCGGGCGGCGTCATGGGCCGCCCCCTGCAGGTGTTCGTCGAGGACGGCGCCGGCAACCCCGGCACGTCCGTCGACAAATGCGCCCGCCTGGTCAGCCAGGAGAAGGTCGACTTCCTGATGGGTACCGTGAACTCGGCCTCGTCGCTGGCCGTTTCGCAGTTCGCGCAGCGCCACAAGAAGGTGTTCATCGCCACCGGCGGTCACGTGGACTCGCTGACCGGCACCTCGTGCAACCCCTACACCTTCCGCACCTGCTCGACCACCTGGATGCTGACCTCCGGGGACTTCGAGACCCTGTTCAAGAAGTTCGGCAAGCGCTGGTACTTCCTGACCACCGACTACGCCTTCGGCAAGTCGGAGCAGACCGACTACGAAGCGCAGATCAAGAAGGCCGGCGGCTCCGTCGTCGGCCGCGCGCTGGCGCCGGTGGGCACCACCGACTTCTCGTCCTACTTGATCGACGTGAAGGCCAAGTCGCCGCAGGTGCTGTGCCTGCTGCTGGCCGGCAACGACCAGGTCAACGCGATGAAGCAGATCGCGCAGTTCGGCATCGACAAGCAGATCGCCGTCGGCGGCGCGCTGTTCGAGCTCGAGCAGGCGCAGGCGCTGCCGCCGGCCGCCCGCTACGGCTGGTGGACCATGGAGTGGTACTGGAAGCAGCCGGGCACGCCCCACGTCGCGGACTTCGTCAAGCGCTTCGCCGCCGCCCACAACGGTGAGTACCCGACCGCCCGCGTGTGGTTCGGCTACGCCACGACCCACGCCTTCCGCCTCGCGGTGGAAAAGGCCAAGTCCACCGACACGGTCAAGGTGATCAAGGCGCTCGAGGGCCTGGAACTGCCGCCCGAAGTCGCGCTGCAACCGCACCTGCCGGTGTACCGTGCCGCGGACCACCAGCTGTTGATCAGCATGTTCCCGGGCCACGTCAACAGCGGCGGAAAGTACCCCGACCTGTTCGACGTGTCGACGATCGTCGCCGGCGCGTCGATCGCGAAGTCGGCGGCGGAGATGGGCTGCAAGATGCCCAGCCTCTGATCCCGTTTCGACGGATCGGGTTTTTCACACCCAACGGCGGCCGGTGCCAGCACCGGCCGCCGCGGAGTCATCTTCGTGAGCATCGTCATCGTCTTCAACCTGTTCAACGGGCTGATCACGGGAGCGTTCTACGCCCTGCTGGCGCTCGGCCTGGCCCTCATCCTGGGCCTGAACAACACCATCAATTTCGCGCAGGGCACCTTCATGGCCCTGTCCGCGTACCTCGCGTACACCCTGGCCCCGCACCTGGGCTTCTGGGGAGCGCTGATCGTCGCGCCGCTGCTGTCCGGCGTGCTCGGCCTGGTCGTCGAGATCCTGCTGGTGCGGCGCCTGTACAAGCGCGACCCGCTGTATTCGCTGCTGATGACCTTCGGGCTGGCGCTGATCATGGAGGACATGATCCGCACCATCTGGGGCCCGGTGGGCGTGCCGCTGAGCATCCCGGACGCGCTGGCGCACCCGCTCAGCCAGACCTACTTCTTCCTCACCGGCTACCGCCTGTTCGTGGTCGCGGTGGCGCTGATCGGCACCGGAGCGCTGTTCGCGCTGCTGCGCTTCACGCGCCTGGGAATCCGCATCCGCGCCGGCAACGCCGACCTGGAGACGGTGTCGTCGCTGGGCGTCAACATCTACCTGCTGCGCACCGCCAACTTCGTCATCGGCATCATCTTCGCGGGAATCGCCGGGATCCTCGCCGCCGGCCAGCTCGGGCTCGACCCGACGATGGGCGACGGCCTGCTGATGCCGGCCTTCGTGGCCATCGTGGTCGGCGGCGTCGGTTCGCTGCTCGGCTCGCTGATCGGCGGCCTGCTGATCGGCCTGGCCTCGGGCCTGGCCACCGCCTTCTATCCGTCGGCCAGCGAGGCCGTGATCTACCTGCTCATGGGCCTGATGCTGATCGTGCGTCCGCGCGGTCTGCTCGGTCAGGAGGGACTTCTCGAATGAGTGCAAGCCAATCCGCGGCCAAGCTGCAGCCGGCGCGCGGCGCCGGCGGCCCGGCCACCCGCCCGCACCCCGGCACGCTGGTGCTGGCGCTGGTGCTGATCTCCCTGCCGCTGTGGATCACCCACGTCGGCGGCTACACCGACATCGTCTCGCGCGTGCTGATCTACGCGCTGGCGGCGATGGGCCTGAACCTGCTGCTGGGTTTCACCGGCGGACTGTCCTTCGGCCATGCCGCCTACTTCGGCATCGGCTCCTACGTCGTCGGGCTGATGCTCAAGCACGCCACCCACAGCGTGCCGCTGGCGCTGCTCGTGGGAACGGTGACCGGGGGCATCATCGCCACCGTGCTGGCGCCGCTGTGCGTGCGTCTGCGCGGCATCTACTTCGCGATGATCACCATCGCGATCGGGCAGCTGTTCTACTTCGTCGCCATCCGCTGGGCCTCCGTCACCGGCGGCTACGACGGGCTCACCGGCTTCTCGCGGCACGCCATCCACGCGCTGCCGGGGGTCACCTGGACCCTGGGGTCGACGGGCTTCTACTACCTCGTGCTGCTGTGCTTCGCGCTCGGCGCCTGGCTGATCTACGCGGTGCTGAACTCGCCGCTCGGACACAGCTTCGTCGCCGTGCGCGAGAACCAGAAGCGCCTGCGCTTCCTCGGCGTCAACGTGCACTACTACGCCGCCGCGTCGTTCGCCATCTCCGGCTTCATCGTCGCGCTGGCGGGCGGGCTCAATGCGCTGCTGGACAACTTCACCTCGCCCAACAGCCTGAGCAACAACCTGTCCGGCGACCTGGTGATCATCGCGGTGCTCGGCGGCATGCGCAACTTCTGGGGTCCCTTCGTCGGCGCCGCGATCTTCGTGCTGGTGCGCGACTACGCGAGCAACGTCACCAACAACTGGATGACCGTCATCGGCCTGATCTTCGTGCTGTCGGTGATGTTCTTCCCGATGGGGATCATGGGCTTTCTGCAACGCAAGGGCAAGGTGCGGTCATGAGCCTTCTTCAACTCCGCTCCGTATCGCGCCGCTTCGGTGCGCTGCAGGCCCTGAGCGACATCTCCCTCAACGTCGAGGCCGGTGAGCTGCGCGCGGTCATCGGCCCCAACGGGGCCGGCAAGACCACGCTGTTCAACCTGATCAGCGGCTTCTTCCCGCCCAGCAACGGCGAGATCGTGTTCGACGGCGAGGCCATCCAGCGCGTCAACCCGGCCTCGCTGGTGCGTCGCGGCATCATCCGCACCTTCCAGATCACCGAGATCTTCCTGTCGCTGAGCGTCCGCGAGAACCTGCGCATCGCCGCCGAGGTGGCCATGGGCCAGAGCGCGCGCCCGTGGGTGTCGCGGGCGCAACGCGCGGCCATCGAGAACCGGGTCGACGAGCTGATGCAGCTGGTCGGGCTCACCGGCAAGGACGACCGCATCGCCGGCGAGCTCTCGCACGGCGACCAGCGCGTGGTCGAGATCGGCATCGCGCTGTCGCGCCAGCCCAAGCTGCTGCTGCTCGACGAGCCGACCGCCGGCATGGGCGACGAGGAGACCCAGCTGATGACGGCGCTGATCAAGCGCCTGAACAAGGACCAGGGAATCACCACGCTGTTCGTCGAGCACGACATGGAGATCGTGTTCGGCATCGCCGACCGCATCACCGTGCTCGACAACGGGCGCTTCCTGGCCGAGGGCAACGCGAAGGAGATCGCCGCCAATCCGGCGGTGCAGGCGGCCTATCTCGGGCAGCAGAACTGAATGAGGGAACCCACGCGATGAGCATGGTCCTGGAAGTCGATTCCATCCACACGTATTACGGCAAGAGCCACATCCTCGATGGGGTCTCGTTGAAGGTGGGCGAGGGCGAGCTGGTGGCGTTGCTTGGACGCAACGGCGCCGGCAAGACCACGACCCTGCGCTCGATCATGGGCCTGACGCCGCCGCGCCAGGGCTCGATCAAGCTGTTCGGCAAGGACAGCACCGGCGCGCCGGCGCACCGCGTCGCCGCCGCCGGCGTGGGCTACGTGCCCGAGGGCCGGCGCATCTTCGGCCACCTGTCGGTGCACGAGAACCTGCTGGTGTCGCACCAGACCCAGGGGGCCTGGAACATCGACAGCGTCTACCAGCTGTTCCCGCGCCTGCACGAGCGGCGCACCAGCAAGGGCGGCCGGCTGTCCGGCGGCGAGCAGGAGATGCTGGCCATCGCCCGCGCGCTGCTGCTCAACCCGAAGCTGCTGATCCTCGACGAGCCCTCCCAGGGCCTGGCGCCGATCATCGTGCAGGAAGTCATGCGCACCGTCGCCCGCATGAAGAGCGAGGGCATTTCCGTGCTGCTGGTCGAGCAGAACGTGTTCGGCGCGCTGGAACTGGCCGACCGCGCCTACGTGCTCGGCGAGGGACGCGTGCTGTACGACGGCACCGCCGACGAGCTGCGCGCCGACACCGGCCGCATGGAGCAGCTGGCCGGCGTGGCGCACGCCGCGGCCTGAGGCAGCCGGCGGGGCCGCAGTCAAGGGCAAACCCTTCGCTATCAGGGTTTGCCCTTGCACTTTCGGGGCAAGGGGCGGAAACTCTCGGGGTATCACACTCCCGTCATGTAACCGCCTGCCGCAGGTGCCTTGCAGATGCAACGCAACCGGGCCGCGTCAGGCGAGCGGATGGCGGCGGTGCGCGCCAGCAGCGGTCCGCGGCACGCGGCCGATGCATCGTGCGGGCCGCTGTCGTATCGCTGCCACAGGGCGGGGCAGCCAGGCTCGCGACATGTCCCATGCAGTTCCCGTGGTGGCCGTAGCCACCGATCTGAAGCAACTCCGCGGCCAGCAGGTGCACGCGGTGGCCCGCAAGTACGTCGACCCGCTGCTGGAGATCTCCGGCTGCCTGCCGCTGCTGCTGCCGGCCTTCGGCACCCGCACGCCGGTGGACGACGTGCTGGCCTCGGTGCACGGCCTGCTGTTCTCCGGCTCGCCGTCGAACATCGAGCCGCACCACTACGGCGAATCCCTCGACAACCCCGATTCCCCGGCCGACCCCGACCGCGACGCCACCACGCTGCCGCTGATCCGCGCCGCGATCGCGCGCGGCATCCCGGTGTTCGGGATCTGCCGCGGCTTCCAGGAGATCAACGTCGCGCTCGGCGGCAGCCTGCTGCAGCAGGTGCACCGCACCGACGGCTATGCCGACCACCGCGAGGACGAGAGCCTGCCGCTGGAACAGCAGTACGCGCCGGCCCACGAGGTGCGCGCCGTGCCCGGAAGCTGGCTGGAGCGACTGCTCGGCTGCTCGTCGTGGCAGGTCAACAGCCTGCACGGCCAGGGCATCAAGCGCCTGGCCCCCGGGCTGCAGCCGCAGGCCTTCGCGCCCGACGGCCTGGTCGAGGCCTATGTCCACTCGGGCTCGCCTGGTTTGCTGCTTGCGGTTCAATGGCATCCGGAATGGCGGGCGGCGGACAACCCGGTCTCGCGCGCGCTGTTCCAGGCCTTCGGCGACGCCTGCCGGTGCCACGCCGCGCAGCGTCACGTCGCGCCGGCGCAGCTGCTCAGGCCGGTGCACGCCGAGGCCGCCTGAGCCGCGGCTGAAGCTTTCCGGGCAGGTCCCGGGGCGTCGAAGCACCGCGGCACGCAGGCCGTGGCATTTCGAAACCCACCGGGACCTGTCCATGCATCCAGCCCAGCAGCCTCCACCCTCCTCCCGGCATCAGCCCCAGGCCCCCGCCGCGGCGCCGCCGGCCGCCGGTTCCCCCGCAGCGCGCCTGCGCCAGTTCCACGAACTCGAGGACTGGCTGAACCGCCGCCAGGTCACCGAGGTCGAGTGCCTGGTTCCCGACCTGACCGGGGTCGCGCGCGGCAAGATCCTGCCCCGCAGCAAGTTCACGCAGGACCGGGGGATGCGCCTCCCCGAGGCCGTCCTCGGGGTCACCGTGACCGGCAACTGGCCCGACGAGCCGGGCCTGGGCGAACTGATCAGCGAGGCCGACCGCGACATGCACCTGGTGCCCGATCCATCGACGGTGCGCCCGGTGCCCTGGGCCGCCGACCCCACGGCGCAGGTGCTGCACGACTGCCACTTCCGCGACGGCAGCGAGGTCGACTACGCGCCGCGCAGCGTGCTCAAGCAGGTGCTGCGCCTGTACGAACTGCAGGGCTGGCAGCCGGTCGTGGCGCCGGAGCTGGAGTTCTACCTGGTCGCCAAGAACACCGACCCCGACCTGCCGCTGCGCCCGCCGCTGGGGCGCTCGGG